>CAZOWA010000050.1:0-20553 GCA_964583695.1 uncultured Dechloromonas sp.
ATGAGCCAATAAAATCAACAGGATATGCCAGATATGCTTCTGATGATCGATAACTACGATAGCTTCACCTACAACATCGTCCAGTATTTTGGCGAGCTCGGTCAGGATGTGCGGGTGTTTCGCAACGACGCCATCACCCTCACCGAGATTGCCCGCCTGCAACCCGAGTATCTGGTCATTTCGCCTGGCCCTTGTGCGCCGGCGCAGGCCGGGGTCTCCCTGGCGGCGATCCGCGAGTTTGCCGGCAAGATTCCGCTGCTCGGCGTCTGCCTCGGCCATCAGTCGATTGGCGAAGCTTTCGGCGGCAAGATCGTTCATGCCAAGCAGCTCATGCACGGCAAGGTGTCGCCGGTGCATCACAAGGATGTCGGCGTGTTCAGGGGGCTACCGAACCCGCTGACCTGCACGCGTTACCACTCGCTGGCCATCGAGCGCGAATCGCTGCCCGATTGCCTTGAAATCACCGCGTGGACCGACGACGGCGAGATCATGGGTGTGCGCCACAAGACGCTGGCCGTTGAAGGCGTACAGTTCCACCCTGAATCTATCCTGACCGAACGCGGTCACGATCTGCTCAAGAATTTTCTGGACGAACACAAGCAATGACAACGGCAATGACCCCACAGGCCGCCCTTCAGCGCGTTATCGAACATCGCGAAATCTTCCACGACGAAATGGTGTCGCTGATGCGGCAGATCATGAGCGGCGAGGTGTCTCCGGTCATGATCGCCGCCATCATCACTGGCCTGCGCGTCAAGAAGGAAACCATCGGCGAGATTGCCGCCGCCGCCAGCGTCATGCGCGAACTGGCGACGCCGGTCAAAGTACCTTACGACAAGCATTTCGTGGACGTAGTGGGCACCGGCGGCGATGCCGCGCACACCTTTAATATCTCGTCGACCTCGGCTTTTGTCGTCGCCGCCGCCGGCGGCAAGGTGGCCAAGCACGGCGGGCGCAGCGTGTCGTCCAGTTCCGGCGCTGCCGACGTGCTCGAGGCACTCGGCGCCAACATCATGCTCTCGCCCGAACAGGTTTCAGCCTGCATCGAGGAAACCGGCTTCGGCTTCATGTTCGCGCCGAACCACCACAGCGCCATGAAGCACGTCGCCCCGGTTCGTCGCGAAATGGGCGTGCGCACCATCTTCAACATTCTCGGTCCGCTGACCAACCCGGCTGCCGCACCGAATACCCTGATGGGCGTCTTCCACCCCGATCTCGTTGGTATCCTCGTTCGCGTCATGCAGCGTTTGGGCGCCGAGCGCGTCTTGGTCGTGCACGGCAAGGATTGCCTCGACGAAATCTCCCTGGGCGCCGCGACGATGGTGGGCGAACTGCGCGATGGCGAAATCCGCGAGTACGAAATCCATCCCGAAGACTACGGCCTGCAAATGCAATCTCTGCGCAACCTGCGTGTCGGTAGCGCCGACGAATCCAGGCGCGTGTTGCTCGGTGTTCTCGATAACGAGCCCGGCCCGGCCCGCGAAATCGTCTGCCTGAACGCCGGTGCCGCGCTCTACGTAGCCAATGTCGCCGATAGCATCGGCGACGGCATCACCAAGGCCCGCGAGGCCATCGCCAGCGGTGCGGCGCGTGCCAAGCTGGAACAGTTTGTCCAATGTACGCAACGCCTGGCGGCAAAATGAGCGACATTCTTAACAAGATCATCGCCACCAAGCACGAAGAAATCGCTGCTGCGCTGGCCGTTAAACCGCTCGCCGTCGTCGAGGCCGAAGCCGCCGCTCAACCGGCGCCGCGGGATTTTGTCGGGGCCATCCGCAACAAGCTTGCCCACGGTCAACCGGGAATAATCGCTGAAATCAAGAAGGCCAGTCCGTCGAAGGGGGTCATCCGGGCCGATTTCCAGCCCGCCGAAATCGCTCGCAGTTATGAAGCGCACGGCGCCGCCTGTCTGTCGGTGCTGACCGACCGGCAATATTTCCAGGGCTGCCCGGAATACCTGCAAGCCGCCCGCGCTGCCTGCACGCTACCCGTGCTGCGCAAGGATTTCATGGTCGACGCCTATCAGGTCGCTGAGGCCCGCGCCATGGGCGCAGATGCCATCCTGCTCATTGCCGCCGCATTGACGCTTGGCGAAATGCAGGCACTGGAACAGCTGGCGATGAACTACGGCATGGCCGTGCTGGTCGAGGTGCATAACGGCGAGGAACTCGATGCAGCCCTAAAACTGAAGACACCGTTGCTTGGCATCAACAATCGCAACCTGCGCACGTTCGAAGTCACCTTGCAGACAACGCTGGATCTGCTGTCTCGCATTCCCGACGACCGCATCGTGGTTACCGAGAGCGGCATCCTCGCGCGCAGCGACGTCGAGCGCATGCGTGGAAATAATGTCAATTGTTTCCTGGTTGGCGAAGCCTTCATGCGCGCACCCGACCCGGGCGAGGAACTCGCCCGTCTATTTGCCTGAGCGTAACAGCAGCCTTACTTGAGCTTCGCCAGGGAGTCGGTACTCTTTTTCAGGAAATTGGTCGGGTTCTGGGGGATGCCCCACATGCGAACCTCGAAATGCAGGTGCGGGCCTGTTGAACGACCGGTGTTACCAAGGGCCCCGATTTCTTCGCCACGTCGCACGACTTGCCCCGGTACGACATCGATTTTCGAGAGGTGGGCGTAACGCGACATCAGCCCATCACCGTGATCGAGATCGATCATGTTCCCGAATTCTGGATGATAAGTCGCTGTCAGAACAACACCCGCCGCTGCTGCATTGACCGGAGTTCCTGTCGGAGCCCTGAAGTCGACGCCTTCGTGTATCGCCCGGACGCCGTTAATCGGGTCTTCGCGGAACCCGAACAGTGAGCCCAGAACAGCGCCCTTGACCGGCAAAGTCGTAGGTAGCAGACGGTCACGAACCCGTTTTTCCAGCAAGCGGGATTCGAGCACCGAGAGATCATCGGCCTTGCGCTCGACCTCATCGGCGAGACGGTCGATTTCCCGCTGCAACTCTTCTGTCGTCAGCAGCACGGGCAGATAAGGGCCACCTTGTCCTTCCTTACCGGTGGGCGCGGGCTTTTTCGGTGGTTCACCGGCAAGACCGGACAGTCGTTCGCCCAGCATGTTCAACTCAAGAACCTTGCCCTGCAACTCACCAAGACGCGTGGCCATCAACTGCAGGTTGTTGGCCAGGTGATCCTGGGCTCTCTGCTCTTCACGATGCTGCAGGGAGAGCATCAAATCTTCGACCAGCGGCAGGCGCAGATGAACAGACAGCCAGGAAAAAAGAGCCGAAGTCGAAAGGAGAAGAATCATGAAAGCCAGCAGCCCGATCACGATGTGACGAGGCATAATGGTGATCGTTCGTGCCGCCTTCAGATGGTGCGAAACCAGAATAATCTGCACGGAAACTCCTATGTACAAAGGGCCAGAGCAATATCTCGACAACGACATCAACGCCAGCCGTCTGATGGCCCATGCCAGGTTGTTGCTCAAGCTCTCTCGACGCTTCGAAGCGATTGCCCCAGCGGGGTTTCGCCACTCGGCACGGGTTGCCAATTACAAGTCGGGGAAGCTCGTTATCCACACCGATAACGGTGCAGTCGCTGCCAAGTTACGCCAGATGAGTCAGCGTCTGTGCAACGAGTTATCTCAGGGAGGGACGGAGTGTAACGATATCGAGGTTAAAGTTCAACCCCGGCAAATACCTTACCAATCAACGGGTTCCACCGTGAAGCCGCTTTCCGCCAAGGCAGGAAGCCTTCTTCGTTGTGCCAGCGCCGATTTGCCGGATGGGCCTCTGAAGACAGCGCTCAACCAGTTGCTTGCCCGAGCCTTGATCAGGGAATGAGGGCCACGCGCTCGATTATCATCAGCGCAAAGACGATCAAGGCAAAGACGATTCCATAACGGAACATCCGCCAGGCAAAATTCAGATAATTTCGCTGGCCGGTAATCACGTAGATCAGCAGCCCTGCCCCGATTGCCACCACCACAATGACTGCAAGCAAACGTAGCAGCCACATGGGTCGTCAGGCCGGCTGGTTCAGCCAGCGCGTCACACCGGCCGGCGCCTGGTCGGCCTGCTCGAAGGTAACCAGCTCCCAGGATTCCTGATGACTCAGCAAGGCACGCGCCAGCTGGTTGTTCAGGGCATGCCCGCCTTTGTGGGAAGCATAGGCGGCAAGCAGGGGATGACCCAACAGGTAGAGGTCACCCACGGCATCGAGAATCTTGTGTTTTACGAATTCGTCGCCATAGCGCAGGCCGTCCTGATTGAGGACGCGGAACTCGTCGAGCACGATGGCGTTTTCCAGGCCACCGCCCAGCGCAAGGCCATTTTCACGCAGATATTCGACTTCCTGCATGAAGCCGAAGGTGCGGGCGCGTGCGACTTCACGGGTGTAGGACTGTTCTGCGAAATCGATTTCGGCTTTTTGCGCCGATTTGTCGATGGCCGGATGATTGAAGACGATGGAGAAAGCCAGCTTGTAGCCATCGTATGGCTCGAAACGCGCCCACTTGTCGCCATCGCGCACTTCGATGGGCTGGGTGACGCGGATGAATTTCTTGGCGGCGTTCTGTTCCTCGATACCGGCGGACTGGATGAGGAAAACGAACGGTGCTGCCGAGCCGTCGAGGATGGGCACTTCCGGCGCATCCAGATCAACCCAGGCATTGTCGATGCCAAGCCCGGCAAAGGCCGACATCAGGTGTTCAATGGTTCCGACCTTGACCCCGTCTTTTTCCAGACAGGAGCACATGCGAGTGTCGCCGACCATGAGGGCCGCGGCGGGAATATCCATGGGCTCGGGCAAATCGACACGGCGGAAGACGATCCCGGTATTCGGCGCGGCCGGGCGCAGGGCCATATTGACCTTGACACCGCCGTGCAGACCGACACCGGAGGCACGAATGATTGTCTTGAGCGTACGTTGCTTGAGCATGCAAGTGCTTGAATAATTGGGGGAGCGGTGCATTGTAACACAATGCACCGCCGGCCCTTTTTCAGAGAAAGGCTTTGTTACATCAGTCCGCCTGCTTGCGCAGGAAAGCCGGAATGTCGTAACGATCGACACCGCTGTTGGCCAGCGCCTCAACCGTCACGTTGCGCTTGGAGCGCATCACGGTCGGCACGTCGGCGATCTGGTTGTAGTCGATGGCTGGCGTGCCGGCGAAGCTCACTGCATCGTGCGTACCGGTGGCCTGAGCCTGGACGACAGGGGTGTTGATCACTTCAAACGACTGGCGGCTGCGCGCAGCGGCTGCCTGGCCGAGGCCGGTGGCGACCACGGTGACACGCAGTGCATCGCCCATCAGTTCGTCGTAAACCGCGCCGAAAATGATGTGGGCGTCTTCGGCGGCGAACGCCTTGACGGTATTCATCACTTCGTTGACTTCGCGCATCTTCAGGCCGCCCTTGGAGGCGGTGATATTAACCAGCACACCCTTGGCGCCGGACAGATTGACGCCCTCCAGCAGCGGCGAGGCAACGGCCTGCTCGGCGGCGATGCGGGCGCGATCGACACCGGCAGCAGCAGCGGAGCCCATCATGGCGCGGCCCATTTCCCCCATGACAGTGCGAACGTCTTCGAAGTCGACGTTGACCAGCCCCGGGTAGGTAATGATTTCGGCGATACCGCCCACGGCGTTCTTGAGCACGTCGTCAGCCGCCTTGAAGCAGTCGTCGACATCGGCGTCGTCACCCATGACTTCCATGAGCTTGTCGTTGAGGATGACGATCAGCGAATCGACATGCTTGGAGAATTCTGCAATACCGGCTTCGGCCGACTTCATGCGCTTGCCGCCTTCGAAGCTGAACGGCTTGGTCACCACGCCGACAGTCAGGATTCCCATTTCGCGGGCAATTTCAGCCACGACCGGGGCTGCGCCGGTACCCGTGCCACCGCCCATACCGGCGGTAATGAAGGCCATGTGGGCACCTTCCAGCGAGGCGCGGATTTCGTCGCGATGCGCTTCGGCAGCCATCTGGCCGGCCTCCGGCTTGGCACCGGCGCCGAGACCGGTCTTGCCGAGCGACAGCTTGCTCGATGCAG
Source organism: uncultured Dechloromonas sp. (assembly GCA_964583695.1). Lineage (GTDB taxonomy): Bacteria > Pseudomonadota > Gammaproteobacteria > Burkholderiales > Rhodocyclaceae > Azonexus. The sequence continues at coordinate 6,012 of CAZOWA010000050.1, forward strand.
CATTGCGGCTGAGTGCTTGTGCATCGGTATTGGCGGCGATGAATTCAACGCCGTTCACACCTTCGCGAATCATGTGCTCAATGGCATTACCACCGGCGCCACCGACACCGAACACCTTGATGATGGTGCCGATTTCTTCGTCTTTCTCGATGATCTCAAACATGACTACCTCCTCTGAAAAAACTGTTCAAAAACAAATCAAAAATTCTTGGCAAACCAGGACTTCATGCCGTCGAAGACATCCTTGAAGCCCTGCTTTTCCTGGATCTTCTGGCCACGTTTGCGCTGGGCCTGTGCTTCAAGCAGCAGACCGAACGCGGTCGAAAAACGCGGGCTCTGCACGACATCGGCGAGACTGCCGGCGTATTTCGGGTTGCCGAGGCGAACCGGCATGTGGAAGATTTCCTCACCCAGTTCAACCATGCCCGGCATGACGCTGGCGCCGCCGGTCAAAACGATGCCGGATGACAGAACCTCCTCGAAACCGGCACGGCGCAGCTCGCTCTGGATCAACTCGTAGAGCTCCTCGACGCGCGGCTGGATGACGTCAGCCAGGGCGCGTCGGCTCAGCTTGCGGCTCGGACGGTCGTCGACCCCGGCCACATCGAGGTTTTCGCTAACATCAGCCAGTTGCGACAAGGCACAGCCGTACTTGCACTTGATGTCTTCGGCCTCGCGTGTCGGCGTGCGCAGAGCCATGGCGATGTCGTTGGTGATCTGGTCGCCAGCGATGGGAATCACCGAGGTATGGCGAATGGCGCCCTGGGTCCATACAGCCAGATCGGTCGTACCGCCGCCGATGTCGATCAGGCACACGCCGAGATCCTTCTCATCCTCGGAGAGCACGGCGTAGCTGGAAGCCAGCGGCTGCAGCACGAGGTCATTCACTTCGAGACCGCAGCGGCGCACACACTTGACGATGTTCTGGGCGGCCGACACCGCGCCGGTGACGATATGCGTCTTCACTTCCAGGCGCATGCCACTCATGCCGATTGGCTCCCGAATGCCATCCTGGCCGTCGATGACGAATTCCTGGGTAAGGATGTGCAGGATTTCCTGATCCGCCGGAATCGGCATGGCCTTGGCGGTTTCGATCACGCGCTCGACATCGCTGGAGGTGACTTCCTTGTCCTTGATCGCCACCATGCCGTTCGAGTTGAAGCTCTTGATATGGCTGCCGGCGATGCCGGTATAGACGTCCTTGACCTTGCAGTCAGCCATCAACTCGACTTCCTGGACGACGCGACTGATCGTGTGGACCGTCTCTTCAATATTCACCACAACGCCTTTTTTCAGGCCGCGCGAGTCCTGCGACCCCATGCCGATGACGTTAAGATGACCTTCATGGTTGATCTCGGCGACGAGAGCGACGATTTTCGACGTCCCGATATCCAGCCCGACTACCAGATCCTTGTTATCCCTGCTCATATGCTTACTTTCCCTTCCCCCCGCCAGCCACTCGCATGGCGAAACCATTCGGATACCGCAAATCCACCACTGCAGGACGCGTTGCCTGCTTGCCAACCGTCTCCGGATACACGTCGAGGAAGCGTTGCAGGCGCGCACCCAGCGGCGCTTTGACCTGCTCCCGCCCCATATCCACCAACATCCCGTTTTCCAGCTTCAGCTGCCAGGCCAGTCGCGGCGACAGAATCAGCTGCACCGGTTTCTCGCCGACCTTCTGGAACCGGGAAACGAATTCCCCATAGCGTTTCAGGACTTCCTGCGACGTCCCCTGCGGCCCGTACAGAAGCGGCAGACGAGCCGCCTCTTCCGCACCGAGCAGCACGGAAAACACCTCGCCATAGCTGTTCACCAGTTCGCCCCGGGCCTCGCCCCACCGTGCGGCCGGCCGATGCTCCTCGACACTGATTTCCAGTTGTGCAGGCCATACCCGCCGCACCTCGACTTTGCGCACCCAGGGAAGCTGTTCCATGGAAGCGCGAACAGCATCCAGATTGACGCTGAAAAAATTGCCCTTGATCGATGCCGGCAACACCTGCTCGATTTCCTGACGACGCGTATGTTCCAGCGGCTCGACGAAAGTCACCTGATGTACGGGCAAGGATGGCACCCGCACCAGCCAGACCGCACCAGCCACGAGCAACACTGCCGATGCGGCGAGCATCAGCAGGTCGGCAATGGCGTTGAGCAGGTACGGTTTGTTCCACATTCATCGTCTCGTTCAGTCGTTTGCTGCCATCTCGAGAACCCGACGCACCAGCGCCGGGTAGTCAAGTCCGGAAACACGTGCGGCCAAAGGCACCAGCGAGTGATCGGTCATGCCGGGCGCGGTGTTCACTTCGAGGAAGTAGTGGTTACCTTCTTCGTCCATCAGGAAATCGACCCGGCCCCAACCACGCCCGCCAAGGATGCGGAAGGCTTCGAGCGCGCCTTTGCGGATCTGCATTTCCTTGGCTTCCGGCAGGCCGCACGGGCACAGGTATTTGGTGTCGTCGCGGTTGTACTTGGCTTCGTAGTCGTACCACTCGGTGGCCGGCTCGATCTTGATGATCGGCATGGCTTCGTCGCCGATAATGCCGACCGTGTATTCGCCGCCCATGACGCCCTTTTCGGCGATGACCAGCGGATCGTGGCGGGCAGCCTCTTCGTAGGCGGCCTTGAGTTCGCCGCGGGCCTTGACCTTGGTCACGCCGATCGACGAGCCTTCGCGCGCCGGCTTGACGAAGAGCGGCAGGCCCAGTTCTTCCTCGATCTCGGCGAAGTCGGAATCGGCGGTGAGAAGTGCGTACTCGGGAATCGGCAAGCCGGCGGCCTGCCACATCAGCTTGGTGCGGAACTTGTCCATGGCCAGCGCCGAGGCGAGCACGCCGGAACCGGTGTAGGGAATGTGCATGACTTCGAGGGCGCCCTGGATGGTGCCGTCTTCGCCATGGCGGCCGTGCAGGGCAATGAAGGCGCGGTCATAGCCCTTCAGGTCGTCCAGCGTCTGCACTGCCGGGTCGAAAGCGTGGGCGTCGATGCCCTGGCCTTGCAACGCGGCCAGCACGCGCGACCCGCTGTTCAGGGAAACTTCACGCTCGGCGGAGGTTCCACCGAACAGGACGGCAACTTTGCCGAATTCAGACATGCTTTGCTCCCGACTGCATTCCATTTTTTGGCGTTTTTTCCGGTTGACCGTGGAAGTTCATTGCTGACCTGCCAGTTTTCCGGGGACCGCACCGATCGAACCGGCCCCCATGCACAACACCACGTCGCCATCGCGGGCGACTTCCACGATCGTTTGCGGCATGGCCGCGATATCCTCGACAAAGACTGGCTCGACCTTGCCGGCGACGCGCAGGGCGCGGGCCAGCGAACGGCCGTCGGCAGCGACGATGGGCGCCTCGCCGGCGGCGTAGATGTCGGCCAGGCACAGCGCATCGACCGTGCTCAGCACCTTGACGAAATCCTCGAAGCAGTCGCGGGTGCGCGTGTAGCGGTGCGGCTGGAAGGCCAGCAGCAGGCGACGACCCGGGAAGGCGCCACGGGCAGCAGCCAGCGTCGCAGCCATTTCAACCGGGTGGTGGCCGTAATCGTCGACCAGGGTGAATGAACCACCCGCCGGCAGGGAGACTTCGCCGTAACGCTGGAAGCGACGGCCGACCCCCTTGAACTCGGCGAGCGCCTTGACGATGGCGGCGTCCGCGATCTGCAGTTCAGTCGCTACGGCAATCGCCGCCAGCGCGTTCAGGACGTTGTGCATCCCCGGCGTGTTCAGGGTAATGGCGAGGCGCGACACCGAACCATTCACACGCACGCAGTCGAAACGCATCTGACCGCCATCGGCCACCACGTTTTCTGCGCGGAAATTGCATCCTTCAGACAGGCCGTAGGTGACGATCTGCTTGGCAACCTGCGGCATGATGGCGCGAACATTGGCGTCATCCCCACACAGGACTGCGACGCCATAGAAAGGCAGGCGGTTGAGAAAATCCACAAAAGCGGTTTTCAGCCGCTCGAAATCGTGGCCGTAGGTCTCCATGTGGTCGGCATCGATATTGGTGACGACCGAAATGACCGGGGACAGGAAAAGGAAGGAGGCGTCGGATTCGTCCGCCTCTGCAACCAGAAAGTCGCCGCTGCCCAACCTGGCATTCGCACCCGCCGCATTGAGCCGGCCACCGATGACGAAGGTGGGATCGACACCGCCCTCGGCGAGAATGCTGGTCACCAGGCTGGTCGTCGTCGTTTTGCCATGCGTGCCGGCGATGGCGATGCCGCGCTTCAGACGCATCAGTTCGGCCAGCATCTGGGCGCGCGGCACGACCGGAATCTGCTTTTCGCGGGCGGCAATCACTTCCGGATTATCTTCCTTGACCGCAGTCGACACGACCACGGCCTGCGCACCCCGAATATTCTCCGCCGCATGTCCGATCACCACACGCACGCCCTCACCTTCCAGTCGACGGGTGGTGGCGCTCGCGGCGATATCCGAACCACTGACCGTATAACCGAGGTGGGCGAGCACTTCAGCGATGCCGCTCATGCCCGAGCCGCCGACGCCGACGAAGTGGATGTGTTTGACCTTGTGTTTCATTTCGCGAACTCCGCGCAAAGATTGGCCACTTCCTCAGCGGCGTCCGGCTTGGCGAGACTGCGGGCCTTTTCGGCCATTTCGAGCAGTTGCCCACGGGAATAATTACGGATCAGCGCAACGCTGTCCGGGGTCAGTTCGGACTGGGGCAGCAGGAAGGCACCGCCAACATTGACCAGGAATTTCGCGTTGCCCGTCTGATGATCATCCACGGCATGCGGAAAAGGAACGAGGATGCTCGCCACGCCCGCCGCGGCGAGCTCGGCCACGGTCAGCGCGCCGGAACGGCAGATCACCAGATCAGCCCAGGCATAGGCCCCGGCCATATCCTCGATGAAGGACACGCAATGCGCCTGAACACCAACTGCCGCGTAATTGGCTTTCAGTTCCTCAATATGCCTTTCGCCCGCCTGATGGACGATCTGTGGCTGTTGTCCTTCGGTGAGCAAGGCCATGCCCTTGGGCACCATTTCGTTCAACGCCTGCGCACCAAGGCTGCCCCCGATCACCAGCAGATGGAGGGCGCCGCTGCGCTCGGCAAAACGCGCTGCCGGCGGAGCGATGGCCGCAATTTCCGGCCGTACCGGGTTGCCCAGCCACACGCACTTCTTCAGTACCTCAGGAAAGCCGCTGACTACATGGTCAGCCACAGCGGCCAGCACCCGGTTGGCCAGACCAGCTACCGAATTCTGTTCATGAAGCACCAGGGGCTTGCCAAGCAGTGCGGCCATCATGCCGCCCGGGAAGGTGATGTACCCGCCCATGCCGAGAACGACATTCGGCTCGACCTGACGAATGATCTTCCGGGCCTGCCAGAATCCGCGCAGCAGGTTGACCGGAAGCATCAGCTTGCGCGCTAGCCCCTTGCCACGCAGGGCGGTGAAGTTCAGATGCACCATCTCGAAACCGCGCGGCGGCACCAAACGTGCTTCCATCCCGTCCGGATTACCCAGCCAGACCACCCGCCAACCACGCGCACGCATCTTTTCGGCGACGGCCAGCGCCGGGAAAATATGGCCCCCGGTGCCGCCCGCCATGACCAGGATGGTCTTGCTCATAGCTTGCCTCCGCGCGAAAGGAGGATATTTTGTCTGCGGCCGCGCGCGCTTAACACCGGCTGCGCCGGGTTAGCCTGCGACGAAATCGCCAATTGCTGCGGATGCATGCAGAGCTTTGTCATAATTTGCCTCCGCGCATCAATTGACGATTTTCCCAGTCAACTCGCAAAAGAATGGCCAGCGCCACGCAATTGGCGAGAATGCCCGAGCCACCAAAGCTCATCAGCGGCAACGTCAGCCCCTTGGTTGGCAACAGGCCCATATTCACACCCATGTTGATGAAGGACTGGACGCCGAACCAGATGCCCATACCCATGGCTACCAGAGCCGGATAGAGACGATCGAACTGCACGCACTGGCGCCCAATCGCAAAGGCGCGCTGTACGAGCAAGGCGAACATGGCGATTACGGCGAGAACACCAAAAAATCCGAGCTCTTCCGCAATCACCGCCAGCAGGAAATCGGTATGCGCCTCCGGCAGGTAGAAGAGTTTTTCGACGCTGCCACCCAGCCCGACGCCGAACAGTTCGCCCCGCCCGAAGGCGATCAGCGAATGCGACAACTGATAACCCCGCCCGTAAGCGTCGCCCCAGGGATCCATGAAGCCGAACACCCGGTCACGACGGTAGGGAGAAACAATGATCATCACGGCAAATGCAGCTAGCAGGCCGATAACGAGCAAGGCGAAGAGACGTGCCTTGAGACCGCCCAGAAAAAGGATGCCCATGGCGATGGAGATGATCACCACGAAGGCACCGAAGTCGGGCTCCTTGAGCAGGAGCATGCCAACAATTGCCATGGCACCGAACATGGGCAGGAAAGCCTGCTTCAGATCGTGCATGACATTGATCTTGCGCACCGTGTAATCGGCGGCATAAAGCACGGCGAACATCTTCATCAGCTCTGAGGGCTGAAGATTAGCGAACCCGAGGGACAACCAGCGCCGGGCGCCATTGACGTCCTTGCCGATCCCGGGGATAAGCACGATGGCCAGCAGGACAACGCCGATCATGAACAGGTGCGGAGCATATTTCTGCCACAGCGTCAGCGGCACCTGAAAAGTGACCGCAGCGGCAACCAGACCGATACACAGGAAAACCCCGTGACGGACAAGATAATAGGCCGGTTGATGATTGGTGAATCGCCCACCTTCGGCAATGGCGATGGACGCGGAATACACCATGACCAGGCCGCAGAACAGCAAGCCGAGAATGCTCCACAGCAAGGCATAGTCGATCTCGGCCACTTGCCGGCGGGGAGCGTCGAGCGCGCCGATCATCATGATTGCAGCCCCTTCACCGCGTCGATGAACGCCTGGGCGCGGTGCGCATAGTTCTTGTACATGTCGAGGCTGGCACAGGCCGGCGAGAGAAGCACGCAGTCACCCGCCTTGGCCTGGGCGGCCAGCCACTGCACGGCCGCGTTCATGTCGCCGACGATCCGGGTCGGTACGCCACTGCCTTCGAGGGCCATGCCGATGGCCGCCGCGTCGCGCCCGATCAGTGCCACGGCGCGACCATGCTTTTCCAGCGCCGGCTTGAGCGGCGAGAAGTCCTGGCCCTTGCCGTCGCCCCCGAGGACGATGGCCAGCTTGCGGCCCATGCCTTCGATGGCGGCGAGCGTGGCGCCGACGTTCGTGCCCTTCGAGTCATCGACGTACAGCACGCCATCGATCTCGGCCACGGTCTCGACGCGATGCGGCAGCCCGGAGAACGACTTGAGCGGCTCGATCAGGCCAGCTGGCGCGACACCGATGGCCTCGCACAGCGCCAGTGCTGCCATTGCATTGGCTGCGTTGTGCAGACCGGACAGCTTGAGGTCGGCCAGCGCGACAAGCTTCTCCTTGCTGCGGCAGATGGTGCCGTCGGCGAATCCGTAATCGACGGCGCGCGAGGCGGCCCCCAGCCCGAAGGTCACCATCGTCCGTCCGCAGCGGCCGTTGGCCATCGACCAGTCGTCGTCACGGTTCAGCACCATGACGCCCTTGCCCTGAAAGACGCGCGACTTGGCGGCGGCATAGTTGGCCAGGCTGCCCTCGTAACGGTCGAGGTGGTCTTCTGAAACGTTTAGGACAGTCGCGGCTTCGGCATTCAGGTGATGCGTCGTTTCGAGCTGGAAGCTCGACAGTTCGACGACCCAGACCGCGGGCAGGGTACCGGCATCCTGCGCATCCATGAGTGCATCTAGCGCTGACGGCGAGATGTTGCCGCAGGCGACGGCCGGTACGCCGGCGCCGTTTAACAGGTGGGTGGTCAGCGCAGTGGTCGTTGTCTTGCCGTTGCTGCCGGTGATGCCGATGATCTTCGAGCCCGGCACCTGCTCGCGCACGCCGGCCGCGAACAATTCGATTTCCGACACAATTTTCGAGTTGACCGTGGAAATCACCGGCGTGGCCTTGGCAACCCCCGGCGACAGGGCAACAAGATCGGCGGCGGCGAACGGTGCGTCGACAAACGGCCCAGCGATCAGTTCGGCACCTGGCGCGACGCGTTGCAGGGCATCCACATTCGGCGGGTTGTCGCGCGAATCGGCAACGCGCACGATGGCCCCCTGGCGATGCAGCCACTTGGCCATCGCCAGTCCGGACTCACCGAGCCCGACCACCAGAACGCGTTTGCCCTTGAGTTCCATCAGCGCAACTTCAGCGAAGACAGCCCGACCAGCACGAGCATGATGGTGATGATCCAGAAGCGGACGACGACCTGCGTCTCCTTCCAGCCCGTTTGTTCAAAGTGGTGATGCAACGGCGCCATGCGCAGGATGCGCCGGCCCTCGCCGAACTTTTTCTTGGTGTATTTGAAGTAGCTGACCTGCAACATGACCGACAGCGTCTCGACCACGAAAACACCGCCCATGATCAGCAACACGATTTCCTGACGCAGGATGACGGCGACGGTACCGAGCGCCGCGCCGAGCGACAGGGCGCCGACATCGCCCATGAACACTTCGGCCGGATAGGCGTTGAACCACAGGAAACCAAGCCCGGCCCCGGCGATCGCCCCGAGCAGGATGCACAATTCCCCCGCCCCCGGAACGTAAGGAATGAGCAGATATTTGGACAGGCCGGCATGACCGGTGACATAGGCAAAGATGGCGAAAGCGCTGGCGATCATGACGGTCGGCATGATGGCGAGACCATCGAGGCCGTCGGTCAGATTGACTGCGTTGCTGGTACCGACGACAACAAAGTAGGTCAAGGTGATGAATCCGACAATACCGAGCGGATAGGCGATGGTCTTGAAGAAAGGCACAATCAGTTCGGTCTGCGCAGCCGACGTCGCCGAGAAGGCCAGAAACAGCGCTGCACCCAGCCCAAGAACCGATTGCCAGAAATACTTCCAGCCGGCCGACAGACCCTTCGGGTCACGATAAACCACCTTCTTCCAGTCGTCGTACCAGCCGACGATGCCGAAACCGAGGGTGACGATGAGGACCGTCCACACGTACTTGTTGGTCAGGTCGCCCCAGAGCAAGGTGGTGATGCCGATGGCGATGAGGATCAGCACGCCGCCCATGGTCGGCGTGCCGGATTTGACGAGGTGGGTTTGCGGGCCGTCGTTGCGCACGGCCTGCCCGATCTTCTTGGCGGCCAGCCAGCGAATGACGGCTGGGCCGGCCCACAACGAAATGAGCAATGCGGTCATCGTCGCCAGCACAGTGCGCAGCGTGATGTAGCCGAAGACGTTGAAGAAGCGAACGTCCTGGGCGAGCCATTGGGCAAGTGCCAGCAGCATCAGTTTTTCTCCTCAATGGCTGCCAATGCGTCAGCCACCCTTTCCATTTTCATAAAACGCGAACCCTTGACCAGCACGGTCGTTTCGGGCCCCAATTCCTTGTCCACGGCTGCAATCAGCTTTTCGACATTGCAGTAATGGCGGGCGCCCTCACCAAAATTGCGAACAGCCTGTTGCGTGGCATCACCCAGCGCGAACAGGCGATCAACTCCCTGGCTCTTGGCGTAACCGCCGATTTCGTCGTGGTACTGCCCGCTGGCTTCACCGATTTCTCCCATGTCACCGAGCACCAGAAGCTTGCGGCCAATGGTGGCAGCCAGAACATCAATGCCGGCACGCACGGAATCGGGATTGGCGTTGTAGGTGTCATCGAGGATTTCCGCACCCAGTTTTCCGGCACGTCGCTGCAAACGGCCCTTGACGCCGCCAAACCCTTGCAAGCCTTCAACCACGGCAGCCATCGACACCCCGGCAGCCAGACAGGCAGCGGCTGCAGCCAGCGCGTTGCGGGCGTTGTGGCGACCGGGTACGCGCAAACGGATCGTTGCTTCGCCCTCCGGTGCGACCAGCGTCAATTCCGTCTCCAGGCCATGCTGATGAACCCTGCCATGTACGTCGGCGGGGTGATCGATGCCGAAACTGCGCACCCGATGTTCTCCGGCCATCGTCCGCCAACTGTTGGCGTATGCGTCATCGGCGTTGATCACGGCAACACCGGCTCCGATCAAGCCGCTGAAAATACTGCCTTTTTCGCGCGCCACTTCGTCCATGTCGCCCATGCCTTCGAGGTGGGCACGCTGTGCATTGGTAACGAGCGCTACCGTCGGCGCGCCGATCGGTGCGAGATACGCGATTTCGCCCGGATGATTCATGCCCATCTCGATCACGGCGGCCCGGTGCGAGGCGCGCAAACCCAGCAAGGTGAGCGGCAGGCCGATATCGTTGTTGAGGTTGCCCCGCGTCGACAGGACGGCCGCGCCAAAGGCTGCCTTGAGAATGGCTGCCACCATTTCCTTGGTAGTCGTCTTGCCATTCGATCCAGTCACGGCAATCACAGGCAAGGTGAAGCTGGCACGCCAGGCTGCGGCCAGCGTGCCCAACGCCAGACGGGTATCGGCGACGACAACCGCCGAGGCAGCAGGCGGCAATTTTTCGGCATCGCTGACCAGGAAGGCCGCCGCACCAGCAGCACCAGCTTCGGCGAGAAATTCGTGGGCGTCAAAACGTTCACCGCGCAAGGCGATGAACAGCTGTCCGGACTCGATGGCACGGGTATCGGTAGAAACGCCCGTCAGCGAAAGATCGACTCCAACGAGGCGACCACCGGTCACCGCGGCAATTTTCGAAAGCTGCCAGTTCATGCGCATACCTCCTGGATTTTGGCGCGGCGCTCTGTCAAGGCTGCCTGCGCCTGTTCCACGTCGGAAAACGGCGTGCGGACGCCGGCGACTTCCTGATAGGACTCATGACCTTTACCGGCGAGCAGGATGACATCACCGACTTCGGCCTCGAATACCGCACGACGGATCGCAGCAGCCCGATCAGCTTCGACTTCGGCACCTGGCACGCCGCGCTGGATATCCTCAATGATGCTTAGGGGCACTTCGCTGCGGGGATTGTCGCTGGTCAGCAGGACGCGGTCGGCATGCGCCGCCGCGGCCTCACCCATCTGCGGACGCTTGCCCTTGTCGCGATCACCACCACATCCAAACACCACGACCAGCTTGCCTCCGCGTGCAACAGCCACATCGCGCAAAGCACCAAGTGCACTTACCAGCGCATCCGGCGTGTGGGCGTAATCGACCACCAGCAACGGCTCGCCATCACCGCCAACGCGTTCCAGGCGACCCGGTGGTGCGGTCAGTTCGGAAAGGCGAATCGCCACATCGGCTGCCTGCACTCCGGCATCGTGCAATACAGCGGCAACTGCCAGCAGGTTGGAGATGTTGTAACGTCCCAGCAGCGGGGTATCAACCACGGCCCGGCCGTTCGGCAGAACCAGATTGAAGCGCTGCCCGAACGGCGTATCGACCAGATTTTCAGCCCGTACCAAAGCATGGAAATCGCGCCGGGCAGGCCCGATGCCGTAGCCGAGGATGCGCATGGCCGTGGTTTCCCGCGACAGGCGCAGGCCCATTTCATCATCAAAATTGATGATCGCCGTACGCAGGCGTGGCCAGGCGAAGAGTTTCTCCTTGGCCGCCGCATAGGCTTCCATCGTGCCGTGGTAATCGAGATGATCGCGTGTGAAATTTGTAAACACGGCGACATCGACACGAGCGCCGTTCATCCGCCCTTCTTCGATACCGATTGAGCTCGCCTCCAGCGCACACGCAGCCGCATGCGCACTGCGGAAACGCGCCAGGTAACGCATCAGCACTGTCGCTTCCGGCGTGGTAAAGCCGGTCTCTTCAAGCGCATCGGGGAAACCGGCGCCCAGCGTACCGATTACGGCGCATGGCTTGGCGTATGCCTTGGCAATGCACTGGCTGACCGTCGTTTTGCCATTGGTACCGGTAATCGCGATCAGGGACAGTCCTTCGCTGGGAAAGCCATGAACCGCATGCGCGAGGGGCCCGGCGAGGGGCCGCAGGGCATCGACCGGCAGGTTTGCCACGGTCAACTCGAAATTTAGGCCAAAATCGCCCCCGGGTTGCCATGCCACCGCCACGGCACCACGAGCAACGGCGTCCGCAATGTAGCGACGACCATCTGCCAGATCGCCCGGATAGGCAAGAAAGAGATCACCCGGCTCAACCTGACGGCTGTCATCCGCCACGCCCGAGGGTTCGACACCCATGGCCGACAGACGATCGAGGATTTCGCGCGGCGTAGTCACAGCGGCGCCTTTCCGTCATTCATGCCAGCCATCTTGACCTGTGCATCCGGCGGCACGCCGAGCGTGCGCAGCGCACCACCCGTGATCTGGGAAAACGCCGGCCCGGCAACATCACCGCCGTAGTGAGCACCGCCCGAGGGTTCATCGATCATCACCGCAACGATCAAACGGGGATCGCTCATCGGAGCCATTCCGACAAATGACGCCACATATTTCTTGGCATAGACACCGCCCTCGACCTTGTATGCCGTCCCCGTCTTGCCACCAACCCGATATCCGACCACCCGCGCCTTCGGTGCCGTGCCCTCGGGCTGCACCGCCATTTCGAGCATGGCGCGAATTTCCCGCGCCGTTTCCGCCGAGAAAACCCGCGCTCCGCGCACCGGCGTATCGTCCAGACGTACCAGTGAAAGCGGAATCAGCTCGCCATCCCGTGCAAACACGGTGTAAGCCCGCGCCATCTGAACCAGACTGACCGAGATGCCGTGACCGTAGGACATGGTTGCCTGCTCAATCGGCCGCCAGCCTTTCCAGGGCCGCAAGCGACCACCAACTTCACCAGGAAAGCCGAGATTGGGCGCCTGCCCAAAGCCAACACCGTCAAACATTTCCCACATTTCCTTGGGCTGAAAGCCGAGGGCGATTTTTGCCGTGCCCACATTCGAAGATTTCTGGATGACCTCGGCCACCGTCAGGGCACCATGTGGATGAGCATCGGAAATCGTGGCCGATCCGATGGTCAGACGCCCCGGAGCACAGTTGATCACGGTATCAAAACGTACTTTCCCGCGCTCTAGGGCAAGCGCGGCCGTAAACGGCTTCATCACCGAACCCGGCTCATAGGTATCGGTAATCGCCCGATTGCGTAGCTGCGCTCCAGACAGGTGCTGACGGTTGTTCGGGTTGTAGGTCGGCCAGTTGGCGAGCGCGAGGATTTCCCCGGTCCTTGTATCAATGACAATCGCTCCGCCAGCCTTGGCATTATTCGTTTCGACTGCAGTCTTGAGTTGGCTGTAGGCCAGGTACTGAATTTTGGAATCAAGCGCCAGACGCACATCCTTGCCATCCAGCGGCGGCTTCGTTGCCCCCACGTCCTCGACAATCTGACCACGGCGATCCTTGATCACGCTGCGATTTCCGGGATGACCCAGCAGGCTGCTTTGAAAAGCCAGCTCGACCCCCTCCAGACCCTTGTCGTCAACACCGGTAAAGCCAACGATATGAGCCGTCATTTCGCCCGCAGGATAAAACCGACGGTATTCCTTTTCCTGATGAATGCCAGGCAATTTCAATGCAGCGATCCGGTCCGCGGTTTCCGGCGGCACCTGACGCTTCACAAAAGCGAACGTCTTGTCCGAGGCAAATTTTCCATCAACTTCCTTCACGCTCATCTCAAGCAATTCAGCAAGTTGCCGTTTCTGCTCGACTGGCATTTCCCGGGCATCCGAAGGAATAGCCCAGATCGACTTCATCGGCGTAGACACCGCCAGCATGTCGCCATTGCGGTCAACAATCTTGCCGCGCGAAGCCGAAACCTCGATATCTCGGCGATAGCGCGACTCTCCCTTTTCCTGAAGAAAATCGTTGTTGATCACTTGCAGGTAGAAGCCGCGCATGACCAGCGACAGGAAGGCCGCCATCAGCATCAAGCCGACCATGCGCGACCGCCAGCCCTGCAGTGCCAACTGAAGCACCGGGCTCTCGGCAAAACGATGGCCACGACCAGGGCGACGACGAACGACCATCAGCGCCCCTCCTTCTTCACCGGAACAACAACGCGGCCAATCGCGTCCGGCATCACCATATGCAAACGATCACGGGCGATTTTTTCGATACGAGGATGCGTTGCCCAAGTCGACATTTCAAGCTGCAACTGACCATACTCGACGTCGAGCTGACGCGCCCGCTCCTGTTCGCTTTCCAGCGCCTGAAAAAGCTTCCGGGCGCGGTGCTGCGAAGTCACCACACCCAAGGCGCAAACCACAACGACAAGAAGAAGGGCCAGATTCAATCGCAGCATTACACTTTCTCGGCCACTCGCATGACAGCGCTGCGCGCTCTCGGATTCACGGAAATTTCGGCAACCGAGGGGCGAATCACCTTCCCGACCAGACGGAGCTTGGGTTTGGGTAACTCATCGGCACGCAGAGGCAACCCCTTGGGCAAATCGTCGGATGTCGCCTGATCTCTCATGAAATTCTTGACGATGCGATCCTCCAGCGAGTGGAACGAAATCACCACCAGCCGGCCTCCCGGTTTCAACATCGCCAACGCCTGCGGCAAGGCTACCTCCAGCTGGCGGAGCTCTTGGTTGATATAAATCCGTAGAGCTTGAAAGCTGCGCGTCGCCGGGTCCTGCCCTGGTTCACGGGTG
>CAZOWA010000051.1:0-20201 GCA_964583695.1 uncultured Dechloromonas sp.
TCCAGGCAGTGTGTTGTTCCTGCACCGTAATCGGTTTGTCAGCTCCTCGGTCTTGATTCTCGTATTTTTTGGGCGCGAGCCCGTCAAACTTTTCCAAGGAAGCTAATCATGGCAACTGGTACCGTCAAATGGTTCAACGACTCCAAAGGTTTTGGTTTTATCTCCCCGTCTGAAGGCGGCGAAGACCTTTTCGCTCACTTCTCTGCCATTCAAGGCAACGGTTTCAAGACCCTGGCCGAAAACCAGAAGGTGACCTTCGATGTCGTCACCGGCCCGAAGGGCAAGCAGGCTGCAAACATTCGCCCGGCTGAATAAGTCACGGCGAAGCCTGTATCAAGAAAAGCCCGGTTCGCCGGGCTTTTTGCTTTTCTGCGGGTGTTTTTCCTGGCATGGAAATCGCGCTTTGGCTGCCGCGTCATCTCGGTTACCTGTAGGCCTCTGCTAAAATGGCGCTTTCGCCTTTTTAGCCAGAGTCCCCGTGACGACCATTACCATTGCCCTGTCCAAGGGCCGAATTTTTGATGAAACCCTGCCCTTGCTCGCTGCGGCAGGCATCGTCCCGACCGAAAACCCGGAAACCTCGCGCAAGCTGATTATCGAGACGAACCGTCCGGAAGTGCGCGTTGTCATCGTACGTGCGACCGACGTGCCGACTTATGTGCAGTACGGCGCTGCCGATCTCGGTGTGGCCGGCAAGGATGTGCTGATTGAGCATGGCGGCGAAGGTTTGTATTCGCCGCTCGACCTCAAGATCGCCAAATGCCGCATGATGGTCGCCGTGCCGGAAGGCTTTGATTACGCCAATGCGGTGCGTCAGGGCAACCGGCTCAAGGTAGCCAGCAAATACACGAAAACGGCCCGGGAACATTTCGCTGCCAAGGGCGTCCATATCGATCTGATCAAGCTGTACGGCTCGATGGAACTGGCGCCGCTGGCCGGTCTGGCCGATGCCATCGTTGATTTGGTGTCTACTGGTGGCACGCTTAAGGCCAACAAGCTGGTCGCGGTCGAGCATGTTGTGGATATTTCGAGCCGTCTGGTGGTTAACCAGGCCTCGCTCAAGGTCAAGCGCGAAACCCTGCAACCGATTATTGACGCCTTTGCCCAGGCGGTGGAGAAGTAAGCATGGTCGCCATCAAGCGCCTTTCGACGGTCGACGCCGATTTTTCGGCGAAAATGAAGGAGCTGCTGGCTTTTGAGGCAGCAGCGGATGAGGGCATCGAACGCACGGTGATCGGCATTCTGGCCGACGTCAAGGCGCGCGGTGACGCGGCAGTGGTTGACTACACCAACCGTTTTGACCGTCTGTCGGTTGGTGGCATGGCCGATCTCGAATTGTCGAAGGCGGAAATGCAGGCGGCACTGGATGGTTTGCCGGCCGAGCAGCGGGCGGCGCTTGAAGCAGCCGCGCAGCGTGTCCGCGTCTATCACGAAAAACAGAGACTGGATGGCTGGTCCTATACCGAGGCCGATGGCACCATGCTCGGCCAGATGATCACGCCGCTCGACCGCGTCGGCCTCTACGTGCCGGGCGGCAAGGCGGCCTATCCGTCTTCCGTGCTGATGAACGCGATTCCGGCCAAGGTGGCGGGCGTCAAGGAACTGATCATGGTCGTGCCGACCCCCGGCGGCGAAAAGAATGCGCTGGTATTGGCGGCGGCCTGTCTGGCCGGCGTGGATCGCGTGTTCACCATCGGCGGCGCGCAGGCAGTTGGCGCGCTCGCTTACGGTACGAAAAGCGTGCCGCAGGTGGACAAGATCGTCGGGCCGGGCAACGCCTACGTCGCCACGGCCAAGCGCCGGGTGTTCGGTATCGTCGGCATCGACATGGTGGCCGGCCCCTCAGAAATCCTCGTCGTGTCCGATGGCTCGGGTAATCCGGACTGGGTGGCAATGGATTTGTTCTCGCAGGCAGAGCACGACGAACTGGCGCAGTCGATCCTGATCTGTACCGACGCCGGCTTCATCGAGCAGGTCCAGGCCAGCATCGAGAAGCTGCTGCCGACCATGCCGCGTCGAGAAACCATCGAAACCTCGCTGACCAACCGCGGTGCCTTCATCCTCGTGCGCGATCTGGAAGAAGCGGTGGCCATCGCCAACCGCGTGGCGCCGGAACACCTTGAGCTGTCGCTGGCCGATCCCGACCCGTGGGTCAGCAAGATTCACCATGCCGGAGCCATCTTCATCGGCCACTACACCTCGGAATCGCTTGGCGACTACTGCGCCGGCCCGAATCACGTGCTGCCGACTTCCGGCTCCGCTCGCTTCTCATCGCCGCTCGGCGTCTATGATTTCCAGAAGCGCACCAGCCTGATCAAGGTGTCGCAGGCCGGGGCGCAGACGCTCGGTCGCATCGCCTCGACGCTGGCGCAGGGAGAAGGCCTGCCGGCGCACGCCAGGTCGGCTGAATTCCGATTGCAAAATTGAGTGATTTTTCGGGTTGACCGTGGAAACCGACGAAATGCAAAGCCGCCCGGACCTCCGGGCGCTTTTTTTGGGTTTTTCATCGGTCGGCCTGTCAGGCTTCGGCGGTGTGCTGCCCTTCGCCCGGCGCATGCTGGTCGAAGAGCGGCGCTGGATGACGGGTGAGGAGTTCAACGCCCAACTCGGTCTTTGCCAGTTTCTCCCCGGGCCAAATGTGGTCAATCTGGCGGTCGTCGTCGGCAAGCGCTACCAGGGGGCACTCGGTGCCATCGTTGCGCCGGTCGGCCTGCTCGCTGGGCCGTTTGCCATCGTCCTGCTGCTGGCGCTGCTTTACGACCGTTACGGCAGCCTGCCGTTGGCGCATGGGATGTTGCGCGGTATCGCGGCCGTTGGTTGCGGCCTGCTCTTTGCCATGGCCTGGCGCATGGGCATGGCAATCAAGGACAAACCGTGGTTCCTGCCCTTCACGTTGCTCGTCGTCGCGGCCATCGCCGGCCTGCGCTGGCCGATGCCGGTCGTGATGATCGCCGGATTGCTACTCTCCGGCGGCGTCGCTTATTGGCTGCTGGGCCGCCGGAAATGATCGTCGTCGAACTTTTCCTCGAATTCGCGCTGCTTTCCTTCGTCGCCTTCGGCGGGGCGACGGCGCTGCTGCCGGAAATGCACCGCGTCGTCGTCGAGAACCACCACTGGCTCGACGATACGACTTTTACGCATCTTTACGCCATCGCCCAGGCCGCGCCCGGGCCGAACGTGCTGGTCGTCACGCTGATTGGCTGGGAAATCGGCGGGCTGTTGGGTGCCTTCGCCACGACGCTGGCCATGTGCCTGCCAATGAGCGTGCTGATCTACCTGCTCATCGATCGCTGGGAGAGTTTTGCCGGCAAGCGCTGGCAGAAGGCGATCAGCATTGGCGTGGCGCCGCTGGCCGTCGGGCTGATCTTTTCCGGGGCGACGCTTATTGCGCAGGCCGCGCAATTCGGCTGGGCAGCGTGGCTGCTCGTCGCGGCGACCGTGGTGGCCAACCTGCGGACCAAGCTTCATCCACTATGCTTCATTGGTGTTGGTGCATTGTTTGGAGTGCTGGGGGTAGTTTGATCTCGGTATTCATAAAGCACACGGTCACATTCGGGTTTCGGGATGTCGAGGAGTTGCGGGGCGTCTATTGTTTGTTTGTCCCAGTGTTCAAGCAATAGTTTAACCAGTGGCGGATTTGCCGTTTGGCACATATGGTTAAGCCAGAAGGTGGCTTTTTCTTGGTATCCCCCCAAGGCCAGGTGGTGAGCTATCTTAAGTTCCAATATGTGTTGTGGCGTGGATGTCCCCACATTTTCCATCTGACGTAGCTCTTCGTTGTTGCTGGGAGGGGCTGGTCTGGCGTTGGCAAATCGCTGCCGAGCTTCCCATTGAGTAAGAACAGACATTGCTGTCGGATCATAGGGGGTCGAAAAATCCGACGCGTAGCCTACCTGATTGAAATTTCGCTCGATTTTGAGATAGTCCTTGGCTGTTAGCCAAAGTGCACCTAGTAGTGCGACTGACAGCAGTATTGGTGTGCTTTTGTGGAGCGAAAGCCTGCTGCTGGAGCTCAGTGTTCCAAGTAATAATCCGAATGGCAGGAGGAAATACGCGTAATGCAATGGAAGCTCCAGCATTGCGTGGACCAGAATTACTGAAACCGCGAGCATTTGCGGGATTTTTTCTGGTATCGCGTCGCGTCGGAAATTGTGTTTTAAAGTGGCTAGAAATAATCCGATGATGGCCAGTCCCATGGGGATTCCGTTGTACAGCAGCAAGTCCAGAACTATGTTGTGGCTGTGTTTCGGGAGTCTGGCGGATGCCGCAAAGCTGCCGTTCATGAACGCTGCGTAGGTTTGCCCCCAGCCCCAACCAAACCATGGGTGTTCGATGATGGCTTCGATCGAGCCAGACCAGATTGCTATTCGTATGTTGTCAGACAGACTTCTGGCCTCAGAGTATGAGTCAGAGTAATTGGCAAATATCTCGGGGGCGAATAATGTGACGAGGGCTAAATAAAGAGCTAAACCGGCGATTGCGAAACGCCAATTCCGAGTTGTGCCTCGTAGAGGAAAAACGATTAGCGATAAACCAATAATTGCCGAATTGAGCCATCCTGTGCGTGAGAGCGTTAGTCCGAGCACACTGACAAGTAGCGTAGCTAAGACTAGTGCAACGGTTGCCCCTAGTTTTTCCTTTTGATACCACCAGGCAACACCAAGTAATCCTAGCAACAACAGCGTTGCCAGTTGGTTAGGTTGGTTAAGGTTAGAGTTGGCTCTTCCCGGAGCGAGCGGATTGATCCAGATGCTTGGGTATTGAATGAACTGAAGATAGACGATTGCGACCGATACCAGCCCGCCGACAATGAACGCTGTGAAAAGAAAATTCTGCGGTTGATCAGGTGCATCGTTCTGCCATTGGTGTCCAATCAGAATAGCGAGCGCGAATCCACCAAGATAAAGCGACTGGATCCATGCAACGCCTCCAAAATAGATCAGGCCTCCCAGATATTGCAGCCATGGAATGCAGGCGACGGCGAATAAAAGCAGGCTCAGGTATGGCAGGGTGATTTTCCTGGGGGCGCGAATCAGCACCCAGATGGCAACAACGGCTATAACCAGTCCTGTCCAAATGTCGGAATGAAAGGTGGTCCAGGGAATCTGGTGGTTTGGAAGAAGCCATGACAGGGCTAGCAATGGCACGAGTAGCGCCACGTAGCGGCTTGGAATGCCACCACGGAGTTCGGATGTGGAAGAGACCAGGATAGTTACCTCAATATCGCTATTAGTGCTTCTATTAACAGCTTGCATTCGTTATTCGTACCGACCGTGATGCGCAGGAATTGGTCGATGCGCGGCAGCTTGAAGTGGCGGACGATGATGCTCTTGTCACGCAGCGTCTTGGCCAGCTCGGCGGCGTCACGCTGCGGATGGCGGGCGAAAATGAAATTGGCACCCGATGGCAGCACCTCGAAACCGAGGTCGCGCAGCTCGGTAGTCAGCATCTCGCGGGTGGCGATCACGGCGCGGCAGCACTGCTCGAAGTAGGCCTCGTCTTCCATCGCGGCGACGGCACCGACGATGGCCAGGCGATCGAGCGGGTAGGAGTTGAAGCTGTTTTTGACGCGTTCCAGCGCCTCGATCAGCGCCGGATGGCCGATGGCGAAACCGACGCGCAGTCCAGCCAATGAACGCGATTTGGACAGCGTGTGGATGACCAGCAGGTTGTCGTAGCGCGCGACGAGCGGGATGGCGGTTTTGCCACCGAAATCGATGTAGGCCTCATCAACGACGACCACCGCATCCGGGTTGGCCTTGAGGATCTGCTTGATGGCGTCGAGCCCAAGCAGGCGACCAGTCGGAGCGTTCGGGTTGGGGAAGATGATGCCGCCGATTTCATTTTTGGCTGTTTTTTCCGGTTGACCGTAATAATCGGCCGGATTGATCGAAAAGTCGTCGGCCAGCGGCACCGCGCGGTAATCGATGCCGTACAGGCCGCAATACACCGGGTAGAAGCTGTAGGTGATGTCCGGGAACAGGATGGGGGCGTCGTGCTTGAGGAGCGCCATGAAAACATGGGCGAGCACTTCGTCCGAACCATTGCCGACGAACACCTGTTGCGCAGTCAGGCCGTGACGCTTGGCCACCGCGGCCTTGAGCGGGTCGGCGTTCGGATCCGGGTAAAGACGCAGGCGTGCCGCGTCGTCACCGAGTTCCGACTGAATCGCCGCCAGCACCTTGGGCGAGGGCGGGAACGGGTTTTCGTTGGTGTTGAGCTTGATCAGGTTGGCGATCTTGGGCTGCTCGCCCGGGACGTAGGGGGTGAGGTCACGGACGACCTGGCTCCAGAAGCGGCTCATGGGTGTTTTCGCACAAAAGCTTAAAAGTGGGCTGAAATGGTATCATGCCCCTCCGTTCCTACGTCTTTTGCAGCCCAATATCATGCGGCAAGCCGAAATTACCCGTAATACTCTGGAGACGCAGATCACCGTGCGCCTCAATCTCGATGGCACCGGCCAGGGCAAATTCGCCACCGGCGTTCCCTTTCTCGATCACATGCTCGATCAGATTGCCCGGCACGGATTGATCGATCTCGACATTGAAGCAAAGGGCGATCTGCACATCGATGCCCATCACACCGTCGAGGATATCGGCATCACCCTCGGTCAGGCGTTGGCCAAGGCCTGGGGTGACAAGAAGGGGCTGACCCGTTACGGCCACAGTTACGTGCCGCTGGACGAAGCCTTGTCGCGCGTGGTTATTGACCTTTCCGGCCGTCCCGGACTGGAATTCAACCTGTCGTTTACGCGGGCGATGATTGGCCAGTTCGATGTCGATCTCGTTAACGAGTTTTTCCAGGGGCTGGTTAATCACGCCGGCATGACTCTGCACATCGACAACCTGCGTGGAGTGAATGCTCACCACCAGGCGGAAACGGTTTTCAAGGCCTTTGGCCGCGCGCTGCGCATGGCGACAACCCCTGATCCACGCATGGCAGGAGCCATGCCGTCGACCAAGGGCACGCTGTAACCATGGCGGGGAACACAATCGCCGTCATTGACTACGGCATGGGTAACCTGCGGTCCGTATCGAAGGCACTTGAACACGTTGCAGGAGGCCGGGCGGTCGTTGTTACGGCTGATCCCGCGGTTGTTGCTGCAGCCGAACGCGTGGTTTTTCCTGGGCAGGGCGCCATGCCGGACTGCATGGGGGAGCTCGATGCACGTGGCCTGCGCGCTGCTGTGCTTGATGCTGCCAAAGCCAAACCTTTCCTTGGCATCTGCGTTGGTGAGCAAATGCTCTTCGAACACAGCGACGAGGGCAATGTCCCGGCATTGGGCATTTTCCCCGGCAAGGTCAGACGCTTTCCCGAAGAAAAAATGTTTCTTCCCTCTGGTGAGCGTCTTAAAGTGCCGCACATGGGCTGGAACGAGGTGCGCCAGAAGCCGCACCCGTTGTGGAACGGTATCGCGGACGCTTCGCGTTTCTATTTCGTGCACAGTTATTTTGTCGAACCTGCCGATCCGTCGCTGGTAACCGGCACGTGCGAGTATGGCCTTCCCTTTACCTGTGCGGTGGGGCGGGATAATATCTTCGCAGTCCAATTCCACCCCGAGAAAAGTGCACGCGACGGCCTGCAACTCCTGAAAAATTTCGTTCAATGGCGCCCCTGAGGCGTCGGTCGAATTTCTTCTCAACTGAAAAATCATGCTGATTATTCCCGCCATTGATCTCAAGGACGGCCAGTGCGTCCGCCTCAAGCAGGGCCTGATGGAACAGGCTACCGTGTTTTCCGAAAGTCCGGCCGATCAGGCAGCACACTGGCTGGCGCAGGGGGCGCGCAGGTTGCATCTGGTCGACCTGAATGGAGCCTTTGCCGGCAAGCCGAAAAACGAATCGGCCATCAAGGCCATCCTCAAGGAGGTCGGTAACGACATTCCCGTCCAGTTGGGCGGTGGAATTCGCGATCTGGATACCATCGAGCGCTGTCTCGATGATGGGCTGTCTTACGTTATCATCGGAACCGCTGCCGTCAAGAATCCGGGGTTCCTCGCGGATGCCTGTGCGGCTTTCCCGGGGCACATCATCGTTGGTCTGGATGCCAAGGACGGCAAGGTTGCCACCGACGGCTGGTCGAAACTGACCGGCCACGACGTCGTCGATCTTGGCAAGAAATACGAGGACTACGGTGTCGAGTCCATCATCTATACCGACATCGGTCGCGACGGCATGCTTTCCGGCATCAACATCGAGGCCACCGTGCGTCTTGCCCAAGCATTGACCATTCCGGTCATTGCTTCCGGCGGCCTTTCGAATCTGGACGATATCAAGGCCCTGTGCGCCGTCGAGAAGGAAGGCGTGGTCGGCACCATCGCCGGGCGTGCGGTCTACGACGGCTCTCTCGATTTCAAGGCGGCGCAGGAACTCGCCGACCAGTTGGGCGCCTGATGCTCGCCAAGCGGATCATTCCCTGTCTGGATGTGACGGCCGGTCGCGTTGTCAAAGGCACCAATTTTGTCGATCTGCGCGATGCCGGTGACCCGATCGAAATCGCCCGGCGCTATGACGAGCAGGGTGCAGACGAGGTCACCTTCCTCGACATCACGGCATCGTCCGATCAACGTGACATCATTCTGCACATCATCGAAGCCTGTGCGGAACAGGTGTTCATTCCGCTCACCGTCGGTGGTGGCGTGCGCAAGGTTGAGGACGTGCGCCGTCTGCTCAATGCAGGTGCCGACAAGGTGTCGATGAACACCGCTGCGGTGCAGAATCCGGACCTGGTTTTTGATGCCTCGAGCAAGGTTGGTTCGCAATGTATTGTTGTCGCCATCGATGCCAAGCAGGTCTCGGCTGGCAAGTGGCACGTGTTCACCCATGGTGGGCGCAACGATACGGGGCTGGACGCCATTGAATGGGCCAAAAAAGTCGAGCAGTTGGGGGCAGGAGAAATCCTGCTGACCAGCATGGATCGTGACGGCACCAAGAACGGTTTTGACCTGGCGCTTACCCGTGGCGTGTCTGATGCCGTCAGGATTCCGGTTATTGCTTCGGGTGGCGTCGGTAACTTGCAACACCTGGCTGATGGCGTCACGGAAGGTCGCGCTGATGCCGTGCTTGCCGCCTCCATCTTTCACTTCGGCGAATACACCGTGCGCCAGGCCAAAGAATACATGGCCGGTCGTGGCATCGAAGTCCGGCTGTGAGCGATCTCGATAACAACCAGCCCTGGCTGGAAGCGCTCAAATGGGACGCTGATGGCATGATTCCGGCCATCGCTCAGGATGAAAACGGGCGCATCGTTATGTTCGCTTTCATGAACCGCGAATCGCTGGAAGAAACGGTTCGTTGCGGCAACGCGGTATACTGGTCGCGTTCGCGCAGGCGTCTGTGGCGCAAAGGTGAAGAATCAGGACACTTCCAGAAGGTGAAATCGATTCGCACCGACTGTGACGGTGACGTGCTGCTGCTGGCGATCGAGCAAGTGGGTGGCATAGCCTGTCATACCGGGCGCGAAAGCTGTTTTTTCAACGAATTGCAGGGGGAGCGCTGGGTTCCCGCTGATCCGGTTTTGAAAGACCCTAAGGAAATTTACGCAAAATGAGCACGCATGACATCCTGCATCGTCTCTCCGACACGCTGGCTTCCCGTCGCAATGCCGACCCGGAAAAATCCTACACCGCCAAGTTGTTCTCCGAAGGTCCGGACTCCATCCTGAAAAAAATCGGCGAGGAATGCGCCGAGTTGATCATGGCCGGCAAGGAAGGCAAGCGGCTCAATATCGTTTGGGAATCGACGGATGTCATTTACCACGTGCTGGTTCTGCTCGCCTTCTACGGTCTGAGCATCGAGGACGTTTCCCAGGAAATGCGCCGGCGCGAGGGGATTTCCGGGATCGATGAAAAGGCGGCGCGGGGTAACAAGTGAGCGACTGCCTTTTCTGCAAGATTGTCGAGGGCAGGATTCCCGCCCAGAAGGTCTTCGAAGACGACGACATTCTCGCGTTCAAGGATATCCATCCGCAACGTCCGGTCCATGTGCTGGTGATTCCGAAAAAACACATCACCTCGCTGGCGACGGTTGGGGCTGAGGATGCTGCCGTACTCGGTAAAATGTTGGCCAAGGCCAATGAAATAGCAACGGTACAGGGGAGCCCGAACGGCTTCCGTGTCATCATCAATACGGGTGAGATCGGTCAGCAGGAAGTGCCTCACCTGCACATGCATATCGTGGGTGGACCGGACCCGGTCGGCCCCATGCTGAAACGCCTCTAGGAGACAAACATGGGCAGCTTTTCCATTTGGCATTGGTTGATCGTCTTGGTCATTGTGATGCTGATTTTTGGTACCAAGAAACTTCGTAACGTGGGTCAGGATCTTGGCGGTGCCGTCAAAGGCTTCAAGGATGGCATGAAGGAAGCCAGCAGTACCGACGCCAAATCGGCCGACACCCAGCCGGCGCAGGTCAGTGGCCAGACCATTGACGTCGAGGTTCAGGAAAAGACCAAGTCCTGAACATGACTGGCGGTGTTTTGTCCGCCTTCGTCGAGGTGTATTCGAATGTTTGATATCGGTTTTTCCGAGCTTGTCGTTATCGGAATCGTCGCCTTGCTCGTTATCGGGCCGGAACGTTTGCCCAAGGTTGCCCGTACGGTGGGGCTGCTGCTTGGGCGAGCGCAGCGTTACGTCAACGATGTCAAATCCGATATCAATCGCGAGATGCAACTCGACGAGTTGAAAAGACTTCAGTCACAGGTTGTCGATTCCGCACGTGAAATGGAAAATTCCGTCCGTCAGGAATTCGACGTGGCTCGCAGCACGATTGCCGAACCGGTTCAGGCTGTGGTAACCGAACTGGAAGCTGGCACTCAGGCCGCTCCGCCCCTCGTAGGCCCCGAATTCCCTAACAAGCAGCCGATGGCATGAGCGATACGCAGGCCGGTTCAGCACCGGAAGAATCTTTTGTTTCCCACTTGGTGGAGTTGCGTGATCGTCTTTTGCGTAGCCTGATCGCCATTGCGGTGGTGCTCGGCGGCTTGTGTCTTTATCCTGGTCCTGGCGCGATTTACGATTTTCTTGCAGCGCCGTTAACCCATGCCTTGCCCGAGGGCACGAAGATGGTCGCCATCGGGGTCATCACGCCCTTCATGGTGCCGCTCAAGGTGACCGCCATGGTCGCTTTCGTGATCTCCCTGCCCTTTGTTCTCTATCAGGCTTGGGCCTTCATTGCCCCCGGCCTGTACACCCACGAAAAGCGTTTGGGAATTCCGTTGATTGTGTCGAGTTCCCTGCTGTTTCTAATGGGAATGGCCTTTTGTTATTTCTTCGTGTTTGGACAGGTGTTTGGCTTCATCAACAGTTTTGCGCCGAAAAGTATTACGCCGGCACCGGATATCGAGGCCTACCTGTCCTTCGTAATGACGATGTTCCTCGCTTTCGGCATCGCCTTCGAGGTGCCGGTTGCGCTGGTGGTTCTCGTCAAGCTCAAGGTGGTGTCGGTCGAGAAACTCAAGGAGTGGCGCTCTTATTTCATTGTTGGCGCTTTCGTCGTGGCAGCCGTTGTGACGCCGCCCGATGTCGTCTCCCAACTGGCTCTGGCGATTCCGATGTGCCTGCTCTACGAAATCGGTATTCTGGCGGCCCGTTTCGTATCGCAGCCAGTTCCCGAAGAGCCCGAAGAAGTTTTAGTACCTCAGAGTATCCAGCCAGCTACGGTTGATAGCGAAAATTCGCTGGCACTGGAAGCTGAAATGGATGCGGCAGAAGAAGAGTTCCGGAAACTATCCGGTCACTGATCCGTTTGCAGGTCTGATTGGCCCCGGTATGGTGGGCTGCGACAGTGCCGGGGATCCTTCCTCGAACCACCATAGGCTTCCAGCAGGCATTGGCTGCCATTCCTCGTTGTCTGTAAGGGGGAGTGTCGCAATGATGGCAACCCGGTCTTCGGGGGTCGTCAGATTGCTGAAATCCACTGTTACATCCTGATCGTTCAGGTGCGCCTGAGTGAATGGCGCCTGTCTGATGACGAAACTCAGGCGGGTCGAAGCATGGGCGAAGAGGTTGTCGCCGTTGGATAGCAGAAAATTGAACTCGCCGTAGCGGGCAACTTCAAGCGTCAGTGTGTGAATCGCATCAAAGAGCGCGACGGGGGCAGGCGGCGCGCTGCCAAAGCGCCGCCGCAATTCCTGAAGCAGCCAGCAGAAGGCACGCTCGCTGTCGGTCAGCCCGACAGGCAGAAAACTGCCATCGAGCACCGGGTTGAAGTCGAACAGGTTGCCGTTGTGGGCAAATATCCAGTATCGCCCCCACAGCTCACGCATGAAAGGATGAGTGTTCTCCAGACCGATGGCACCCTGGGTTGCCTTGCGGATATGGGCGATGACGTTCTTGGAGTGAATCGGGTAATGGCGTACCAGTTCGGCAACCGGTGAGGTGCAGGAAGGTTTGGGATCAAGGAACAGCCTCGTGCCCTTTCCCTCAAAGAAGGCAATCCCCCAGCCATCGGAATGAACGTCGGTGCTGCCACCCCGTGCCTGGAATCCGGTGAACGAAAAACAGATGTCGGTCGGCACGTTACAGTTCATGCCGAGCAGTTGGCACATTGCCTATTCCTTTTCCGGGCGGATGGCGGGGCGTTTGCCGATCCTGACCTGAACCTCGATGATGTTCTGGTCACGCCGCAAGCGGAAGGGGGCCTTCTCGTCCGGCTTCAGGGCTGCAATCAGATCCAGCATGACCTGCGGATCCTTGACTGGTTTGCTGGTGACGCTCAGCAAGACATCGCCGGGACGAATGCCGGCGCGATCAGCGGGGCTGCCCCGTACGACGCCAGCGATCAGTGCGCCATCGGTATCGGGCAGGCCAAAGGAATCAGCCAGTTCGGCCGTGATTTCCTGTGCTTCGACCCCGATCCAGCCACGAGTGACGGCGCCGTTCTGAATGATTTGCTCCATGATATTGCGCGCGCTGGAGACCGGAATGGCGAAGCCGATGCCGTGGTTCCCTCCGGTGCGTGAATAAATCGCGGTGTTGATGCCGACTAAATGACCGCGCACGTCGACCAGTGCGCCACCCGAGTTGCCGGGGTTGATGGCGGCGTCCGTCTGGATGAAGTTTTCGAAGGTGTTGATGCCGAGATGCGAGCGGCCAAGTGCAGAAACGATGCCCATGGTCATCGTCTGGCCGACACCGAATGGATTGCCGATGGCCAGTACGACATCGCCAACGCGCAACCCTTCGCTTTGGGCGAATGTTATGGTGGGCAGTTTATCGGCCTTGATCTGGAGAACCGCCAGGTCGGATTCCGGGTCGCTGCCAATGACGCGGGCCTTATAGGTTTTGCCGTCATTGAGGGAAACCTGAATTTCGTCAGCAGCCTCGATGACGTGAAAGTTGGTCAGGATGTAGCCATTCGGGCTGACGATGACACCGGAGCCAAGGCCGGAGTTTTGTTTGGGCTGGCCCTCCGGACGATCGCCGAAAAAATGCCGAAATATCGGATCGTCGAACAGGGGGTGGCGTTGCTGTTTGACTTCCTGTGTCGTGTAAATGTGAACGACGGATGGCAGGGCGGTGCGTGCCGCTTCACGATAGGAGCCGGGCTCGTTCCGGGTCTCATCGCCAGATGTGCCATTTTCCTGAAGCGCGACGACGGCAGGGCGCTGGGCAACCCACTCGGGTTTGAGTGTGGTGACCACAAAAAGAATGGCCACCGCAACGGTGACCGTTTGTGCAAAAATCAGCCACAACCTGTGCATAAGAGACCGTATTGATGAAACGCGACGAATTGGTGAGCTATCTGGATGGGCTGCTGGAGCCCGCAAGGTTCCGGGATTATTGCCCAAACGGACTGCAAGTGGAAGGACGCGGCGAGATTCGCCGGGTGGTGGCCGGCGTGACAGCGAGTCAGGCGCTGCTCGATCTTGCGGTCGAGCAAGGCGCCGATGCGCTGCTGGTTCATCACGGCTATTTCTGGAAAGGCGAGGACGGTCGCATCACCGGCATGCGCCGCAGGCGGCTGGGAACACTCATCAGCCACGACATCAGTCTGATCGGCTATCACCTGCCGCTCGACGCTCATCCGGAGTTCGGTAACAACGCGCAGTTGGCGATGCGGCTGGGCTGGGCTCCTGATGGGCGCTTCGGCGATCAGGACATGGCCTGGACAGGAGCGTTGGGCGAGCCGCGCGACCTTGCTTCATTGGGGCAACATGTCGCAATTGCTCTGGGCAGGCAGCCATTAGTGATTGGTGAGGAGAATCGCCCGATTCGTCGCATCGCCTGGTGCACCGGCGGGGCGCAGGGGTATTTCGAGCAGGCCATAGCACAGGGGGTTGATGCCTATTTGTCCGGCGAAATTTCCGAGCAGACCGTGCACCTCGCACGCGAAAGCGGTGTGGCGTACTTGGCAGCAGGTCACCATGCCACGGAGCGCTACGGTGTTCAGGCGCTCGCTGGGCATCTGGCTGAAAAATTCGGTCTGGAATGCACGTTTGCGGATATCGACAATCCGGTTTGAGTTCTAGATTTGCGCCAGGCGCGATTGTCGCCGGCTCAGCCAGAGAGCGATGCTGCTGGTGATGGTGCCGCCGATCAGGGCGCTGAGCAGCAGTTCCAGCCAGTTGGCCAGATTTTTTCCGCTTGCGCCGTCGTTGTCTGAAGACGGGGTGAAACCATCCTGACTGGCCTGTGCGGCGCGCAGTTTGTTGCTGAGCGCGGTTTGCTCGGCGGTGATCGAAAGCGCGGCGCCCAGCGCGTCGACTTCACGATTGAGAGAAGTCAGAGTGGTTTCAAGTTTGAGCAGGCGATCTTCCATTTCGCCCAGTTCGCTGCGCGGAGCAATGGCCAGTTCTCCCTGGGCCAGTTCCGAGGGCTCTGGCCCCAGTCGAACCCGGTCGTGCCCGCGGACCTCGAGTGCGGCAATCGGGTTTCTGGTGCCACCTTGAGGTACGTTGCTGTTTCCGCTGCCCTGTCTTTTTCGCCGGGCTTTGGCTGGCTTTGCGTCTGTTTCGCTGGTTTGCACGATGGGCGTGGAAAAATTGCCGTTTCCCGACCGACTGGGTGGAGGATCGGGCATCAGAGTGTAGTCCCTGCGTAATGACTGACCGCAGCCCATGTTGATGCTCAGCGCGACAATGGGGTCGTTGATCGGGGCGGTGCTGCTTAGCGTGAGTAGCAACCGCTCACTGTCGTATTTCAATGCGACCTGCGCCGGGGAAAGAGCGGGAAGCTCCGGGTCGCCAGGAGGGGCGACGACGAAACAGGCTCGCTCGATTTCTTCGTTGTCGCCCAGAGAAACCTTGATCGTCGCGCGCAGCGGCTGGCCGATGGCCGAATGCAGCGTGATCTCGCCCAGGCCGGCTGCGCTGGCGGAGACGCTGAACAGCCATGCCAGGATACCGAGCGGTAGCTTCTGGCAGGGTGTTTGGGCTGGAGAAGTATTCCTGTTTGTCATTTTTCAGGGCGAAACATTACCATCGGTCAGTGTGCTTCAGGCCGAAAATGTTGCACACTTTGCCTATTCGGTTCTTTTCTAGAGATCTTCCCCATGCATTATGCCTTTCCGCCCCATCCCGTTGCGTCCTTGCCCATTGTCGGACAGGAGGCGCGCTTTCCGGTTCGCCGCATTTTTTGTGTGGGACGCAATTATGCCGAACATGCCCGCGAAATGGGCGCGCTGGCTCAGGCCGAGGGGCGTGAGCCGCCCTTCTTTTTCACGAAGCCGGGAGATGCACTGGTGGGAGGGGAGGATGAGGTCCTGGTGGCTTATCCGCCGAAAACCCGAAACCTTCACCACGAGGTCGAACTGGTGGTCGCTGTGGGTGCTGGCGGCGAGAATGTTGCGGTCGACCGGAAAAACGGCCTTATTTTCGGTTACGCCGTCGGCCTCGATCTGACGCGCCGTGACATTCAGGCGTTGGCCAAGGAGAAGGGACACCCCTGGGATATGGGCAAAGGCTTCGATCAGTCGGCTGTGGCCGGGGCGATTACGCCGGCTGCTGCTTGTGTCGGGCTGGATTCGGCGCGTATCTGGCTCAAGGTCAATGGCGAGTTGCGACAGGATGGAAAGTTGTCACAGATGTCCTGGAATGTGGCGGACATCATTGCAGAACTATCGACGCTGGTTCGTCTGGAGGCGGGTGACCTGATTTACACGGGTACGCCGGCGGGTGTCGGGCCACTGTCGCCGGGTGATGTTCTGGAGGCGGGTGTGGACGGTGTTGGTACGTTGCGCGCCCGGATTGTTTAAGCAGGTGCCCCGGCGGCGGTTGCCGGGGCTGCTGCTTATTTCGGACGTTTGTCGATGACGCGCCTGGCCTTGCCGATGGAGCGCTCGATGCCGCCGATTTCGACGACCTCGATGCGGGCCGAAATACCGATGTAGGACTTGATGTGGTGTTGCAGGTCGTGCGCCACGAATTCCTTCTCGGCACTGCTGGCGAACTCGAATTCCTGCTTCATCTCGATATTGACCTTGATCGAATCGAGGTGCCCGTCGCGGCTGACTTCCAGCACGTAATGCGGGGACAGCTTGGGCTGGCGCAGGATGAGTTCCTCGATTTGCGACGGGAAGACATTGACGCCGCGGATGATCAGCATGTCGTCGGAGCGGCCGGTGATCTTGCCGATCCGGCGCATCGAGCGCGAGGTGGGCGGCAGCAGGCTGGTCAGGTCGCGGGTGCGATAGCGGATAACCGGCATGGCCTCCTTGGTCAGCGAGGTGAAGACGAGTTCGCCCTGGCTGCCCTCGGGGAGGACTTCGCCGGTGTTCGGATCGATGATTTCCGGATAGAAATGGTCTTCCCAGATGACCGGGCCGTCCTTGCTCTCGGCGCACTCGCTGGCGACGCCCGGGCCGATCACTTCCGAAAGCCCGTAGAGGTCGATGGCGTCGATCCCGAAGACCGATTCGATTTCGCCGCGCATGGCGTCGGTCCATGGTTCGGCGCCGTGCAGGCCGATGCGCAGTGCCGTGCTTTTCGGGTCGATGCCCTGGCGCCGGAATTCGTCGGCAATGTTGAGCATGTAGGACGGCGTGACCATGATGATGTTCGGTTTGAAGTCGCAGATGAGCTGGACCTGCTTCTCGGTTTGCCCGCCGGACATCGGAATGACCGTACAGCCGAGGCGTTCAGCGCCGTAATGGGCGCCCAGACCGCCGGTGAATAAGCCGTAACCGTAGGCGATGTGCACGATGTCGCCCTTGCGCCCGCCAGAGGCGTAAATCGAACGGGCGATCAGGTCGGCCCAGGTGTCGATGTCCTTTTGGGTGTAACCCACCACGGTCGGCTTGCCGGTCGTGCCGCTGGAGGCGTGGATGCGCACGACTTCCTCGCGCGGTACGGCAAACATACCGTAGGGGTAGTTGTCGCGCAGATCCTGCTTGGTGGTGAAGGGAAATTTCGCCAGATCAGCCAGTGACTTGAAGTCGTCCGGGTGTACGCCGGCGGCGTCGAATTTTGCCTTGTAGTGCGGTACGTTCTTGTAAACGTGGGCCAGCGTCCATTTGAGACGTTCAGTCTGCAATGCGACGATCTCGTCGCGGCTGGCGTTTTCGATGGTGTGTAAGCCGTGATTCATTATTCCTCCCTGAGCCTTGGAATTGTCGTTCCGGGACTGGCAATGGCCCTTGAGCCAGATCAAGATGGACGAAAGTCGTCCGGATCAGTGCTCGATGTTGTATTCGATGGTGACGACCACGCGTGCGGTTTTGTCGATGGTGCGCTTGTCGTAGGCGCCGCCGTACTCTGCACTGTCGATTGAGGCGCCTGGCGCGAGGATGTAGAACGCACCCTGTGACGCCGAGCGCATCGCGCCGATGGTGACGCCGCCGTTACGCGCGAATTCGTTGGCACGGAGTTGAGCGTTCTTTGTGGCATCGGCAATCAGTGACATCTTCACTTCCTCAAGCTGCGAAACCAGGTAGTTGGGATCGTCCGCATTTACCGGCAGGCCGTCGGCGAGCAGGTCGGGGATGGCGGCGGCAGCGGTTTTGACCTTGTCCAGCGCCGTGCTCTTGACAGTCAGCGCCTGGCTGGCGGCAAAGCCGCGCTGTACGCTGCGAATCTGCCCCGCCGGCGTTTCTTCCTGAACCATGTTGGGCATGACATTTTCGCAGTCGGCGACGATTTCTTCGGGAGCAAAACCTTGTGTCTTGAGGAAGGCTTCGAGTGCAGGTCGGGTCGTTCTCAATGTTTTGAGTGCCTCGGGGAAGGTCTTCCCGGTTACTTCAAGGCGAAGATTCCACTCGGCACGGTCTGCTTTCACCGGCTTTTCCGCCAGCCCTTTGACCGATATGCTCTGCTTGCCGCTGCCGATGTGGCGAACCTGCAGGCCCATGATGAGTGCTGCAGACGACATGCCGACGGCGAGCAGCAGCCCGAGGATGATGAGGGCACGCGAAATGCCTTTGTCCATGACGATATTCCGTGTTGCGAGATGAAGGCGGAATCATAGCAGGCTCGCCAACGGCCGTATCCGGCGACACTGCGTGACGTCTTGCGACTGCATGAATGCTGCGGTCAACGCGAAAAAACGCCCGTTTTTGGCAATTCGTCATTGCTGCGTCAAGCTGTCTTTCGCTTCCTTTGTATCGGCTCTGGCAAGCGGCTGAATCAAAGCTGTAATTATGAATTTTGGCCCGTAATAAACCACCGGGGTCTGTGGTAGAATTTTTGGCCCAAGAAGGTAAAACGGGGCGGAGCCCGGGGATTCTTTGGCTACCGTTCATTGCTTGTAACTCAACTATACGCAAGGAAAGCGCATGAAAATTCACGAATATCAGGGCAAACAAATCCTGAAGAAATTCGGCGTTACGGTTCCGCGCGGGATTCACTGCACGACCGTCGATGACGCAGTCAAGGCAGCTGAAACCCTGGGCGGCAAGGTCTGGGTGGTCAAGGCCCAGATTCACGCCGGCGGCCGTGGCAAGGGCGGTGGTGTCAAGGTTGCGACCTCGCTGGAAAAAGTGCGCGAGTACGCCAGCCAGATTCTCGGCATGCAACTGGTCACGCACCAGACCGGCCCGGAAGGCCAGAAGGTTCGTCACCTGCTGATCGAAGAAGGCGCTGACATCCAGCACGAATACTACGTTGCCGCGCTGACCGACCGCGCTACGCAATCGGTGGCCATGATGGCCTCCTACGAAGGCGGCATGGACATCGAGGAAGTCGCCCACAAGACCCCGGAAAAGATCGTCAAGGTTTTCATCAACCCGCTGGTTGGCATGACCGACGAGCAGGCCCTGACCCTGGCCAAGGGTATGGGTATGAACGAGGCCTCCATCCCGCAATGTGTCGATACGCTCAAGAAGCTCTACACCTGCTACATGGAAACCGACGCTTCGCTGGCTGAAATCAACCCGCTGATCCACGAAGCTGACGGCACCGTCAAGGCGCTCGACGCCAAGTTCAACTTCGACTCCAACGCCCTGTACCGTCAGGAAGAAATCGTCGCCATGCGCGACCTGGACGAAGAAGACGCTGACGAAGTCGAAGCCTCCAAGTTCGATCTGGCCTACATCTCCCTCGACGGCAACATCGGCTGCCTGGTGAACGGTGCCGGTCTGGCCATGGCCACGATGGACACCATCAAGCTGTTCGGCGCCGAGCCGGCCAACTTCCTCGACGTCGGTGGCGGCGCCACGACCGAGAAGGTCACCGAAGCCTTCAAGATCATGCTCAAGAACACCAAGGTCAAGGGCATCCTGGTCAACATCTTCGGCGGCATCATGAAGTGCGACACCATCGCGACCGGCGTTGTTGCCGCCGCCAAGGAAGTCAATCTGTCGGTACCGCTGGTCGTCCGCATGAAGGGCACCAACGAAGACCTGGGCAAGAAGATCCTCAAGGATTCCGGCCTGCCCATCATCTCTGCCGATTCCATGGCCGAGGCCGCCACCCAGATCGTTGCCGCGGTCAAGTAAGGAGCTAGCGAATGTCTATCCTGATCAACAAGAACACCAAGATCATCACCCAGGGCATCACCGGCAAGACCGGTCAGTTCCACACGGAAAAGTGCCAGGAGTATGCAAACGGCAAGGAATGTTTCGTTGCCGGCGTGAACCCGAAGAAGGCCGGCGAGTCGATCTTCAACATCCCCATCTACGCTTCGGTCAAGGAAGCTGCTGCTGAAACCGGCGCCACCGTGTCCGTCATCTACGTGCCGCCCGCCGGTGCCGCTGCAGCCATCTGGGAAGCCGTCGAAGCCGACCTCGATCTGGCCATCTGCATCACCGAAGGCATCCCCGTCCGCGACA
>CAZOWA010000052.1:0-19721 GCA_964583695.1 uncultured Dechloromonas sp.
CGGCCTGATCACCCCGGACGAAGTGAAGATCGGCATCATGCCGGGTCACATCCACCGCAAGGGTCGCATCGGCGTGGTTTCCCGCTCCGGCACGCTGACCTACGAAGCCGTTGGCCAGCTGACCGAAATCGGTCTCGGCCAGTCGTCTGCCGTCGGTATCGGTGGTGACCCGATCAACGGTCTGAAGCACATCGACGTCATGAAGATGTTCAACGACGATCCGGATACCGACGCCGTCATCATGATCGGTGAAATCGGTGGTCCGGACGAAGCCGAAGCTGCCCAGTGGTGCAAGGCCAACATGAAGAAGCCGATCGTTGGCTTCATCGCTGGTGTCACCGCGCCGGCCGGCAAGCGCATGGGTCACGCCGGTGCCTTGATTTCCGGCGGTGCCGATACCGCCGATGCCAAGCTCGCCATCATGGAAGAGTGCGGCTTCAAGGTGACGCGCAACCCGTCCGAAATGGCCAAACTGCTCAAGGCCATGCTGTAAAATACAGGTTAGCTCAACCTGAAAGGCGGGCCGTGTGTCCGCCTTTTTTTCGTCCGTACATTATGGAATTCGACCTTACCTCTACCATCTTCTGGGTTGCTGTTGGCCAGATCATCCTGATCGACATCGTGCTCTCCGGCGACAATGCCGTGGTGATTGCCATGGCCTGCCGCAACCTTTCGCCCGAGCAGCGGCGGAAGGGTATTTTCTGGGGGGTGGCCGGGGCTGTTGGTTTGCGCGTGTTGCTGACCGTGTTTGCCGCGCTGGTCATGAATCTGCCCTGGCTCAAGCTGATTGGAGGCTTCCTCCTGATCTGGATTGCCGTCAAGCTGATGCTGCCCGAAGAAGAGGATGGCCACGATATCAAGGCTTCCGGAAACCTCTGGGGGGCCGTCAAGACCATCATCGTGGCCGATTTCGTGATGAGTCTCGATAACGTGATCGCCGTTGCCGGTGCGGCGCATGGCAGTCTGGCGCTTTTGCTTTTTGGTTTGGCTGTGAGCATTCCCCTGATCGTCTGGTCGAGTCAGCTCATCCTTCACTGGATGGAGCGTTATCCGTCCATCGTGTTGTTCGGTGCCGGTTTGCTGGGTTACGTTGCCGGGCAGATGATCCTGTCCGACCCGGGCCTGCTCGCTTTGCTGCCGCCGCTACCGGCGTGGTCGGGGAAAATGGCCGGTGCCCTCGGTGCGGTACTGGTCGTTCTCGTCGGTCGCTGGCTTGAGCAGCGGATGCTCGCTCGCCAGGATGTCACCATCGTTTGAGGGTTTGAGGCATGGCACTGTTTCTTGGCGAAAATGACGTAAAAATCGTGTTGACCGTGGAAATGGCGATGGAAGCGGTCGAGTCGGCGCATCGCGACCTGGCGCTCGGGCAGGCCGTTGATATCCCGCGCCAGCGCAGTCGCTTGCCGCAGACCGCGCTGCATATCCTGCAAGGGGCGTTGCCCGCGCAAGGCGTCATCGGCTACAAGGCTTACACGTCGAACCGTAGCGGCAATCGTTTCCTGCTGCATTTGTTCGACGCGTCCAGCGGTCGTCTGCGGGCAGTGATCGAATCGGATTACCTCGGCATGATTCGCACCGGTGCCGCCAGCGGGGTCGCGGCCAAATGGCTGGCGCGTCCCGATGCGACCGTGGCCGGCGTGTTCGGCGCTGGCTGGCAGGCCGAAGGGCATGTGCGGGCAATCTGTGCCGCATTGCCGCTTGAACGCGTCAAGGTGTTCAGTCGGAATGCCGAAAAATTGCAGGCGTTTTGTCAGCGGATGAGCGCGGTGACCGGTGTTGCCATTGAGGCGGCGGCGAGCGCAGAAGAAACCGTGCGTGGCAGCGATTTGCTCGGTACGGTCACGACCGCTGCACAGCCGTTGTTTGATGCGGATTGGCTTGAAGAAGGCATGCATATCAATGCTGCTGGCTCCAATGCCCTGATTCGACAGGAATTGTCTGAAGCAGCCATCAGACGCTGCTCCCTTCTTGCGGTCGACGCCGTGCCGACGGCACTGGCTGAGGCGGGTGATTTGTTGCCGTTGCTTGAGAAGGGGCGCCTGCATAGCCGCCAGCTCGTTGAACTGGGTGATGTGATCATCGGGAAACAATCAGGGCGCCAGCGGGTTGGCGATATCACCCTGTTTGAATCGCAGGGAATGGCCATTCAGGATCTGGCTGTTGGCTTGCGTGTTCTGGCGGCGGCCGAGGCTGCTGGTCTCGGGCAAGAGATTCCGATGCAGTGAGGTTTGACCGGCGCGCCCGGAGGGCGTAAAAATACGCCTGTTTCATATCGTTTCAGCAGCTGAACCAATAAAAAAGGGGTGGGAGTGGCGAAAACGGCATTCTGGAAGGCTGACTGGTTCCTTGGTGGCGTGTTGACGCTGGTCATGTTGCTGGCGAGTGGCTCCAGCCTGATTCAGGGGGTGGAGCGAAAAGCATACGACATGGGCGTTCAGGCTTCGTCGCGGACGCCCTCCGACCGGATCGCCGTGATCGCCATTGACGACCAGAGCATTGCCAATCTTGGGCGCTGGCCGTGGTCTCGGGAACTTCATGCACGCATGGCCGATCTGCTGGCAAAGGCGCCAGCCAAGGTGATCGGCAATACGGTTTTCTTTTCGGAAGCGCAGATCGATCCGGGCTATGCCTACATCACCCGTCTCATCGACATCGTCAGCCAACCGGTTGAGGAGGGGGCAACTGCCTATCCGGAAGCGGAAAAAATCGCGGCTGTTCTGGCAGAGGCCGAAACGGCTCTGAATACTGACCGACGCCTTGCCGAAAGTTACACACGTGCGGGTACGGTCGTGCTGCCGGTTTTGTTCGGACTGGGCGAAACTCATGGTCGTCCGGACAAACCACTGCCGGATTTTGTTGCCAAAAATCGCTTGTCGCAGGTTGTTGAAAGCGGCGGCTTTGCTCTGCCAGCGGGCGATGTCCAGATGCCGATCGAGCAGCTCGGAACTACGGCGCTCGCAGTTGGTCATCTGAACAGTACACCGGATATCGATGGTGGGGTGCGCAGCGAGCCGCTGGTATTACGTTACTTCGACCAGTATTACCCTTCGTTCTCCCTGATGCTCGCAGCACGCAGCCTGAATCTCGGGCCGGGCGATGTGCGTGTGCGCCTTGGCGAGGAGGTTCAACTTGGTAGCCTGGTGATTCCAACCGATTCGGCGACGCGGATGAGCACTTTTTTCTATGGTGCGAGCGAGGGGCATCAGGCTTTTCCTGTCGATTCTTTCTACGATGTGTTGAGTGGCAAAATTCCGGTCAGCAAGTACGAAGGAAAAATTGTCCTGATTGGGGCGACTGCTGCCGGTGTCGGTTCGCCACAGGTGACGCCGCTCTCGCCATCGATGGCGCCGGTGCTGACGCTGGCGCACACGGTTTCGAGCATACTTCAGGAGCATTTCTTCGTGACGCCGACTTGGGGCTTGCTGGCCAGTTTTGGCGCCATGCTGCTGGTCGGTCTGTATCTGATGTTCGGGCTGCCCCGCCTGGGTGCAGGTATGGGGGCGCTGGCAACTTTTCTTCTCGGTGGCATTCTTTTGGGAACGCATTTCGGGCTGATGCTCGGAGTAGGGATGTGGCTGCAACTGATGGCGGCGTTGAGCCTGTTGTTGCTGGGGCACCTGCTGCTGACCACCAAGCGTTTCCTGCTGGTCGAACGTGGCAAGGAAAAATCCGAACTTGAGTCCGCCGAGTCAAATCGGATGCTTGGTTTGGCATTCCAGGGCCAGGGCCAACTCGACATGGCTTTCGATAAGTTCCGGAAGTGTCCGATGGACAAGGGACTGATGGAAAACATGTACAACCTGGCATTGGATTACGAGCGCAAGCGCCAGTTCAACAAGGCCGAAGCGGTATTCCGAACCATGGCCGAGCACGACATCAATTTCCGTGATCTGCCGCAACGCCTTGCACGTGCCAAACAGTTGTCGGAGACCGTTTTGCTTGCCGGTTCAAGCGGCAAGACCAACGCCGGAACCCTGATTCTCGACGGAGGTCAGGTGGAAAAACCCATGCTCGGGCGTTACCAGTTGGAGAAAGAACTGGGCAAAGGGGCGATGGGGGTGGTTTATCAGGGTCGCGATCCGAAAATCAATCGCGTGGTTGCCATCAAGACCATGGCCCTAGCTCAGGAATTTGACGAGGATGAACTGGCCGACGTCAAGCTCCGCTTTTTCCGTGAAGCAGAGACGGCTGGTCGCCTCAATCACCCGAATATCGTCACCATGTACGATGCCGGTGAAGAGCATGATCTGGCCTATATTGCCATGGAGTTTCTCAAGGGACGCGATCTGGTGCCGCACTGCAAGCCGGGGAACCTGCTGCCCCTGCCGACGGTCCTGTCGATTGTCGCCAGGGTGGCGGATGCGCTCGATTATGCGCATGCAGAGCACGTCGTGCATCGTGATATCAAGCCCGCCAACATCATGTACGAGCCGAACGCTGATCAGGTCAAGGTTACAGATTTTGGCATCGCACGTATTACCGACTCGTCGCGTACAAAAACGGGCATGGTTCTGGGTACGCCTTCCTTCATGTCGCCCGAACAACTGGCGGGCAAGAAGATCGACGGGCGATCCGACATTTATTCTTTGGGGGTCAGCCTCTACCAGATGTGTTGCGGACAGTTGCCCTTCAACGGGGAATCACTTGCACAGTTGATGTTCAAGATTACCAATGAAGCCCAGCCGGACATTCTGACGATCAACCCAGCTTTGCCACCGATGGTGGCAGATGTCATCAACAAGGCCATGAACAAGGATCTTGCCAGCCGTTATCAGCGGGGTGCCGAGATGGCCAGGGACCTGCGTGCCTGCCTTGAGGAAATGCCCCAATGAATCTAGCCGAAGCACTGGAAATGGCGGTCCGTACCGATCCGGGTCGGGTTCGCTCGCATAACGAGGATGCGGTGTTTGCCGAGGCCGGGCTGGGAATTGCCATCCTTGCTGATGGCATGGGCGGATATAACGCAGGCGAAGTAGCCAGCGGCATGGCAACAACCTTGTTATCCACCAATTTTTCATCGTTCATCCCGGCACAGGCTCCCG
The DNA here is from genome assembly GCA_964583695.1 of uncultured Dechloromonas sp. Classification (GTDB taxonomy): domain Bacteria; phylum Pseudomonadota; class Gammaproteobacteria; order Burkholderiales; family Rhodocyclaceae; genus Azonexus. The sequence goes on from CAZOWA010000052.1 coordinate 5,043, forward strand.
GCGGCCCGGGTTACGGAAATCCGGCTTTTGCCGAACTGCACATTGCCGCTGAGGTTTCGATGGCAAATGCAGCGATCTACAACGCTTCGCTGAGTCAGCCTCAATACAACGGGATGGGTACCACGCTGGTCCTCGCGTGGTTTTACGACAACCGTGTGAGTGTCGGCCATGTCGGGGATTCGCGCTTGTACAGGCTGCGCGGAGACGATTTCGAGCAGCTTACCAAGGATCATTCCCTCTTACAGGAACAGCTTGATAGTGGCATGATTACGCCCGAAGAGGCTCGCTATTCGCAGAACAAGAATCTGGTGACCCGCGCTTTGGGTGTAGAAGCCGACGTGCAGACCGAGATTCACGATTATGATGTGCGGGTTGGCGATATTCTCGTACTCTGTTCCGATGGCCTGAATGACATGGTCGAGGACGAGGAGATCGCCCTGACGTTGAAGACGCTGGGCAGAAATTTGCCGCTGGCAGCCGATCAGTTGATCGAGATGGCCAACGACAATGGCGGACGGGATAATGTGTCGGTAATTTTGATCAAGGTGCGTGGTGATTTCGCCATGCATCGGGGCTGGTGGCATTCGCTGCTCGCCCGCTTCAAGTAAAACGGGGAAGGCAAGATGGCAAAACTGATCCTTTCGATGGATGGACTGGTGCTCAAGGAAATTCCGTTGAGCAAGGAGCGTCTGACCATCGGGCGCAAGCCGCATAATGACATCCAGATCGATAATCTTGCGATTTCCGGCGAGCATGCGGTCGTCGTCACTATCCTCAATGACTCGTTCCTTGAAGATCTGAACAGCACGAACGGAACGCTGGTCAATGGTCAGGCGATCAAGAAACACTTTTTGCGTAATAACGACGTCATCGAGTTGGGTAAGTACAAGCTCAAATACATGAGCGAGTTGCAGTCCGGGGCCGTAGCCTCCGATTTTGAAAAAACCACCGTATTGCGTCCGGGTGCTGCCAAGCTGCCTCCGGAAATGCAGTTGTCTCCGAAAGAAACCCCTTCGCGTCCAGCGGTCACGCCGCCGCCCGCTCCTCCACCAACTGGCCCGGCGCCCGCTGCCATACAGTTGTTGAATGGCGCCAATGCTGGCAAGGAGCTGGAGCTCACCAAAACGTTGACCACGTTGGGCAAGCCCGGGTTGCAGGTGGCCGTGATTGCTCGTCGCCCCCATGGCTATTTCATTACCCACGTCGAGGGGCAGTATTTCCCAGTTGTAAATGGCGAGACGCTCGATGCTCAGGCCCATCCGCTGGCCGATCACGACGTGATCGAGATAGCCGGCATCAAAATGGAATTCTTCCTCAAGACCTGAGCGCCTACATTACTAACGCGTCGTGAAAAAGCATCGTGTCCGCTTTCTGCTCGGCGCGCTCTGTGTATTGCTGCTATTCGGCCATGCCGGCCGTTTTTGGCAGATTCCTTTCGTTTCGGCGTTCGACGCTTATCTCTACGACGTCCGCCTGCGCCTGACGATGCCTGACACGCTGGATAACAGCGTGATCATCGTTGATATTGACGAAAAAAGCCTTGGAGAAATCGGGCGTTGGCCGTGGGGGCGCAACGTCATGGCCGAACTGGTGAAAAAGCTGGTCGACGACTACAAGGTGGCTGTCGTCGGATTCGACGTAGTGTTTGCCGAGCCGGACGAGAGCTCCGGGCTGAAGGTCCTTGAAGAGTTGGGTCGCCGGCAGATGAAGTCGGAGGCCGGTTACCAGAGTGCGCTGGGCGAACTGAGAAAGAGCCTGGACTACGACAGGCGCTTCGCCGATACTTTGCGCGGACGCCCGGTGGTTCTGGGTTATTACTTTTCCGGTGTCGAACGCGCGCAACAGACCGGAGCCTTGCCGACCCCCGTCTTTCCGTCAGGTGCTTTTGGTGAGTCACCGATTCCTTTTGTTTCCTGGGCTGGCTACGGGGCAAATTTGCCTGAGCTTCAGCAGGCGGCCGCCAGCGGCGGGCATTTCAACCCTCTGGTTGACTTCGATGGCAGTTCGCGACGTGTACCTCTGGTTGTGAAATTCGATGGTCGTTACTACGAGGCGTTGTCTGTTGCCGTGCTGCGTATGGCCTTGGGCAATGCATCGCTGAAGGCGGGTATTCCCCAGGGTGAGTCACTGGTTGAATGGCTGGAGGTGAGCAGTGAGCGCGGGGAACTCAGGATTCCGGTAGATGAGAACGTGGCGGCGCTGATTCCCTATCGGGGCCGCGAGCACAGTTTCCCCTATGTTTCCGCGGTCGACGTGATAAAAGGCCAAATTTCTCCCGATCTGCTCAAGGGCAGGATCGTGCTTGTCGGAACGACAGCGCCGGGTTTGATGGACTTGCGTTCCACTCCGGTGGGGGCCGCTTACCCCGGGGTTGAAGTCCATGCCAATCTGATTGCCGGCATGCTCTCAGGAACGGTCAAGGAAAAACCGGCGTATGTGCTGGCCATCGAGGTGCTCCAGATACTCCTGTTTGGCGGGATGCTGGTCAGTCTTCTCCCACTGCTTTCGCCGTTACGTGCAACCCTGCTGACCTTGGCCACCATGGGCCTTACGTTGGGAGTCAGCATCTGGTTCTGGTCTTCCGCGAATCTGGTTTTGCCTCTGGCATCGAGTGTGCTCCTCATACTTTTGCTCTATGCGCTCAACATGTCCTGGGGGTATTTCGTCGAGTCGCGCACCAAGCGACAGTTTGCCGAGCTTTTCGGTCAGTACGTCCCGCCGGAATTGGTCGATGAAATGGCCAGAAATCCGGAAAGCTACAGTATGGAAGGGCGTAACGAAGAGCTGACCGTGCTTTTCGCAGATATCCGGAATTTCACTTCCCTGTCGGAAGGGATGGATCCTCGGGAGTTGACCCGCCTGATGAACGAATATCTCGGGGCAATGACTGACGTGATTCGTGAGCGGCGCGGAACGCTGGATAAATACATTGGTGACGCCATCATGGCCTTCTGGGGGGCGCCGATCAGTGATCCCGAGCATGCGCGTCATGCAGTATTGACTGCGTTGGCCATGCAGCGAGCGCTGGCTGGGCTGGCCGATCGGTTTCGGGCGCGTGGCTGGCCGGAACTGAGGATCGGCGTTGGTGTCAATACCGGATTGATGACGGTGGGCGACATGGGGTCGCGTGTTCGCAAGGCGTATACGGTCATGGGGGATGCGGTGAATCTTGCTTCGCGTCTCGAAGGGATTACCAAGGAATACGGGGTCGGCATCGCTGTCGGTGAAACGACCCGTGTTGCGTTGCCCGATGTGACTTTCCGTGAACTGGATCGGGTTCGGGTCAAGGGCAAGGATAAGCCGGTGGCTATTTATGAACCGCTAGGGGTGACGAGCGAATTGTCCGAGGCTACCCTGGAAGAATTGAAACAGTGGCAGCACGCCTTGCGGCTTTACCGGGCTCGGGAGTGGGATCAGGCAGAACTCCAGCTCTACAATCTTCAGCGGCAGGCGCCGCATAATCGTCTTTACACTCTCTATACGGAGCGCATTGCACAGCTCCGCAAGGCTCCTCCAGGCGCGGAGTGGGACGGCGTTACCATTTATCAGACAAAGTAACCATGAAATTACGCGTTCTCGGTTGTAGTGGTGGTATCGGTGGCAGGCATCTGCGGACGACGTCTCTGCTTGTTGACCATGACATCCTGATTGATGCGGGGACTGGCGTCGCCGACCTGTCGATTGCCGAATTGGCGGTGATCGACCATGTCTTTCTTACACATACGCATCTTGACCACATTGCGTCCTTGCCGCTGATGATCGACACGGTTGCCGACCGCCGCAGCAAGCCGCTGGTGATTTACGGCAGCGAAGCGGTCTTGACCATATTGCGCAACCATATTTTCAACTGGGCGATCTGGCCGGACTTTGCGGAATTGCCTGACCTCGACAGGCCCCTGATCCGGTATCAGATGATCGAGCCGGGGGAAACCGTCGTTCTCGATGGGCGGGCATTTACTGCATTGCCTGTCGTGCATACGGTACCTGCGGTCGGCTACCGGGTTGACTCAGGCAAGGCCAGCCTGGTGTTTTCCGGAGATACGGGGAGTTGCGATGCCTTTTGGCGAGCAGTGAATCGCATCGACAACCTGCGTTATCTGATCATCGAATGTGCGTTTTCCAACCGGGAGGAACGCCTTGCAGTAGTCTCAAAACATCTCTGTCCGGACATGCTGGCCAGCGAGTTGCAAAAACTGGAAAGAGATTGCGACATCTACATTACACATCTGAAGCCTGGCCAGATTGAACTGACCATGGATGAGGTTGACCATTGTCTTGGTGATTTCAGGCCATGCATGTTGCAAAACAACCAGATTTTCGAGTTTTAGATGCAACTCTCCATCGATCATCTTTCCCGCCTTGAGCCGATTCGCGGCCTCTCGCCTTTGCGCCTGAAGGAGCTGGCGGGGTTGTGTCAGGCCGAGGTCTATCCGATGGGCTCGGCGCCGTTGCCGGGGAGGGAAAGCGCTGCACAGTTTGTCTATCTTCTTTCCGGCGAGTTGAAGATTGTTCTGAGCGATGGCAGTGTTCGCCTTCTGGTTGGCGGCTGTGATATTGCCAATTGGCCAATCGGCTACAAGACCGTACCTCCGGTGAGCAGCAAGGCGGTGACCGAAATCGTTCTTCTGCGGTTGGACTTCGATCTGCTCGACATCATGATGACTTGGGATGAGTTGTCAGCGGCGGCGGACAAAGGGAGCGAAGGGCAGGAAAAGGCACGATGGGGTGAGGCAGCGGCTGCGCTCAGTGCCCGGTCGCTTGTCTCGTCTGGCCTCGCATTGCTGCCTCCAGCCCATATCCACGAATTGTTACAGCGTTTTGAACGGGTCAGGGTGAAGCGGGGGCAGACGGTCATTCGTGAAGGCGAGGCCGGTGATTTCTATTACCTGATCGAGAGTGGCCGTTGCGAGGTGAGCAAGCAGGTTGGGGGGGCGACCATGCGTATCGCGCAATTGAAGGCTGGCGATGCGTTTGGTGAGGAAGCGCTGGTTTCCGAATCGTCACGTAATGCCTCCGTGGTGGCGAGGACGGATGTAATCCTGTTGCGGCTGGCCAAGCCGGATTTCGTTGATCTGCTGCAAGCGCCCTTGTTGCATTCGGTGGATCGCGCCGGCGCCGATGCACTGGTTGCCAGTGGCAAGGCGCAGTGGCTCGATGTGCGCTATCCCGCCGAGTTTGCGCAGGATGGTTTGGTGGGAGCGATCAATCTGCCGCTGAATGAAATTCGTGAGGCTTTCGGGTTACTCGATAGAAATCGTGAGTACATCGTTTATTGTCAGAGCGGGCGGCGTAGTTCCGCCGCTGCATTCCTTCTTGCTCAGCGGGGATTTAAGGCGCGGTGGCTGAGTGGTGGTTTGGGGGTCATGGAGAAAACATGAGTGATGTTGCCAGTCGTCTGCTGTTCCTGAAAAATCTACAGACAGTCACCAACAAGATTCACGCGACCAGCAAGATCGATGAAATCATGCTGGAATTGTCGCAGGATATCTGCAACCTTTTCAACGCCGACCGACTGACGCTGTACGTGGTCAGCGAAGATCGGCAGTCGATCGTATCCAAGGTCAAGACAGGGCTCAACTCTTTCAAGGATATACGTCTGCCGATTGCCGAGCAGAGCGTGGCCGGATATGTCGCTGCGACCAAGAAAGCGGTCAATATCCGTGATGTCTATGACGAGGTCGAACTGCGCCAATACAGCCCGAAAATGCAGTTCCTGCAAGAGGTTGACCGGCGCACCGGGTACCGCTCGAAGCAGATGTTGGTGGCACCAGTGCTGGGTGAGGATGGCGAGTTACTGGGGGTTCTGCAGCTCATCAATCACACGCAGGATGCGGCCTTCTCCGAGCTGTATGAAGAAGGGGCGGCTGAGTTGGCCAAGACCTTGGCGATTGCTTTCGTCCAGCGTAGTCGAGCTCCTTTTGTCGCTCGCTCAAAATACGACTATCTGATTGCAGATGGCGTACTGGCGGGAGGGGAAATGGATCTGGCGCACCGCGCAGCGCGGCAAAAAGGGCGTGATCTGGAAGATGTTCTGGTCAAGGATTTCAGTGTCAAGCCGGCGCTGATTGGGAGTGCGCTCTCCAAATTCTTCGGGGTTCCTTATGAGCCATTTCGGCAGGAACGCCTGAAGCCCATTGATCTCCTACGCAACATCAAGCGCGAATATGTCGATGAAAACCACTGGTTGCCGCTTGAAGATACCCCGGCCGGTCTGCTTGTCGTTTCTCCGGACCCGGAGCGCTTGCGTAACTCGCGCATGGTTAACAACATCTTCCCCAAGAGCAACATTGTTTATCGTGTAACGACGCAGAGAGAGTTCGCTGCCACGGTCGACCAGTATTTTGGGGCAATTTCCGACATGGGGTCGGTGGATGAGTTGCTTTCCGGCATGGGGGAAAGTGAAGAAGGCGGTGAGTCAGTCGACGAAGCTTCTGCGGCCGCTGATAACGAGTTGGTTCGCCTGGTCAACAAGATCATTGTCGAGGCGTATCAGCAAGGCGCTTCCGATATTCACATCGAGCCTCGCCCTGGTAAAGACAAGACCATGATTCGTTTCCGCAAGGACGGATCATTGGTCAATTACATCGAGATACCCGCCTCCCATCGTTCGGCGCTCGTTACCCGCCTGAAAATCATGTGCGATCTCGATATTTCCGAGAAGCGCAAGCCGCAGGATGGCAAGATCAAGTTCAAGAAATACGGCCCGCTCGATATCGAGTTACGGGTTGCGACCATTCCGACGGCTGGTGGCGTCGAAGATGTCGTCATGCGCATCCTCGCCGCTGGTGAGCCGATCAGGCTTGAGCAACTGGGTTTGTCGCCGCGCAATCACGACAACCTCCTCAAATGCGTCGAAAAGCCCTATGGCCTGTTTTTTGTCTGTGGTCCGACCGGGTCTGGCAAGACGACGACTCTTCACTCGGTGCTCGGTCACCTGAATCGTCCGGAAACAAAAATATGGACGGCAGAGGATCCTGTTGAAATCACCCAGAAAGGATTGCGTCAGGTTCAGGTGAACAAAAAGGCGGGGCTCGATTTCGCTACCGTGATGAAGGCGTTCCTGCGCGCCGATCCGGACATCATCATGGTTGGTGAAATGCGCGACCCGGAAACGACGGGTATCGGTATCGAGGCATCGCTCACCGGCCACTTGGTGTTTGCCACGTTGCACACGAACTCGGCGCCGGAGTCAATCATCCGTCTGCTCGACATGGGAATGGACCCTTTCAATTTTTCCGATGCGCTGCTTGGCATTCTCGCCCAGCGTCTGGGTAAGCGCCTGTGCAAGGAGTGCAAGGTGGCCTATCAGCCGGGCGACGATGAAATCAAGCAACTGCTGCAGGAATATTGCGAAGAACTGACCAATACCGATCACTGGAAGAAGAACCCTGCAGCAGCGATGGAGGCGATCTACAAGGAATGGGTCAGTCGCTATTCGAAAGGCGGAAAATTCACCCTGTATCGACCCAAGGGCTGTCCTGCTTGCAATGACACCGGTTACAAGGGTCGAGTCGGGCTGCACGAATTAATGGTCGGCACCGATGCAGTGAAGAAGCTCATTCAGGAGAAGGCGAGAGTTGCGGAAATTCTTGCATGCGCGCTGAATGACGATATGCGAACCCTGAAAATGGACGGTATCGAGAAAGTTCTGCAAGGCATTACTGACATCAAGCAAGTGCGAGCGGTTTGCATCAAATAGGAGTACGGCATGGATACGATCAGTGATCTCTTTAGCCGCCTTGAGCAACTCAACGACATTGGTGCTTCGCTCTCCAATGAGCGTAACCTGAGCTGCCTGCTGGAGAAAATCCTGCTGGCCGCGAAGGCGATTACCCGCGCTGATGGCGGTACGCTCTACCTCCTGAGTGAGGATAAACGGCACCTGCATTTCGAGATTGTGCGTACCGATTCGCTCAACATCGCCTTTGGGGGCACGAGCGCCGTGCCGACATCCGGAAAGTTCCCGGACCTGCCGTTGTACAGAGAGGATGGTTCTCCCAACAACAGCATGGTTGCAGCCTATGCCGCGATCACCGGCAAGACGGTCAATATCGCTGATGCATACGCTGCCGAGGGCTTCGATTTCTCCGGGACCCGCAAGTTCGACGAGCGGACAGGCTATCGATCACAGTCGTTCCTCACCGTGCCAATGCAGAACCATGAAGGGGAAATCATTGGCGTGCTTCAGTTGATCAACGCAATCAGCCCAAAAAGCGGGGTGCATGAGTTTTCCAAGGGCGACCAACGATTGGCAGAGTCTCTTGCCTCGCAGGCCGCCATTGCGCTGACCAATCGCCAACTGGTCCAGCAACTCGAAACGCTCTTTGAGTCGTTTATCAAGCTGATCAACCTTGCGATTGACGAAAAATCTCCCTACACCGGCGGGCATTGTCAGCGCGTTCCGGAATTGACGATGATGCTGGCTGATGCGGTAGATGCAACGAGCGAAGGCCCACTGGCTGAGTTTCACCTGACCGAACAGGATCGCTACGAACTACGGATCGCAGCGCTCATGCACGATTGTGGCAAGGTGACGACACCGGTGCACGTAGTCGACAAGGCAACCAAGTTGCAGACGATCTATGACCGTATCCACCTGATCGATACTCGCTTCGAAGTGGTCAAGCGGGAGGCAGAAATACGCATGTGGAAGGCTATCGCGCAGGGCGCCAGCCAGGCAGATGCTGAACTCGAGTATGCCGATTTCTGCCGGCAGTGCGACGCAGACCGCGATTTTCTGCGGCAGTCGAATGTTGGAGGCGAGCGAATGGGCGACGATGATGTCGCGCGTGTAGGGCGAATCCGGGAGCTCTACTCTTGGCGTAACGAAGATGGAAACGAAGTTGCTTTCCTGAGCGAAGACGAACTGGAAAACCTCACCATTCGGGCTGGCACGCTTACCGCGAGCGAGCGACAAACCATCAACCATCACATCGTTGCAACCATCCGCATGCTGGAACAGCTTCCCTGGCCCAAACACCTCAGGAATGTTCCCGAATACGCTGGCGGACATCATGAACGAATGGACGGTAAAGGTTATCCCAAGGGTCTGATGCGAGATCAGATGAGTTGGCAGGCCAGAATCATGGGCATAGCGGATATTTTCGAAGCGCTGACGGCCCGGGATCGGCCTTACAAGGAGGGTATGAAGCTGTCTCAGGCGCTGTCAATTCTCGACAACTTCAAGAACAACGGGCACATCGACCCGGAACTCCACGAGGTTTTTGTAAAACGTGGTGTGTATCGCAAATACGCCGAGTCTTTTCTTGCGTCACACCAAGTGGATTGCTGAGTGATTCGCTGCCTGATTTGGGATGTTGGCTGACGTAAATTGTCAGTTGCTTTTGGGGTTGGAGTTTTGCCCTTGGTTAACCGTATGATTTTTAGTGAATTATTTGTTGTTTTAAATTTTTTGGATATTGGCACGAAGTTTGTATAAGCTATGCCAGCGGTTTTTCCCGCCTTTTGTTAAAAGGAGATTCAAATGAAAAAGGTTCAACAAGGCTTTACCCTGATCGAACTGATGATCGTTGTCGCGATTATCGGTATTCTGGCTGCCATTGCACTGCCCCAGTATCGTGACTACACCCAGCGTTCTTCCAACGGTGCATGTATGGGTGAGGCCAAGTCCTACATGAGTGCAGCAGTTGCTCTGTTGGCCAATAGCGAAACCCCTAGTGCGCCTCCTAATGTTGCCTGTGCAAGCGTTACCGCCACCCCGGACCTCGCTGCTTACCAAAACGGCACTTCTGTTACCTTTACGCCTCAGACCCGTGGTAACGCAGCCGTCAGAAAGACCATTGCCTGCAATGCAGGAACGGCTACCTGCGCTTTCAATTAAACTGAATAGTATGTGGTAGGGGAAAGTGCTGTTTCCTGCTTTTCTCCGACGTACTTGATGTTTCAAAACCCCGCTTTGTTTAGGCGGGGTTTTTTTGTGGTTGAAATTTTTGGTTGTTTTCTGCGGTCAATGAAAGATGGGTATGAGACATCGTCAAGTTGGGTTTAGCTTGATTGAATTGATGATCGTCATCGCGATTATCGGTATTCTTGCCGCCATAGCCTTGCCCAGTTATCGGAATTACACCATTCGTTCGGCTAACGGTGCTTGTTTGAGTGAGGCTAATGCCTACATGGTGGTGGCATTGGCTAATTTAGCCAACAGCGAGGCCGCCCCGGCGTTTTCCGGGGGAGCGTGTGTTTCTGGTTCTGTACCGACTGCTGCCCAACATTTGTCAGGAGCTTCCATTTCTTTTACGGTGATCAGTCGGGGTAACCGGAATACTGAGTGCAATGCGGGAAGTGGTACTTGCAGATTGCAGTAATTTCGGCTGGTTCTTATTGTTTCCAAAGGGGGCTCGAGGTTATAGCGGTGGGGCTTTTTTCCGTCCGCGGTGTTTGAATGGTGAGGTCTGTGCAAGCCAGGTGTCGATACTTTCACCGAGGCGATTGAGCAGCAGATCGTGCCTGCCGGCGATCCACCCGTGAATGGCGCCTGTTGCCTGTTTGTCGGACGCATCGCGTAGCAGGGTTTCTGCGGTGACGTGGTCGTTGATCAAGCCCAGTTCGTCCTGCAATTGAGACAGGGCGGCGAGGTAGGGGGCGAGGCGCTTGGTTGATATGAGCGGGCTGAAGAATTCGAGCGTGTAACGCAGTTTTTTGAAGTTGATTCGCATGCGGTGCCGTTCAAGGGAGTTCAGGCTCGCGTGTTGATGTGCCAAGCGCTTGGCACGTCGAGCATGCTTTCTGAGTTGCTGTTCGGCAAAAGGCTGGAGCGCGCCGGGAAGTGTGTCCCCCAATGTGTAGATTGCCGCAGTGAACTCAATGAGCAATCTGGGGTATTCCTTGCAGGCGAGGAGGCGGGCTGTTGATCTGCGAGCCCCTTTGGCTCGCCGTCCGGCTTCGCTGCGCAGGCGTCTGGTTTCCTTGTGTTCGGGGAAAATTCTTGCGATGGGCGGTAGGGTTTCCTCAAGAAAAACGTCCCAGTTTCTGGCTTCGCCAAGCGCACTGGCCAGGGTTTGCCAGGTTTGTCCGTAGGCATTGACGAATTCGGCCGGTAATACGGGCGAGAAGAGTTTGATGGCAGAGCGCAGGCGGCGCAGGGCGACGCGTGCCTGATGGATGAATTCGGGATTGCCGTTTTCCTGCAAGCCTTTTTCGTTGCGCTGAAAGTGTTCAAGGCATCCCAGTGCGATCTGGCGAAAGGCTTCGACCGGCGCCATTTGGTTGTTGATTGGAGCAACTTTGGCCTTGAAAGGGGCTGGGGCTTCGTTCAGGAACAGCTGGTAGCCGCGTTCTGCCTTGCTGGCGATGGCGGGCCGTAGATCGAATTGTTCCTGGAGTTTTCGGGTCAGCCCGAAAATGTCCTCGATTTTCCCTGAAATCAATTCAAGCTCGATTTCACAAATCGGTGTGCTTTTCCCTTTGCTTTCGATAACTCCGCGGTCGATGGCGAGTTCGATGACCGATTCACCAAAAGGAACGTGCCAGATCTGGCGTTTGAAATCTGTGGTAAAGACCGGAGTGAGCTGTTTTGTAGTGTGTTCAAGAAAATCGCGCAGCTCGGGGTTGTCGACATGGGCAAAATCGAAGGTGCCCGGGGTGGCTTCGGTTTCCCATTCGCTGCGCAGGGCGAGACCGCCGCTGGCTGGTTCGGCGGATTTGACCGTCAGCAGCCATTGCCAGCCCTTCTTTCTGAAGCGCAGCCCGATTCGGCGCGCGTGAAGTTCTAGTTGGGGCGTGTCGTAATAAGTGTTCAGCAGGTGCTGCTTCTGAAACGGGATGTCTGCCAGCAAGGGGTGCGCCGGCAGTTTTTTTGCGGTTTTCGGGCTGAGCTGGAGTTTTAGCTCGATTTCGATGCTCATGTCTGGTCTATCCTCGTTACGGCCGGGCCGGTGGCGCCATCAAAGCCCAATTCGGGCAGCGCAGCAAGTTCTTCGTTGCTTTGTACGCCTTCGGCAATGACCGTCAGACCGATATTGTGAGCGATGCTGCACAGGCCTTTCAGGAAAGCCTGGTTGCCGGGCTGTTTGTCGATGGCGCGGATGAAACTGCCGTCAACTTTGAGATAGTCGAGTCCGATATCGTGCAGGCGCCCGATTTCGCTGAATTGGCGCCCGAAGTGTTCGATCCCAAGGCGGCAGCCGAGCGGGCGCAATGCGTTGCAGAATGCCTGGAATGCGTCGAAGTGCTGGAAGGCACCCACTTCGGAAACCTCCAGCCAGAGGCGTGTCGCGAGTTCTCTGTGGCTGGAAAGGATGGTGTGCAGGCGCTGGCGAAAATCGGGGTTGAAAACGGACTCTCCTGAAAGGTTGACTGCAATCTCCGGGTTGCCTGCGGCGATCTTATTGAGAGCAAGGTGAACCGTCGAAAGATCGAGTTCGCTGGTCATCGACAGGCGCGAAGCCATCGGCATGAAACTGCCAGCGTTGAGCCAGTCGCCACCCTCACGTGCTTGCAGGCGAAGGGGGCATTCGAGATGCAGCAATTTTCCGCTGCCATCGGCAACCGGGAATTCGATGAGGCGAAGGCGTTCCGCCTGCAGTGCTTCGTCAAGCAGTTTTTTCCAGTCAGCGTTGGAGCTGGCACAAAGTTCGCCGTTGTTTTCCGCGCGACACCAGGCCAGGCCGCTTTGTCCCTCGGCATTGGCCAGGGCGGCATCGAGCCTGGAAAGAAGTGTGCCGATGCCCTGTCCGTGCTGGTAAGTTCCGGTGGCGATATGGCCGACGACTTCCCCGTCGATGAGGCCCGCCGATACGAGGTCGCGCAAGGTATCGAGCAATTTGTTGGCATATGGAGAGGGTTCGAGGATGCCCGGAATGAGCAGGGCAAAATCGGCACCATTCAGGCGGGCAACCGCGGCGTCTGGCATTTCGGCAGCGAGTTCGAGCAGGGTGCTACCCAGGCGCCGCAGCAATTCATCCGCAGTTTCGCGACCGGCGCGGCGGTTGATGCCGGCCAGGTCGCCCAGTCGCAGCATGAGAAGTGTGCCGGTAGGCGGTGCGTCTTCATCGCTGAGGGCGGCATCGAGCTGGTTGAGGAAGAATGCCCGGTTGGCGAGGCCGGTCAGTCCGTCGAGCGTGGCCTCGCGGCGCACCTGCTCAAGACGCGCGGCCTCTTCGGCGAATATTGCCTTGAGTCGGGCAACCATCGCATTCATTGCCTTGGCAAGGCTGTTCAGCTCCGGGATGGCAGGTTCGGGAATGTTGATGAAGCGGCGCTCGCTGATCGCCTGCGCCTGGCTGACGACGGCATCGAGCGGGCGTTTGATGCGGCGGAGCAGGCGCATGCCGAGCAGGCCCATCAGGCTGCCGCCGCCAATGAACCAGATGAGCAGCTTGAGTGCCCCATCCCAGAGTTCCTTGTAGGCGAAATGACTGTGGCTGATCAGTTCAACGGTACCGAACTGGTTCCAGCCAGCGGAAACCTGGGCTTGTCCCGGTGGCGAGTCGATCGGAAAAAGACGGCTGAACCAGGCGGGGACTTCCTGTTCGGGGGCGCGGCTGGTTTTTTCGACCATTGGCTTTCCATCTGGTGCGATGAGGCGGACGGAAGCATATTGTCCGCTGTCGAAAATGGCGGCCATCTGCAGTTCCACCGTAACCGGATCCTTGTCCAGTTGTGACATCGAGAGCGCCAGTGAGGCGGCATTGTCGTTGTTTTTGACGGCAAGCTGCTGGGCGAGATAGTGTCGTGCCGTCAGCATGCTGACGACGAAACTGCCCGCAAAGGCAATGACCGTGCTGGCGATGACAGCAAGCCAGAGTTGTCGGAAGAGTGACATGGATTTACCTCACTGAAAGCCTTCGGCGCGCGCTCTTGCCAGCAGATCTTGCCAGCGTGACAAATTGCTCGTGCTGGATTGCTGGCCGGTGCCCTGCCAGAGCCCCGCGCTGTTGAAACTGAAAATGGGAAACAGGTCGCTGCGTCGTGACGCAGGCAAAATCTGGGGATTCAGGTTGTCGAGTACAAGTGGATCGGCATTCGGGGTCGGGTAGTAGGCGAGGACCATGTGAGCCTGCTGTACAGAACCGAGCGGGCCACGCTGGGTCGCTTTGACATAGACCAGACGCAATTTGTTGACGGGTATGCCGAGATTGATCAGCGAATAGTACTTGGCGATCGAAAAATCTTCGCAGTCGCCCTGCATTCGCCCGATGGTTTCGAGCGGTGTGGCCCAATAGTCCGATTGTCCCCAGATGGCGATGTCGTCGTTGAAAAAAATCCGCCGGTTGAAAAAATCATTCACTTTTTGCAATTTTTCGGATTCAGTGCGTTTTTTATCATCTGTCAGGATGCTTTGCCATTCCGAAAACACGGCTGCCGATTCGGTGCCGAAGCGGCTCACGAGAATCTGTTGGAGTTGCGTGAAATCCAGTCCCAACGCGCAATTCAGGCTGAATAGCCAGAATGCTCCCGCGATGGAAGCAATGGTTATCAGGCGGCGGGGACGCGATTGTTGCAAGATGATTAACTTAAGTCTTTGACTCGTTGTCGATAATGCGGAATATTACACAGCCTTGGTTTTTTCGTATCGTTATAATCCGCCAAACCATTTTGGACCGCCTTTCATGAAAACAACAAAAATTTTCGTTCCGTTGATGTTGATCGGACTTTCCGGTACCGCCGCTCTTCACGCGGAGCCCTCGGTAGTTGCGCCTGCGACGCTGAAGGAAGTCG
>CAZOWA010000053.1:0-18818 GCA_964583695.1 uncultured Dechloromonas sp.
TGAAGACTTCCTTGCCCAGCGCCTCGCGGGCGGCGTGGCGGAGCAGGCCTTCGGTGAAGTCCATCAGCGTGTGGTAGTTCGCATACGCCTCGTAGAACTCCATCATCGTGAATTCGGGGTTGTGGCGCGGCGAGAGGCCTTCGTTGCGGAAGTTGCGGTTGATTTCGAAGACCTTCTCGAAGCCGCCGACGACGAGGCGCTTGAGGTAGAGCTCCGGCGCGATGCGCAGGAACTGCTGCATGTCGAGTGCGTTGTGATGCGTGACGAAGGGCTTGGCCGAGGCGCCGCCCGGGATCGGGTGCATCATCGGCGTTTCGACTTCCATGAAGCCGTGGCCGGTCATGTAGTTGCGGATCGAGGCGACGATGGCCGAACGGGCGCGGAAGGTGAAGCGCGTTTCCTCGTTCATGATGAGGTCGACGTAGCGCTGGCGATACTTCATTTCCTGGTCGGCCAGGCCATGGAACTTGTCCGGCAGCGGGCGCAGCGACTTGGTCAGCAAGCGGATTTCGGCGGCCTGGACGGACAGCTCGCCAGTCTTGGTTTTCATCAGCACCCCACGCACGCCGATGATGTCGCCCAGGTCCCAGGACTTGAAGTCGGCATAGACGTCTTCACCGACGCGGTCGCGCGTGATGTAGAGCTGGATGCGGCCGGAGAGATCCTGGATGGTGGCGAACGACGCCTTGCCCATGACGCGCTTGAGCATCATGCGGCCAGCCAGCTTGACCTCGACCGGCATGCCTTCGAGTTCCTCAGCCGACTTGTCGCCGTAGCCCTCGATGACCTTGGCAGCCGTGTTTTCGCGCTGGAAATCGTTCGGGAAAGCTTTCCCCGTCTTGCGCCATTCCGCCAGTTTGGCGCGGCGCTCGGCGATGAGCTGGTTTTCGTCCTGCTGGACCGGGGCTTGCTGTTCGGGGTTGGACATGAAAAATCCTTGGGAAAAGAGGGGTATTGCGGGCAAGTGCCTAGAACCCCGGATTTTCGCCGATTTCAGGGGTTCCGGACAAGATTGCTGCTCGTGATTCGAAGACTTTTGTCGGGTTTTGCTGCGGCTTCATCGGGGACGTGCGGGCGATTCCCGTTTTATGGCGTTTTTTCGGGTTGACCGCAGCAATCGATTTTTTGAGAATGCGCCGTAGACAGCCCGTTTTGGCAGGGCGTCCGGTCTATACTGGCCATCTGGAAACAGGACAACAAAGATGAAAATACGCGTATTTTTCCGGTTGACCGTGGCATTCGGCATGTTTGCCAGCATCGCCACCGCATCGGCGGCGCCGCTCAATGTACTGGGCTTCGACGACATGTCATGCGCCGCCTGGAATGGTTCAAAAAGCGATCCGGATCAGCGCGCCGCCTACGTGGTCTGGATTCGCGGTTTCCTGAGCGGGCACAATTACGCCTTGCCCGGGCAGCAGGTGTCCACCATTTCCAGCGGAACCATCGAGAACCACGTCAATCGTTACTGCGCATCCACACCGACCGGGAGTTTCAGCGACGCCGCAATGCGATTGAGCGACCAGTTTTCAGGACGCAATCAGCCGATCAGAAAGTGATTCGGACGGAAGTTTGGTTAGACGGAAAACCTCACCGCGGAGACGCAAAGGCAAGGCTGGTTTTGTAGTTTCTGCGTCTTTGCGCTTCAAATCGTGTTTTTGGCCGGGCAATGCCTAACCCAAAAAAACGTGATTTTTCGGGTTGACCGTGGCAATTGGTCGGAGAAATCCGCTTACTTCGATCCCGTGTAAAAAATTGCCAGCCAGACCGTTGCGCGGTCAGTGGCCGTCCATTCGACACGATGCCGGCGGTGCGGCGCAATGTCGAGGTGGTCACCTGCCTGCAAATGACGTGCTTCTGATTCGTCCTCGAAACGCAGTCTGGCCTCGCCCTCCAGCAAAAGCACCCACTCGCCTTCAGTCTGGTCGTACCAGAAGTCGGGCGGGCTGGCCTGGCCGGTCGATACGATGCGCTCGATCCTCAGGCCGGGGTGCTGCAACAGTGTCGTGAATTGCTCGTCGGCCATGGCGGCCGACGGCAATCCGGAGAACAGGTTGGCGATCACACGCCCTGTTTCAGACTGGCCTCGATGAAGGGATCGAGGTCGCCGTCGAGCACGGCCTGGGTGTTGCCGGTTTCGTGGTTGGTGCGCAGATCCTTGATGCGGCTCTGGTCGAGCACGTAGGAGCGGATCTGGTGGCCCCAGCCGATGTCGGACTTGGCATCTTCGAGTTTCTGCTGTTCGGCCTGCTGCTTGCGCAGCTCGAACTCGTAGAGGCGGGCGCGCAGCATCTGCCAGGCTTCGTCGCGGTTGCGGTGCTGCGAACGGTCGTTCTGGCACTGCACGACGATGCCGGTCGGGACGTGGGTCAGACGCACGGCCGAGTCGGTCTTGTTGATGTGCTGACCGCCGGCGCCGGAGGCGCGGTAGGTGTCGGTACGCACGTCGGCCGGGTTGATGGCAATTTCGATCGAGTCGTCGACTTCCGGGAAGACGAATACCGAGGTGAAGCTGGTATGGCGACGGGCATTGGAGTCGAACGGCGATTTGCGCACCAGACGGTGGATGCCGGTCTCGGTGCGCAGCGTGCCGTAGGCGTAGTCGCCGGTGAACTTGACCGTGGCGCTCTTGATGCCGGCCACATCGCCTTCGGATTCTTCCATGACCTCGACGCTGAAGCCCTTCTTTTCGCCGTATTTCAGGTACATGCGCAGCAGCATCGACGCCCAGTCCTGCGCTTCCGTGCCACCCGCACCGGCCTGGATTTCCAGGAAGCAGGGCATGGGGTCGGACGGATTGTTGAACATGCGGCGGAATTCGAGGGCTGCGAGCTTGGTTTCCAGTTCGGTGTTGTCGGCCGCGACGGCGAGCAGGGTGTCGTCGTCGCCGTCTTCCTTGCCCATGGCGAACAGCTCGCGGCCGTCATTGACGCCGCTGTCGACGGCTTCGAGGACGAGTACGATGTCTTCCAGCGATTTCTTTTCCTTGCCCAGTTCCTGGGCGCGTTTCGGATCGTCCCAGATCTTGGGATCTTCCATCTCCTTGTTGAGGAGGGTCAGGCGTTCACGTTTGTGATCGTAGTCAAAGATACCTCCGCAGCTCGGCGGCGCGCTGCGCCAGATCGTCGAGCTTGTTGGAGATGCTGTTGAGCTGTTCTGCTTCCATTTTTCTATCAACCGGTCAATTGCAAACCGGAAATTATACATGGTGCCGGGGTCAGGCCTGCGCTGGCGCCTCTTCGGCGGGAGGGCGAATCGGTACGATGACGCGGAAGGTCGAGCCGACGCCAGGCTGGCTGCTGACTTCGATGCGGCCGTGGTGGCGTTCGACGATGCCGTAGGAAAGCGAGAGGCCGAGGCCGGTGCCCTTGCCCACCGGCTTAGTGGTGAAAAACGGCTCGAAAATGCGATTGATGTGTTCCGGTGCAATCCCTTTGCCGGTGTCGGTAATCTCAACGCAGACCTTGTCGTCATCTTTGCGGAATGTGCGGATGGTGATGCTTCCCTGGGTCTCGATGGCGTGGCTGGCATTGACCAGCAAATTCATGAAAACCTGGTTGAGTTGCGAAATCAGGCAGAAAACAGGGGGAATGTCGCCATATTCCTTGGTGACCTTGCATTTGTATTTGAGCTCATTCCAGACGATGTTCAGTGTCGAGTCGAGCCCCTGATGGAGGTCTGCCTCCTGCCATTCCTGCTCGCCGACACGCGAGAAGCTCTTCAAATCCTGAACGATCTTTTTCACCCGAGTGAGCCCATCCTTCGATTCGGCAACCAGGCTGAAAATGTCCGATTTGAGGAAGCTGAAGTCGTGTTCCTCACGCACCCTCCGTGCGATCGTCTTGTGTTCGGCAGGCGTTGCCGCAGCTGCGATCAGTTTGTCGTCGGCTTCAATGACGGCCATCAGGTCATGCAGATAGCCGTCGAGCGTGCCGAGATTGGAGTGTACGAAACCTATGGGGTTGTTCAACTCATGCGCGATGCCCGCAGCCAGCTGGCCGATGGAAGCCATTTTTTCCGATTGCAGCAGCTGGCTGTTGGCTTCTTCAAGGCGTTTGTTGAGCTTTTGTTGCTGTGCCAGATTGGCTGAAAGCAGCAGTTCCTGCTCCTTGCGCTCCGTGACATCGGTCAGTACGCCATCGTAGAAGGCGACACTGCCGTCCGCATTACGCTGTACACGTGTTTGATCGACGACCCAAATTGCCCGGTTATCGGCGGTAATCAACCGATATTCCTGCACGTAGGCATTTTTCCCGGACGCAACATTGTTTGTGACTTCATCAACGACGCGTGCAAGATCGTCCGGATGAACCATGTCGGAAAAGGGTGGATTACCTTCCTTCAGATTTTCCGGGGTATATCCCCACAGGCGTACGTTTTCGGAAACGAACACCACGGGCCAACCCGCCGATTCCTCCCAGCGGAAGCAGACGATCGGACTTGCGTTGACGACCTGATTGGCTAGTTTCAAAGCGCTTTCGACGCGTTGCTGGCAGACGATGCGCCAGGTTTCATTAGCGATCAGTTGCAGGGAGTCAACGTCGAAGTCAGTGTAATCGGCCGCCTTGTTGCCGACTCCGGCAACCATGCGGACGGTGTTGTTTTCGATGATCGGAACACTGAGCAGGCGGTTCAGTACCGAGTGTCCTTCAGGCAATCCGCGTTTGTTTGGGGTGCTGGCGTAATCGTTGATGACTACAGGCGTCTTTTGCCGCGCAGCATCTGCCCATATTCCTGCCTGGGCGATCGGATAGTGTTTGTCATATACGGCACTGCAGTATTTTTCGAGCGTATTACGCGACCAGGCCACCAGTTCGATTTCCTGACCTTCGTCGTTGATCAAGTGGATGAATCCAATCGAACTCTGTGTGAGCGATTCTGCCTGCTCCAGTGCATACTGCATGAACGCCTGCTCGGAGAGCGATTCAGCCTGGTGCGGCAGATCGAGCAGGATGCGCGAACGTTCGACCTGCGCCGCCAGCTGGCTCTCGGCAGTGCCATGCTCGCTGTCTTTCGGGGGGGCGCCGTTACTCGACCAGAGAAAGCTCATGCCGACCGAAAGCGCAGCCAGCAGGAGCAGACTTCCCGTCACGCCGATGACGGCCAGCAGGGATCCGCCAAAAAGCAGGAGGAGGGCGCCGGTGGCGAATAATGCGCCGAAAGTGATTAGTGACCGGGCTGTCATGGCAGCATCCCGTGGCTTGTTTGCCCGATTTCCTTGGCCAGGCGGAATCCTTCCCGGATCTGTTCGCGCAGTTGGTCATCGTCCCACGGTTTGGTCAGGAACTTGTAGATGGCACCGAGATTGATCGCGGCGGTCACCGAATCGAGATCGGCATAACCGGTCAGGACAATGCGGATGGTGTCCGGGTAGAGCTTGCGAACTCGGGCAAAGAACTCGGTGCCGCTCATTTCCGGCATGCGCTGGTCGGACAGGATGACCTGGACAGGTTGTTTGGCCAGGATTTCGAAGGCTTCCTGCGCCGATCGGGCTGTGAGTATCTGGTACCCGTCGCGGTGCAGCAATCGGGATACGGAGCTCAGGATGTTCGGCTCGTCGTCGACGAGCAACAGGGTTTGGCCAGAGTTGATCGGGATTTCAGCCAAGGGGAGCTGCTTGTTGGAAACCAGCAGCTGTTCGAAGTCACAGGCGGGGAGTGGGCGGCTGAACAGGAAACCCTGCATGGCATCACACCGCCGTCCGCGCAGGAAGTTCGCCTGAGCTTCGGTTTCAACCCCCTCGGCCAGTACCGAGAGGTTGAGGCTGCGCGCCATGACGATTGCTGCCGTGGCAATCGCGGCATTGACCGGGTTGTCGATGATGTTGGAGATGAAGCTCTGATCGATCTTGAGCTTGTCGAACGGGAAATGGGATATGTACGAAAGCGATGAGTACCCCGTGCCGAAGTCGTCAAGGGAAAGCTTGATACCGAGTTTCTTCAGGGTACGGCAGAGTTCGATCGCCTGTTCGACATCATCGATGAACGCACTTTCCGTGATTTCCAGTTCGAGGGCTCCTGCTGTCAGACCGGTATCGGCGAGCGCCTGGGCTACGATCTGCTCGAGATTGGCCTGGCGGAATTGTCGGGTCGAAAGATTGACTGCAACGCGCAGGGAAATCAGTCCAAGATCCAGCCATTTTCGTGTTTGCAGGCAGGCTGTACGCAGCACCCATTCGCCGATTGGAATAATCAGGCCGGTTTCTTCTGCAATCGGGATAAATTCGGCCGGAGAAACATTTCCGAATAGCGGATTGTTCCAGCGCAACAAGGCTTCCATGCCGATGATGTTGCCTGTTTCCAGGCTGATTTGAGGCTGGTAATAAACGGCCAGCTCGTTGTTTTGCAGGGCGGCACGCAGCGCTGCTTCAAGACCGAGACGACGGGCTGCGTCGGCGTCCATTTTCGGGGAGTAGAAGCGGAAGGTATTTCGCCCGGCAGCCTTTGCACGAGACAGCGCGGTATCGGCGGTCTTGAGCAATTCGTCCGGTGAGGTGCCGTCGCGAGGTGACATGCTGATGCCAATGCTCGCCGTGATGACCAGCGTTTGTCCGCAGACTACGAAGGGGACAGAGATGGCTTCCAGTATGCGTTGCGCCAGGGCGATCGCATCGTGTTCCTGGCTTAGGTTGGCCATGACAAACCCGAATTCATTGCCGGATCGTCGACCGACCGTATCACCTTCGCGTACCTGCAAGTTAAGTCGGCGGGCGACTTCGACCAGGATTTCATCGCCGACTGGTGGGCCGAGGGTTTCGTTGATGAAGCGGAAGCGGTCCAGATCGAGCAGGATGATTGCCGTTTGCCGGTTGAAACGATGGGCGTTGAACAGGGCCTGGTTCAGGCGGTCAGCAAACAGGTTGCGGTTGGGCAGGTCGGTGAGTGGATCGAAACTTGAAAGATACTGGATGCGCTCCGCCGCCGCCTTGCGTTCTGACAGGTCACTCAGGATGCCGACGTAATGGGTCAGCCGTCCGGTAGTGTCGCGAACCGCCGAAATGCTGAGCCACTCGATGACCAGTTCGCCATCCTTGCGTCGGTTGGTGATTTCGCCTTGCCAGTTGTCCTGGCGAATGATGCTGTCCCACATCGAACGGTAGAACGCCTGGCCGTGCAGGCCGGAGTGAAGAATCCGCGGATTCTTGCCGAGCAGCTCGTCGGCAGAATAGCCGGTAATTTTACTGAATGCGTTGTTAGTGAGGAGAATGTTGCCGCTTGGGTCGGTGATGCAGATGCTGTCATTGATGCCGGTAAATACGGTGGCACTGAGGCGTTGTGCTGCATCCGCCTGTTTGCGCCGGCTGATGTCGGTCATGATGCCGATGGTCAGAAGCGGTTCTCCCTGACTGGTTTTCTGGACTGCCTGTCCGCGGATTTCCATCCATACCCAGTGGCCGTCACGGTGTCGCATGCGTACTTCAGCGAGGTAGATTTCCTGTCCGGTATTCAGTGAGCCATTGATGCACGTAGTGACATTGGCGCGGTCTTCAGGATGGATCAGTTCGAAGCAGTCGGCGATGGTTGCAGGGCCTTGGCTCAGATCCAAAATGGCACATAGAGATGGGTTCCAGGAGCTTTTCCCGGTCTGGTGGTCGTGTTCCCATATGCCGAAGCCAGCCGAGGACAGGGCCATTTGAAGCCGGGTTTCGAGGCGGAAGTTTTCCGCCATGCGCCGCGTGACTTCCTTCTCCAACCAGGCTTGCTGGTTTGCGGATCGGTCACGGGCTTTCTTCAGTTCAAGCTGCGTTCTTATGCGGGCGCGCAATATTGCCGGCTTAAGCGGCTTGGTTATGTAGTCGACAGCACCTTCGGAAAGGCCAATTTCCTCATCACCCGGGCTATCCAGTGCAGTGACGAACATGACGGGGATGTCGCGTGTTTCCGGGACTTTTTTCAACTCGGCCAAGACCTGATGCCCATCCATGCCGGGCATCATGACATCAAGCAGGATGAGATCCGGGCGCGGTTCCAGTGCCGCATATTTCAATGCGGCCGGCCCATTGCTGGCGACACGGACTGTAATGTCCATGTCGCCGATGATTTTCGATATGAGGGTGAGATTGGTGGGAATGTCGTCTACGGCGAGAACGACGGGCTTTACCGCTAGCTGTGTTCCCGGATCGTGATCGCTCATTCGAGTTATTCTCCTTGCTCCCCTTTTATGTCCGAAAGTGTCTCAGGCGAATCCTAAATAGTCCACCGCTTTACGTCGATGACACTTGCGTTTCAGGGGGTGCGACGGCGTATTTCCTCAAGTATGGTCAAAGCTGCTTCATAGTCAAACTGGCTGATGAAAAGTTTCATGGCTTGATGTTTTTCCGGAAATTCATCGGCCAGCACTGGGCCGAGTTCGGCAAAAAGGCGGTTCCCTTCGATATTTCCCGAACCGAGCAATCCGGCAAGTTCATCAAGCCGCATTTTGAGTAGATCGGGTGTCAGTCGGGAAGAGGGTAACGGCGCGGTATGGCCGGGCGGCAGGTCGTGACCGGGTGGCAGGTAGCGGGCGAGTACCGCATACAGCGCTTCCGGTTCCACCGGCTTGGCGAGAAAGTCCGACATGCCGGCGGAAAGACAGCGCTTGCGGTCCTCGGCAAAGACATTGGCGGTCAGAGCGATGATGGGGATCTCCTCGCCTCCAGGTTGTGCACGTATCTGGCGGGTTGCTTCCAAACCGTCCATTTCCGGCATCTGGACATCCATCAGGATGGCATCGAAATTTGAGCGTTTTTTCAGGTTTACCGCAGCAATCCCGTTTTCGGCGGTATCCACGGTCAATCCGATGGCATGCAGGAGATCGGTGCCGATTTCCCTATTGATGGGTTCGTCTTCGACGAGCATGACATGTCCGCTCAGGGTTCTTGCCCGATCGGCCGGAGGCGGTGTATGACGCAGCACCTCGCTTTGCTGGGTGCGTTTGAGTCGTGCGGTGAACCAGAAAGTGCTCCCCTTGCCTGGGGTGCTCTCGACACCGACTTCACCGGCCATCAGTCTGGCCAGATGGTGGGCGATGGCCAGACCCAGGCCGGTGCCGCCAAAGCGTCGTGTGGTTGAACTGTCCAGCTGCTCGAACTCGTTGAACAGGCGGGGAATGTCCTCCGCTTCGATGCCGATTCCGGTGTCGATGACACTGAATCGGCAAAGCACTTCTTTATCGTCTTCGGAGAGAAGCTCTCCACTCAGGGTGATCGAGCCTTGAGCCGTGAATTTGAGAGCGTTGTTGGCAAAATTGAGCAACACCTGTCGCAAGCGCATGGTGTCGCCAAGTGCAACTGCAGGGAGTGCATCGGCTTCGACATGGAGTTTCAATCCTTTGGCTTCAGCCTGGAGGCGAATGATGCTGGCAACGGCGTCGAGGATCTCTGCCGGCCTGAAGGCCTGGCTTTCGAGAACCAGCTTTCCAGCCTCGATTTTCGAAAGGTCGAGGATGTCGTTGATGATATGCAGAAGATGGTCTGCCGCACCTGCCACCTTGCGCAGTTTGTCCTTCTGCGTTTCGGTAAGTGGCGTCTGCAACAGCAGGTAGTTGAGGCCGATGATTGCGTTCATCGGTGTGCGGATTTCGTGGCTCATGTTGGCCAGGAATGCAGATTTTGCGCGATTGGCGCTTTCGGCGGCATCCTTGGCCAGTGCGAGCTCCGAGGTGCGAAGCTCTACCAGTTTTTCAAGATGCTGGCGGTAGGCGGCGAGTTCGCCTTCGATCCGGCGTTGTTCAGTGATGTCTTCCTTGGCGGCGACATACTGGGTGATTTTTCCGTCGTCTTGGCGGACCGGCGAAATCGTCGCCCGCTCGACGTATTGCGACTTGTCCTTGCGTTGGTTGAGAAACTCGCCACGCCAGGTCTTTCCGGCACGCAGCGTTTCCCACATTTCCCGGTAAACCTCCGGTGGTGTGTCGCCCGATTTCAGAACACTCGGGTTCTGGCCCAGAACCTCTTCCCGTGTGTAACCACTGGTGGCGGTAAATGCCGCATTCACATAAATGATGCGGGCATCGATGTCGGTGATGACAATACTGGTCGGGCTTTGCTCGACGGCCGTGGACAGACGGCGCAGACTTTGCTCGGCGGCTTTCAGGAAATCGACTTGTTCGGCGAGTTGTCCGTTAAGTGTCTCGATCGCGTCACGGTCTGCGTAATATTGGGTTTCCCGGTGTTGAAGGGCGATGGTCATCTCGTCGAAGCGCTGGTTGAGCAGCCCGAGTTCGCTGGGTGTGTTTTCGCTTCCTATCCTGGTCAGGAAGTTGCCGTTGGCAACTTCGTCCAGGCCAACCTGCAAACGGCGCACCCAACGCTCGATCAGCGCATAGAGATAGTAGCGGGCGAGCATTATGGAGAGCAATGCAACAGCTGAGAGCAGGGCAAGCCGGAACCAGAAGGTACGCTCGACTTTTTCCAGGGTCTGGCCAACCGGAACCCCGATACTGACGATCAGTTCGCGATTGGCCAGTTTCAGGGGGGCCAGTACGAAAAGTCGTTCCACGTTGTCGAGACTGCGCATGACCAGTCTGGGTTGTTCCTCGGCAATGGCCTTGAGCAGACCTTCCCGGCTTGCCGGGTCGAGTGACTTGCCTCTCCATAAATCGGGATCGGGGTAGCGGGAAATGATGTCGCCGTTTGGTGAAAACAAGGCGGATGTCCAACCTGGTGGCAGTTGGTAATTTTCTGTCAGGCGGTCAAACCAACTGATGTTGTTGGAAATAAACAAGGTGGCTCGCAACTCGCCAGCGGCGTTGCGCAAAGGCATGCCGAAAACGATGCCGGGCTTGCTGGATATCTTGCCGGTCAGGAACTGTCCTTGGGAAATCTCGCTGGCACTGGCAGCTTCCCTGAACCAAGTTCGATCCTTGACATTGACGGTGGCTGGTGTCTCCTTCGCACTGCAAAAAATGTCGCCATTTGGATAGGCGGCCCCTAGGTTTGAAATGTCTTCGGAAGATGCCATGAGGCGCCGGGCAAGTCCGGTGCAGTCTTCCGGATCCAGCGTACGCATGTTGTCTGCCTTGGCCATGATGCGAAGGATTTGCAGAACATGTCGTCGTGCCGACTCTTCAGCGATATTCGTGCTTTGCAGCATCAGCCGTGCCTCGTGTTCGACACGCGAGAGCGCCGCCTGGCGCTCGTTGAGGTATTCGGAAACTGTCAGCACGAACATGGGAATGATGGCCAGGGCAAGCACCAGCCACAGTCGACTGCTCAAGGAGAAATTTGTACGACGCATCGTTCAACGATCATGTCAAAGCTGTCTGACCATCATGGTCGACTTAAAATTCAATGCTGTAAACCTGATTTGTGGTGCTGGTTGCTGCCTTGGGTAACTGGAAATTTTGTCTGCATGGTGTAAAGTTAGGTTGTGAGTTGTGGTTGTTAAGGAGCATGTCATGGCAGTTCAATCAGTAAGCAGCAACGTCAGCGCCTATACCCAGTCAAGCACCTCGGCCAGTCAGACGCAGCAGAGCCAGCAGGCGCAGGCTGCGGAACGGCGTGAACAGCGTCCCGAAGAGCGCGTCGAACGCAAGGAGGAGGCGCCGCGTCCGGTAACCAATGCGCAGGGTCAGACCACCGGTACCCTGATCAACGTTACCGCCTGAAGACTGGCCCATTGATCCGGGTGGCAAAATGCAACTTGCTTCATCCTCAGGTTCGTCGCTAGTCAGTGGTGCCTGGGCTCAGGCCCAGCAGGCGCAGGCTGAGCGTAATGCCGAGCGGGCGGCGCAGCAGGCGCGCGCGCTGCAGGCGCAGGCGCGAGATGCACAGTCCAACGCGGACCGCGCTCAGGAAGATGCACGTTCCCTGAAAACGCGTTCCGATCAGGCACAGGTAGAGGCAGATTCGGCACAGCGTGGTCTTGCCGCACTCTCGTCCCTCGCCGAGGTCGACGTCGGTTTGAGTGATCTGCGTGCGCAGTTGTCCAAGATACTGTCTTCCGACACAGTTGCGACGCCGACGGCGGCTCCCGTGGTCAACAGCCTCGGGCAGGAAACCGGGACGCTCGTGAACGTCACCGCCTGATTGGGGGTTGAGCTTGGCTGACGAGGCGCTTCGGGCGCTTTTTTTTCGTCTCCCGCCCGGCCTCTGGTATCGTCGAGTCCGTCGTTGTTGCGCTGAAAAGGAGTCATAGCGTGTTGTTGAATCACTGGTGTGCCACGGTTGATGCCACCATCCAGTTGCGTACTGGATGCAATCCGCTGGAAAAAAACGGGCCGCAGGCGGTTATCGTTCATGCTGATGCCTGGGCGCCCATGGATGCGGTTGCCAACCCCCACGACATTCGCCAGGTGGTCGACTACGAAACCATTTTCCTGGCGATTCGACGCCTGGAACAAAACGCTCATTGCGAGTGCCTTGAGTCGAGCATTCTTGAAGTGATGGATGCCATTTTTTCGATTGCCATCGTGAGTTCTGCATTTGTTTCGATGCACAAGCCCCATGTTTATAACGGGCTGGCAACTCCGGCTATTTCGCTGGGCATGACACGCGAGCAATGGGCCGGTTCCCGGGGATGATTTCCGCTATTGGTGCCGTGGCCAGTAACGGCATGCTTGGTCTTGACGGTTGGTTACCCTGGGACATCCCCGAGGAGCTTGCCTACTTCGAACAGACGGTTGCCGGTGCTGCACTGGTCATCGGTCGCCTGACTTATGAGTCGATGCTGATTGTTCCCGAGGACTCCTTCGTGGTCAGCTGCAGTGCAGATCTGGTGTTGCGCCCAGGGTGCCGGAGAGTTGACTCCGTTGAAGCGGGGTTGATCGCGGCGCAGGCTACCGGCAAGCCGGTATTCGTGATTGGCGGGGCCTCTGTTTATGCTGCGGCATGGCCGTATTGCCATCGTTTTTATCTGACACGCATTGAACAGGCCTTTGAAGGTGATACGCTGTTCCCGGAAAGCATCCCTCTGGCTGAGTGGCCGGTGATCAGTGAGGTCTGTGCGACCTATCGCGAGCAGAAGAGCGGACAGGCTGTTGTTTGCCGGTTCATGCAGTATGCTCAGCCAGCGCCGTTGGCTTTGCCGGGTGCTCGCTCATCGTGAAGAGCGACATGGAAAACAAGACGAATGGCTGATTACATCGAACATCGAGCCCAGCTCGGAAGGCAGCTCTGGATGGCCATACTGGTCGTCGCATTCGGAGGCTTTGCCCTGCTTGGCTACGTGATGTGGGCCGCTTACGGAGAAACCTGGGCGGAGGCCCAGGTGCGGGCCCGCAGCCATGCCGAGTTGCTGGAGGCGCGCTTTGATACGACGTTGCGCCGGATTGATGCCGATCTCTACGAGTTGGCCAACGGCGTACCCGACGAGGCCATGCAGGAAACTGCCGTGCCGCGTTTTCGCGAGACCCTCGAAGGGCGCATGGAACGCTATCAACTTGCCTTTCCCGAGGTTTCCGGATTTCGTCTGATCGACGCCGCGGGAAACGTACTTTACCTGGTTGGCGGTGACGGAATGGTCAACGTGGGGGACCGCAGTTATTTTCGTTTGCTGCGTGATGATGGTGCGCGGGGAATTGTGTTTTCCGAAGTGGTCACCTCCCGCCTGACCGGCAAGGGAACGCTGGTTGCGGCCAGGCGGGTCGAGGACAAGGATGGGCGCTTTCTCGGAGTGGCCAGTGCGGCGATCGACCTCGCCTATTTTGACCAGATGAACCGTCAGCTTCCGCTCGGACCGTCCGGAGCCATGGCCGTCCGGCGCAGTGACAATCACGCACTGGTTGTCCGCTCGCCGGCGGTAGCATCGGAAATCAACAGACCGCTGGAAACCAGCCATCCCATTTATCAGCGCATGCTGGGCGGAGAGCGGGAGGGTGTTCTCGATTTTGTCGCGCAGAGCGACGGGGTTAAACGTACTTATGCCTACCGGACCTTGTCCCGTTATCCCTTCTACGTTCTGGCCGGGTTGTCCGAAGCCGACATGCTCGCTACCTGGCGGGGGCGTGCCAGTCTTGTCGGTGGCCTGGGGTTTGCGCTATTCCTGTGCCTCGGTGTTGTCGTCGTCTGGCTTTTCCGGGCGCAAAAGCGCGAATTCCTGGCTGCTCTGGAGTTGCGCCGGAATCGCGAGCAACTGCGTGAGGCCCAGCGGATTGCTCAGGTAGGTAGTTGGGAACACGATCTGGTTAGTGAAAACCTGGTCTGGTCCGAAGCCTTGTTTCAGATTTTTGAATTCGATCAGGCAACGACCAGCCCTGACTACGCTCTGTTTCTGAGTCGCGTTCACCCCGAAGATCGTCAGGCGTTGGATACCGCACACCGGAAATCGTTGGACAGTCACCAGCCTTACGAGATCGAGCATCGTCTCCTGATGCCCGATGGAAGAATCAAATTTGTCCGGGAGTGCGGGGAAACGTCCTATGCGCCAGACGGAACCCCCTTGCGCTCGATCGGAACGGCCCAGGATATTACAGGCCTGCGGCAGATGGAGTCGAAGATGCAGTTGCTGGGCAGTGCGTTCCAGCACAGTGGTGAAGCCATTCTGATTACCGATGGGGAGAACCGCATTGTCACGGTCAATCCGGCATTTACACGTCTGACCGGCTATTCCACCGAGGAGGCGCTTGGGCGCAATCCCAGTTTCCTCTCTGCCGGCCGGACGGCACGTGAGGAATATGTCCAGATGTGGCAGCACATCACCGAACGAGGCTTCTGGCAGGGCGAGATATGGGATCGTCGCAAGGACGGCGGGGTCTATCCGAAGTGGATGTCGGTTTCGGTAATTCGTGACGATGATGGGAATATCCGTTACCACGTGGCGCATTTCACCGACATATCGTCTGAACGTGAGGTTGAGGCGAAGCTTCATCACATGGCTCATCACGATGTGCTGACCGGCCTGCTCAATCGTTTTAGTTTGAAGGGGCGGCTCGATCAGGCACTGTCAGCGGCCCGTCGTGATGGTTCGCGGGTGGCGCTGCTCTTTCTCGATCTCGATCGCTTCAAGGCAGTCAACGACACGCTCGGACATCACGTCGGCGACCTGCTGCTGGTCGAGGTGGCCCGGCGCCTGAAAGAGAGCGTCCGCGACAGCGACGTGGTTGCGCGTATCGGCGGTGACGAATTCGTGGTCATGCTGACCGCCATCGAACATGGCAGCGTTGTTGCCACAGTGGCTGAAAAACTTGCGTTGAGCGTTGCCGATCCCTACGGGATTGCCGGTCACGACCTTTACACCACGCCGAGTATTGGCATTGCCATCTTCCCGACCGATGGCGAGGATGGTGATTCGCTCATGAAAAACGCAGATGCGGCCATGTATCACGCGAAGGCTGCCGGACGGAATAATTTCCAGTTTTTCGATGCCAAGATGAACGACGCGGCGCTGGAGCGCTTGAAGATTGAGCATGATCTGCGTCTTGCATTGTCCCGCGATGAATTCTGTCTGCACTTCCAGCCCATTACCGATATGGTGAGCGGGCGGGTCGTGTCCATCGAAGCGCTCGTACGCTGGCAACATCCGGAAAAGGGACTGATTCCTCCGGGTAAATTCATTCCGATTGCCGAAGAGACCGGGCTGATCCAGCCGCTCGGCGAATGGGTTTTCTGGGCAGCCTGCCGGCAACTGGCAAGCCTGCGTGCCCAAGGGGTTTTTGACGTGGCCGTCGGCATCAATATCTCGGCACTTCAGATGCGTAACGGCAACTTGCCGATCCTCGCCAAAGGGGCGCTGGAAGCTTTCGATCTTGAGCCCTCGGGGCTGATCTTCGAGATTACAGAGTCGGTCGCGATGCAGCAGCCGGAAGAAACCGTACGCATTCTGGATTTGTTGCACGACATGGGGATCGGTCTCGCCATCGACGATTTTGGAACGGGGTATTCATCGCTCAGCTATTTGCGCATGTTCCCGATTCACCATCTGAAACTTGATCGTTCCTTTGTCGAGGAAATTGGTGAGGATACGGGGGGCACGGTGATCTGCGACGCCACCATCGGTCTTGCACACAACCTCGGATTGCGTGTTGTGGCAGAAGGCGTGGAAACATCGGTGCAATTGGATTACCTGCGCGCCAGAGGGTGCGATCTGGCGCAGGGTTACCTGATCAGCAGGCCGGTTCCGGCCGAGGATGTCGTTGCTTTTATTCGTCAGCACAATCACTAAATAGAAAACGCTTGCCTCGACGACGTGGTTTCGCCTATGATTAAAACGAACGTATGAATCATAGGTGAATCATGGTCGAACCACGCTCTGTCGATACCCGCGAACGCATTCTTGACGCGGCAGAACATCTTTTCATGGCACACGGCTACGAAGGAACGTCGATGCGCCAGATCACCGGCGATGCCGGAGTTAATCTGGCTGCGGTCAATTACCACTTCGGCTCGAAGGAGTCGTTGATGCAGGAAGTCTTCCGGCGTCGCCTCGACTGGTTGAACGAAGAGCGCATGCGGGTGCTGAACGATCTGGAAAAAGAAGCAGCCGGAAAACCGCTGAAGCCATCGCAGATCGTTGATGGCTTTTTTGGCACTCTGTTGCGCATGGCGGGGGACGAAAAGCGCGGTGGCATTACTTTCCTGCGCCTGCTTGGCCGGACGTTGACCGAGCCCTCCGAATTCATCCGGGCTTTTCTGGCCCATGAGTACAAGACGGTGATGGATCGCTACAAGGAAGCGTTGTTCAAGGCGCTGCCCGACGTCCCGAAGGCAGAGATTGTCTGGCGCTTTCACTTCATGCTCGGCGCCACATCGTATGCGATTGCCGGTACCGATGCGCTGCGTCTGGTGACTGACTGGCAGATCGAGGATGAGGATTCCGTTGATCGTCTCGACCGGCTGGTGCCGCGTCTGATGTCCTTCCTGCTTGGTGGTTTGCGTGCGGCCTTGCCGCAGTTCGACGACGCAACGCTCAAGTAGTGCCATGCATCACGGTGAGGTCGGCCGTGTTCCGGGGCGATTTTCCCGGAACCAAACGACCAGAAAACTATAAAAGGAGATAACAGCATGTTTCAGAGCCCCCTGATGCTCACGGTCATTGTCGTTCTTGTCCTTGTGGCAGGGGGGATATTGATCCGCCCACTTCGACGGGCAATCATCACCCGCCCGATTTTCGCCACCTACCGCAAGGTCCTGCCGCAGATGTCCGACACCGAGCGCGATGCGCTGGAAGCCGGCACGGTCTGGTGGGAAGGCGAGTTGTTCCGCGGCAATCCGGACTGGCAGAAGCTGCATGCCTATCCGGTCCCCAAGCTGACGCCGGAAGAGCAATCCTTCCTCGATCACGAATGCGAGGAAGCCTGCCGTCTGGTCAATGACTGGCAGGTCACGCACGAACTCTACGACCTGCCCAAGGAAGCGTGGCGCTACATCAAGGACAAGGGCTTCCTCGGCATGATCATCCCGAAGAAGTACGGCGGCCTGGAATTCTCGGCCTACGCCCATTCGCAGGTAGTGACCAAGCTGTCGACGCGTTCCTCCGCGCTGTCGGTATCGGTCATGGTGCCGAACTCGCTCGGCCCGGCCGAACTGCTGCTGCACTACGGCACCGAGGAACAGAAGAACCACTACCTGCCGCGCCTGGCCAAGGGCATCGAGGTCCCGGCCTTCGCGCTGACCAGCCCGTGGGCCGGTTCCGATGCGGCGTCGATTCCCGACAGCGGCGTCGTCTGCAAGGGCATGTATCAGGGCAAGGAAGTGCTCGGCATGCGCGTCAGCTGGGACAAGCGCTACATCACGCTGGCGCCGGTGTGCACGGTCTTTGGCCTGGCTTTCCACCTCTACGACCCGGACGGCCTGCTCGGCGACAAGAAGCATATCGGCATCACCTGCGCGCTGGTGCCGTACGACCATCCGGGTGTCGATACCGGCCGCCGCCACTTCCCGCTCAACGCCATGTTCATGAACGGCCCGACGCGTGGCAAGGAAGTCTTCATGCCGCTCGATTTCATCATCGGCGGGCCGAAGATGGCCGGGCAGGGCTGGCGCATGCTCATGGAGTGCCTGGCGGCCGGGCGTTCGATCTCGCTGCCGTCTTCCAATACCGGCATGGCGCAGATGACGGCGCGCTCCGTCGGCGGTTATGCCCGCGTCCGTTCGCAATTCAAGATGGCCGTCGGCAAGTTCGAGGGCGTTGAGGAGGCACTGACCCGCATCGGCGCCTACACCTACATGATGGACGCCGTGCGCAAGATGACGGCGGGGGCGGTCGATCTCGGCGAGAAGCCCTCGGTCGTATCGGCCATCGCCAAGTACCACGTCACCGAGCGCGCCCGC
The DNA here is from genome assembly GCA_964583695.1 of uncultured Dechloromonas sp. Taxonomy (GTDB): domain Bacteria; phylum Pseudomonadota; class Gammaproteobacteria; order Burkholderiales; family Rhodocyclaceae; genus Azonexus. The sequence goes on from CAZOWA010000053.1 coordinate 18,185, forward strand.
CAGGTGGTCAATGACGGCATGGACGTCATCGGCGGCAAGGGTATCTGCCTGGGGCCGAACAATTTCATGGGGCGCGCCTATCAGCAGGTGCCGATCGGCATCACGGTCGAAGGCGCCAATATCCTGACCCGCTCGCTGATCATCTTCGGCCAGGGTGCCATCCGCTGCCATCCGTTCCTGCTGCCGGAAATGCAGGCGGCACAGAACCCCGATCACCGGCGAGGGCTCGTCGACTTCGACAAGGCGCTCTTCGGCCACATTGGCTTCACGATCAAGAACGGTTTCCGTGCGCTGTGGCTGGGCATGACCGGGTCGCACTTCGCCGGTGTCAATGTCGATACCGCACCCGAAATGCGCCGCTACTACCAGCAACTGACGCGCTTCTCGGCCGCCTTCGCGTTCATGGCCGACATCTCGCTGCTCGTCCTGGGCGGCAGCGTCAAGCGCCGGGAAAAGCTGTCGGCACGCCTCGGCGACATCCTCGCCCAAATGTACCTGATTTCCTGCACCCTCAAGCGCTATGAAGCCGACGGCCGCCGCGCCGAGGATGCGCCGCTCGCCCACTGGGCGATCTGGGACGCGATGTACAAGGCGCAGCAGGCCTTCGACGGCGTCATCGCCAACTTCCCGGTGC
>CAZOWA010000054.1:0-18459 GCA_964583695.1 uncultured Dechloromonas sp.
GCACGCGCAGGAAGCCGGCGGCCTGTTCGAAGGTCTTGTCGCCGAGGCGCGGCACCTTCTTGAGTTCGTCACGCGAGCGGAAGGCGCCGTGGGCATCGCGGTAGCTCACGATGTTGGCGGCAAGGCCGGCGTTAAGGCCGGAAATGCGCGTCAGCAATGGCACCGAGGCGGTGTTGAGATCGACGCCAACGGCATTGACGCAGTCCTCAACGACGGCGTCGAGGTTCTTCGCCAGCTTGGTCTGCGACACGTCATGCTGGTACTGGCCGACGCCGATGGACTTCGGCTCGATCTTGACCAGTTCGGCCAGCGGATCCTGCAGGCGGCGGGCAATCGACACGGCGCCGCGGATCGAGACGTCGAGGTCGGGGAATTCCTTGGCGGCGAATTCCGAGGCGGAATACACCGAGGCGCCGGCTTCGGAGACGACGATCTTCTGCAACCGGGCTTCCGGGTAGCGCTTCATGACGTCCTGAACGAGCTTGTCGGTCTCGCGGCTGGCCGTACCATTGCCGATGGCAACCAGGCTGACCAGGTGCTTCGAGGCCAGGCGGGCGATGGTCGACATGCTGCCGTCCCAGTCGCAACGCGGCTCGTGCGGGTAGATCGTGGCGGTGTCGAGCAGCTTGCCGGTGGCATCGACGACGGCGATCTTGCAGCCGGTGCGGATGCCCGGGTCGATGCCCATGGTGACGTGCTGGCCGGCCGGGGCGGCGAGCAGCAGGTCCTTGAGGTTGCGCCCGAAGACGCGGATGGCTTCTTCCTCGGCGCGTTCGCGCAGCTCGTTCATGAGCTCGAGTTCGAGGTGGGTGAACACCTTGATCTTCCAGGTCCAGCGCACGGTGTCGCACAGCCATTTGTCGGCCGGGCGGCCTTGCGGCCGGATGCCGAAGCGGGCCGCGATGCGCTGCTCGCAGGGGTTCTGGCTGCCCGGTTTGGCGGCCTCTTCGTTGAGTTCGGAGTCGAGGACCAGCGTCACCGACAGCATGCCTTCGTTGCGGCCGCGCAGCAGCGCCAGGGCGCGGTGCGAGGGCATGGTGGCGATGGGCTCGGCGAAGTCGAACCAGTCGCGGAACTTGGCGCCTTCGGTCTCCTTGCCTTCGACGACGGTCGAGCGGACATGGCCGTGTTCGTTGAGGTATTCGCGCAGGCTTTGCAGCAGGCCGGCATCCTCGGCGAACTTTTCCATGAGGATCTGGCGGGCGCCGTCGAGCACGGCCTTGGCATCGGCAAAGCCGGCCTCGGCGTTGAGGTATTTCTCGGCTTCGTCGTCCGGCGTCAGGTCCGGATTCTCGAGCAGGGCCAGGGCCAGCGGCTCGATGCCGGCTTCACGGGCGATCTGCGCCTTGGTGCGGCGCTTCTGCTTGTACGGCAGGTAGAGGTCTTCGAGGCGCTGCTTCGTTTCGGCATCGCTGATCTCGGCCTTGAGTTCCGGCGTCAGTTTGCCCTGTTCCTCAATGCTGGCCAGGATCGCGGCGCGCCGGTCTTCGAGGTCGCGCAGGTAACCGAGGCGCTCTTCGAGATTGCGCAGTTGGGTGTCGTCCAGACCGTCGGTCGCTTCCTTGCGGTAGCGCGAGATGAAGGGCACGGTGGCGCCTTCGTCAAGCAGGGTGATGGCGGCGTTGACCTGGGCCGGGCGGACGCCGAGTTCGGCGGCGATGCGGTGTTCTATGGGAGCGAGCATGGGTGCGGCGGTGCAGCAAAAAATGGGGGGTGAATGATGAAGAATCCAGCTAAAAATTACAACCGTTCTTTCAGTGGTGTAGGATGAGGGAATAATTCCAACCCAGAAGGAGATACAACATGAAAGTTGATACCTATTTGTACGGTTCGGTCGATGTCAATCCGGACAACGTCATTTCTTTTCCGAATGGACTGGTTGGTTTTGAAAGCAGCAAGCGATACATGCTTGTCCATGAGCAGGAAAAGAACGACGCCGCGAGCTTCACGCTCCAGTCGATTGATGACCCGACGCTGGCTTTCCAGATCATTGACCCGACCGCGGTCGGTTTTAATTACGAGCTGGCGCTGACCGATGCTGAAACTGCCTTGTTGCAGAATCCGGCTGCCGAAGATGTCGCCGTGATGATCATTCTGTTCAAGCCGGATGTCGGCAAGGCCGACATCAAGCCCAATCTGCGTGCCCCCCTGCTCATCAACACCAAGGCCAGGGTGGGTTTGCAGAAGGTCATGGAAAAAATGCACCAGAACGTCATGTTGTCGAATCTGGCCAGCCCGGTCTGATCCAGATAAATGCAGGTTGCGGCCTCCCGGTGTGGAGGCCGTTTTTGTTTCAGCGGTCGGAAGTGATCCGGCCGTCCACGAGTTCGACAATGCGGTCGCAGCGCCCGGCCAGGCGCGGGTCGTGGGTGACAACCAGAAAAGTGGTCTGTTCGCGGACATTGACTTCGCGAAGCAGCGCAAAGATGTCGTCGGCCGTGTGGGTGTCGAGATTGCCGGTTGGCTCGTCGGCCAGCACCAGCGAGGGGTTCATGGCCAGCGCGCGGGCAATGGCGACGCGTTGTTGCTGCCCGCCGGAGAGTTTGCTGGCGAGGTGATTCTGGCGGTCTGCCAGACCAACTTCTTCGAGCAGTTCGGCGGCGCGAACACGCATGGCAGCATCGGGGCGGCCGCGGTCGACGAGTAGCGGCATCATCACGTTTTCCAATGCCGTAAAAGCCGGGATCAGCAGGTGGTGCTGGAAGACGAAGCCGATACGCTGGCCGCGCAGCCGGGTGATCGCTGCTTCCGGCAACTGGCTGGTTTCCTCGCCGTTGATGAAGAGTTTGCCGGTGCTGGGCCGGTCGAGCAGGCCGATCAGGTTGAGCAGGGTGCTTTTGCCCGAGCCCGATGGGCCGATCAGGGCAGAAAATTCGCCGCGTTGCAGGGTCAGGTCAATGCCATGCAGGACTTCCAGCTCTTCTTCGCCGCTAATGTAGGATTTGCGGACGTTTTCCAGGTGGAGGACGGGGGATTGCATCGTTTCAGCCACGGATCGCCACCACCGGGTCGAGATTTGCGGCGCGCCGGGCCGGCATGAGGGCGGCGAGAATGCCGACCAGGCTGGCACCGATGGCGGTAATGGCAAAAAGTTCGGGTTCCACGGTAATCATGAACATCGGGCTGCCGTCCGGGTTTTTCGCCAGCGCCCGCCAAAGCGCGAGAAACAACGAGGCCAGGCCAGTGCCGAGAATGGAACCAAGCAGGCCGACGATGCCGCCCTGAAGAAGAAAGGTGCGCAGGATTTGCTGGCGCGAGGCGCCCATGGCCCGGAGGATGCCGATTTCCTTGGAGCGCTGGACGACCGATACGACGAGCACGCTGGCGATGCCGAAGGCGACAGAGAGTGCAATGAAGAAGCGGATCACGTTGCTGGATATTTTTTGCGAGCTGAGCGCAGTGAAGAACTGCGCGTTGGTCTTGATCCAGCTGTCGGCCAGCAGACCGTTTGCATCGGCGATTTTCCGGGCGACGGTTTCGGCGATGTAGATGTTGTGCAGGCTGAGATCGATGCTCGATACGCCGCCGGCCAGGTCGAGCAGGGTTTGCGCGGTGCGCAATCCGACGTAGACATTGCGGCCGTTGACGCCCTTGTTGCCGAGATCGAAGAGTCCGACGATGGTCAGGGTATCAGTGGCGCCATTGCTGGTGTTGAGGCGCAGCTTGTCGCCAACGGCAGCGCCAAGGTCCTTGGCGAGTTCGATGCCGATCACCGTTTCGCCGGCATTGAGACGCAATTGTCCGCGGACGATACGGTCGGTGAGCGAAATGACACGATTGTAGTTTTCCGGTTCGATTCCGATCAGCGTGACGGATTTGTTGGCGTCGCCCCGTACGGCGAAAGCCGGGCCGGAAGCGACGGGCGATACGGCGGCAATTTCGGGCATTTTTTCGAGTTGACCGCGGATCTTCTGCCATTGGTCGATCGAGCGCAGGCGTTGGGCCTGTTTCTGGATCAGCGCCTCGGGGGCGTTATCGCCTTGCGGCCGGGCAATTTCCTCCGGCGGCAGGAGAACGATGTGGGCCTGCGAGCTGAGCGTACGGTTGACCAGATTCGACTGCAGCCCGGAGAGCAGGGCTGACATGAAAACGATGACCGAAACGCCAACGCCGACCCCGACAACGATGAGCAGGCTCTGCGTCCGTCCCTCACGCAGGAATCGGGTAGCGGCAATCCATTCGAAGGGGAGCCAGGCTTGCATCGGGCAGGGCGGCTCAGCTATTGGCAGCGCGTACGCGGCTGCCTTCGGTAATCTTGGGATTGCTTGCCGGAATGACCTGCTCGCCGGAGGTGAGACCTTCGATGATTTCGAGACGCCCGGCGTTACGCAGGCCAAGCCCGACGTTTTGCCGGGTGGCTGTGCCATCACGGATGACCAGCACCCAAGGCGTGGCGGTGTTGGCGTCGCGGACGGCTTCGGCGGGAACGGTCAGGGCATTGGCCTTGCGTGCGGTCTCGATGTCGATGGATACGGTCATTTCCTGCCGCAGGTAATCAGGCGGTTCGGGAACGCGCAGGCGGATTTCCACTGAGCCGCGCAGGGGGTCGATGGCCGGGCTGATAAAGGTGATTTCTGCTGCGAAATGGCGGTCCGTATAGGCATCCGCCGAGGCTTGTGCCTTCTGTCCGAGGCGCAGGAGGCTGAGATTCTTTTCGTCGATCTGCACGATCAGTTCGGTGTCGCCGTGCGGGGACAGACTCATCAGTACCTTTCCCGGCTGGGCGGTATCCCCGGGTTCAACGCTGCGGGTGAGGACAGTGGCGTCGGCCGGTGCGGTGATGCGTGTGTAGTCGAGGCGCGATTGTGCCAGGGAGAGGGACGCCCGGGCCTGCTCGACGGCAATCTGTGCCAGACGCTCGTCACTGCCGCCGCGCTGGTTGCTGCGCGCCTGCAATTGCGCCGAGGCGTACTGGCTTTCCGCTACATCAAGGTTGCGCTGGGCGTCATCGAGCTGGGTCTTGCTGTAAAAACCCTTGGCGACGAGTTCGCGGGTGCGTTCGAACTGGCGCCGGGCTTGCAGGACGTTGGCTTCGGCCTGGCGGCGGGATTGTTCGGCCATGGGCAGGCCGAGTTGTTGCAGCTGGCTGACGCGCAGCTCGCTTTGTGCCAGGCCGGCCCTGGCCTGGGCTACGGCGGCCAGCCATTCGCCTTCGTCAAGCTGGATGAGCAGGTCGCCAGTCTTGACCTGCGCGCCCTCGCGCACGGCAACTTGCGTGACACGGCCGGTGATCTGGCTGGCCAGTTCCATGCGCTGCGGCGAGCGAACCTTGCCGCTGGCGACGACAGATTGCTGAAGATCGCCCTGGGTGGCAAGCAGTACGCTGACTTTTTCTCCTAGGAAGCGCGGAATGGCGACGTAAAGGAGGGCAAGTATTACGGCAACGGTCAGGGCGGCGCGTCGTCTGGCGGTGAGCTGGGCGCGCATTGAGGAGAGAAGTGGCATCCGGGACAATGAAGTTGAAGAATTCGGAAGGCTGACTGTGCCGGGCTGCTTCAAGGAGCCGGGGGGGCGATTCCCCCGGCAGGCATGGCGAATTATTCCGGAACGCAGATTTCGCCGCGCATCATGGCGCGAACCGTGTTGAAGAGCAAGACGGTGATCAGGATGACAAGCAGAACCAGCAGTACCGGCGCCAGCGCAGCGAAGAATGCGCCGCCGACTTTTTCGAGCATGACGCAGGTGGCGATGGTAATGGCGGCCATCGGGAAGGAGTACGCCCACCAGGGCAGGGCGAAGGCGACCTTGGTGAAATACTTCAGCTGCGAGAAGAGCAGCATGGTGATGAACAGCGCGAAGTAGTAGAAGATGCGGGCGACGTCGTCGATCACGCCATTGTGCAGCTTGACCCAGGCGATGAAGCCGACGGCCGGCGGTGCAATGAGGATGAACAGCGTCGGCAGCAGCTTGCTGGGAATCATCGGGTGGAAGAAGAAGCGATTGAAAAGAACGGCGAGCAGCGGTGTCCACATCATCAGGCCGACGCTGAAATAAAACCAGGATACTTCATGGAAGCCGAGCGGCACCCCGGCGACCGGTACCAGGATGTTGCCGACGATGGGAATGAACCAGGCCGGGTTGCTGTGCTGGACTTGGAATTTTTCGTGATGAATCCAGTTCGAAAGAATGACCAGCGTGTACATCAGTTGTACCGATGCACCAATGGCCCATAGATAGAGAGCAATTCCCGGATAGTGGCCGAGGAGGGCGATGGACAGCAAAATCATGCCGATCGACATGGCCGGGAAGAAGCTCATGCGGATCGGGTGGTTGAATTCGCCGATGACGTGGTGGCGATGCAACAGGAATTTGCTCAGGTAGGCGATGGCGATCGCAACGTAGACCGCTGCGGTGGCGAACATCAGGATCTGGCTCGGGTGGAAGGACCAGGCCCAGAGGTGTTCGGCTTTTTCGACGGCGATGGTCGTGCCGGCAAGGCCCATGACGATGGCGAACATCGAAACGGGCATGTGTTCCAGACGGCCGTGAGGCGCGGCTGCGGTGTCTTGGGTACTCATGAAACGATACTCCGGAGGAGAAAGCTGCAAAATTTTACGCCGATCAGCCCGTGGGCGAGTGCGGCGTGCGTGCTGCGGTGAACCTGAAAAAACGCTAAAAAATGGCAAGACATCTCCGGAGTGTTTTCCGGGGATGCCTGTTTGATCCGGCGATCAGACGTTCCGCAAGCCGAGTGTCCAGGCTTCCATGGCTTGATTGGCTGGCTGCATGGGGGCTTCCATGAAGCTGATCACGAACTTGTCGCCCATGTCGGCAATGCCGATCGAACGCGGGCGAACTGCCAGCATTTGCGGATTGGGAATGGCAAACCCGAAGCAGAAAACGATGTCGACAGCTGCCGTGATGCCCGCAGCAATGTCGCCGCCGATCTTTCTGGTGTGGGCGTAATGGTCGAAAACGGCGATGAAATGCACCTTCGGGTTCTCGGCGATTTTTGCCTTGTAATAGTCGACCAGGCTGTCGATCGTTTGGTGCGTGGTTTCAGATTTGGCGATTTCAGCGACAAAAATCGGGTACTTTTCCTGCAGGAGTGTCTGTTTCATGATTTTTCTTTGATAAGTTTAGAAGAGATTGCTTATATTAACCGAAACCAGGCTGGCCGGGTCGGTAAGGCTGAGGTTTTCAGTGTTTGTGGTGATGGCCGTGCCCATGATGGAGGTGGCCGTGATGGTCGTCGTGATCAAGGTAGTGCTGTCCATTGTCCATGACCACTTGTTCGAGTTTGTTGCCAAGAAAGGCAGCGACCGCGGTATCCGGATTTTCTTCCATGGTGATCACCGGTTGCACGCCGTAGGAGGTAAGACGCTGATGCAGCCCGGCGCCCATGCTGGCGGTGATCAGGACGGTGATGCCGGAAAGCGGCCCGGCCAGACTGTGACTGGCATGGAAACTCTGTTCGATGCCCAGTTCAACAAGATGCTTGTCCTTGACGCTCCCCTCTTCGATATCGTAGATCCAGAACTTGCGGCACTTGCCGGCATGTTCGGTAATGGTTTTGCGGTTTTGACTGGTTACGGCAATTTGCATGATATTTCCTTGATGGTGCTCAGCGCCCGCCCCTGGTCTGTGGCATCGACTTTCCATGTCGGTACACGGGAAAGGCGCCATACCCGAAAATAACGGGTATGGCGCCTGAGGCGCCTTCAGTCTGGTTTTGAATCAGTTCTGGTTATCGGGGTTGCTCAACGAGCCTTGTCGGGAAGCCTCGTTTTCGAGCCAGATTGCGTTGAGGATGGCAAGCAGCACGGCAAAGCCGATGCCAAGTACCCAGGCGAAATACCACATGTTGAATCTCCTTGTTTGAATTCAGGCCTGACCTTTTTCGTCACTGCCGATGATCAGGCGGGTGTCCGAAAGGTAGGTATAGGGCGGAATTTCGAGGTTGGTTGGGGCCGGCTTGTTCTTGAAGACACGGCCAGAAAAATCGAAAGTTGAACCATGGCACGGGCAGAGGAAACCGCCGGGCCAATCGGCGCCCAAGGCCGGATCGCCTGCTTCGAAGGCTTTCGAGGGTGAGCAGCCGAGATGGGTGCAGATGCCTATGGCGACCAGAATTTCCGGTTTGCGCGAGCGATATTCGTTGGTTGCGTAACCGGGTTGCTGGTGAACGGTAGAGCCTGGGTCGGCCAGATAGGGTTCTGCCTTTTTCAGAGCAGCCAGCATTTCCGGGGTGCGATGCAATATCCACACCGGTTTGCCACGCCATTCAACCACCAGCATGTCTCCCGGTGCCAGGTTGCCAATCTCGACTTCGACAGGTGCGCCAGCCGCCCTGGCCCTCTCGGAAGGCAGCATGCTGCTTACGAACGGAGTGATGGCAGTCAGTGCCAGCGCACCACCGAGGCCGACTGTGGCCAGCATCCACTGACGGCGGGCGGGGCTGTCGCTGATACAGAATGACTCGGCCTGACATTTGCAAGTGTTCATGGTTGTTCCTTTAGTAAGCGCCATGCTCGTTTTCCCGAATGTAGGCAGCCGTCACCTTGCCTGCCATCACCTTGTAGGCCCACGAGGTGTAGGCAATGATGATCGGCATGAAGACGAGCGTTGCCCACAGCATGATGTCGAGCGTCAGATGGCTGGAAACGCTGTCCCATACCGTCAGGCTGGAACGCAGGTCGCTGGACGAAGGCATGACGAAGGGGAAGAGCGATGCGCCGGCTGTTCCGATGATCCCGATGATGGCCAGGGATGAGGCAACGAAGGCGGTCAGGGTGCGTCCCTTTACTGCTTGCTGCATGGCGAGCAGGACGCCGAGGTAGGCCAGAACGGGGAGGGCGATGGTAGCCGGATATTTGCTGTAATTGGCCATCCAGGCGCCGGCATCACGGACGACTGATTTACCGAGCGGATTCGGCAAGGCTGCCATGTCGATCACGGAGTTGATGGCGTAACCGGAAATTCCCTGCCACAGCCAGAAACCGGCCAGCGAGAAGGTGATCAGCAGAACGGCGCCGAAGATCAGCATGGCATTCTGTGAGCGCCGGTAGACATCGTCTTCCGTGCGGTGCATCAGGTAAATCGCACCGTGGAAGGTGATCATTGCCGTCGATACCACGCCGCAAAGCAGTGCGAAGGGGTTGAGCAGAGCCCAGAAACTGCCGGTGTAATAGGGCACCAGGTTTTCATCAAAGTGGAACGGTACGCCCTGAAACAGGTTGCCGAAAGCAACGCCGAAGATCAGCGGCGGAACGGCGCCGCCGACAAACAGCCCCCAGTCCCAGGTCGAACGCCAGGTCGGGTTGTCGATCTTGCTGCGGTAATCAAAGCCGACCGGACGGAAAAACAGCGCCCAGAGCACCGCCAGCATGGCCCAGTAGAAACCGGAAAAGGCGGTGGCATAGACCAGCGGCCAGGCCGCGAAAATTGCGCCGCCGCCGGTGATGAACCAGACCTGGTTGCCGTCCCAGTGCGGGCCGACGGTATTGATGACGATGCGGCGCTCAATGTCGTTCTTGCCGACGAACGGCAACAGTGTGCCGACGCCCATGTCGTGGCCGTCCATGATGGCGAAGCCAACCAGCAGCACGCCGACGAGCAGCCACCAGATTATCTTCAGGGTGGGGTAATCAAACAACATGTGCTTCTCCTTCAGGCGTGGGCGTGAGTGACTTCATTGGCATAGCGGCCAGTGCCGAGGCTGCCGGGACCTTGCTTGGCAAACTTCACCATCAGATACATCTCGACGATGAGCAGCACGGTGTAGAAGCCGACGAAGCCGGCCAGGGAACCATAGAGGTTGGCAACGGTGAGGGTCGATACCGACAGATGGGTCGGCAATACGCCGAAGATGGTCCAGGGTTGCCGACCGTACTCGGCGACAAACCAGCCCAGCTCGCAGGAGAGCCAGGGAATGGGCAGCATCCAGAGTGCCCATTTGAGCAGCCAGGGCTTGTTGCTGAAGCTTCCCTTGACCGAATGCCAGAGCGCGATGCCAAACAGCGCCAGCATCAGGAAACCGAACAGCACCATCAGGCGGAAGGTCCAGAACATCGGAGCGACGCTCGGAATGGTGTCGGAGACGGCCTTTTCAATGATCTCCGGGGTAACCTGATCCATCTTCTTCACGTACTTCTTGAGCAACAGGCCAAAGCCGAGATCAGCCTTGTGTTTCTCGAAAATTTCCTGGGCGCTGGCGTTGCTCGCATCCTTGCGCAGTACTTCCAGAGCGGAAACGGCGGTCATGCCGGAAGTGATGCGCTCACGGTTACGTTCGCGGATTTCCTTGATGCCGGGAATTTGCTTGTCCAGCGAGCGGGTACCGATGATGCCCATGACCCAGGGGATTTCAATGGCGAAATCATTCTTCATCTCGGTTTCATTGGGTATGGCGATGAGATTGAACCCCGCCGGTGCCGGCTCGGTTTCCCACATTGCTTCCATTGCCGCCAGTTTTGTTTGCTGCGCCTCGCCCACGGTATAACCTGATTCGTCACCGAGAACGATGACCGAGCAGATAGAGGCGAAACCGAAAGCCGCGGCGATGCTGAAGCTGCGTTTGGCGAATTCGATATCGCGTCCCTTGAGCAGATACCAGGAAGAAATCGCCAGAACGAAGATGGCGCCGGTGGTATAGCCCGCAGATACGGTATGGACAAACTTGGCCTGGGCGTCCGGATTGAGCAGTACCGCCAGGAAGTCGACCATTTCCATGCGCATCGTGACGTAGCTGAATTCCGAACCCACCGGGTTCTGCATCCAGCCGTTGGCGATCAGGATCCACAGGGCAGACAGATTGGTGCCAACCGCCATAAGCATGGTAACCAGCAGGTGTTGCCTGCGCGACAGGCGATCCCAGCCAAAGAAAAAGAGACCGATCAGCGTCGATTCGAGGAAGAAAGCCATCAGGCCTTCGATGGCCAGCGGAGCACCAAAGACGTCACCGACGTAATGCGAGTAATAGGCCCAGTTCGTGCCGAACTGGAATTCCATGGTAATGCCGGTGGTGACACCCAGCGCGAAATTGATGCCGAACAGTTTTCCCCAGAAGCGGGTCATGTCCTTGTAGATGGTGTTGCCGGTCATGACGTAAACCGATTCCATGATGACCAGAATCCAGGTCATGCCGAGGGTCAGCGGCACGAATAAAAAGTGGTACATCGCGGTTACGGCAAACTGTAGTCGCGACAGGTCAACAAGTTGCTCACTTAACACTGGGTACTCCTTGCATTGACTGTTTTTGGAGAAAAAAGTAACCCCGATTTGGTTGGCGTTTCTTGTTGATCCACGCCCCCTTGAATGCGGATTAACAAGTCTTCTTTATCAAGACCCGTGCCAGCTTGTTGTATAAAATAATTATTATTAAAATCAATTTGTTATATCTGTATGTGACATATTGTCACGGTTGTTTCTTGACTGTTAACTGCCATTGATGGCAGTATTTGGCAGTTAAATTTGGCAGAAAGCTAAATATGGCAGTTAATCGGGCTTCCCTGACAGAACTGATCTCCTTTCTGGAGACGCTACCCGAACCGCATATCTTGTGTGATCGGAATCACGACATCGTTGCAGCGAATGAGGCGTATCGGGCGCATTGGGGTAATCAGGCTGATGTGGTCGGGCGAAAATGCTACGAGGTCTCACATCGTTATCAGGTGCCTTGTGATCAGGCTGGCGAGTCCTGCCCACTGCAGCGTAGCCTGCGTTCAGGACAGCGGGAGCGGGTGCTGCACCTGCACCACACGCCACATGGAGAAAGTTTCGAAAATATCGAGTTGTCACCGATTCGTGATGCAAGTGGCGAAATTCTTTATTACATCGAGAAAATGGAACCCTTGCCCCAGGGACGTGGCCTGGCTCATATCCAGGGATTGATCGGACGTTCTCCCGCTTTTCTGGCGATGATGGAGCTGGTAACACGGGTCGCACCGTCGGAAGCGGCGGTATTGCTACAGGGTGAGTCGGGAACTGGCAAGGAGCTGGTGGCAAATGCCATCCATCAGTTGAGCAAGCGGGCAGAAGGCCCATTTGTTGCAGTCGATTGCTCCGGTCTGGCTGAGACGCTTTTTGAAAGTGAATTGTTCGGCCACGAGCGGGGCGCGTTCACCGGCGCTACAACACGCAAGACCGGGCTGATCGAGGCGGCTTCCGGCGGTACCTTGTTTTTGGACGAGGTTGGCGATATTCCACTCAGTATTCAGGTCAAGTTGCTGCGCCTGCTTGAAACGGGAACCTTTCGACGGGTTGGCTCTCCGGATCTGCGCAAGGCTGAGGTCAGGATTGTTTCGGCTACGCATCGGCCGTTATCGGAAATGGTTGCGGACGGCCGCTTTCGTCAGGATCTCTTTTATCGGCTCAATATTTTTCCCATTCATCTTCCACCCCTGCGGCAGCGTGGGGGGGATGTGGCACTGATTGCCGAGTCCCTGATTGGGAGAGTTGCCGGCGGTCGTTCGTTGAGTTTCTCACCCAAAGTGCTGGCGTGCCTCTCGCGCTATTCCTTTCCCGGGAATGTGCGCGAGTTGCGCAACATGCTCGAAAGGGCCGTATTGCTCTGCGATGGGGATGAAATCAACAGCCAGCATTTGCCACCGGAGCTGACGACTGTTTGCAGCGCCATATCCGGGGAGTCGCTCTCTGTTGCTATAACAGAGGAATACAACAGTGTCGCCGAACAACCATCGCTCGCCAGACTGGCAAGTCAGTTCAGGGGTAATCGCAAGGCGTTGGCCAAACATCTTGGTTGGTCGGAACGCACCCTTTATCGTCGTCTGAAAGCGCTGAGCGGAAATCGAGGGCAAAAAAAAGGCGGGGAATGACCCCCGCCCTAAACGCAAGGTAACCTTATGCGTGGTGTTCGTCGATTTCTTCCCAGCCGGTGATCATCGCCTTGATGTGGGCGGTGACGGTGTGTCCGGTGGTCGTCAGATAGACGTGTACGAAGAAAAAAGTAGTCATCATGAATGCACCGACGGTATGCGCGATGGCCACAAATTCCAGTGACAGGTACTGGTCAATGCCAAGGTTCGCCCAGTTGCCGTAGAACAGGTAAAACAGCCCGGAGACCCAGATCAGCGGTGAAATGAACGCCAGCAAGGCGAGGTAGGCCAGTCGTTGCAAAGGGTTGTGCTTCTGCACCACAGTCTTGCGGAATGGGTGCGGCGCATGGGTGAAAATACCAATGGTGTAGTACTTCACCATCGCCATCACGTTTTTCAGTGATGGCAGGTATTGTCGCCACTCACCCGTGGTGAATTGCCAGAAAATGGTGAAGGCCCAAAGGATGAGCAGGCTCCACGCAGCGAGCGTATGCAGTTGTACGGCCTTTTTGAAACCGAGCAGATTGTAGGTTCCATGTACCTCGAAGCCTGTGATCATCATGGTGATGATGAGAAGGGCTTGCGACCAGTGCCAGAAGCGCTCGTAGCGTTTGTAGATATAGATGCGTTCACTGCTCATTTTGTGTTCCCTTTGCGGCGACGGGTAATGAATCGGATAAAGCCATGGACGGCACTGCCGCCAAGGGCGCCAACAATGGCGAGGCCGCCAAGCAGGTCAACGACACCGTTGCGGTCGCGTCCGGGCATGTAGATGTCGGTAATGGCGGCAAGGCGACCGTCAGCGGCGCGCGTGTGGCACTCCTGACAGGGAACAGCCTTTTCCTTGGGGGCGACCATGTGGGTGATGAACCAGTTCATCCGCGTTTCGATAAAGTCGAACTTGCCGCTGTACGGCAGCCCGGCGTAGTCCATGCCGGCCTTGATCGACTTGGTGTAGTCATAGTTTTTCCAGAGCGCCGTGTCATCGTTACCAAATACGTGGTTCACAACGAGCGTGTTATTCACCGGGTCGTAGGCTTGTTTCCCGTGCATCACCTTGAACGGCCAGATACGAGCGTCCTTGTCGCTGGCGGAGCCTTCGATGCGGTTCAGTTCGAGAACGCCATCCTTGGCAATGTATTTGTCCAGCTTGTCGGTGATTGAGACCTGCTCAACGGTGCCGTTGTACCACTTGTAGTCGGGGCGGACGTTTTCTGCATACTTGAAGTCTCCCTTGGCAGCGGAGTATTTGAGGTGTCCATGTTCATCCTTGATGAATAGTGGCTTGCCTTCGGCGTCCATCTTGCCGGCAGTCGACCAGTCCCAAAGCACCTTGGTGGCCACGCCACCGCGGGCGAATTCGGGAATGTGACAGGTCTGGCAGGCGACCTTGTTCGCATGGTTGTTGATTTTTGCTTCCTTGTGTGGAGCCTGGCTGTGGCAGGATTCGCAGGTGGCGCGGTTGTGATCGTCCTTGGGTAGGTCGAAGCCGTGCTTGTCCTTGGAGGTGACGGCATAGCGGCTGCCTGAGGGCTGATGTGCGTTGAAGGTGTGGCAGTCGGCGCAAACCATGTTGGCACCATCTTTTGCCATATGTACATCAAGCTCGCGCGAAGGCTTTTTCAGTGAGGAGTCGAGGTCACCATGCTTGACTGCATCGCCGCCGCCACCGTTGAAGTGGCAATTGCCACAATTGTCGCGGCCGGGTTTGCCAACGTGCTGCGCGATTTTGGTCAGATCAGGCGCCTTGAATTGTTTCTTGCCCGGGGGGCCTTCCATCGGCTCGAATTCCCTGTCTTCGTACAAGGGGTGGCCGGCGTCAGTGCCGAATTTCTTGTAGGTCCCAGTGTTGTCGTGGCAGGCCAGACAGTCGACATTTTCCTGATTGGTAAAGTCGAAATTCTTGTCGGTCCAGCCATAACCAGCGTGGCAGCTGGTACAGCGCGGTTCGTTGGAAAGCGGTGAGCCGCAGAAATTGTTGGCTGCCCATTTCTTGCCAAGCGTTTTACCGGTGGTCGGGCTTTTTGCTTCCCACTTCCAGTGAATGCTGTCCATCACCTGATGGCCAGCTGTGTTGTGGCAGGAAAGACAGGCCTTGGTAACTTCCGGGCCGCTCGTGAACGGGCCTTTCAACGCATCCAGCTTGCTGTGGTCCGTCGTTGATTTTGAACTTGTTTTTACTGCGGCAGATGCCGGAACCGAAACGGGCGTTTCGGCAGCCTGCAGTATTAAACTGCTTGCCAGCAGCCCGAGGCCGACAAGTCTTCGTATGTGCTTTTTCATTTGGTCTCCACTACGCTTTTCCGGGCGGAAACTTTTTGTTTCGCGCCTCGTCACTCAAGATAAAACCCACCCATTTTATAGAATATTAGAATGTTGTGAATTGATTATGATCTAGATCAAGAGTGATTCATTTGCTTTCGGCTACCGAATATGCAAATTCAATGTCTGCTGGTAGCGTGCAGCGTTGGCGACGTAATGATTGGCAGAGTTGAGCAGGCGCGAAACCTCTTCGTCGCTCAGTTCGCGCACGACTTTGCCTGGTGAGCCGACGATCAAGACGCGATCCGGAAAAACTTTGCCTTCGGGAATCAGGGTGTTGGCGCCGACGATGCTGTGCTTGCCGATCACGGCACGATTGAGGATGACCGAGCCGATGCCGATCAGGCTGCCATCACCGACAGTGCAGCCATGCAGCATGACGAGATGGCCGACGGTGACGTTTTCGCCGATGTGCATCGGCACACCTTCGTCGGTATGCAATACCGAGCCATCCTGGATATTGCTGTTGGCGCCGATGTGAATCGGGTCGTTGTCGCCGCGCAGGGTGGCGTTCCACCAAATGGAAGCATTGGCGCCGAGGCGTACGTCGCCGATCACGGTCGCGTTGGGGGCAACCCAGACGTTGTCGTCCAGTTGCGGGGATTTTTCACCGAGGCTGTAGAGGGACATGCGTGCTCCTTGGATTGTTCAAATTGGCCGGTTTTTCAGGTTGACCGCAGCAGTCCCCATGATACTTCCGTGGGCGTTGCGAGGGGCAGGGCAGGCTGGCATGATGGCCGGCATTCAAATGGCAGAGGTGAAAAATTGGGCGATCTTGCAAGCTTGACCCGGGCGGTGCTGGATTTTCGCGAGGCGCGTGACTGGCGCCAGTTTCATTCGCTGCGCAATCTGATTACCTCGCTCAATCTGGAGGCATCGGAGTTGCTGGAATTGACTCAGTGGAAGAGCGATGCCGAGATTGATGCCTTGTCGGAAGACGAGCACAGTGCCGAAGCCTTGCGCGACGAGTGCGCCGACATCCTGCTCTATTTGTTGCTGATCGCCGATACGGCGGGCATCGATCTGGCCGAGGCTGCGCGCGCCAAGTTGCTCAAGAACGAGGCGAAATATCCGGTGGAAAAAGCCTACGGGTCGCGGGCCAAATACACCGAGCTAGGTTGACTCGCTTTCCAGCGTGAATTTTGCGCCCGGATCCTGGGCGAGCAGTTCGGTCAGGCGGGGCAGGGTTTCGTGGAGTTTCTTCTCCAGCGTCCACGGCGGGTTGATGATGAACATGCCGCTGCCGTTCATGCCGAAGCCATCTTTTGCCGGCGCCTTGACTTCCAGGCAGGCATGCAGCCAGTTGGCGGCACCCAGGGCTTTAAGCCTGTCCGGCAGTTTGCGCGATTCCAGCTTGCTCAGCATCGGGTACCAGAGGGCATAGGTGCCGGTGGGGAAGCGCTTGAGGGCTTCCTTGAGGCCGCTGATTACGTTGGCGTAGTCGTCGCGTGTTTCGTAGGAAGGGTCGATGAGAACCAGCGCTCGCCGTGGTGGCGGTGGCAGGATGGCTTTCAGGCCGGCAAAGCCGTCACCGTTGGTGATGTTGATCTGGCGCCCGGCACCGCGGAAGCACTCCTGCAGCAACTTGACGTCGGTGCTGTGCAGTTCGTAGAGACGCAGCCGGTCGCTTTCGCGCAGCATCTGGCTGGCCAGCCAGGGAGATCCAGGATAGTGGCGGAGCACGCCGTCCGGGTTGAGCATCCGGACGAACTCAAGGTAATCGACCACCGCCGGCGGCAGGCCTTTTTTGTCCCAGAGTCGCCCGACGCCATCGCGATATTCGGCGAGCTTCGTGGCGTGCGCCGATTCCAGCGCATAGCGTCCGGCACCGGCATGGGTGTCGATGATCCAAAATGGCGCGGGCTTTTCGCCCATGTACTCGGCGATCTGAAGAAGAATCAGGTGCTTGAGGACATCGGCGTGATTGCCGGCATGAAAGGCGTGTCGGTAGCTGAGCATGGGGCGCAGTATACTTCGCCCCCATGCCCCTTTACGAAACGATTTTTCTACTTTTTGCCGGCACCCTCATCTGGTTCTGGCTGGATACGCTCAAGGCCCGCGAAATCGGTGTCGCTGCCGCCCAGCGTGCCTGCGTCGACGAAGGATTTCAGTTTCTCGACGAAACCGTTGTCGGCCGGACCTTCCGCTTCGGCCGCAATGACGAGGGGCAATTGAAACTGCGTCGGCTCTACGCCTTCGAGTACAGCGATACCGGCGACAATCGCTGTGCCGGCAGCGTGGCCATGCTCGGCCACGAAGTCGAATACCTGCAACTTCGTCCGCAACTTTACGTGGTGCCCAAGGCGCCGGAGAAAAATGAAACCTTCCACTGAAACCATCAAATTCCATGGCATCGAGGCTTTGCGCCTGAATGGCCCGAACGGCAGCAGCGCCATCATCAGCAAGCTGGGCGGACAAGTCCTGTCATGGGTGACTCCGGATGGACGCGAGCACCTTTTTCTCTCCGAAAAGGCGATTTTTGACGGCAGCGTGGCGATTCGTGGCGGTGTCCCGGTTTGCTTTCCGCAATTTTCCAATCGAGGAAGCCTGCCGAAACACGGTCTTGTACGGACGCGCCACTGGTCGGTGGCGGCGGAACGCTGCGGTGACGATTTCGCGCTGGTTACGCTGGAAATCAGTGATGATGAAGCCAGTCGTGCGCTCTGGCCGCATTCCTTCAAGGCCGAAATCACGCTGATGCTTGAAGTTGACCGCATTGATATCGAATTTTGCGTGACCAACACCGGTGGTGCTCCATTCGATTTCACGGCTGCCCTTCACACCTATCTGCGTACGGTTCAGGTCGAGGATGTGGTGCTTGAGGGGTTGTATGGCCATGATTATCGTGACGCCCTCGATGCAGACCGTATCGTCCGGGAAACCGGCACCGAATTTGCGGTTGATCGCGCAGTGGACCGGGTATATCGCAATATCAAGCGGCCTTTGCTGCTCAAGGCGGCCAACCTCAGCCTTGCGATGCAGAGTCAGGGATTCTCGGATGTGGTGGTCTGGAATCCCTGGGTTGATGCTTGCGCCACGATGCCGGATATGGCAGCGGATGGCTGGCGGCGCATGCTCTGCGTCGAAGCGGCACAGTCCGAGACGCCAGTGGTTCTGCCGGCGGGAGAGGAATGGTACGGGCGTCAGACACTGGTTTGTGTCTAATTTGAGCCATGGCCCATGCGGGGGCGACGGTATAATCGCCGCCTTCTTGTCATTCTGTAGCCTGCCGTGACTCCCCTCGATACTGAAATTGCCCGCCGGCGTACCTTCGCCATTATTTCCCACCCCGACGCCGGTAAAACGACGCTGACCGAAAAGCTGCTGTGGTTCGGCGGCGCCATCCAGGTCGCCGGCGAAG
>CAZOWA010000055.1:0-17687 GCA_964583695.1 uncultured Dechloromonas sp.
TCATCGACAAGCGCCGCCCGAAGGCCAACGTTTCCGAAGTGATGAACATCATCGGTGAAGTCGACGGCCGCACCTGCATCATCATGGACGACATGGTCGACACCGCCGGCACCCTGTGCAAGGCCGCCACGGCGCTCAAGCAGCACGGCGCCAAGAAGGTCGTCGCCTACTGTACGCACCCCGTGCTGTCCGGCCCGGCGGTCGAGCGCGTCAATGACTCCGACCTCGACGCGCTGGTCGTCACCGACACCATTCCGCTGCGCGACGATGCTGCTGCCTGCCCGCGCATCCGCCAGCTGTCCGTGGCCGAAATCATGGCCGAAACCATTCGCCGGATCAGCAACGACGACTCCGTCTCGTCGCTGTTCATTGACTAAGTTTTTTTAACCTTCCCGTTCTGGTCGCGGATCGGGAAAACCTTGGAGTAACACCATGCAATTTGAACTCAACGCGCAACAGCGCACACTGCAGGGCACGAGTGCGAGCCGCCGCCTGCGTCGTGCGTCGAAAGTCCCCGGTATCGTTTACGGTGGCGAAGCTGCCCCGCAAAACATCGAAGTGGACCACAACGACCTGCTGCTCAAGCTGAAGAAGGAAGCCTTCCATTCCTCCATCATCAGCCTGAATGTCGAAGGCAAGAAAGAACAAGTTCTGCTCCGCGACTACCAGATGCACGCTTACCGTCCGCTGGTCCTGCACATCGACTTCCAGCGCGTTGACGCCACCCACGAACTGCACGTCAAGGTGCCGCTCCACTTTGT
Source organism: uncultured Dechloromonas sp. (assembly GCA_964583695.1). Classification (GTDB taxonomy): domain Bacteria; phylum Pseudomonadota; class Gammaproteobacteria; order Burkholderiales; family Rhodocyclaceae; genus Azonexus. The sequence goes on from CAZOWA010000055.1 coordinate 762, forward strand.
GAACGAAGATATCGCTCCGGGCGTCAAGCTCAATGGTGGCCTGGTCAATCACGTCACGACCGAAGTCGACATCCAGTGTCTGGCCAAGGATCTGCCCGAGTTCATCCAAGTCGATCTGGCTGCCCTGAACGTCGGCGAGAGCATTCACCTCAGCCAGCTCAAGCTGCCGAAGGGTGTCAAGATCGTTCATCACTCGGCTGATGACTCTGTCGTTGTCGGCATCGTCGGCAAGGGTGGCGCCTCTGAAGCCGCCGAAGGCGAAGCTGCTGCCGAATAATTTCCGGCATCCTGCAGCAATGGCCGCCGCTGGCTTCAAGCCGCCGGCGGCTTTTTCGCACTTACAGCCATGAACCCACCCCGCCTCATCGTCGGCCTCGGCAACCCCGGACCGGAATACGAAGCCACCCGGCACAACGCCGGCTTCTGGTTTGTCGACCAGTTGGCCGACAAATTAAAGGTGACGCTCGCCCCGCAGGCCAAGTTCTTTGGCAAGGCAGGACGCAGCGGTGAAACCTGGCTGCTCCAGCCAGGTACTTTCATGAACCGCTCCGGTCTGGCCGTGGCGGCGCTGGCCAATTTCTACAAGATTCCCCCGGAAGAAATTCTCGTCATCCACGACGAACTCGACCTGGCACCCGGCGCCATCCGTTTGAAGCAAGGCGGTGGCAACGGTGGGCATAATGGTCTCAAGGATATCCAGGCAAAGCTCGGGACACCGGATTTCTGGCGCCTGCGCCTCGGCATCGGCCACCCGCGCACGCTCGGCCTGTCCCAGCAAGTGGTTGATTTCGTGCTGCACCAGCCGCGCAAGGAAGAACTGCCGGATATCGAACACGCCCTCGCCCGCTGCCTGCTGGCCTGGCCCAAACTTGCCGCCGGAGACTTTGCCGGCGCTCAACAACAGTTGCACGGCAAAGCCGTCTAAGGAAAAAACCCATGTCCCTCAAATGCGGCATCGTCGGCCTGCCCAATGTCGGCAAATCCACCCTCTTCAACGCCCTGACCAAGTCGGGCATTGCGGCTGAAAATTACCCCTTCTGCACCATCGAACCGAATGTCGGCATCGTTGAGGTGCCGGACAAGCGCATGGCCCAGCTCGCCGAGATCGTCAAGCCGCAGCGCATGCAATACGCCATCGTCGAGTTCGTCGACATCGCTGGTCTGGTCGCCGGCGCCTCCAAGGGTGAAGGCCTGGGCAACCAGTTCCTCGCCAACATCCGTGAAACCGATGCCGTGGTGCACGTCGTGCGCTGCTTTGCCGACGACAACGTGATCCACGTTTCCGGCGGCGTTGATCCGATCCGCGATATCGAAGTCATCGATACCGAACTGGCACTGGCCGACATGGCCACCGTCGAAAAGGCGCTCAATCGCTACCGCCGTCCGGCCAGTTCCGGCGACAAGGAAGCCAAGATCCTGGTCGCCGTACTGGAGAAGTGCTTCACCCAGCTCGACCAGGCCAAACCAGTGCGCGCCCTCGATCTGGCCAAGGAAGAGTTGGCACTGCTGAAACCCTTCTGCCTGATCACCGCCAAGCCAGTCCTCTACGTCGCCAACGTTTCCGAAAATGGTTTCGAGAACAATCCACTGCTCGACGCCGTACGCGCCCACGCCGCTGCCGAAAAGGCCGAAGTCGTTTCCGTCTGTGCCGCTATTGAAGCCGAGATCGCCGATCTCGACGACGAGGAAAAGCAGATGTTCCTGGCCGACCTCGGCCTCGAAGAACCGGGCCTCGACCGTCTGATCCACGCCGGCTACAAGCTGCTCGGCCTGGCCACCTATTTCACGGCCGGCGTCAAGGAAGTGCGCGCCTGGACCATCCACGCCGGCGACACCGCACCGCAAGCCGCTGGTGTCATCCACACCGATTTTGAACGTGGCTTCATCCGAGCCCAGACCATCGCTTTCGACGACTTCATCCAGTACAAGGGTGAAGCCGGTGCCAAGGAAGCCGGCAAGATGCGCGCCGAAGGCAAGGAATACGTGGTCAAGGACGGCGACGTCCTGAATTTCCTGTTCAACGTCTGATCGGAAACCGGAAAGCGATGGCGGCAAATGCCGCCATCACTCAGCGGCTTCGCTGCGCTTGCCCTTGCTGCGCCGCCGCGCCCCGAAAAACAGCGCCAGCATCGAGAAGACAACGGGTCCGAGACGTTGCAACTGGTGCATCATCCTTTCCTGCTTTTCCTCTTCGTCGCGTTGGATCGCATGCTGGACGCTTGCTGAAAAACGCTGAAGGGATTCCGGTGGCGCGCCGGTAACCAGGTATCTCAGCGGTATCTGCACCCTTTTTTCGCCTTCGACGTAATCCCCATACGTCTGACCCGGCTCGAAATGAATCTGCTGGGCCATGGCGAGCACTTCGGGAAAATAGCTTTCCCCCAGCGAGTCGCTGAAGGGGCCGTCCCAGTAGGCGCTGACCTGCACCAGGTAGCTTCGCCCCGGAACCACGACATTGCCGACTACGCCATGCCGGAAGCCCTGACTGGCGGCCTTGCCCGAATACATGTCGGAATAGCGGTAGGCCCACGAAAGGATTTTTTCCGGTTGATCGAGGCGCAGGGGCGATATCCATTCGTAACTTGAATGTCCGATCACCTCCGTGCCGATACCGCCGGTGTTACGCCAGAAGCCGTAGGTTTTCAAAGTTTCGATCAGCTCGTCGGCTGCCGGCAAGTTATTTTCTTCGAGGTGCAGGTAGCCACTGGCAACGACGTGCAAGGAAGCCTGCCAGCGGTCGTTTTCGTCCGCAATCATGGCCATGGGGATGACCACATCTTCCTTGCCCGCCGGCTTTTCTCCCTTCGCCTTGGCGGCAAAGGCATCCGGGAACATCTCACGCCACTGCTTTTCGCGCTTGGCGTATTCCTCTTCCGTGATCGTTCCCGCCTGTTTCTGTTCCTGCAAGGCGAGATAGCCCGGCGGCAGGGGCAGGGGAATCGCCATTTCCGCCTTGATCTTTTCGCGCAGCGCCGCGACTTTCTCCGGCACAAGCAGCTTCAGACCGGCAGGCAGCCTGATTCGTGCCGGCCCGTGCAGCGGGACATCCTGCTCGCCACGGACCCAGCCAGCATCTTCAATCAGCTTGCGCAGTCGATCGTCGCGCGCCGCCTTTTCCGGATACAGGCGGCGGGTCATCAAGGTGTAGATGTCGCCCGTATGTTGGTCGCGCTGCTCAACTTCGTGCTTCCACTCAGCGTCCACACGGGCGCGGCGCTTTTTTTCCTCAAGATAGGCGGCCCGCGCCGCTGGCGACAGTTTTTCCTCGTCATAGCCAAGGTGCGACAACTGTTCGGCAGCACAACTTCCTAGCAGGTTTTCCGGCCAGATGCGGTCGCCCTTGGCATTGACGCCGATTTCGATGCCGCACGGATGCTGGCGCACGCTGGACAGGAGTTGCTGGCCATCGAAAACCTCGTTGAGTACGGGCATTTTGGCGGCGGGCAATATCTCGGCATCGTCCGGCGTATAGGCACCACTGACATTGCCATTGGTGCTGCGGTAGGCGAGCATGACGGTTTTCAGATGCTCGGCATCCTGAATGTCGTCCTCGGACAAATGTCTGAAACTCTGCCCGGCTGCCGGCTTGCGCCACCATTGGCCAGTACGGTCGATCAGTCCTTCGTGCCCATCGGCCCCGCTGACCACAGCCAGCCCACCGACAAACGGTGATGCATTGAGAAAACGCGGCTCGATCACCATCTTGCCGCTGCGATCAATATAGCCTTCGCTGACATCGTTGTTGGGCAGCAGGATGCGTAGATTGGCCAGACCTTCGTTGAACTCGCCGACCCACACCCAGTTGCGGCGTGGAGCGACGACGATTTTCCCGGTGCGCGCATCAACCAGCCCAACGCCCTGCCCCGTTCGCTCGAAGAAGGCCAGCCCTTCGCCGACGGAGCGGATCAGGGACTCTTCACCGCTGACCTGGAGCAGGGTTTTCCCGTTGGCATCGACGAGATATTCACTATCGCCGCGTCGAACCACGATGCTTCCATCCTTCTCCAGCTGGATGTATTGATCCTTCCTGGGCGGCACGATGAAACGGCCGCGACGATCGATCAGTGCAGAGTGCCCTTCCTTTCCCACGGCAACATCGACAAGACTGAGTCCATTGACGCTGGACGCTGAACTGCTGTTAACCAGGAACTCGCGGGGAATGGCTCGTTTGCCACTGGCATCGATGAACTCCGTGGTCAGATGATCGCCATTCTTAGGATTGTGGATTACCTGGGCCATGCCCTTGTGGAACGGCCGGGCGCCAAAATAGCGCGCCTCGATCACCCATTTGCCGGTTGCATCGATGTAACCGTAGTTTTCACTTTCCCTCCCCCTGGCAGGAGCCAGGCCGTCGACGAACAGGCCGATATCGCGGAAGGAAGGCGGGATCAGGACCTTGCCCTGAGCGTCGAGCAGGCCGGCCAGACCGGAGGCGCGCTCAGCCACCCAATATGGCCCGGAAGGCACCAGCTTCGAATAGTTGGGCTTGACCACCCAGTTCCCGGAACGGTCGATGAGACCGCAACTGGCAGAGACGCAAAATGGATAGAGCGGTCCTGTCGCAGCATGCGCGGCGACCGAAACATTCAGGATCAGGCTGGCAAGAGCCACTTGGAAAAAGCGCATCAAGGCAGGAAAGACTAATGAAAAATGGATATTCTATCGTCTTGCCCTATGCTGTAGACGATGGGCTGCTGGTTGATGCATAGGCTTGCCAAAATTCGGCATTTTTTCCGGTCGACCGTGGAAGTTTTGGCATCGCCCCATCGGCCGAACAGGTTTTATTGGTTAGAATCCTCGTTTTATGAGAAAAGTGCCGAATTTTCGCAATTCCTGCGGTTCGTTTTCCGAGCACCACAGCATCTGACTTTTACCGTACAACGCTTTCGACATGCCTACCCTCGTCGCCGCTCAGCCTTCGCTATCCGGCACAGCACTGCCTCTGGACGTGCTGTGGCGCGTCTATGAGCAAAGCCACGAGGCAATACTGGTCTCCGACCATGAAAACCGGATCGTTGCAGTCAATCAGGCATTCACCCGGCTGACCGGCTATTCGGCTGCCGAAGCCATTGGCCAGAATCCGCGCATCCTTTCCTCTGGCAATGCGGCGCCCGAGTTCTATGCCTCGATGTGGCAGGCACTCGCCCAGTACGATTTCTGGGAAGGCGAAATTTGGGACAAGCGCCGGGACGGCAGCCTCTATCCGAAATGGCTGTGCATCTCGGTGATCCGTCACGACAACGGGCAGGTGAAGTGCTACGTCGCCAATTTCACCGACATCAGCAGCAGCAAGCAGGCAGCCGACCGTCTGGCCCAGTTGGCCTACCACGACGCGCTCACCCACCTGCCGAACCGCCTCGCCTTCGAAGCACAACTGACCCAGTCCCTGCGAGTCTGCGAGCGCGAAGGCCGTCAGCTGGCGCTCATGCTGATCGATCTCGACAACTTCAAGAACATCAACGACACCCTCGGCCATCACATCGGCGACCTTCTCCTGCAGGAAGTCGCCACCCGCCTCGTTGAATGCGTCCGGGCCAGCGATCTGGTGGCCCGGCTTGGTGGCGATGAATTCGTGGTGGTCCTGCCCGAAATCGAGGGGGCACTCACCGCCGCTCGGGTTGCAGCAAAGATTCAAAATCAGCTGGCCGACAGCTATCGGGTCGACGAGCACGTTCTTTACGCCACACCAAGCATCGGCATCAGCCTCTTCCCGAGCGACGGACACGACACCAGCACCTTGCTGCGTAATGCCGATTCGGCGATGTATCACGCCAAGAACGCCGGTCGCAACAATCACCAGTTTTACGCTGCCCGCATGAATGAAGCGGCCGGCGAACGCTTGCAGATGGAAAATGCCCTGCGCAACGCCATCTCGGCTATTTCGCCGATCGAATGCCAGTTCGCCATGTATTTCCAGCCACAGATCGAATCCCGCAGCGGTCGGGTGATTGGCCTTGAAGCGCTGCTGCGCTGGGTGAATCCGCATTTCGGCCCGGTTCCGCCCATGCGCTTCATCGGCATTGCCGAAGACACCGGGCTGATTCAGCCGCTGGGTGACTGGATCGTCTGGGAAACCTGCCGTTTGATCCGTCAGATGAAACAGCAGGGCATCCATGGCGTGCGCGTCGCCATCAACATCTCGGCCCAGCAGTTGCGCCACGAAAACCTGCTGCTTCTGGTGCGCGGCGCACTCGCCTGCTACGATCTGTCTCCCGGCGACATCGAACTGGAAATCACCGAGAGCACGGCGATGCAGAATCCGGAATTCACCGTCTCCATTCTCGACCAGTTGGCCGCCATGGGCATTCTGCTCGCCATTGACGATTTTGGCACCGGATATTCCTCGCTCGCCTACCTCAAGCACCTGCCGATCAAGCGCCTGAAGGTCGACCGTTCCTTCGTGAAAGATATCGAGACGGATGCCAACGACGCAGCCATCTGCGCCGCCACTATCGCGCTCGGCCACAATCTGGGACTGGAACTGGTTGCCGAAGGCGTCGAAACCGAAGCGCAGCGGGAATTCCTTTTCCGCCTCGGCTGCGATGTACTGCAAGGTTACCTGTACAGCAAGCCGTTACCGTTCGGCGAGGTCGTTCCTTACCTGAAAGCCCGCCAGCACAGCTAGTGGATCACCCTGGCCCACTCGGCCTCGAAATAGCGCACCAGCACCTGATTGTTGAGGCGATTCACCTCGGCCGGAACGCGTGCCATGTCGGCAGGAAAACGGAACAGGTCGGGCAGGGTTTCGGCAGTCAAAAAACGCAGGTTTTTCGGGTTCACCGCGGAAGTCGCGTTGAAGTCAGCCGGCGAATACGCCTGCCGCCCGGCGAGGATGTAGCCCCATTCGCCGAACGACGGCACCAGCGCGTGATACGGCGCCGTCTTCAGGCCGACATCTTCCAGCGTGGCGACCACACACCAGAACGACTGCCGGGCGTAGAGCGGCGAAGTGGACTGGACGACGAACAGCCCGCGCGCCGACAAACGCTTTTCCAGTAACCGGTAGAAGGCGGAGGAATAGAGCTTGCCGATGGCGAAATTGGACGGGTCGGGAAAATCGACCACGATGAAATCGTAGAATTCGTGATTCTCCTCCAGCCAGGTCAGCGCATCGGCGTTGATGACCTTGACCCGCGGCGAATTGAGCGCCCCCTCATTCAGGGCGACCAGTGGTGGCGCTGTTGAGAACAGCGTCGTCATCGCCGGATCGAGATCGACCAACGTCACCGATTCGACATTCGGGTACTTGAGCACTTCGCGCACCGCCAAACCGTCGCCACCGCCCAGCACCAGTACGCGCCTGGCGCCCGGCAGGCTACCCAGACCGGGGTGGACGAGCGCTTCGTGATAGCGGTATTCATCGTGCGAAGAAAACTGCAGATTGTTGTTGAGGAACAACCGTAGGTCATCACGCCAGCGCGTCACTACCAGCCGCTGGTAGGGCGTGCTTTCGGCATGAACGATCTCGTCGGCGTAGAGATGGCTTTCAGCCAGCGACGTCAGTTGCCCCGCCCCGGCAAAGCCGCCGCTCAGGGCGAGAAAGACGGCCCAGCTCTGCACCGCCAGACCTCGCCGACCGGGAAGCTGTTCCCGAAAAAGATGCAGCGCCCACAGCGCCACGGCCACGTTGAGCAGGCCGAAAAGCAGGCCGGTGCGCATCATGCCGAGCTGCGGCGCAAGAATGAGCGGAAAAAGGATCGACACCACCAGGGCGCCGAGGTAATCGAAAGTGAGCACTTGCGACACCAGTTCCTTGAAGGCCAGTTCGCGCTTGAGAATGCGCATGACCAGCGGAATTTCCAGCCCGACCAGCGTGCCGACACCGAACACCACGAGGTAGAGCACCAGCTTGAACGGCCCGCCCAGCCACGTGAACACCATGAACAGCCCGACCGCGGAAAAACCGCCGAGCAGGCCGACCATCAGTTCGATCTGGATAAACCGCCCGATCAGGTCGCGGGTGATGTATTTCGACAGCCATGAGCCGGCCCCCATGGCGAAGAGGTAAACCCCAATCACCGTCGAAAACTGCATCACCGAATCGCCAAGCAGATAGGACGACAGCGCCCCGGCCACCAGTTCGTACGCCAGTCCGCAGGAAGCAATGACGAACACCGAGAAGAGAAGGGCGTGATGCATGGCGGATTTATTCGGGGAAAGCAGGCATTTTACGTGCTCGATGCCGGAAAAGACCGATTGCTGCGGTCAACCTGAAATTTTGCCCAAAAAAGGGAATGCCCGAGCAAGACATCGCCGGACTCACGGCACAAATTCCACCGCCACGACCCGGCTATCGGAACGTCCGGCCTCATCCACCACGCGCAACACATGGTTGCCGGCGCGCTCCGGCGTCCAGCCAAGGGCAACGCCCCCCTCCGTGCTCCCCAGCCAGGCGTCGTCAGCGAACCAGTAGAGCTTGCCAGCGCCGCTCGCCCGGTCGGCACGCAAGGCAATGGCAACCGGCTTGCCGATGCGCTGGGTGTAGGTCGTTGCACGCAGGGGCGAGGTGATCTGCAAACCGTCGCGCGCATCGTTCTGGCTGTTGGCACAATCAGGCGCCGGCGGCGGCTCCCGGCGCGGCATGCCGGCGTCACGGAAGAGGCGCAGCATGTCGGACGACCAGTATTCGAAAATTTCTTCCCGCACGCCTGCGCCCGGATTGCACACCGCCCGGCCGCTACGCTCGTCGATCAGGACGCGGCGATGCAGCGTACTGACGCGGATCGGAGACTTGCCGGGAATGAACCAGGTATGGGTGCGATCCCGGCACCAGGCATTGGGCAGATCGCCGCTCGCCGCACACACCTCGACCTTGCGCACGCCCCCTGGCGGAGGCTTGTCCGGCACGTTCGTTCCACTCAGTTTCTGCGCCCGCAGACTGTCAACAATGCGGAAAAACAGCGGTGCGGCAATCTGGATGCCGACCAGTGCCGGGTTGGAAGTCGAGTCGAAATTGCCAACCCAGACGACCAGCACATACTCGCCAAATACGCCTGCCGTCCACGCGTCACGAAATCCCCACGAGGTACCGGTCTTCCAGGCGACTGGCGGAGAAGCGGGTAGACCGGACTCCGGGCGGCGATTGTGCCGCAACATGTCGAGCACGATAAAGCTGGCTTCCTCGCTCAGCAAGCGGGTCGCTTCGCCCTGTCCGACCGGCGTGCTGCGATAGGTGATTTCGCCGAGCATGCCGCCATTGGCGAGCAGCGCGTACATGCGGGCAAGTTCCTCGCCGGTGGTCTCGCCGCCACCCAGCGTGAGGGCCAGACCGTAATGTTTTTCCGGTGCCAGGCGGCTGACCCCGGCCATTTTCAGGAAATCGTACAACCCCGGCCGGGAAAGGCGTGCGCCCAAACCCACGGCCGGCACGTTGCGGCTGCGGATCAGCGCTTCCTGCGCGGTGACCGGCCCGGCAAAACGACCGTCGAAATTTTCCGGGCTGAACGGGCCAAAGGCCGTGGGCGCATCACGCAGGATGCTTTTCGGATGGATCAGCCCCTGATCCAGCGCCAAGCCGTAAATGAAGGGTTTAAGGGTGGAACCGGGCGAGCGCTTGGCCGCCATGCCGTTCACCTGGCCGGCGATTTCCTTGTTGAAAAAGTCCGCCGAGCCGACCAGGGCGCGCATTTCCATCGTGGGCGCGTGCACGAGCAGGGCCGCCGCATTGCGCACACCGAGATTGCGCCGTTGCTCGAGAAAACTGCGCAGCATGCGCTCGACCGTACGCTGCGCCACCGGATCGAGGCTGCTGGTCAGCTCGCCACCCGGCCCGCCCGCTGCGAAATTCTCACGCACCAGCGCATCGGTGAAATGCGGCGCCGCAAAAGGCAGGTCGGCGATGGCCCAGGGCTTCAGGGGCAAATCCATTTCCGGCGCCAGGCGCTCATCCTCCGGGTGCCTGGCTAGCCAATCCTGCCACAGGCGACTGCGCGCCACGGTCAGGGCCGGCGCCACCCCCTTGCCTTCGCCACGCCCGGCTAGCCGCTTGTTGGGATTCTGCGGAATCACTGCCAGCGCCAGGGCCTCGGGCAGATTCAGACGTATCGCCGGCTTGTGGAAATAGACCAGTGCAGCCGCCTCGACCCCTTCGACATTGCCGCCGAAAGGCGCCAGATTGAGGTAGGCCTCGAGAATGTCATCCTTGCTGTAACGGGCTTCCAGCGAGATTGCCGCAAATATCTGGCGCAGTTTGCCGCCGAAGCTGCGGCTGTCGATGTTGTACAGACGGCGGGCCAGTTGCATGCTCAGGGTGGAAGCACCCTGCCGGCTGCCACCAACAAAAGTGGCCCAGCTCGCGCGCACCAGAGCAACCGGATTGACCCCGGGGTGCCAGCGGAACCAGCGATCCTCATAAAGCATCACCCCTTCGGCCAGCTTGGGATCGAGACGGGAAAGCGGCACCCAGACACGGTACTGCTCATCGGCGGCCGTAGTCAGGCGCAGCAGTTGACCATCGCGGGCGTAGATCGCCAGCGACTGCGGCACACCAGCCGACAAGGGCGGCCGCGGCCAGTAGCGGACGACAAGCAGCACCGCGCAGAGCACGGCGAGAACACCCAGCACCAGCCACGGGCGGCGCCCCCGCAGGAGGCCGCCGCCAAAAGCACGCCGCATGAACTACTTGCCCGGGCGCACTACCGTCAGGCTGGAAGCCGGCGCCCGCGCCTTCACGTCGCGCTCGTACAGCGACTCGGCATAGGCGGGCGGCACGACGAAAGTTCCCGCCGCAACCGCCTTGGCACGATAGCTGTACTCGCTCATTTCGTTGCTGACCGAACCGTACAACACCACCCGGTCTTCACGCACATCGAGATATTCGCCGGCCCAGTTGCCACGCCCGCCGAGGCGATCACCGCCAGTCGCCTGTCCGGCGTTCTCGTCATCCGGAGAGGGGGCTGCAACCAGTACCGGCTCAAGACCGCCCGGCACCAGATCGACCACCGCCACACTGCCGACACTGCGGTTGATACCGCGCAACCGCAGACGCACCGTAACCTCATCGCCCAGCTTTACGCTGCTCACCGGCTTGCCCTTGGCATCAAGATATTCGCGGAAAATTTCCATCCCGGCCTTGAGTTCGGTCTTCGCCGGCTCGCGGTCAAACCCTGCCTCGCTCACCGAGTAGAAGTGATTCAGCTCGCTGCCGGCAACCAGACCCAGCTTGTCGGCGTCGCCCGAGAACGCGGCACGTGCCAGCAACGTCTTCGGCGTCACCGGCAGATCCTTGCGCTTGCCGGCCTTGTCCAACTCGTAGAGTCCCAGATTGCCTGCTGCCTGGGCCCCGGCCACATTGGCGTAGGCGTCGAGCGCAAGAATCAGGCTGGCCGCGGACTGGGTATTGAAGCTGCCACGCTGCAGAGGCTCCATCAGCTTGATCAGCGTATCCGCCGGAAGACGCTTGAGACGATCCGGGAAATGCCGCGCCAGCAGGTAAATCACCCGGCTGTCGTGGGTCAAAGGATCGTAGTAATCAGACCATGCAAAGGGCGTCGTACGCTTGCCCAGCGCGTCGACTACCGGCGTGAGCAACTCACCGGCCTGCCGATCCTGCTTGAGCAACTGGTAGCTGGCCGCCAGGTAGACGGCAGCCAGATCGCCCGTCCACACCTTGGCATGGTTACGTTCCAGCGTCTCGCGCTGGCTGGCGAGCAGGGCCGTCGTCACCACGCCCTGGCGCGTCAGCAGATAGGTCGCATAAAGCCGCGTCCGTACGGCCGACAGCGAATTGCCGTGACTGGCCGCCAGTTGACCAAGGTAATCCTGGCTCAGGCGGAACATGTCGTCTGGTACCTTTTCACCGCGCTCCCGCGCTTCCATGAGCAGATGGGCAGCATAGACCGAGGCAAATTCGTCGGGCTGGGCCGAAGCCGTCCACAAACCGAAGCCGCCCTCGGCATTCTGCCGCGTACGCAATTCGCCCAACACGTCGCCGAGCCGCTTGCCGGCCGGCGCTGCCTTGCTGCTGGCGAATTCGGGCCGGTGACCGAGAATCAGCGGCGCCATGGCCTGACTGACCAGTTGTTCGGTACAGGCATGGCTGAAATTACCCAGATAGGAAGACAGGCCAGCCGTTGCCGCCAGCGGCAGCGGCGACACGGACACTTCTGCCTGACGGAACTCCGGATGCATGCGACGCGCCACCGGCAACTCGTGCTTGCCCTTGAAGCTGCCCACCCGCACATCGGTTTCAAAAGGCGAGGCCGGACGTACGCTGACATCCGTCGACAGACGACTGCTGCGCTGCCCCAGGCTGGCCGTAAAGGCCAGCGTACCGGAACCAAGCACCGCCTGATCCGCCGTCTTCGCCCGCAGGCGGAAGAGCGCAACGCCTTCGCGCATTTCGCCGACATTCAGTGTCTGGCTGGCCGCGCCGAGTACCTCGAAATGCGCCGAGGGCTTGAGCGCCAGGGTCACCGCCGGACTGGCACCGGAACCCTTGACGTTGTTGGACAGCCCGACGCTGACCTCGAACTCGTCACCAGGTGCAACAGCCAGCGGTGCATTGGGACTGATCACGAAATCACCACGCACCAGCGTGCTGGCCTGGGTCACCCCGACCGCACCTTCGGCCACACTGACCGCCATGACGCGCAGGCTGCCATTGAAAGTTTCCGGCACGGTATAGCTGAAATCACCACCGTCCTTGATGTCGACAATGCCCGACCAATAGACCGCCGGCTGATCGTGCCGCCGCTTGAACGGATTGAGATGTCGCCCAAGCGCGCCTTCCTCGTCGCCGCCGGGGGCAGATGCTGCCATCAACTTGCGGAACTCCGGCAGGATGAGGTCAAGAATCTGCGCCGTACTCACTTCAAGACGGCGTTTCTGGAAGAAGTGCCCGAGCGGATCGGCCATCTTGTAGCGGGCAACCTGCAGGATGCCTTCATCTACTGCAAAGACGACAACCCGGCCCGGCTGGCTGCTGTTCAGATGCATGGACAGTTTCTGCCCCGGCTTGACCAGTTCCGGCACATTCAGTTTCAAGGTAGTGGTACGCGAAGACAGGCTGGTCACAAATGGCACCACTCCGTAACTGAGCGGACTGGTGAATATTTCGTCGGACGCAGGGTCGCGGATGAATTGCACCGAAATATAGCCGTTGCCCTCGTAATCCTTGGGCAGGCGAATCTTCTGCACCGAAGCGGTCGTACTGGTCTTGAACCACTGCTGGGCGTAGACCTTGTCGCGCTCGATGGTGATCAGACCGGCGCCGACGTAGGGCGCGCGAATGCTGACCTCGATTTCCTCACCGGGCTGATAGTCCTTCTTGTTCAGCGTCAGCTGCAATTCGGCATTGCGCTCCAGCGAACGGCTGACGTTGCCAGCCCCGGCCACCGAGTACTCGACCCGATTCATCTCCAGCCCTTCGGCATTACGCACCACATAGACGAAATCGCCCGGCGTTTCGCTGGCCAGACCGAGATTGAAGCCTGTCGCCGGAATTTCCAGGCTGTTCTCCTTGACCAGAATTTCCTTGCGCCGCGATTCGTATTTGTAGACACCGCTGCCCTGGCGGGTCAGCACCGAAACCACCTTGCGTTCGTACAACTGTAGTTTCAATCCCTTGGCCACCGTACGCTTAGCCGACGGATCGATGGCAATCAGTGAAACAACGCGCTTCGCGGCTTTCGAGACATGCGCCAGATCGCCATCGGCCTTGAAGCCGACAAGGAAAGGCATCTCCGAAACCAGCATGGCCGTATCCGAGGCAACGCCCCGACCGCCTTCCGGTTCGAAGACACGGGCCAGGAAATGCAGGCGATAGGTCGCCTTGGTGTAGCGCTCCAGTCCCAGCTTGAACTCGGCATTGCCGGCCTGATCGGTCAGTCCGTCTTCCAGCTTTTCGCTGTAGCCTTCCTTGGCGCGCAAGGGGTCGTAGAAAACGTAGTCGGGATGCGAACGGAAGGCCGGGAAGGCCGGGCTCAGCGTCAACGTCGCCTCGACACGGCGATTTTCCGCCGGCGTGCCAAACAGGTTCTGCGCAGAAACCAGCGCCTTCAGATCGGTCGGTGACACCCAGCCCTCGGCCACATCCTGCGACAGCGTGGTCTTGACCTTCATGCGGTCAGGCATGAACTCCTGCACGCGCACCGTCGTCGTACCGATCTGCTGACCGGCCTTGCCATCCTTGATGATGTAGAGATTGATGCTGTACGTGCCGGTTGGCGAGGCATCCTGCGTCTTGTACTCCAGTTCGTTGAAACCGGCCGGGCCGAGGCGGATGGTCTCGCGCTTGACGACCAGACCACGCGCGTCGACCACTTCGGCCTCAAGCGGCAAACCGACAACCTTCTTGGCCCAATCGGCCGCCTTGACGATCATGCCGATGTGGAAGCTCTCTCCCGGCCGGTAAATTCCCCGATCAGAGAAAAGGTAAGCGGAAAGCTGGTCGGCGCTGCGGGCATTGTCGATCCCGCCGACATCGAAGCGCGAGAAATCAAGGCTGCGGTCGCTGCGCCCCAGCGGAAGGAAAGTCATGTCACCCGCCTTCTTGACCAGATACATCAAAGGCGTGCGCTCCCGCGTAAATCCCTCGAGCTTGGCAAAATGCGCCCGCCCGGCCGCATCCGTCGTCTGCGTCATCAGCGCCAGACCATTGCGGCCAAGGACCTCGACGGTAGCGCCGGCCACTGGCTCACCACTATGAATCGACTGGACAAAGACATCCTGGCTACCATCCGACCAGCGCTTCGCGAGAATACCCAGATCGGTGACCACGACAAGACGACGATCCTGCTTCTGCGACGGATCAACATAGGCAGCTTCACCCTCGTCGTACATCTCGGGTTCGGCGTACTCTTCGTCACGAACCGGCTGATTCTGGCCATTTTCCTGCGCCGGATCGTATCCCCTGATATTAAGCAGGAAAATGCCGCGCTTGTCCTGACCGTCCGACTTCAGGTAACTGCCCAGGTCGATCGCCTCGTAGTGCGCCTTGCCACGCGCCAGCTGCAGTGGAATCTTGCGTTCGAAACGCTCGACCAGATTATCAAGACCGAAGGAGCCCCAAAAACTCGGGTCGGTGAATGTTCCGCTGCTCTGCGAGACCAGATGCTGCAACTGGGACGGAAGGACACGGCCCACCTCAAGTTGTATCCCGGGCAGGTCACGCACCAGCACCGCCACCTTCTTTTCGCCGCTCATGGGCAGCAAGGCACCTTCGCTGAGGATCTTCAACTCGGCGGGGAACGGCGGTACCTGGGCAACGTGCACCATGCGGTTACCGAGCAAATAACCACCGTAGGCGCGCACGCCCTTTTCCACCTGCAGGAAGACAAACTGTCCGACGTCGGCGTTGTAGCGGAATGAGTGGATTTCGGTGAACTCGCGCTCGGCCGGCAGCGCTTCCAGATTCAGTTTGCGGCTCTCCTTGAGAACCGCCGGTGTCACGTCATCCGGACTCCAGGCAAACAGCGAACCGTCCTCGCTGTTACGTTTCTTGTCCGGATGCAGCTTCGGCAGTACCCAGGCACTGACCGCCTTGGCCATTTCCTTTTCATGCACGGCCATGCTGCTTTCGAGCATGAGAATCTGCTCCGGCTCGTTCTTCTCGTTGTTGACCACCTGCAACTCGGCATTGTTGATTTCCAGACTGTAGAGTCCGGGCACTTCCACCCGGCCGGTCAGGCTGCCTTCGGCCGGACGCCCGCCACGCGCGGCGTGCACGCCGTCAGCCAGCGTCAGTTCGAGCGTGCTTGATTCGGCCGGAATGGGCAGGGATTCGCTATGCACGTAGGCGTGCAGGCGCAGCTTGTCGTAGGTCAGGGTAAATTTGACAGCGCCCTTGTTCGGCCCGAGCAAACCGCCGGAACGGTCGGAAAGCGTCAGTGACAACCGTTTTTCAATATCGCTGATCTGCACCGGATGCGTGAAGGCCAGATCGAACACGGCTTTCTTGATCCCGGGATTGACCGGATCCTGATAAAACTCGCTGCTTTGCAACTGGACGCTGAAGGAAGGGGTTCGGAAATCGAATCCGTACTCTGCCAGCAGCGTCTGCGGCGCGAGCAGGGCATGGCCGAAATCGACATGTTCATCCTGCCCGACGGGCCAGTCTTCCTTGGGCTGAAAGACCAGGGTGCGCTGATCACGCCAGCGCCAGGTACCCGGAATAGCCGGACGCATGGTCACACCCTGTTCGACATCCTTGCCGACATTGGCCAGCGGCGCGACCGAAGCAGCAAAACTGATCACCAGCGGATTGGGTAGCGCAGCATTGGCGACATCCGTCACTTCCGGCACGGCAACGGTAAAACTGACCGTCGTTGGCTGAGGACGCGATTTCCACCAACGCATGCCGAAATAGCCAGCCGCAGCCATCAGGGACAGAATCAGGATTGCAGCAAAAAAACGGCGCGGATTCTTTTTCGCCCAGGCAATCCCCAAGCCCAACTTTGCCGAAAGCCAACGGCCCCAGGGCGGCGCCTTCCAGGCCAGATCACCGAACAACAGGCTGAACAAGCGGCTGACAAGAGACCAGAGCCCGGCCCCAAAAGCCCGCCCCACGCGGGCGATTCCCGACAGCAACGACATGTGCCTCTCCCTGACAGCCTGGCAGTGCAATTTCCTGCGAAGCTTTTCAACCTGATGAAAAGCGGCGAATATACCATGCCGACGTCCTAGACATTGCCTGAAGCAGGCATGATCAGGCCATCAAAACTGCACCTATCGACAGAAAAATGGCCTATCGAAAGGAGTTGGCGCGTTGCGCCACACTGAATCTCTTTCATCGACAACGAGCAACGCGCCTGCGCAAGCACTAAAGTTAGCTGGCCGTGGCCTGTTTCTGCGAAAATAGCAGCCCCCTATTTGGTTTTTCAGAAAATACATGTCCCCTCATCCTGCCATTGCCAGCACCGCCGAGATCGTCGCCGAACTCAAGGCCGGTCGCATGGTCATCCTGGTCGATGAAGAAGACCGCGAAAA
>CAZOWA010000056.1:0-17638 GCA_964583695.1 uncultured Dechloromonas sp.
TGATCGGCTGGTATTCGGCGCGGCCGATGTCCTTCAGCCAGGCGTGTTCCGGGCCGACGCCGGGATAGTCGAGGCCGGCGGAGACCGAGTGCGTCTCGATGATCTGGCCGTCCTCGTTCTGCAGCAGGTAGGTGCGGTTGCCGTGCAGCACGCCGGGCACGCCGGCGGTCAACGAGGCGGCGTGCAGGCCGGTCTCGATGCCCGAACCGGCGGCTTCGACACCGATCAGGCGCACGTCCGGCACGTCGATGTAGGGGTAGAAGATGCCCATCGCGTTGGAGCCGCCACCGACCGCGGCGATCACCACATCGGGCTGGCGCCCGGCCATCTCCGGCATCTGTTCCAGGCATTCCTCGCCGATGATCTTCTGGAAGTCGCGCACCAGCATCGGGTAGGGGTGCGGGCCGGCAACGGTGCCGATAATGTAGAAGGTGTTGTGGATGTTGGTGACCCAGTCGCGCATCGCTTCGTTGAGCGCGTCCTTCAGCGTCTTCGAGCCGGATTCGACCGGCACCACCTTGGCACCCAGGAGCTTCATGCGATAGACGTTGGCGGCCTGGCGACGCACGTCCTCGCTGCCCATGTACACCACGCACTCGAAGCCGTAGCGGGCGGCGACCGTGGCGGTGGCCACGCCGTGCTGGCCGGCGCCGGTTTCGGCGATGACGCGCGGCTTGCCCATGCGCTTGGCGAGCAGGGCCTGGCCGATGCAGTTGTTCACCTTGTGCGCGCCGGTGTGGTTGAGGTCCTCGCGCTTGAGGTAGATCTGGGCGCCACCGCAGATCTCGGAGAGACGCTTGGCGTGGTAGATCGGCGACGGACGGCCGACAAAATGCTTGAGTTCGTAGTCGTACTCGGCGCGGAAGGCCGGATCGGCCTGGGCGGCGGCGTAGGCCGCCTTCAGCTCGTCGAGCGCACCGAACAGGGTTTCAGCGACAAAAACGCCGCCGTACGGGCCGAAATGGCCGCTGGCGTCGGGGAAATGATACGGGGTGGTGGACATGGCAAGACTCCTGAATGAAAGGGACGAAAAGGGAAATTCGCCCGCGTTCAGGGATGATTCGCCAGGTGGCGCCGCCAACAAGTCCGGGTGATGCCACCCGCCGATACCCGCATGCTTCTATCCTTCGTTGATCGCCGCATCGGCTGCACGTACGGCAGCGACGAAGGCGGCGATCTTGTCGTGATCCTTGATGCCCTTGCCCGCTTCGACACCGGAAGACACGTCGACCGCAACGGGTCGCACGCGCCGGATGGCGTCACCGACATTGTCTGCGGTCAACCCGCCGGAAAGCACCAAAAATCCGGGCAGGTCCGGCGGAATCAGCGTCCAGTCAAAGACATGGCCACCGCCGCCGTAACCCTCGACAAAGGCATCGAGGAGCAAACCGCGCGCGTCGGCAAACGAGCGGGCGAATTCTACCAGATCGAGCCCCGCCCTCACCCGCGCCGCCCGAAGATAGGGGCGAGAAAACTGCCGACAATAGGCTGCCTCCTCATCACCGTGGAACTGCAAAACGTTGATGGGCACGGCTTCACAGACTGAACGGACGGTCTCCGGGGCTTCGTTCACGAACAATCCGACCACATCGACAAATGGCGGAATCCGCGCCACCAACTCGGCCGCCCTTTGCGGCGTTACGTAACGCGGGCTGGGCGGGTAGAAAACGAAACCGATGGCGTCTGCACCGGCTGCCACTGCCGCGTCGGCATCTTCCTCGCGGGTAATGCCGCAGATTTTAATGCGGGTATTCATAAAAATTCGATTCCTACGGTCAACCGGAAAAAACGGCCAAAAAAGGGAACGTTTCCCGGATGCAAATTTTTACGCAACGAGGTCATTTCAACAGGCCGTCAAGAAAATCGTCGTCCGGATCCGGCAGCGCCCAATGCGGTTCATAGATCGGGCCGCGAAAATACAGGCCATCTGGCGAAAAGGTCGGCGCCGCCAGCGTACGGTCCTTCATCTGGAGAAGCTCGTCAATCCAGCAAGGCGATTGCGCTCCCTTGCCGATATAAACCAGCGTGCCGACCAGATTGCGCACCATGTGATGCAGGAAAGCGCTCGCCTCGAAATCAAAGACGAACAGGCTGCCGCACTGCCGCACCTCGGCCCGCGTCAGCGTCTTGATGGGCGACTTTGCCTGGCAGCCCGCCGCCCGAAATGCAGAAAAGTCGTGTTCACCCAACAATCGTACACAGGCGTCTTGCATGGTCGCCAGATCAAGGGCGCCATGAAACCAGCCAACCCGCCCCGCCCACAACCCCGGCCGTTGCGGACGATTCAGCAACAGATAGCGATAGCGCCGGCCACGAGCACTGAAGCGGGCATGAAACTCATCATCCACCGTCTGCGCCCAGCGCACGGCAATTCCATCCGGAAGATTCGAATTGACGCCGCGCACCCAGGCCGTCAGCGGCCGTTCGACCAAGCTGTCAAAATGGGCGACTTGGTGGCTCGCATGCACCCCGGCATCGGTACGCCCGGCACACATTACGCCAATCGGGTGTCCGGCTATTTCCCGCAACGCCGCCTCCAATGCATCCTGCACCGTCCCGCCTCCAGCCTGGCTCTGCCAGCCACGAAAGGCCGTTCCACAGTACTCGACACCCAACACGACTCTCACAGGATCATGACTCCCAGCAATATGGCAAGCATCGCCATGACCATCAAGGTATCCCGGAGCATCCAGGGCGTTACGGACAAAAACAAGGAAACAGGCCCCTCTGGCGCCATCTCGGGGTTGGCCAGGATTTTACGCCAAGCTCCCTTTTCCTGTGGAGACTGCAAATTATCGAGTACCAGAGAAAGCCTGACCACCAGACGGCTCGAATTCCCCAACATCGCCCCCATGGGCCGGAGAAGCCCCCAAATTGCGCTGACCAGCCCGTCTCTTCCAAGACGCGCCATGAGCCAGGCAAGACAAGCCAGGATGGACAACAACCTCGCGGCCTGAATATTCGCCTCCGCGACCCCTTGATAAGTCGGAGCCCATGCAAAATCCCGAATCGCTTCACCAGCCGTATTGTAGGAAAGGATCAGCCAAAGAGTCAGCAGTAGCCAGCGCGCCCGACTGACATACTTGAGCCAGATGCCAAGTACTGCCTTCGATGTCACGAGCACACCCAGAGTCAGCAGCCCCAACGTAGCGTAGCTGGCAAACTGGACACCAACCACAGCCAACAACCAGGCTATCAAAGCGCCAGATGGATGCAATTTCTCCCCCCCAAAAAACATGGCCCCTTGCGGGGCCATGTATCGCTCACATACCTGAATATTACTCGCCTATTCGGCCCAGGATCTGCTTTGCCTGTTCAACAAGTTCAACCGGACCTTCGCTGACCACTTCCTGCAGCAACTCGCGAGCCCCTTCAAGATCACCCATTTCCTCGTAGGCCTTGGCAAGATCCAGCTTTGTGTTTACTTCATCCCAATGAGCATCATGTGCAGGTGCCGCAGCAGCCGGCTGAACCTCTGGCACATTCGCTTCCAGCGGGGTCGGAGCCGGAGCTGGAATCGGCTCTGCCGCCAGATCCAGGTTGATCGAACCGATATCAAACTCCGGCGACATCATCGGCTGCCCGAGGAAAACCGAGTCGGTCAGCTTGACGTCGAACTCCAGCGAATCGTCATCGAGAACCGCAGGATTAACCAACGTATCGGCCAACCTGGGGTTGTCGAACTCCTTCTCTCGATCCATAGCCGGAGGCTCGGGTGCTTTGGATGCAGCGGACCCGGAAGCACCGATATCAAGGTCAAAGTCCACCATTGGCGCTTCGTCAGGCCCGCCAGCTTCCTGCGAGGGCACTTCAGCTATCCCTTCGAGCCCAACGTAGGTACTGTCCCCAACATCTGCAGCCGAAGGCATGACCAGCGTGCCTTCCGGAGAGAAGTCAGGCAGTTCGACCGGCTGCTTTTCAGACGCTGCAGGCTCACTGATATCGAGGTCAAAATCAACGTTACCCATTGCCAGATCTTCAGCCAGTGCGGGCTCTTCGGCGGGCGCCTCAGCCTCCTTGGACGGAGCAGGCTCGCTTGCCAGATCGAAATCCAGTGCATTCGAATCCGGCGTCACAACGGTATTGATGTAAGGTTCTTCTGCCGAGGCCGCCGACTCCAAAGCCGGCGAGCCGAGATCAAAATCGAGACCAACGGCTTCCGTATCAAGCGCCGACTCAGCAGCTTCAGGCTCAACGGCAGCATCGGATACCTCTGCGGCCTCAGGCAAAGACAAGGTGTTGTTGTCAAACACAGGAGCACTGGCGGTGTCGACAGGCTCAGCCATGGACTCCGTCATCTGGGCGAAGGCACCCGGCATCGCAAGCGTTGCCCGGCTCGCACCATCCGGCGTCACAATCATCGTCGCATCCGCATCGAATGCTGATGCGCCAGGCTTTGCACCGGTATAAAGGGGATTACCCGGATCAAGATCGGCCCCCAACGCGGCAACCTTTTCCCACTCCGGCCCGACGCCACCGGTTTGAGCATACAACTCGCTGGCCAGCGTCTCGAATTGCTTCAGGCTTCTGCGATTCGCGTAAATCTCCAGCAACTTGGCGTGAATGGCAGTGCGCTGAGGATCCTTCTGCAAAGCTTCAAGCAGGATTTCCTCCGCTTGTGTATCCCGGCCATATGCCATGTAAACATCGGCTTCAGCAACCGGATCGACCTCGTCCGTGTCAATCGTACCCGGCCCGGTCTGGCTGAAATCACCAGTTTGCGGCGGCGTATTACCAGTATCGACACTCTGTCCGCCAGTCATCCGAAACACAGAATTTGGCCCGAGGCTAGACGGAGCTGGCGCTGTTGTGGTCTGGACTGCCTCACCAGAAGAACGACGGCGCTTGTAGAAGAAGAAACCAGCCAACAAGGCGATCAAACCACCACCACCTACCAGCGGAAGCATATCCATGAACGAGCTCTCCTCCTCCGGTTCGGGAGGCGGCGGCGCAGGCTGAGCAGGTGGAGTCGGCTTGGTCTCGACAGGCTTTGGCGCCTCAACAGGAGGCGGAGGAGGCGGCGGAGGTGCGGCCTCTACCGGCTTGGGTTCTTCGACCGGCTTAGGCGGTTCGGCAGCCACCGGCGCATCTGCCGGCTTGGGGGGCTCAGCGACCTTTGGCGGCTCGACCGCCTTGGGAGGCTCTGCCGGCTTCACCGGTTCAGCCGGCTTGGGAGGCTCAACTGGCTTCGGAACCTCCTGCTTGACCGGTGCTTTCTGCAGCTCGGCAAGCTTTTGATTCTTTATTTCAACAAGCTTTTGCAGATCATTTACATTCTTCTCAAGGATCGCCAGGCGCTCCTGGGCTTCTTTCAGCGCTTTTTCCTTGGCAATGCGATCCGCTTCGTTCTGGGCCGACTGTTTCCCCGCTGCAGCCGCTTCGGTCGCGGAAACTTTGACTTTGTCCTTGGACTGCTCGGCCGGACTGGTCTTGTCTTCTACCTTGGCAGTGATCTTCCCGGTGCTCGACTGAGCTGTTGTTTCAGTCTTTGCGGGTGCGGCCGCAGCAGTAGCAGCCAGTTTCTCGCGATAGGCATTCCAACTGCTCGATTGGGCAACATAAACCTTGCGTGCCTCAGCCTCGGAAATAGCTGCGACTTCTGCCTTTTCCGGAAGCCCAAGAATGGCCCCCGACTTCAGGCGATTCATGTTGTTTCCGACAAACGCATCAGGATTCTTCTGGAAAATACCAACCAGCATCTGCTCCAGAGAAACACCCTCATACTGTGCTTCGGCAGCGATCTTGCGCAACGTCTCGCCCGGACGAACCTGGCGCCCACCCTCAGGTGCGGGCTTGGGCTCCGCCGCGGGTTTTGGCGTCGGAGTCGGAGCGGGGGACGCTGCCACCGGCTGGGGCTTGGTCACCACAGGCGCCTGTTCCACAGGAGTACCACCCGGAACGGTCTCTACGACCTTGGCAGAGACCACCGGCCGAGCCGGCTGCTTAACCGCCATTTCCGGAGGATCGAGCAAGAATGTGTATTCCCGAACCATACGCCCAGACGGCCAGGTCAGCTCAACCAGAAAATCGAGGAAGGGCTCGTTAACCGGTCGGACCGAGGTCACCTTGACAACAGATTTTCCATTCGGGCGTTTCTCGACCGCAAATCGCAAGTCCAGCAAGGCCGACGAAAAATCGACTCCAGCCTGGCGGAAAGCCGCTTCAGGCGCCAAGCGGGCCACCATGCCGGGCAATTCATCCCGACTGGCACCAATTTCCATCTCGGCTCTGAGCGGCTGCCCGAGACCGGACAACACGGTAAGTTTGCCCAAGCCAGCCGCCTCGGCGACCCACGGAGCAAACGATAGACAGGAAGCAACAGCCAAAGCGGCTGCGCGTTTTTTGAATTTGGAGCAATTCGTTTCGTTCACAGCGAAACCCTGAGCGTCATTTTTGGGACTTTCAAATTAACATCATGGACTTAGCAATGCAAGCTAAACCTGCTTCTCAAACCACACTTTTTGCATATTCCCAACAAATAAAAAAACCGGGGAATTTCTCCCCGGTCACTGTTTTTTCAAAAATTTGTCAGGCTTCGATCAGGATGCGCAACATACGGCGCAGCGGCTCTGCAGCCCCCCAAAGCAGCTGATCACCACAAGTGAAAGCCGCCAGATACTCAGGCCCCATCGCCATTTTATGCAGACGACCGACCGGTACAGCTAACGTGCCGGTGACGGCAGCAGGAGTCAATTCGCGCTCGGAAATCTCGCGATCGTTCGGCACGACCTTGGCCCACGGATTGGCCTTGGCGAGCATGTCGGAAATTTCGTCGAGCGGCACGTCCTTCTTCAGCTTGATGGTCAGCGCCTGGCTGTGGCAACGCATCGCGCCAATGCGCACACACAGACCATCGATGGGAATCGAACCTGCGGTGCGGAAAGCTGGCTTGCCGAGGATCTTGTTGCATTCCGCGCCGCCCTTCCATTCTTCCTTGGACTGGCCGTTTTCGTAAGGCACGTCGATCCAAGGGATCAACGAACCGGCGAGCGGCGTGTTGCGGAAGTTCTTCTTCGGGAAGGCATCTGAGCGGATGGTTTCGGCAACCTTGCGGTCAATGTCCAGAATGGCGGATGCAGGATCGGCCAGCAGGTCGGCGACGGACGAATGAATAGCCCCCATCTGGGAAATCAGCTCGCGCATGTTTTGTGCGCCAGCGCCGGAAGCGGCCTGATAGGTCATGGACGTAGCCCATTCGATCAGGTCGTTCTGGAACAGGCCGCCGAGGCCCATCAGCATCAGCGACACAGTGCAATTGCCGCCGATCCAGTTTTTGCCCCCCTTGGCCAAAGCATCCTTGATCACGTGCATGTTAACCGGATCGAGCACGATGACGGCATCGTCGGCCATGCGCAGTGACGAGGCGGCATCGATCCAGTGGCCGTTCCAGCCGGCGGCACGCAGTTTGGGGAAGACTTCCTTGGTGTAATCACCGCCCTGGCAGGTGATGATGATTTCGCAGGCCTTCAGTGCCTCGATGTTGGACGCGTCCTGCAGCGGCAGGGAGGCTTCCTTGCCACCGAAGACCGGCGCCTTGCCGCCAGCAGCTGACGTCGAGAAATAAACCGGATCGATATGGGCGAAATCGCCCTCCTCGACCATGCGTTGCATCAGCACGGAACCGACCATGCCACGCCAACCGACCAGACCAACCTTCTTCATGACTTTCTCTCCAAATGAATCTTCAACTAACGCGCGAACCCGAAATTCGCTTACGCCAAGGCTGCCAGCACGGCATCGCCCATCTCTCTGGTCCCAACCTTGTTGGTACCACGCTCGTAGATATCGCCGGTACGATAGCCATCGGCTAGCACCTTCTTCACGGCGTTTTCGACACGGACAGCCTGCTCTTCCAGCCCGAAGGTATAGCGCAGCATCATCGCCGCGGACAGGATGGTAGCCAGCGGATTGGCAACACCCTTGCCTGCGATATCCGGTGCCGAGCCATGCGACGGCTCGTAGAGCCCCTTGTTCTTGTCGTCGAGCGAGGCCGACGGCAACATGCCGATCGAACCAGTCAACATCGAAGCTTCGTCGGAAAGGATGTCACCGAACATGTTGCCGGTCACCATCACGTCGAACTGCTTGGGTGCCTTGACCAGTTGCATCGCGGCGTTGTCGACCAGCATGTGGCTGAGCTCGACGTCCGGGTAATCGTGAGCGATCTCGATCATTACGTCGCGCCACAACTGGGTGCACTCCAGCACATTCATCTTGTCTACCGAACACAGCTTCTTGTTGCGCTTCTGCGCTGCCTGGAAGGCGACGTGGCCGATACGACGAATTTCTGACTCGCTGTAGACCATGGTATTGAAGCCGACGCGTTCGCCATTTTCCTCGCGCACGCCACGCGGCTGCCCAAAATAGATGTCGCCTGTCAGTTCGCGGACGATCAGGATATCCAGGCCAGCAACAACCTCCGGCTTCAGCGTCGAAGCGTTGGCCAACTCGGGGTAGAGGATGGCAGGTCGCAGATTGGCGAACAGGTTGAGATCCTTGCGAATGCCGAGCAGGCCGCGCTCCGGGCGCTTTTCCCGAGGCAGGCTGTCCCACTGGGGACCGCCGACAGCACCGAGCAGCACAGCATCGGCTTCGCGCGCAAGCTTTTGCGTAGCCTCCGGATACGGGTTACCGGTCGCGTCGACCGCGCAGCCGCCGAGCAGCCCGTTTTCCATCTCGAATGAAAGATCGAGGGATTTCAGTACGCGCACAGCCTCAGCCGTGATCTCCGGACCAATGCCGTCACCCGGCAGCACACATATTTTCATGGGTTATCCTCGTTATGCAAACAGCCAGGGCTGGGTAATACGACGCTTTTCTTCAAATTCGCGGATTTTTTCTGCATGACGCAATGTCAGGCCAATATCGTCCCAACCGTTGAGCAGGCACTCTTTGCGGAAGGCGTCTATCTGGAACGGAATGCCGTGACCGTCGGGACGCAGCACCACCTGCCCGGCCAGATCGACCACCAGCTTGTACCCAGGCATTGCCTCGACCTGCTGGAACAGCGCTTCAACTTCGGCGGCCGGCAACACGATTGGAAGAATGCCGTTTTTGAAGCAATTGTTGAAGAAAATATCGGCAAAGCTCTCGGCAATGATCGCCTTGAAACCGAAATCGAGTAGCGCCCACGGCGCATGCTCGCGCGAGCTGCCGCAACCGAAATTGGCACGCGTCAGCAATACTTCGGCGCCCTGATAGCGTGGCTGGTTCAGCACGAAATTGGGATTCTTCGGTCGCAGCGAGCAATCCTGCCCGGGCTGACCGACGTCCATATAACGCCATTCATCAAAAGCATTGGGGCCGAAACCGGAACGCTTGATCGACTTAAGAAACTGTTTCGGAATGATGGCGTCAGTATCGACATTACTTCGATCAAGCGGCGCTACCAACCCTTCCAGACGAACAAATTTATCCATGAAACGCCTTACCTCGTCGAACGCTGGATGGCTTCACCACCCTTTTCGATATCCCTGCCGATGCCCTGAACCGTATTGCAGCCGGTTGCAGAAATCAGCGTTGCTACGGTCAACACGAAAAAAACGCATTTTTTCATCTTTGGCTCCTTGAATCAGAGAACTTCACGAACATCGGCAAAACGGCCTGCAACCGCGGCGGCGGCGGCCATAACCGGGCTGACCAGGTGCGTCCGCCCGCCCGGACCCTGACGCCCTTCAAAATTACGGTTCGACGTCGACGCACACCGCTCACCCGGCTCCAGGCGATCGGCATTCATGGCCAGACACATCGAACAACCGGGCTCACGCCACTCGAAGCCGGCGGCAATAAAGACTTTGTCTAGTCCTTCTTCCTCGGCCTGACGTTTAACCAGACCAGAACCCGGCACCGCCAGCGCCAATTTGATGTTGGCGGCAATGTGGCGCCCCTTGAGAACGGAGGCGGCTTCGCGCAGATCTTCAATGCGAGAGTTGGTACACGAACCGATGAACACCTTGTCGACTGAGATGCTCTGGATCGGCGTATTCGGATTCAGTCCCATATATTGCAGGGCACGTTCCATGCCTTCACGCTTGACCGGATCGGTCTGCTTGACAGGATCGGGAACGACGGCATCGATGGCAACGACCATCTCTGGCGAGGTACCCCAGGTCACCTGCGGGCGAATGTCTTCCGCCTTGAGGGTGACGACACGATCGAACTGGGCTCCAGCGTCGGAATGCAATGTGCGCCAGTAGGCAACCGCCTTTTCCCAGATGTCGCCCTTGGGCGAAAACGGACGGTCCTTCAAGTAATCGATCGTCTTGTCATCCACCGCGACAAAGCCCATGCGCGCACCGCCTTCGATGGCCATGTTGCACAGGGTCATGCGCCCTTCCATGCTCAGGCCGCGGATCGCGCTACCGCCAAACTCGATGGCGTAGCCGGTACCGCCGGCCGTGCCGATGGTGCCGATGATGGCCAGCGCCACATCCTTGCCGGTGACACCCTTGCCGAGCTTGCCTTCGACGGCAACCAGCATGGTCTTCGATTTTTTCTGCAACAGGCACTGGGTAGCCAGCACGTGTTCGACTTCCGAAGTACCGATCCCATGCGCCAGACAGGCAAACGCGCCGTGCGTCGAGGTATGCGAATCACCGCAAACGACGGTCATGCCGGGCAGCGTCGCACCGTTTTCCGGACCGACGACATGGAGAATGCCCATGCGCGGATCCTTGAACGGGAAATAGGCCAGGGCACCGACTTCGCGGATATTGGCATCCAGCGTATCGACCTGCTGCCGGGAAATGGGATCCTTGATCCCCTCTTCCCAGTGATCGGTCGGGGTGTTGTGGTCAGGCGTGGAGACGATGGAGGAAACGCGCCAAGGCTTGCGGCCAGCGAGTTTCAGACCTTCAAAAGCCTGCGGACTGGTAACTTCGTGAACGAGGTGACGATCAATATAGAGAAGGGCCGTGCCGTCAGCTTCCTGATGGACGACGTGGTTCTCCCAAAGCTTGTCGTAAAGGGTCTTCGACATGGCAAGTATGCTGTGCTGTAAAGCCTTGAATTATTGCACAGGATCTGCCGTTTTTGCCTGTTTTACCGGTCGACCGCGGGACTCCCCCACCCAACCCCAGATCAGGAAGAAGCCGAGCAGCGCGAACACCGAACTTTGGGTGAACGTCCACCCCGCCCCCCAGGATTCCCACCCCCAACCACCGATCAAGGCCCCCAGCAAACCGCCAGCCCCAAAAGACAGGCTGGAGTATAGCGCCTGCCCACGTCCCTGCGACTTTCCGGGAAACCAGAGATTGACTGCAGCGATGGCCGACGCGTGGTAAGCGCCAAAGGTCATGCCGTGCATCAACTGGGCAAGAATCATGATCATCAGGGAATCGACACCCCACCCGATCAGCAAAAACCGGACGACCGCCGTCGCAAAACTGGCGAGCAAAAGGGCGCGCAATGAATAGCGCTGCGACAGCCTGGCCATGAACATGAACACCACGATTTCCGCGACCACGCCCAAAGACCACAAGAGACCGACTTCGGTCTTGCTGTAACCGTTGTCGGACAAGTGAATCGAATAAAAAACATACAGTGCCCCATGCGCCGCAGACATGGCAAAACACGCCGACATCAGTGCAATTACTCGCGGCTGACGAAGAATCAGTCCAATCGGTTGATCATCGTGCGCGTGCACCGTCGGATTTGCTTCCGGCAAAACAACGGCCAACACCAGGATCCCGATCAAAATACCCCAACACACCCAGAGGACACCGATTGGCGGCGCATGGTCAAGAACCGCCCCGGTTGCCATGACGGCAACAATGAAGCCGATCGACCCCCACAATCGGATTCGGCTGTACTGACCACGCTCTTCCCGCAGATGATCAAAGGTAAGCGTTTCAACCAGGGGCAGCGCCGCGCTCCAGAAAAATGCGAGCACCGCCATGGCGACAAGCATCCCCGGCAATTTATCAAGCCAGAAAAACGCCGTGAATCCAGCGAGCCCGATCAGGCCTGCCAGGCGAATTATTGCCGTTCGATGCCCAAAGCGATCCGCCAGCCAGCCCCATAGATTGGGCCCGAACAATCGCATCAACTGCATTTGCGACATCAGAAGACCGATATCCCAGGCAGAAAAACTCAGCGACTGCAGATAAAGCCCGAAATAGGGCGAAAACGCGCCAATGAACGCGAAATAAAAAAAGTAATAGCCCGACAGGCGCCAGTACGGCAAAGCACGCATCCGGAAACCTTACCGGATGCAACGCCGGGCCAAACAGCCCTGTTTACTTGGCAGCCTGCTGACCGGCACGAAACGCCAACAACATGTGATACAGCTCGTCCTTGAGCTTCACACGCTGCTTTTTCATGTCTTCAATCGTGAAATCCGCCACCGGCATGTCGTGCTCTTCCAAATCCTCAACCCCACCGGTCAAACGCTGGTAGCTGGCGTAGAGCCTGACGAAATGAGCATTCGACGACTTCAGCGCGTTGATTGCGTCATGAAATTCCGGAAATTCGTGATGAAGGTCGTGATGTTCAACTTGCATGGTAGGCTCCCTGTGGCAGCAAGCTCGCTCCGAAGAGCGCAAAAAATCTCGATATTTTACGTTTTTTTCGCCGGTATGCGCGGCGTCTGGCAGCTGACATCGGCACACTGGGCACGGTGACGCAAGGCGTGATCCATTAGAACAAGCGCCAGCATTGCCTCGGCAATCGGTGTCGCCCGAATGCCGACACAGGGATCGTGCCGTCCCTCGGTCGCCACTTCGATCGGATTGCCGCTGCGATCAATCGAATGACGGGCTTGTGCAATCGACGCGGTAGGCTTGATTGCCATATTGACGACAATATCCTGACCTGTGGAAATCCCGCCCAAAACACCACCAGCGCAGTTACCGAGAAACCCCTCGGGGGTCATCTCGTCCGCGTGCTGGCTACCGCGCTGAGCAACAGAGGCGAAACCCGCCCCTATTTCAACCCCTTTTACCGCATTGATGCCCATCATCGCATAAGCGATTTCAGCATCCAGCCGGTCGTAAACCGGCTCGCCCCAACCCGGAGGCACACCAACCGCCGTCACGGTAATTTTCGCCCCCACGGAATCAAGGGATTTCCGCAATTCGTCCATGTAGGTTTCAAGAGAAGGAACGATGGCTGCATTCGGCGCAAAGAATGCATTTCCATCAATATCACCTTCCGAAACAAAAGGTATCTCGATCGGGCCCAACGCACTCATCCAGCCTCTTATTGTGATCCCGAAACGCTCATTCAGCCATTTGCGCGCAATCGCCCCGGCCGCCACACGTACCGCCGTTTCCCGCGCCGAAGAACGACCACCGCCGCGATAGTCGCGAAACCCATATTTTTGCGTATAAGTGTAATCGGCGTGCCCTGGGCGAAAGGTTTCCGCGATATTCCCGTAATCCTTGCTTCGTTGATCCTGGTTGCGAATCAGCAAACCGATCGGGGTACCCGTGGTTTTCCCTTCAAACACCCCGGACAGAATTTCCACCTGATCCGGCTCGCGGCGTTGCGTCACATGCCTCGAAGTACCCGGCTTGCGCCGATCCAGTTCGCGCTGAATGTCAGCCTCGCAAAGCATCATGCCCGGCGGACAGCCATCGACGACGCAACCAATGGCGGGGCCGTGCGACTCACCAAAGGAAGTCACCGTAAACAAGGTACCAAACGTATTACCGGACATGAAAATATCACCTAAAGCAGAGCTTCGATTTTACCACGCAAGAAATAGTGCCCTCCGACGCTCCTCTGGCGCTCATGCGCCCCGCTCACAGGAATCTGCGCTAAGCAGCAGGCGCCTCAGGCCAGTTCTTGATGTAATTCTTGAGCATCTTGTTCTCGAAATTCTGTTCCTCCAGAACCGCCTTCGCCACATCAAGAAACGAGATAACCCCCATTAGAACATCACCATCAAGGACCGGCAGGTAGCGGGAACGACTCTCGACCATCAGGCGGCGCAAATCGTTGGCCTCCATATCAGGGTAAGCCGTAACCGGATTCCTGATCATGACATCGCTGATCAGAGCGCCGTCCACAGAACCACCATTACGCTTTAGTGCCTGCATAACCTCGCGAAAAGTCAGCAGACCAACCATTTTCCCATCCTGCATGATCAGCAACGAACCCACGTCAAGCTCTGCCATCGCATCGACGGCTGACGCCAAGGTCTGATGCGAAGCAGCGGTATAAAGAATCCCGCCCTTGAGTTGAACGATCTCCCGCACAAGCATTGAAGCCTCCCGAAAAATTGATTTATGTAATCGGAAACGATCTTAGAGCATCAACCTGCTTTAGGAAAGGCTGTTGATCCATACCCCGAACACTAGAAACGACAAGGATCTCCACCAATCAGATCAGACAACTTCGATATTTTTGTTAAAAATTATGGCATTCGCACTTGCCTAACGTCATAGTCGCATATAGAATTTGTCATACGACCTAAGTAATAGGCAATTACGTCACTTGGGTAAGCCCACAACAGAAACATATGGAGATTGAATAATGACTGTCAAAACCATCGAAAAAATCGACGCCCGTGAAATTCGTCGCAAGCTCGGCCTCAACCAGCAGCAATTCTGGTCTACGCTGGGCGTCACACAAAGCGGCGGCTCCCGCTACGAAAGCGGTCGCAACATGCCCAAGCCGGTGCGCGAACTGCTTCGCCTGGTGCACGTCGAGCAAATCGACATCAAGTCGATCAAGCGCGAAGACTGGGAAGTTCTGGAATACCTTAAGGCACAAGAACCGGAAATGTTCAAGACGCTGAAGAAGTCTGCTCGCAGCCGCGTCAAAAAGGCAGCTTGATGATCGGCCCGAACGGGCCGGGCAGCATCAATCAACGGGCATCAGGGAGAAACAACCACCCTGATGCCCGTTTCTTTTATTACCAAGTCGGCAAATTCATTCATTTCATCCACCGACAGACGCCCAAGTCTCGGAGCGGAAGGCTGCATCGATGGTCGTGCGAGACCGTAAAGATGAATGCCCGCCAACTGTCTTGCCAAAGGCCTCAACAAGTCACAGTATGCCTTCCGCGCATGGGCAGACGGCGATACACCGTCCAACGCAAACCAGCACGTCTGAACCCAGGTTGGTGCAAGCGATGCGCATATTTCGAGGTGTCGCGCAATTTTTTCACGGGGCATCGAAACGCCATTGATGTCCCGAATATCACCCGGCTCGGCCCGGTCGACCTTGAACCAAACCTCACCGCCACAATTGCCAAGCGCTCCAATCCCAAGCTGCACCTCGGGGCGATGAAGAAAACTGCCGTTGGTAATCAGGCGCAAAACAAGCTTTCCGCACAACCCAAAGCGGTCCAGAACACCAATCACTCCATCAATCGCTTGAGGAAACTCGGGGGCACTGGTTGGCTCCCCGTTCCCCGAAAATGCCACATCCACCAGAGTGCGAGCTTCTGGAGGAACGTGCCTTTGCATGAAATCACCGTTCAAAACCCCGTCCAGGAACTCGGTCAACTCCGCAGAGAGACGATCAAGATCAAGCTGCGGAGGCCCACCTCGCACAAGGTTTTCAACCTGACAATAAAGACAGGCCCAGTTGCACGCATTGTTTACGTTCAAATTGATGCCAACCGACACCCCTCCTGCCCGGCGTGACACGACAGGATAAACATAACGCAGGCCGGCACGATCGCGGCGGTGATCATCTGTACTAAGCATGGCCCATTGTATAATTCGCGCCCGTCTTGTCGAGCCTAATCATCATGCTGATCACCCGCCGTCTTGAATTCGATGCCGGGCACCGCATCCCGGATCACAAAAGCCAGTGCCGCCATTTGCACGGGCACCGGTATGCCATCGAAATCACGCTATCCGGCAACATCATCAACAAGCCTGGTGATGCAGCAAATGGCATGGTCATGGATTTTTCGCAGGTCAAGGCCCTTGCAAAGGCCCATCTGGTAGACCAATGGGATCACGCATTTCTTGCATTTTCTGGCGATACTGCAATCGTGGAATTTCTGACATCCCTGCCCGATCACAAAACAGTGGTTCTTGACCGGGTTCCTACAGCAGAAAACCTTGCAAGGATCGCCTTCGACAAACTGGATGCAGTTTACCGGGACACCTACGGAAACCACCTCCAGCTGGAGCAAGTCCGCCTTTACGAAACCCCGAACTGCTGGGCAGACGCCTTGCGGCCAAAAGCCACCGAAGCCTGAAAGATGCCTGCCCGACACGGACAGACGTTTGTGAAACACCGAAAATCAACAAATAACAAAAAACGGCAAAAATGCGCCACAGGCTGACAAAAAAGTCGTATTCCACGGTAATATCGGGCCATTAAAAATACTTCAGCGGTTGCCGAAGATGGGTTTCGATTCACCAAACCAGCACTGTCTCGAGAAGCTCGCTCGACTATCAGAACGACGTACTGTCGTAACCACTGAAGACATCTACGACGACCAGGGTGTCAAACTCTGGGCGAAAGGCAGCACGGTATCCAGAGATCTGCAAACAAGACTGTTGCAACGCAAACTACGTGCTCCGCTCGAAACATCCCTGACCGTCGAACACGCCCTGTCCTTTCCGGAATTGATTGACGATTGCCTGGAAAAACTCGCTGCCGAACCCCTTCTGCAAAAAATCGCGGGGGGCCGGACAACCAGCTTGTTGCTCAAGGAAAGTAAATCTCTCCACCTGCCGCAACCCTTGCGTTTGCTGCTAACTACGATGCACGACAACGACAAGGACAGCTATGAGCGAACGCTAAGGGTAATCATCATTTGCGCCAGTATCGCAAGCCAGCTCGACACTGGGCAGAGCGACGCATTCGCTCTCATACAGGCGGCCGCTCTGCATGACATCGGTGAATCCTACATTGACCCCGATCATCTCCATCCTAGCCGACGTCTAAGCCCTGCCGAATGGAAATTCATAGCGAGCCACCCACGCATTGGTCAGTTTTTGATTCAAAGCCTGACAACACTGCCAACCACAGTCGCACATTGCGTCGGACAACATCACGAGCGCCATGACGGAAGTGGATACCCCTGCCAAATCACCGGTGCGGAGCAACACCACCTCGCAGGCTGGATCGCGGCAGCTGATGCGGCTGCCGCAATACTTTCGAATGGTGAAGAGGCAGCGGAGAGAATTGTCCTAGCACTACGCATCATCCCCGAAGAATTCAATCGCGATGCAAGCAACATATTGATACGGTCAATTCACGATCCGGACCGGGGCTACAAAGAGAATGCAGACAGCCAATGTATTGAGAGAGCGGGAACCCTGCTTGAACGCATATCCCAGGCATGCCAAATCCTTGACGAAGTCGAGAACACATCAGAGTTTCCTTGTGCCAGGCAAATTTGCGGCAATGGGCTGCGATTGCTCAACAGCATTGCAAAGGCAATGCGATCCACTGGCATTGCCGACACCACGATGCTGGGAGACAGCATCGGAGACAGCCAGATACTGGCCGAAATGCACCTTATCGTTCAGGAAGTCGAATGGCGCATGCGCAACCTTGCACGCAATACTTACCTGAGGATGGAAAGCTGTACGGGATCCGCAACATTGGGCAATTTGAAAAACGCCATCGAACTACTCGACGTTTGACATACCAAAAATCGACCAGAACAACTGGCGGGTCCGGTGAGATTCGAACTCACGATGGGTTTCCCCACGCCGGTTTTCAA
>CAZOWA010000057.1:0-17554 GCA_964583695.1 uncultured Dechloromonas sp.
TGGCTTCGCCGGTGGACATCTGCTTGTTGATGTCCTTGAGGTCCTTGAGCGGGATACCGATGTGATCCTGCAGGGCGAGCAGTTTCTTCTGCTCTTCCTTGATGTCCGGCGCGCAGCGGGTGAGGATGGCGACATAGGTCTTCGGTGCGGCGGCAATCTGTTCGTCCACCCAGTCGAGATTGACCTCGTTGCCGGGGAAGGACTGGATGAAGTGCGGACGGGGCATCTTGACGCGATCGACGCAGATCTGCTGGATCTTGCGCTCGGAGCCACGAACCTGCTCGACCATGCCGCGCACGCTGTCGCACAGTTTTTCGATGGAGCGGGAGGTGAAGCGGATGTACATCAGCTCATCGGACAGTTGCTGTTGCAACTTGAGGTAGGCCTTGTCCTGCGAACCCTTGCTGGACAGCGCCTTCTGCATCTTGGCATGGAGGGTACGCACGGTCTTGAAGCGTTCCAGTGCTTCGGTCTTGAGCTGGAGCAGGGAGGCGGAAACCGCGCCACCACCGCCTTCGCCTTCATCATCGTCGGCTTCGTCGTCGTCGGCATGCGCTTCCTCGGGCAGGTCGGCAGCCGGCTCGGCTTCAACGGCATTCGGATCGATCAGGCCATCGACCAGTTCATCGATGCGGATTTCATCGGATTCAACCTTGGCGGCAAGATCGAGAATGTCGGTGATGGTGCTTGGGCAGGCGGAGATGGCCTGCACCATGTGCTTGAGGCCTTCTTCGATGCGCTTGGCGATTTCGATTTCGCCTTCGCGGGTGAGCAGTTCGACCGAGCCCATTTCGCGCATGTACATGCGCACCGGATCGGTGGTGCGGCCGAATTCGGAATCGACGGTGGACAGGGCCTGTTCGGCCTGTTCTTCGGCTTCTTCGTCGTCAGCCGGGGCTGCCGCCGTGTCGGACATGAGCAGATCTTCGGCAGCGGGTGCTTCGTCGAAGACCTTGATGCCCATATCGCTGAAGGTCGAGATGATGGCTTCGATGGATTCCGCATCGACCACGTCATCGGGCAGGTGGTCGTTGATTTCGGCGTAGGTCAGGAAGCCGCGCTCCTTGCCGAGCTTGATCAGCGCCTTGAGGCGCATCTTGCGTGCTTCAGCGTCGAGCGGTTCGGGGGTTTCTGCCATCTGGCCCTGCAACAGCGCCTTTTCGGCAGCTTTCTCTTTGGCCTTGCTGGCGCGAGCCTTCGGTGCTTCCTTAGCGGTGTCTTTTGCCTTAGCCATGAACACGATCCATAGAATTCGAGAAAACCGTAGATTTTACCACAACTTAGCTGCGATTTTGCTGTGTTGGAAGGAGTTGGATGTAAGCCAGTTTTTCTGCGGCGCTCAGGCCGGCTACACCAAACTGGTGCGCTTTGGCCTGCAGTTCGGCGAACAGGCGTTTGCGCTCGCCATCCTGAAGCTTTTCCAGGGTGTCGCGAAACTCGATGTCCGCTTCTGCTTCGTCAAAAGGCTGGCTGAGAAGTTCCGATGCAGCAGCTTCGATCACACCTTCTTCCGGCTGGCCGCGTAATTGCTCGCGCAGTGCGGCATAGCTGCTGGCACCCGGGTTGCCGCTCACCAACTCGTGCAGACGGATGAGCGCGGCGCGTTCCGGAGTTTCGGGCAGCAGTTGCAGGGGGAGTTCGCTGGCCAGTTGCGGTTTGTGCAACACGATGCGGAGCAGGTTGCGGGTCAGCGACGGTGCAACACGCCTGGCCTTGGGCGGTGCGGCCGGCGTGTAGGATTTCAGCTCGCACAGCCGCTCGACCTCGCTTTGTGCGAAGCCGCTGGCCTCGGCGAGTCGTTTGACCAGTTGCAGGCGGAGCAGCGGCGTCGGCAATTTGAGAAGCAGCGGCTTGGCTTCGTAGATCAGTTGAGCCTTGCCTTCCGAACTGGTCAGGTCGCAGCGCTGGGCCAGTTCGCGCAGCAGGAAGTCGGAAAGCGGCATGGCCTGGGCAACCTGGCGGTCGAACTGCTCCTTCCCGAATTCACGGATGTAGCTGTCGGGGTCGTGCTCCTGCGGCAGGAAGATGAAGCCGATGCGCTTGTTGTCGGCCAGTGCTTCCAGCGAGTTTTCCAGTGCGCGCCAGGCGGCCTTGCGGCCGGCGTTGTCGCCGTCGAAGCAGAAAACGATGCGGTCGACCTGACGCAGCAGCTTGGTGACGTGCGTCGCGGTGGTTGCGGTACCGAGTGTGGCAACGGCGTTGCCGACGCCATTCTGGGAGAGCGCGATGACGTCCATGTAGCCCTCGGTGACGATGGCAGTGTCGGTATCGCGCAGGGCCTGACGGGCTTGCGGCAGGCCGAACAGCTCGCGGCCCTTTTCGAAAAGCGGGGTTTCCGGCGAATTGAGGTACTTGGGCTCGCCCTGGTCGATGATGCGCCCGCCGAAGGCGATGATTTCGCCCTTCTGGTTGATGATGGGAATCATCAGGCGGTCACGGAAGCGGTCGTAACGGCGGCCGGATTCGTTGTCGATGACGAGTCCGGCCAGCCGGACGCCATCGCCGTTGTAATCGGCAAATACCGATTGCAGGTTCTGCCAGCCATCCGGCGCATAGCCGATGCCGAAGCGGGCAGCGACTTCGCCGGAGAGGCCGCGTTTCTTGCAATATTCGATGGCGCGGGGCGACTGGCGCAGTTGTTCCTTGTAGTAGGCTGCGGCGCGGGCCATGATTTCGATCAGGGTTCGCGTCTGACCGGGGTTCTCGTCACGCTGGCCGCGGTGTTCGCTTTCCGGAACCTGCATGCCGGCGCGGCTGGCGAGTTCCTTCACGGCGTCGACGAAGCCCAGTCCCTGATATTCCATGACGAAGCTGATTGCCGTCCCGTGCGCGCCGCAGCCGAAACAGTGGTAGAACTGCTTGGTCGGGCTGACCGTGAAAGACGGCGATTTTTCGTTATGGAAGGGGCAGCAGGCGGCGTAATTCGCGCCCGCTTTCTTGAGCGGAACGTAGCCGTCGACCAGGTCGACGATGTCGATCCGGGCCAGCAAATCCTGAATGAACGAATCAGGAATCATGCTCGATCAGCCGGCAAGCGCTGCCTTGACCAGTTTCGACACTTCCGCCATGTCGGCCTTGCCGGCGAGTTTCGGCTTGAGGACGGCCATCAGCTTGCCCATGTCGGCCGGGCCTTTGGCGCCGGTTTCGGCAACGGCAGCAGCCACGGCGGCAGCCATGTCGGCAGCGCTCATCTTTTCCGGCAGATAGACGCCGAGGACGGCGATTTCGAATTTTTCGGCTTCGGCCAGTTCCTGACGGCCGGCGGCTTCGTACTGGGTGACGCTGTCCTTGCGCTGCTTGGTCAGTTTTTCGATGACGGCGACGACAGCGGCATCATCGAGCTCGACGCGCTCGTCGACTTCCTTCTGCTTGACCGCAGCGAGCAGCAGGCGAATGGCGTTGAGCTTCGCTGTTTCCTTGGCCTTCATGGCCGATTTCATGTCTTCGGTGATGCGTGCTTTGAGGCTCATGCGATTTCTTTTCGGAAATTCAAAGAAAAAAGCCGCCTGCGGGTTGGCGGGCGGCTTCTTGTGCTCACGAGACTGACTGGATCAGTACAGTTTCGGCGGCAGGGTCAGGCTACGGAGGCGCTTGTGCTGACGTTTGACAGCAGCGGCAGCCTTACGCTTGCGTTCGGCAGTGGGCTTTTCATAAAACTCACGGGCACGCAGCTCGGTCAGCAGGCCAGTCTTTTCGACCGTGCGCTTGAAGCGGCGAATAGCAACTTCGAACGGCTCATTTTCCTTGACACGAATGTTCGGCATGTAAATCACCCCCTTCCGTTAGGCGCCTGTCAGGTCAAGTAAACGACAGTGCGCGCAATTTTGTGTCCGCATGATTGCGGAAAGCCGAGCAGTATATTGCAAAAAACCTTTTTGCTTCAAGTGTTAAAATGCGCGCCCATGTTGATCCTTGGTGTCGAATCTTCCTGCGACGAAACCGGTATTGCGCTCTACGACAGCGAAGCCGGCCTGTTGTCGCATGCCTTGCACTCGCAGGTGGCGATGCATGCCGAGTACGGCGGTGTCGTGCCGGAGCTCGCGTCGCGCGACCATATCCGGCGTGTCGTACCGCTGTTGCGCGAGGCGCTGGCACGCGCCGGCAAGACGCTGGCCGAGATCGATGCGGTGGCCTATACGCGCGGCCCCGGGCTTTCCGGCGCCCTGCTCGTGGGCTGCGCCTTTGCCGAGGCGCTGGCCGTGGCACTCGACAAACCGACGATACCGGTGCATCACCTCGAAGGCCATTTGCTCTCGCCGCTGCTGTCGGTTACGCCCCCAATTTTTCCATTCGTCGCCCTGCTTGTTTCCGGCGGCCACACCCAATTGATGAAGGTGACTGGCGTCGGCGAATACGAACTGCTTGGAGAAACGCTGGACGATGCGGCGGGCGAGGCTTTTGACAAGAGCGCCAAACTGCTCGGCCTGCCCTATCCGGGCGGTGCGTTGTTGTCGCGGCTGGCCGAAACGGGGCAGCCCGGCGTGCATCAATTTCCGCGGCCAATGCTGCACTCGCCGGATCTGAACTTCAGTTTTTCCGGCCTGAAAACCGCCGTGCTGACGCTGGTGCGTGAACAGGACGAATTGACCGACACCTTTAAAGCCGACGCCGCGCGGGCGTTTCAAGAGGCCATTGTCGAAGTGCTGGTGAAAAAATCGCTGAAAGCGATGAAGCAGACCGGCCTCAAGCAACTGGTCGTGGCCGGTGGTGTTGGCGCCAACAAGCAGTTGCGCGCGACGCTTGACGACGAAGCGAGGCGCAGGAAATTCCGTGTTTTCTACCCGGAGCTTGAGTTCTGTACCGACAACGGCGCGATGATCGCGCTTGCCGGTTGCCTGCGACTGCAGGCCGGCACGCCGGCAAAACCGGCGGGTCGATTCGCGGTGCAGCCGCGCTGGCCGTTGATGGATATGTCGACCGGCGCAAAGTAGCGCTTCGCAAAATCCGGCGTTTTTTCAGGTTGACCGTGGAAGTCGTTTTTGCGGGCGGTGGCGCTTGCCCAACCGCCCGCAAGGATCGTCGGGCTGGTTTAGAGCACCGCGAGGGCGGCCGCGTAATCCGGTTCGTTCTTGATTTCACCAACTAGTTCGCTGTGCAGCACCGTGTTGTTTTCGTCGAGCACGACGACGGCGCGCGCGGTCAGTCCAACCAGCGGGCCGCTGGTCATGGCGACGCCGTAAGCCTTGATGAATTCGGCGCCGCGCATCGTGGACAGGGTGACCACGTTGTCCAGGCCTTCAGCGCCGCAGAAACGGGCCTGGGCGAAAGGCAGGTCCGCCGAGATGCAGAGAACAACCGTATTGGGCAGGGCGCCGGCCTTGGCGTTGAACTGGCGGACGGAGGCTGCGCAGGTCGGCGTGTCGATGCTCGGGAAAATGTTGAGAATCTTGCGCTTGCCGGCGAAGCTGGCGAGGCTGACATCGGACAGATCCTTGGCGACCAGCGAGAAGGCCGGAGCGACGTCGCCCTTGCCCGGGAAATTGCCGGCGAGATTGATCGGGTTGCCACCGAGGGTTACGGTTTGGGTCATCGGAATTCCTTGAAGTGATTAATGAGCCGCGGTTGGATACGCGCGCTGCATTTTGGTTCAGCGCGCGCCCAAAAAACACGGCAAATGAAAAACGCCGGCGGACCGGCGTTGGGTGTGGCGTGCGCGGGCGCTTCAGCTTTTCTTCTTGCTGCCGATCTTCGACTCCTGACCGGCCATGAGGCGCTGGATGTTCTGCCAGTGCTTGCCGATCAGCGCCAGCGCGAGGATGCCGACGATCAGCGTCTGGCCGTTGCCGCCGTGCATGAAAAACTGGATGACGGGGGCGAAACCGGCTGCCAGCACGGCCGCCAGCGAGGAATAGCGGAAGGCGAAGGCGACGAACAGCCAGGTGCAGAGCAGGGCCAGGCCGAGCAGCGGGTCGAGCGCGAAGAGGACGCCGGCTCCGGTGGCGACGCCTTTGCCACCCTTGAATTTGAGGAAGATCGGGTAAAGATGCCCGAAGAACACGGCCAGCGCGACCAGCCCGACCTGCGTTTCGGAAAAGCCTTGTTGCTGCGCAAGAAAGACGGCGACCCAGCCTTTCAGCGCGTCGCCGATCAGGGTGAACAGCGCTGCCTTCTTGTTGCCGCTGCGCAGGACGTTGGTGGCACCGGGGTTGCCTGAGCCATAGGTGCGCGGATCGGCCAGGCCAAAAATTTTCGATGAAATCATGGCGAAGGGCACAGAGCCGAGCAGGTAGGCGGCGACGAGGGCGAGGGCAGTTTGCATGGGGAGCGTGTCCGGGCTGGAGTACAATCGCGGCGAATTTTACACCCCGGACTCCGGTCGACCGTGCCATGGACATTATTTTCATCGAAGAACTGCGTGCCGAAACGTGGATAGGCATCTATCCGCGCGAAAAGGCTGTGGCGCAGACGGTCGAAATTTCACTGCAAATCGGTGTGTCGACCGCTTCGGCCGGTGCCAGCGACGATATTCGTGACACCGTTGACTATGCCGTGGTGGTTGAAAGGCTGCGTGCCGATCTGGCCGGCAGCCACTTCAATCTGCTCGAAAAGCTCACTGAACACATCGCCAGCTGGCTGCTCACCAACTTTGCCGCCCACTGGGTTCGGGTGTCGGTCGCCAAGCTCGGCATGATGCCGGGCGTCAAGCGGGTTGGCGTGATTATCGAACGTTCGCTTTAGGGGGTGACACGGCCATCGAGTCGCTCGATGGCCGCAGCATCAGGTTTCAAACTACCCCGGCCAACACGGCCATGATCGCGAAGCCGCTGGCCAGCCCGGCGGTGCCGGCTGCTTCGCGGCCCGGCTTGTGCGAGGCCGGAATCAGTTCATGGCTGACCACCCAGAGCATGGCGCCGGCTGCCGCAGCAAGCGCGAGTGGTAAAGCCGCGCCGGCCAGGGTGCTGGCAATGACGCCGAACAGGCCGCCCACCGGTTCGACCAGGCCGGTACCCAGCGCAATCAAGGCGGCACGGCCGGCCGGAGCGCCGAGGGCGAGCATGGCGCTGGCCACGATCCAGCCTTCCGGAATGTTCTGAATGGCGATGCCGAGCGTCATGCCGTGATCGGCGCCGGAAGCTGCGGCGACACCGACGGCAAGGCCTTCCGGCACGTTGTGCAAGGCGATGGCGGCGACGACGAGCGCGACATGCGGCTGCCGGCCGGCGGTTTGCACAACCTCGACGTGGGCGTGCGGCATGCGTCGATCCATGTGTTGCATCATCGCGGCACCGGCCAGGAAAGCGATGGCGGTGGCCATGCCGAGTCCCCAGGGCGCGGCGCTGGCCGACACGGTCTGCACGGCGGGAACGAGCAAGGAAAAAAGGCTGGCGGCGAGCATCATGCCGCCGGCGAGACCGAGCATTGGTGCCATCCAGTGCTCTGCCGGGCGACGCAAAAAGAGCACCGGAATCGCCCCGAGCCCGGTGGCAAGGCCGGCCATCAAACTGGCTTCAAGGCCTTTCGCTGCCATCGGGTGCGCGTTCAGCCATTGCACGGATTGCTCGATACCGAAAGCGATGGCGACCAGGGCCATGACAATGCCCGTCCACAAGTGGCGGCGGGCGGCGGGGCGGGCGTAGTGGCGGACAACGAGCTGGGTCATGGTGACACTCCTTCGGCGATGAGTGTCACTTTATGGGTTGGCTTTAAATAGAACCAATCGATTGATTAAATATCATCGATTGTCTTTGTCAATCACCCCTTGAGCGCTGCCTCGACCGGCTTGGGATTCAGGCCGCGCAGGATGTCGTGCGGATGCACGCCGACCAGAAAGCCGCGCCGCCCGCCGTTGATGAGGATCAGCGGCAGATCGAGAATGCTTTTCTCGATGTAGATGGGCATCTGCTTCTTGGTGCC
The DNA here is from genome assembly GCA_964583695.1 of uncultured Dechloromonas sp. Taxonomy (GTDB): domain Bacteria; phylum Pseudomonadota; class Gammaproteobacteria; order Burkholderiales; family Rhodocyclaceae; genus Azonexus. Next base: position 7,855 of record CAZOWA010000057.1, read on the forward strand.
GAACGGGCTGGTACCGCCGACCAGATAGCCGGTGTGGCGGTTGGCGACTTCCGGCTTGCAGGGTTCGACCTTCTTGCAGCCGATCTGACGCGCCAACTCTTTGGTCGATACCTTGCAATCGCCATGCATGAGCACGATCAGCGGCTTGGCGTTCTCGTCCTCGAAAATCAGCGTCTTGACCACGGCATGCTCGTCGACATTGAGTTCGCGAGCCGAAACCTTGGTGCCGCCATGCTCTTCATAGGCGTAGAGATGAGTGGAGAAAGCGATTTTCTGCGACTTCAGGAACTTGGTCGCCTGTGTCTCGGGGGCGTGTTCTGTTTTGCTCATGGGGAAATTTTAACCGCGCTTGGGTGAGGGGAGTGTTGCGGTCAACCGGAAAAAACGCCAGATTTTCGGGGTGACCGGGGAAGCCGTGTCTCCTGAATCGTCAGCTTGTTATTCCATATGGTTCACGGCACGATGAGCCGTATTGTTCTATGGCGTTGTAGAGGAGTGTATGGACAGTCAGGACTTTTCCAGGCTCGAAGCACCAGAGTCAACTGGCGGGGGCGCGATCAGGCTGTTCAAGCTGGCCGGCGGGACGCTCGAAATTATTGCTTGGCTCGCCGTTGTTTTTTACCCAGCCTATTTGGCCGGACTTTGGCTTTTCCAATTTGCAGCGCTTGGGTCATGGCCGATCTTTCTTGGTGTTCTGACAGCTGTCTTGGGTGTTCTGCTCCTGCTTATGGTTTCGTCATTGCAGACGCGGTTCGTTTTGATATTTGGTGTTTTGCCTATTGCATCGGCATTGCTTGCGCCGATTATTTCACGGTGGTTTTGAAATCGCGGCTGGCTTGGTGCGAGCCAAAGGGGGCCGAGACATTTCGTTATAGGCAACGAGCGCTTTGCCGAAAAGATCTGCGGCCGGGTGGGTGTCCGGCATAACTCTGGCAAGCGCGGACGGCCGAATGGGCCTGCGAATGAAGCAAGCGAGCAACCGATAACGAACCAACAGGATTTTGAGGAGGACTGAAATGAAAAAATACGAGTGGGGAAAAAGGGAAATGTCTCTGACCCCTTTGGTTCGAGGAGCGTGGCATGAGAGAGCGTGAGGAACGGCGAGGGGACATGCTGCGGTCAACCGGAAAAATGGGAGAAAACGAAATGTCACTGACCCCAATAGTTGATTAAAACAAGTGGAGATGGCTGTGTTAAATGTACGAGTTAATAAAATTTTTTTATATTTTTTAGTGCTCCCGAATTTTGTTGGGGCTTTTGTGGCACTGTTTGCGCCATATGATATTTTGGAAAAATTATTATTTTTGCAGCCAGGCGTTAATTTGATGACTGAATTTTTGCCTGCTATGAGCGAACGTATAGCTATGTCAAAAATTCCGCAGATATTGGCTGTTACCTACTTAATTTCCTGGTTTTCTCTTCCGATTCAATTTGTGCTTTTCTTGGTGTATTTGAATTCTTCGGATATCGTTTTTAATTTGAAAAATAAAAGCAGAAATATATTTAAGTCAGCGTTAATGTTTTATGCGTGCTTTGCTATATTGTTTTTTTATAATGTTGTAATTGGTTGGCATGAATTTAATTATCTAGGAATAGACCCACTAAATACAAGGTTTGGGGTTGCTCTTGTGGGTGGATTTGGTTTTTTTCTAATGAGTTCGTCTCTGGCTTTCGCTTTAAAATTAACATTCGCAAACATTGCCTCGGAAAGTGGTGAAAATGAGTGATTTTTGGACAGAAGCAGATAATGTAATTGTTGAGTTTAATGCGGTGACAGGGGGACTGTTTTCCGATTTTCGTATAGATTACGATAAATATACGACAACCAAAGGGGTCAGAGACATTTAGCTCTCTGAGTCATTAATGATAATGCCGCGCCGCCCCCGCGTTCTTCTCGCTGATTATCCGTTGCACATTGTCCAACGCGGCATCAATCGCGAGCCGTGCTTTTTCGCCGATGAGGATTACCACTGTTATCTCCATTGGCTGGAAGAGTCGGCTCGCGCTTGTGGCTGCGCGATACATGCCTATGCGCTGATGACCAACCACGTTCATCTGCTGCTGACACCGAAGGAAGAAGGTGCGCCGTCAAGGCTGATGCAATCGCTGGGTCGCCGTTACGTGCAGTACGCCAACCGCTTTTATCGGCGGACCGGCAGCCTGTGGGAGGGGCGCTACAAATCGAGCGTGGTGCAAGCCGAAAACTACCTGCTGGCGTGCCAGCGGTACATCGAACTCAATCCGGTACGGGCGGGCATGGTCGTTGATCCAGGCCAGTACCGTTGGTCCAGCTATCGAGGCAATGGGTTGGGACAGACCGATATTCGCCTTACGCCACATGAACTTTACCTGTCGCTCGGCAGGGGTGGCGGAGAACGGCAAGGCACCTATCGGGCGCTCTTTCGCCCGGAACTCGATGCCGAGGCCGTCGACGATATTCGCAAGGCCCTGCAACTGGGCATGCCGGTTGGCAGTGAGCGTTTTGCAGAAGTTATTTGCGGGCGCCTGGGCATTCGGCATAACTCTGGCAAGCGCGGACGACCGAATAGACCGGCGGATGAAGCGAGCAAGCAAGGGGTAACGAACCAACAGGATTTTGGATTTTGAGGAGGATGGAAATGAAAAAGCCGATTAAGCGAAAAAGGGAAATGTCTCTGACCCCTTTGGTTGTTCGGGGTGACCGGGGAAGCCGTGTCTCCTGAATCGTCAGCTTGTTATTCCATATGGTTCACGGCACGATGCGGGCATGAATACTATTTTTCTACAGCTTCGTTAGACGGGTTTTCCATGCTCTTATCTAGCTCATCGACAATCGTTCAATGGAGGCTGAATCGAAATTTCGGCCGTTTTCTTACCGCAACAAAGTTGCTACTAATTATTTGTTCAGCCAACACTTCCAATCTCGCTTACGCCATTGACGTCATACCTGCCCCATCTGTGCATTGCATTTCTGAGCAGGACATTGCTGAATTGGCGAGCATAACGGAAGTCGATCTGTTCAAAAAGATTCTCATAGAGAAAGTTGTAGAGGGGCTCAGGTGCTCTGTCATACCCATTGGCGGGCCGGGTGTTCGGGTAACAGATATTACGCAAAAATCAACTGAAAACGGCCAGAAATATTATTGTTACAGACAATACGATAGCCCTAAAAGAAGCGAGGACGACTGTGTTTTAAGCGGCAGCATAAAAGACCTTCAGGAGCATCTAAGCACAACAACAGATGGATTTGTTATTGAATTCGATAACAATAAGCATTTATTAGCAAAATGCCTAAATGGAACAACCGTTATAGTTGATAAAACCACACCCAAAACGAAGCTGCAAATCATATTTGCATACGTAGGCATAGGTATGATCGAGAAGGAAGTTGGAAATAGCGATATTGGTCAGTCAATAAGAGATGGCTGTATAGGCAAAGGGCTCAAATTTAAAGAATGACTCGTCTAACAGGCTTTGTTGCACAAACCGGGTACACAGCTTGCTTGGCAGAAGGTTTGTAACTGAACAGAGCAGCAGATGCCGAAACCGCCAGGCAAGCGATACCGCACAATCGACTAAAGGGGTCACCCATTAGTCGGCCCGTGTCAAGCGAGTAAACAATCCCATGGCGGCGCAAGCCGCCAGTCTTTTAATAGCCAAAGGGGCCAGAGACATTTCGTTTTCTGAACCAAGCCACTGACCATGCCTTGCCGCCCCCGCGTTCTTCTCGCCGATTACCCGCTTCACATTGTTCTGCGCGGCATCAGCCGCGAGCCGTGCTTTTTCACTGATGAGGATTACTACTGTTATCTCCATTGGCTGGAAGCGCCGATTATTTCACGGTGGTTTTGAAATCGCGGCTGGCTTGGTGAAGGGCAGATTTCATTGCTTTAAGTTGATCGACTCGCTAACCGGATCGTCACAGACGCGGCGATAATGGGCATCCCTGCGATCCGCGATTTGTCATGACCGTTTCCAATCCAGCCCCACAGGCGCCCGAACTTCACACCCTGCTCTGGCAACAGCGGCCGCGCTGGGCGGAGGTGCAGATCGTCGCCGTGATTCTCGGCGGGCTGGCGCTGGACAAGGCGCTGGGCTGGAGCGGTCAGTTGCTCGCCGATGTCTGGGCGCTCGGGATATTCGGCTGGCTCTGGTTGCATGGCGGCTCCCTCGAAAGGCGGGTGATGCTGGCCTGCCTGGTGATTTCGGGCCTTGGGGAGGGTTTTCTTTCCCTGGTCTGGGGGCTTTACGACTACCAGTTCCACAACATCCCGATCTTCGTGCCGCCGGGTCATGCGCTGTTGATGACGCTCGGCCTGATGGTCTTGCGCCGAGTGCCGGCGTGGTTCGTTTGGGCAGTGCCCGCACTCGCTGCACCCTGGGCGCTGGCCGGTATCTGGCTGGGCTGGGACACGGCGGGTGGCCTGCTTTTTCTGCTGCTGGCGATCTGCATGGCGGTCAGCCGTGCCCGAGCGCTTTACGCCGTGATGTTTGTTCTTGCACTGCTCATGGAGCTTTATGGCACCTGGCTGGGCAACTGGGCCTGGAATCCGCAGGTGCCCTGGCTTGGTCTGGCCACCACCAATCCGCCGCTGCACGCCGGCGCCTTCTACTGCGCCCTGGATCTCTTGGTGCTGGGCTGGTTGCGCGTGGCGCACCGCGACCTGTTGCAGCCGACACTGGTCACCGAGCCCGGCTAGATGTTTTCAGGCTGCTGCGGTCAACCCGAAAAAATGGCGTTTTTTCAGGTTGACCGCGGAAGTCTCTAACCGCGCGGATGATGCACCGCATGCAGTTTTTTCAGGCGTTCGCGGGCGACGTGGGTGTAGATCTGCGTGGTCGAGATGTCGGCGTGGCCGAGCAGGAGCTGGACGACGCGCAAATCGGCGCCGTGGTTGAGCAGGTGGGTGGCGAAGGCGTGGCGCAGGACGTGGGGCGAGAGTTTTTCCGGCGCGATGCCGGCCACCAGCGCATAGCGCTTGATCATCTGCCAGAAGGCCTGGCGGGTCATCGGGCCGCCGCGTGCGGTGACAAACAGGGCGTCGCTCTGCTGGCCGCCGAGAATTTCCGGCCGGGCTTCGTTCAGGTAGCGGCCGAGCCAGTCGATGGCCTGTTCGCCGAGCGGCACGAGACGTTCCTTGCTGCCCTTGCCGAGCACGCGCAGCACGCCTTCGTTGAAGCCGATTTCGTGCAGTTTGAGATTGACCAGTTCGGAAACGCGCAGGCCGGTGGCGTAGATGGTTTCCAGCATGGCGCGGTCGCGCAGGCCGAGCGGGGTGTCGACATCGGGGGCGTTGAGCAGGTCGTCGACCTGTTTTTCCGAGGTGACCTTGGGCAGGCGCGAGGGGCGGGCCGGGTTGGCCAGTTTCAGCGTCGGGTCGGCGACGATGCGCCCGCGCCCGAGTTGCCAGCGATAAAAGCGGCGCAGGGTCGACAGGTAGCGTGATTGCGAGGTGGCGCGGGTGTGGCGCGACAGGTGGGCGATGAAGGCGGTGAGCGTGGTTTCGCGGAGGTCGAGCAGGGCTTCGTGGCCGTGTTCCTTCAGCCAGGCGGCGAGTTGGCCGAGGTCGGAGCGGTAGCTGTCGAGCGTCGCCTTGGCCAGCCCGTCTTCCAGCCAGAGGGCGTCGCAGAAGCCGTCGATCTCGGCGAGATCAGCCGGGGAGGCTGTTTTCATGGGTCAGCAGCCAGCGCTTGACGTCGAGCAGGAAGCCGCCGCGCTGACGGGCAAAGCCACCAAGTCCGCCACCGGTGGCGACGATGCGATGGCAGGGAACCACCACTGGATAGGGGTTGGCGCCGCAGGCCTGGCCGACGGCGCGCGGGGCGTTTTTCAGCGTTTTTCCGAGTTGACCGTAGGTTTTTGTTGCGCAGGGTGGAACTGCGGCGATTTCGGCCCAGACGCGGCGCTGAAAATGCGTGCCGGCGGGGCGCAGGGGGAGTGCAAAAACGAATGTCGGGTCGGCAAGATAGGCGTGCAGTTGGCGCACCGCCTCGGCGGCCAGCGGGCTGTCCGGCGCCGCTTCGGGGCGCGGTTCGAGAAAGTCGATACGGGTGATTTCGTCGCCATCGCAACGCACGCCGAGAGAAAAACCGGGTGCGGCGACGATGGCGTTGTAGGAAAGGAGGTTCATGGCGCACTCCGGAGCGAATGATGAAGCGTGTTATACCGCTGGCCGGCGCACCCGGTCAAAGAATTTTCAGGATGGATTGTGTCGCCCGGGCCTGCCGTCGCAGGCGTGTTTGGGGGATAATTCCGGGCTGCCCGGAAGTCGGCGGGCCAACTACGGAGAACAGCCATGAAAAAACAAATTTCAGTGATTTTTGCGGCGCTGGCAGCGAGCGCCCTGCTTTTCGGTTGCGGCAAGAGCGATGCGCCGGCCCAGTCGGCAGCACCGGCTCAGCCGGTCGCGGCTACCAAGATCGTGGTCGGTCTGGATGACAATTTCCCGCCCATGGGTTTCCGCGACGAAAAGAACAATCTCGTCGGTTTCGACATCGATCTGGCCCGCGAGGCCGCCAAGCGTCTGGGCGTCGAGGTCGAGTTCAAGCCCATCGACTGGAATGCCAAGGAAGCCGAACTCGGCGGCAAGCGCGTCGATGCGCTGTGGAATGGCCTGACCATCACCGAAAAGCGCAAGGAACAGATCGCCTTCACCACGCCCTATCTGGAAAACCGACAGATCGTCATCGTTACCGCCGCCTCCCCGATCAAGACCAAGGCTGATCTGGCCGGCAAGGTGGTCGGTCTGCAGGAAGGCAGCAGCGCGGTCGAGGCCGTCGAGAAGGATGCCGTCGCCAAGTCGCTCAAGGAAGTGAAGAAGTTCGGCGACAACGTTGCCGCGCTGATGGATCTGACGGCAGGTCGTCTCGATGCGCTGGTGGTCGATGAAGTGGTCGGTCGCTATTACATCGCCAAGAAGCCGGGCGAATACGCCGTGCTCGACGAACATTTCGGGACCGAGGAATACGGCGTCGGCGTGCGCAAGGATGATGTCGAGCTGCTCGGCAAATTGCAGAAGGCCATGGACGAAATGAAGAAGGACGGCGCAGCCGCCCGCATTTCGAACCAGTGGTTCGGCAAGGATATCGTCAAGTAATTTTTCGGCAGGGTGGCGCGTCGCGTCGCCCTGTTTTTCATTGGCATGATCGGGGGCCTGCATCGGCAGGGCTGGCGGCATGGACTACGTACTGGGAATTCTCGGCCCCCTGCTTGAAGGCACGGCGGTCACGCTGCAGGTCTTCATCATCACCCTGATCCTGGCGGTGCCGCTCGGCTTGGGGCTGGCCCTTGTCCGCATCTCGCATTTTCGCGTCGCCAGTTCGCTGGTCAGCGGCTACATCTGGCTGATGCGCGGCACGCCGCTCATGTTGCAGATGCTGTTCATCTACTTTGCGCTGCCTTTCGTGCCGGTGATCGGCATTCGTCTGCCCGACTTTCCGGCGGCCATTGTCGCCTTCGTGCTCAACTATGCCGCCTATTTCGCCGAGATCTTCCGCTCCGGCATCCAGTCGGTTGGGCGCGGCCAGTACGAAGCATCGCGTGTGCTCGGGTTGTCCTACGCCCAGACCATGCGGCGCATCATCCTGCCGCAGGTCGTCAAACGCATCCTGCCGCCGATGAGCAACGAGACGATCACGCTGATCAAGGACACTTCGCTGATCTACGTGCTGGCCATGAACGACCTGCTGCGCGCCGCGCGTGGCATGGTCCAGCGTGATTTCACGACGATGCCTTTCGTTGTGGCCGCTGCTTTCTACCTGATCATGACCCTGGTGCTGACCTGGGGTTTCATGCGCCTGGAAAAACGCTATGCCGTCTATGAAGGCTGAAACCATCCCGATGATCGTCGCCCGCGACATTCGCAAGCATTTCGGCGGTAGCGAAGTGCTCAAGGGCGTTTCGCTGGAAATCGACAAGGGCGACGTGATTGCCGTGATCGGCCCGTCCGGTTCGGGGAAGAGCACTTTCCTGCGCTGCCTCAATCACCTCGAAACCATTGACGCAGGCGAGCTCGTCATCGAAGGCGAGACGCTGGCCAGTACCGATGCCGAAGGCGTCTGCCGCTATGCGCCGGAAGCCGAAGCGCGTCGCATCTGCCGCAAGATGGGCATGGTCTTTCAGCAGTTCAACCTGTTTCCGCATCTGACCGTGCTGCAAAACCTCATCGAGGCGCCGATGACGGTCAAGGGCATGGCTCGCGATGCGGTGATTCCCAAGGCGGAAGCCCTGCTCGACAAGGTTGGCCTGCTCGCCAAGCGCGACGCCTATCCGTCACGTCTTTCCGGCGGTCAGCAACAACGGGTGGCGATTGCCCGGGCGCTGGCCATGGAACCCGACATCATGCTTTTCGACGAGCCGACCTCGGCGCTCGATCCTGAACTGACCGGCGAAGTGCTGCGCACCATCCGCCAGCTGGCCGACGAACACATGACCATGCTGGTCGTGACCCACGAAATGAACTTTGCTCGCGATGTGTCGACCAGCGTGGTGTTTATGGACCACGGTGAAATCATCGAAGCCCGGCCCGCGGGGGAAATGTTCTCCAGCCCCGCGCATCCGCGGACGCGGGCATTTCTCGAGCACATGCTCTGAGCCGATTATTTGAAGAAACGGGCAAACCAGCCCTTCGTTTCTTTCTTTTCTTCTCTTTTCACGGCCAGAGAAATCATGTTCTCCTTCACCGCGCCGACGTAGTCGGCGTCGTCGCGCTTGATGTGGCTGACCAGCCAGCGGCAGAGCAACTGATGCAACTCTCCGCCGATATCCTCGCCGTTGTTCATGCGCTCCTTGTATTCCGATAGACGCCGGATAAAAAGCTCATGAACCTTTTTGTGCGGTTTGCAATACACGTAGCCGGCCTCTTCCTGCAGGCTTTCTTCAAAGGCGAAATGGGAGAGGGTGTAGTCGAAGCAGTCCTCAACCACTTGTCTGATTGCTTCCTTCTTTCTGGAGCGTTGGGTTGTTTCCAGATGGTTGATGAACTCGACAATCCGCCGATGTTGCTGGTCAATGACCTCAATGCCTGTGTTGAGGTCGGCGGTCCAGGTGATGGCCATGAAAATCCTTTTGGGAAATATTATTTTTGTAAAAAGGATCTATTTTATGACATCAGGTTGATGTTTATGCATTCGTTGTAAGTTGGAGCCTTGTTCCAGCAATAAAAAACCCTGGCCAGGCCAGGGTTTTCGGGGGGGGCTAGAAGATGGGTCAGCTTCGGACGTGTCCATCGCCCAGCACCACCCATTTCTGGCTGGTCAGCCCTTCCAGGCCAACCGGGCCGCGGGCGTGGATCTTGTCGGTGGAAATGCCGATCTCGGCGCCCAGGCCGTATTCAAACCCGTCGGCGAAGCGCGTCGAGGCGTTGATCATTACTGACGCCGAATCGACCTCACGCAGGAAGCGCATGGCCTTCGGGTGGTTGTCGGTGACGATGGCCTCGGTGTGGCCCGAGGAATACTTGTTGATGTGGGTGATCGCCTCGTCGATGCCGGACACTACTTTGACCGAAATGATCGGGGCCAGGAATTCGGCGTAGTAATCCTCTTCCGTGGCAGCAACGGCGTTCGGCACGATGGCGCAGGTTTCGGCGCAGCCGCGGATTTCGACGCCCTTGCCGGTCAGCATGTGGGCAATCGGCGGCAGCAGCATGCTGGCGACCGCACGGTCGACGAGCAGCGATTCGGCGGTGTTGCAGGTGCCGTAGCGCTGGGTCTTGGCGTT
>CAZOWA010000058.1:0-17370 GCA_964583695.1 uncultured Dechloromonas sp.
GCAGAAGGCCATCAACGCCATCAACGAACTCGTTGAAGAGGCTGGCAAGCCCGAGTGGGACTGGCAAGCTGCACCGAAGGACGAAGCGCTGGTTGCCAGCCTGTCCGCGCTGGTCTCCGCCAAGCTCGAAGAAGCCTACAACATCACCGTCAAGCAGACGCGCAGCCAGGCCGTTAAGGAAATCCGCGCTGAAGCAGTTGCCGCCTTGTGTACCGGTGCTGAAGGTGCTCCTGATGAGAATACCGTGGGCAACCTGTTCTTCGAACTCGAAGCAGGTATCGTCCGTGGTCGTATCCTCTCCGGCGCTCCGCGTATCGATGGTCGCGACACGCGTACCGTGCGTCCGATCACCATGCGTTCCGGCGTCCTGCCGCGCACCCACGGCTCGGCCCTGTTCACACGCGGCGAAACCCAGGCGCTGGCTGTTGCCACGCTCGGTACCAACCGTGACGAGCAGATCATCGACGCGCTGTCCGGCGAATACCGTGACCGCTTCATGCTGCACTACAACATGCCTCCGTACGCCACCGGCGAATGCGGTCGCGTCGGTACGCCGAAGCGTCGCGAAATCGGTCACGGCCGTCTCGCCAAGCGTGCGCTGCTCGCCGTGCTGCCGAAGCCGGAAGACTTTTCGTATTCGATGCGTGTTGTGTCCGAAATCACCGAATCGAACGGCTCATCCTCGATGGCTTCCGTCTGCGGCGGCTGCCTGGCACTGCTCGACGCTGGTGTGCCGCTCAAGGCACACGTCGCCGGTATCGCCATGGGCCTGATCAAGGAGGGCAACCGTTTTGCCGTGCTGACTGACATCCTTGGCGACGAAGATCACCTCGGCGACATGGACTTCAAGGTGGCCGGCACGACCGGTGGTATCACCGCCTTGCAGATGGATATCAAGATCCAGGGTATCACCAAGGAAATCATGAAGGTTGCGCTGGCACAGGCTCAGGAAGCTCGTCTGCACATCCTCAACCTGATGCAGGAATCCGCTGCTGGCCCACGTGAAGAAATGTCGGCCTACGCCCCGCGTCTGTACACCTTCAAGATCAATCCGGAGAAGATCCGCGACGTGATCGGCAAGGGCGGCGCGGTCATCCGCGCACTGACCGAAGAAACCGGTACCACCATCGATATTCAGGACGACGGCACGATCACCATCGCCGCGACCAGCGGCGAAGCAGCTGCTGCCGCCCGTTCGCGTATCGATGCGATCACGGCGGAAGTCGAGATCGGCAAGATCTACGAAGGCACTGTCCTGAAGATTCTTGATTTTGGTGCGATCGTTTCCGTTCTGCCGGGCAAGGATGGTCTGCTGCACATCTCGCAGATCGCCCAGGAGCGCGTCAACAAGGTTGAAGACTACGTCAAGGAAGGTCAGGTCGTACGCGTCAAGGTTCTCGAAACTGATGACCGTGGTCGCGTCAAGCTGTCCATGAAAGCTGTTGCTGCGGAAGAGGGTGCTGCTGCCCCGGCTGCAGCCGAGCCGGAAGCGCAATAATTGTCGGTTCTGTGATTTTCAATTCCTCGCGAATCACAGATCCCGCCAAAGCAAAGGGCACCGAAAGGTGCCCTTTTTTTATGCTTTTTTGCGGTTGACCGCAGAACTTGGAAAAACGGCGAATTATTTCGCCATTTGTCTTTCCTTCATTTCGTCCAGCGTCTTGCAGTCGATACACAAGGTAGCCGTCGGACGGGCTTCCAGGCGCTTGATGCCGATTTCGACGCCGCACTTGTTGCAGAAGCCATAATCGCCACTTTCGATACTGGCAAGCGTTTCATCGATTTTCTTGATCAGCTTGCGTTCACGATCGCGGTTGCGCAGCTCGATGGCGATATCGGTTTCCTGGCTGGCTCGGTCATTCGGGTCGGCAAAAACTGTCGCCTCATCCTGCATGGTGTGCACTGTGCGGTCGATATCCTCGCTCAATTCCTTTTTCAGCGTTTCAAGAATCTTGCGGAAATGCGAGAGTTGTCTCGCGCTCATGTACTCCTCGCCGGCCTTCGGTTCGTAAGGTGCAAAGTGTTTATGGAGCAGCTCTTCTGCCATTTTATTGTGCGTCCTGGTGACGAAAAAGGCGATTTAATATCAGAAAGGCAGAAGTGAGGCAAGAAATGTTTGTTTGAAAAAGATAGGCGCTTGATCTGGCGCGGGTTTTCAGCTGATGCTAAAATGCCGTTTCTCGTGTCGGGGCGTAGCGCAGTCTGGTAGCGCATCTGCTTTGGGAGCAGAGGGTCGTGAGTTCGAATCCCACCGCCCCGACCAATTCCTCTTCGCATCACCCTCAAGTGCCCGTAGCTCAACTGGATAGAGCAGCTGCCTTCTAAGCAGCAGGTCGGGGGTTCGAGTCCCTCCGGGCACGCCCAGTAATCAAATCGCCTGTGCTTGCCATGACTCTATTACCCGCGGGTGTTGCATGATGATTCTCGTGACCGGTGGCGCCGGTTTTATCGGGACGCATACCTGCGTCGAACTGCTTGGTGCCGGCCACGACATCGTGGTTTTCGACAATTTCAGCAACGGGCATCGTCTTTCCCTGAGCCGGGTCGAAGCAATTACGGGAAAAAAGCTCAATGTCGTTACCGGTGATGTTCGTGATCAGGCTGCTGTCGAAGCGGTAATTCGCTCCTATGCTTGCCATGCGGTCATCCATTTTGCCGGACTGAAGTCGGTGGGCGAGTCAGTCGTCGAGCCGCTGAAATACTACGACAACAATGTCGTGGGCACACTGCGGCTGTTGCAGGCGATGCGGAACTGTGGGCTCAGGACTCTGGTTTTCAGTTCGTCGGCGACGGTGTACGGTGAGCCCCAGTACCTGCCGCTCAACGAAGCGCATCCGCTGGCCGGAATCAATCCGTACGGACGCAGCAAACTAATGATCGAGGAGATGTTGCGCGATCTGTTTGCTGCGGAGCCGGACTGGCGGATCGGAATCCTGCGCTACTTCAATCCGGTGGGTGCCCACGAAAGTGGCCTGATTGGCGAAGATCCACAGGGTGCCCCGAACAATCTGATGCCGTACATCGCTCAGGTGGCCATCGGGCGTCGTGATTGCCTGAATGTCTGGGGGAATGACTATCCGACACCGGACGGCACGGGCGTACGCGACTACATCCACGTTGTCGATCTGGCGCGCGGCCATCTCAAGGCGCTGGATAAACTCCAGGCACCGGGGTGCTTTACGCTCAACCTCGGTACCGGGCGGGGATACAGCGTGCTTGAGGTGCTGGCTGCATTTGAACGGGCCTGCGGGCGAAAGATTCCCTATTCGATTTCTTCCAGGCGCGACGGCGATTCGGCGAGTTGTTATGCCGATCCGTCAGCAGCCCTGAAGGAGCTTGGCTGGCGTGCCGAACGTGGCATCGATGCCATGTGTGCTGATGCCTGGCGCTGGCAGGAAAAGAATCCGGGTGGTTATTCCGGGGCTGACCGGGAAACTGGGAAAGGTGAGCAGTAATGAAAGTAAGCGCAACCGCGATTCCTGACGTACTGCTCATCGAGCCGAAGGTTTTCGGTGATGCGCGCGGCTTCTTCTTCGAGAGCTATAACCACCGGTCTTTTCAGGAAGCGACGGGTTTGCAGGTCGACTTCGTTCAGGACAACCACTCGAGAAGTGCCAAAAACGTCTTGCGCGGTCTGCATTATCAGATCGAGCAGGCGCAGGGGAAGCTGGTGCGGGTGGTTCACGGCGAGGTCTTTGACGTTGCGGTCGACCTGAGGCGGAGCTCAAATACCTTCGGGCGCTGGGTTGGTGAATTCCTGTCTGCGGAGAACAAGCGCCAGTTGTGGGTGCCGCCCGGTTTTGCCCATGGTTTTGTGGTGTTGTCGGAGAATGCCGAATTCCTATACAAAACGACAGATTATTACGCGCCACAATTCGAGAAGTGCATCCGCTGGGATGATCCTGAACTGGCGATCGACTGGCCGGTCACCAGCGAGGTGCAACTTTCAGCGAAAGATGCGGTTGGGCTTTCTCTCAGTGACGCCCCGACTTTTGACTGATTCCAGCAAACTGGCTTTTTAGTCGAAAAGTAGCGCAGCCGCGACCTTGCGGCCTTCTGCAGCGAGAATGTTGTAGGTGCGGCAGGCGGCTTGCAAATCCATTACTTCGAGCCCGATACCTGCCGGCGCGAATGGACGCAGTAGCGCTCCTGGCGGAAAGCGCAAGCGCTGGCCGGTGCCGAGCAGGATGATTTCGGTGCCCAGCGCGAGCAGTTGTGCCATGTCTGCTTCGTTGATTGTGGTGATGGTCGCTGTAGTCCATTCGGTCAGGATCGAGTCAGGCATCACAACCAGGTTTTTCTCGTGTTTTTCATGGTTGACCGCGACATATCCTTCGCCGTAAGCCGTGAAGATGTTGAGTCCGTCGGTGTTGGAAAGATGAAGTTTCACTGAACGATTGCCCCGGAAAGCCCGCCAAAATTGCGGTGCACCATGCGAAAAGGTAGGATTATACCTTTGGCCCGATTCGGCCATGCTGGAACGCCCCCATGAAACAAGTCAAGAAATCCGCCAAACTCGCCAACGTCTGCTACGACATTCGCGGCCCCGTGCTGCAAAAAGCCAAGCAGATGGAGGAAGAAGGCCACAAGATCATCAAGCTGAATATTGGCAATCTCGCCGCGTTCGGCTTTGATTCGCCTGAGGAAATCCAGCAGGACATCATCCGCAATCTGCCGAATGCGGCGGGCTATACCGACTCCAAGGGCATTTTCGCGGCGCGCAAGGCGATCATGCACTACACCCAGCAGAAGGGCATCAAGGGTGTGACGCTGGAGGATATCTACGTTGGCAACGGTGTTTCCGAGCTGATCGTCATGGCCATGAACGCCTTGCTCGATGCCGGCGACGAAGTGCTTGTGCCGGCACCGGACTATCCCTTGTGGACGGCGGCAATCAGTCTTTCCGGCGGCACGCCGAAGCACTACCTGTGCGATGAGGAGAACGGCTGGTATCCGGACCTGAACGACATCCGCAGCAAGATCAATTCGAAAACCAAAGCCATCGTCATCATCAACCCGAACAACCCGACCGGCGCGTTGTATCCGGACGAATTGCTCAAGGAAATCATCGAGATTGCCCGTCAGCATCACCTGATCATTTACGCCGATGAGGTCTACGACAAGGTGCTTTACGAGGGTGAAAAACATACCTCGATTGCATCGCTTTCCGACGATGTCCTGACCATCACCTTCAACGGGCTGTCGAAAAACTACCGCTCCTGCGGCTACCGTGCCGGCTGGCTGGTGGTTTCCGGAGACAAGCGTCATGCCAAGGATTACATCGAAGGACTCGACATGCTGGCGTCGATGCGCCTGTGCGCCAACGCGCCCGGGCAGCACGGCATCCAGACGGCGCTCGGCGGCTATCAGAGTATCGACGACCTGATTCGCGAGGGCGGGCGTCTGCGCCGTCAGCGCGATGTTGCCTACGAACTGATTACGGCCATTCCAGGGGTCAGTTGCGTCAAGCCGAAGGCCGCGCTCTACATGTTCCCGAAACTCGATCCGAAGATTTATCCGATCAAGAACGATCAGGCCTTCATCAGCGAATTGCTGCAGGAGGAAAAGGTGCTGCTGGTTCAGGGTACCGGCTTCAACTGGCCGCATCCGGACCATTTCCGTCTGGTTTTCCTGCCCCACGAAGATGATCTCAAGGAGGCTATCGGCCGTGTTGCCCGCTTCCTGGAAAATTACCGCAAGCGTCATTCAACCCAAGTTAACCAACCCAAGTAAAGTCAGAGCATGAAACCTATCAATGTTGGCCTTATCGGCATCGGCACCGTCGGCGGTGGCACCTGGACTGTTCTCAAGCGCAATGCGGACGAAATTGCCCGCCGTGCCGGTCGCCCGATTCGCATAACTGCCGTGGCCGACAAGAACGTCGAACTGGCCAAACAGATCACTGCGGGCGAAGCGCGTATCACTGACGATGCTTTCTCGCTGGTGGCCGACCCGGAAATCGACATTATCGTCGAGCTGATCGGCGGCTATGGTGTGGCCAAAGAGTTGGTCATGAAAGCGATTGCCAATGGCAAGCATGTGGTTACCGCCAACAAGGCGCTGCTCGCCGTGCATGGCACCGAGATTTTCAATGCCGCTCAGGAGAAGGGCGTCATGGTCGCCTTCGAAGCCGCTGTTGCCGGTGGCATTCCCGTCATCAAGGCATTGCGCGAAGGTCTCAGTGCCAACCGTATTGAATGGGCGGCCGGCATCATCAACGGCACGACCAACTTCATTCTCTCCGAAATGCGTGACAAGGGGCTGTCCTTCGACGCCGTGCTCAAGGAAGCCCAGCGTCTGGGTTATGCCGAAGCCGACCCGACCTTTGATATCGAAGGTGTCGATGCCGCGCACAAGGCGACGCTGATTGCTTCCATCGCTTTCGGTATTCCGGTGCAATTCGACAAGGCCTACGTTGAGGGCATCACCAAGCTGGAAGCGTCCGACATCAAGTACGCCGAACAACTCGGTTACCGCATCAAGCTGCTCGGCATCGCCAAGCGTCGCAGCGCCGGTATCGAACTGCGCGTGCATCCGACCCTGATCCCGGCCAAGCGTCTGATCGCCAATGTCGAAGGCGCGATGAATGCCGTGCTGGTCAAGGGCGATGCTGTCGGCGCCACCATGTACTACGGCAAGGGCGCCGGCGCCGAGCCGACCGCGTCTGCCGTGATTGCCGATCTGGTCGATGTCACCCGTCTGGCTACCGCCGATGCAGCGCATCGCGTGCCGCACCTGGCTTTCCAGCCGGATGCCATGTCCAATTTGCCGATCCTGCCGATGAGTGAGGTTGAAACGGGCTATTACCTGCGTCTGCGTGTCGAAGACAAGCCGGGCGTGCTGGCCGATGTCACCCGTATCCTCGCCGATCAGGCCATTTCGATCGATGCCATGCTGCAGCGTGAACCGGAAGAGGGTGAAGGCGAGGCCGACATCATCATCCTGACGCACGTCTGCAAGGAGAGTTCAACGGATGCCGCGATTGCCCGGATCGAGGGTCTGGCCGCACAGAAGGGCAAGGTCAAGCGCATTCGTCTGGAAGAACTTCAATAAGCTGCTTCGGCGATTGAAGATGAAAGGGGGCTGCGGCCCCCTTTTTGCTGCGTGGCGGTCCGGCAGGTGATAGAGATCAAGGAAATGCCGGCGGCGGTTCGACAGAATGCGTTTCCTTGCCAGCCTGGCAAAATTTTCAAGGAGCTGTCATGCAAGCCATTCATGTCTGTAATCACACCACGCCGGAGGCTGTGTACGCATTCGATGCGCGCGGGGTCGCCAAGCGTTTCCGCCACGCCGCAATCTTCGGCGCGCTCGATGCCCTGATGCCGGGGGAGACCATGCGTTTCTGCAATGATCACGATCCCTTGCCTCTGCTTGCCCAACTCGAACAACGCTATGGCGGGCGCCTGAGCATTGCCTATCAGCAACGCGAAGCGGGCGCTATCGTCATCGATTTCAGCGTGGTTGCCTGATTGTTCCTGATCGCCGGACTGACGCTGCTCGCCTTGGTGGCAGCTGCCCTGCTGGCGCTGGGCGGCGTCGGTTCGCCGGTGGTCGTCGCCCATCTGGCATTTGCGCTGGGAGTCGTGCCGCTGATTTTTGCGGCGATGTTGCATTTCGTGCCGGTTCTGACCCGCACCGGCGACCCGTCGTCATGGCTGGCTCGCCTGCCGTTGTTCGCACAGGCCGATGGCGTGCTGATCGTTGCCAGCATGCAGGGGATGCTGCCTTACGATCTGGTTTACCCCGCTGCTGCGGTCGACCTGATTTTTTGCCTTATTTTGCTACGCTGGATCATTGGCCGGGCCAAAGCAACGCTGGGCTCGCCCCATCCGGGTTGGCGCTGGTATGCCGCCGCGCTGGGCTGCCTGATCATGGCCCTGTTCGCCGTGCTGTTGATGGCGCTTTGGCCGGAAGGGCGGGCGAACTGGCGGCTCTTCCATCTGCATCTGAATGTCGTGGGGTTGGTTGGTCTGGCGGCCTTCGGCACCTTGCCTGTTCTTCTGCCGACCGCGCTGGGGCTTCCCGACCCCAAGGCGGCCAACTGGTTGCGCCACCGGCTCTGGCTTTTGGCGGGCGGGGCTCTGATTGTCTCGCTCGGGGCAGCGTTTGCCTGGGAACTCTCTGTCATGGGCGGGGCGCTGGTGCTGGTTGCTGCAATCAGCCTGTTCGGTCAGTGGCTGCGCTGCTTTGGCCTAGGTCGCCTGATTGCCGACGGGGTGTCGGCCTCTTTGCTGGCAGCGCTTCTCGGGTTTGTCGCCTGTCTGGTAGCAGGCGCATTGCATGCGGCGGGCGTCGTCCATGGGCGGCCGACTTTGTGGGCGTGGGCAGCCGGATTCCTGTTGCCGCTGGTCAGCGGCGCGCTCAGCCAGTTGCTGCCGGTTTGGCGCTGGCCGGGGCCGCAGTCGGCGGCGCGTCTCGTCATGCGTGACAGGATGGCCGTCACCGGGCGCTGGCGCGGCTTGTTGTTTCTGGCCGGTGCGCTGGCGCTGCTGGCTGGATGGTCAGCGACTGGCGTCGTGCTGACTGGTGTTGCATTGCTCCTCTTTCTTTCCGGTTTGTTGCAAGGCGTGCGCGTGTCGGGTCCGACGCGGTAAAATTCGCGTTTTTCGCTTTTCAGGGCTTCGCCATGCGCTACATCTCGACTCGCGGTCACGCCGCGCCCCAGGCTTTCTGCGACATCCTCCTTGGTGGCCTGGCGCCCGATGGCGGACTTTATTTGCCGGAAAGCTATCCGCAGATCAGCCGCAGCGAGCTCGATGCCTGGCGTCAGTTGTCCTACGCCGACCTGGCCTATGAGATCCTGTCGAAATTCATCACCGATATTCCGGCTGCCGACCTGAAGGCTCTGGTCAGCAAGACCTACACGGCCGATGTCTACCGCCACACCCGCAACGGCGGTGACGCAGCCCAGATCACCCCGCTGACCAAACTCGAAGATGGCCTCTACACGCAGGAACTGTCGAACGGCCCGACGCTGGCCTTCAAGGACATGGCCATGCAGTTGCTCGGCAATCTGTTCGAATACGTGCTCGACCAGCGCGGTGAATCGATCAACATCCTCGGCGCTACCTCGGGCGACACCGGTTCGGCGGCCGAATACGCCATGCGCGGCAAGCACAACGTCAAGGTCTTCATGCTTTCGCCGGACGGCAAGATGAGCGCCTTCCAGCGCGCCCAGATGTATTCGCTGGCCGATGCCAATATCTTCAACATTGCCGTCACCGGGCTGTTCGACGATGCGCAGGATATCGTCAAGGCGGTTTCCAATGACGCCGAGTTCAAGAAAAAGTACAAGATCGGCGCGGTCAATTCGATCAACTGGGCGCGCGTCGCGGCGCAGATCGTTTATTACTTCCAGGGCTATTTCCTGGCCACGCAGTCGAACGACGAGCAGGTCGCCTTTGCCGTGCCGTCGGGCAATTTCGGTAATATCTGTGCCGGCCACATCGCCCGCCAGATGGGTTTGCCAATCAGGCAACTGGTACTGGCCACCAACGAAAACGACGTACTCGACGAATTTTTCCGCACCGGCGTCTATCGTCCGCGCACCGCCGCCCAGACCAGCATTACCTCCAGCCCGTCGATGGATATTTCCAAGGCGTCCAACTTCGAACGTTTCGTGTTCGATCTGGTCGGTCGTGATCCTGCTGTGGTCAAGGAACTGTGGGCCAAGGTGGACAAGGGCGAGGCCTTCGACCTGTCTTCCACGGTCTACTGGAAAAACATGCCGAATTTTGCCTTTGTCTCCGGCAAGAGCACGCACAGCGACCGCATCAAGACCATCCGTCTTGCCCAGGGACGTTACAACGTGATGCTCGATACGCACACTGCCGACGGTCTCAAGGTGGCGCTCGAACATCGCCAGCCCGGCGTGCCGATGATCGTGCTGGAAACCGCCCAACCGGCCAAGTTCGAGGAAACCATCCGCGAGGCGCTGGGCACCGAGCCCGTGCGTCCGGCCGAGATGGCTGGGATTGAGCAGCTTGAACAGCACGTTGTGGTCATGGCGCCCGATGCCGTGCTGATCAAACAGTTCATCGTCGAACGCGTTTGAGTTTTGATCACGGGTGTGTTGCGTACCCGTGAATGGCCGGAAGAGGGGATGTGTGCCCCCCTTTCCGCGCCCGCACCTAAAGGAAAATGACTGCCGGAAAAACAGCGACGGCCAGCACCAGAACCACCCAATCCAGATTATGGCGTGTCAGGAAGCCTGTAAAGTGCAGCACCAGAATGCCGATGGCGACGATATAGAACAGGATGAACAGCATTCGAGCCCCCTCGAAGTGCGGTGGAAAAATTACCCTGTCCGATTATGCGACGAAATCAGGCAACAAAGCGCATCGACAGGTCGAGTGCTTTAACATCCTTGGTCAGAGCACCTACTGAAATGCGGTCTACGCCAGTTTCGGCGATGGCCCTGATGGTTTCCAGCGTGACATTTCCGGATGCCTCAAGAATGGCCTGTCCTTGATTGATGCTTGCCGCTTCGCGCATCATTTCCAGAGAAAAATTGTCGAGCAGGACCATTTTTGCCCCGGCATCAAGCGCGGTGCGCAACTCGTCCAGCGACTCCACTTCGATCTGGACGAATTTGCAGCGGCAACAGGCTTGTCGGGCGGTTTCAAGCGCTGCGCTCATGGCCGCTTCAATGCCGCCCGCAGCGTGAATGTGGTTTTCCTTGATGAGAATGGCGTCCCACAGGGCGAGGCGATGATTGCCGCCACCGCCGGCACGAACCGCGTATTTTTGGGCAATCCGCAAGCCGGGCAGGGTTTTTCGCGTGTCGACCACCTGCGCCTTGGTGCCGGTAATCGCTTTGGCGTACGTGCGGGTTTTGCTGGCGACGCCGGAAAGCAACTGGAGAAAATTGAGCGCACTGCGCTCTGCCGTGAGCAAGGCGCGTCCGTTGGCTTCAATGGTGCATAACAACTGGTTCGCGACGAGTTCGTCGCCATCGCCGGCTTGCCAGTCGATCCGGGCATCGGGATCGAGTTGCAGAATGCATTCGTTGAACCAGGCCGTTCCACAAAGTACGCCATCCTCCCGACAGACTACTGTGGCACGTACGACCGGAGTTCCCGGAACCAAACCGGCGGTCAGGTCCCCTTCGCCAATATCTTCCTTCAACGCAGCACTGACGTTGCGGGAGATTTCTTCGGTGAGCGGGTAATCGAATTCGATGGACATGGCTTTGACTCGGTCGGGCAGGGGTGGTGAGGCGAAATTGTAGCGGGTGACGGCCTTGCTGTCCTCGCAGCTACGCGAAAGCGTGAGATATTCCATTGACAAAGGTGGATGCGGTATCGTCAAATTCCGGGTTCGACAAGCCAAATAACAAATTCCGGAGGGTCCATGCTTCGTTCGTGTTCCGTTGGCCAGCGCCTGAAACCGCTGGCCATGATTTTGTCCGTGTCCTTTTTGCTGGGCGGTTGCGTGACCACCGGCTATCACCAGCAGGTATCGTCGACGCTGGATTCCGCAAAGTCTGGTTCGGTCGATGTGGCGCTGGCCGATCTTGAGAAAAAGAATCCTGGCAAGGACAAGGATCTCCTGTACTTCATGGAGAAGGGGGAACTTCAACGGATGAAGACCGACTATCCGGAAAGTATCGCGGCCTGGAATGCAGCTGATGGCAAGGTGCGCGAATGGGAAGAAGAGGTGAAGACGGATCCTGCCAAGGTGATGGGGCAGATCGGATCGTTCCTGATCAACGACACCACGCGCCGTTACGATGGTCGCGATTATGAAAAAGTTTTGCTGAGCGTGCGTCTGGCACTTGATCACGTGGCCCAGGGCGACTGGGATTCGGCCCGCGTGGAAGTAAAGAAAATGCACGAGCGCGAAGCCATCATCGCCGAGTTCCGTTCCAAGGAACTCGAAGATGCCAAGAAAAAATCCGAAGAAAAGGGGCTGAAAACCACGTCTTTCAAGGATCTCAAGGGCTATCCGGTCGAGACGCTTGACGACCCCGAGGTCAAGGCGCTGAAGAATGCCTATGAATCTGCAGTTGCCAACTATCTCGCAGGCTTCGTTTATGAGGCGCTTGGCGAGCCTTCCCTGGCGGCTGCCGGCTATCGCAAGGCCATCGAAATGCGGGGGGGCAATCCCTTCCTCGAGCAGGCACTGGCCGGCCTGGATGGCCGTGTCGGCAAGCGCCGCGGCAACGGTGGGCTGGTTGATACCCTGATTCTGGTTGAGTCCGGGAATGCGCCGGCCATTACTTCGCGCATGTTGCCGATCCCGTTGCCCATCCCGGGCAAGGGCGGAGTTCGTGTCGTGATGACGCCGCTTTCCTGGCCGGTTGTTGAAAAGGCCGATGCCTCGGTGATTCCAACAAGCCTTATGGTTAATGACAAGCAGCTGCCGCTGACCATGGTGACTAGCGTAGATCACATGGCGCGCCGTGCCATTGCCGACGAAATGCCCGGCATCATCGTGCGCTCCTCAATTCGTGCCATCGTCAAGGGTGCCGCCCAGAAGGCGATTCAGGATAATGCTTCGGGCATGGCTGGTGCCGTTCTCGGTATTGCCGCCGGGATTGCTGCCGTGGCGAGCGAGAAGGCTGACGAACGTGCCTGGCGTACCTTGCCCGGTTTCTTCTCTCTGGGGCGCGTTTCCCTGCCGTTCGGAACCAACCGCATTGCGATCAATACTCCGGCTGGCGTGGTGACCAAGGAAGTTCAGGTTTCCGGTAACCATGCGCTGGTTGTCCTGCGTACCACGGGGCCGGCCCTATATGTCAGCCAGACGCCTTTTGATGAAAGTAAGCGGCCGGTCGTTGTACAATCGAACACCGCACCGGTTAATGCCAAGGGCAAGCCGAAAAAAGCCAAATCCGCGGAATAAATTGCCAAATAAGGACGTTCTCAAGTGAAAACAAAGAACCTGATCGCAGCATCCCTGATTGCCCTGAGTGCCATTCTCCCGGTTCAGGCGCAGACAATTGCCTCCAAGATCGAAAGCCTTGGCGAGGCCCGCTATGTCAAGGTTATCGGGCTGATGGGCAAGGAACGCAATGGTTTCCTGGTTGTTCAGGCCGAACTGAGCAACTCAGACAGCAGTGCGCAAAAAATTTACTGGCGTGTCAAATGGCTGGACGCCGACGGATTCCAGGTGTGGGATGACGAGGCTTGGAAGCCGATGACCATTCACGGCAATGCTCGCCAGAACATCATGGCCACTGCGCCGACGCCCAAAGCCCGCGACTTCCGCATCCAGTACAACGCCGAGGCGAACTGGAGCAATATGCCGGCCAATAACCAGCCTGGCGCCATCAACAATTGATCATTATTTTTAACAGGGGAAATCCATGAATACATCACTTATCGCTGTTTCCAAGCGTCTTGGCCTTGCGGTTGCCGCTGCCTTCGCGCTGACGGGCTGTGTGACCAATTCTCCGACGGTCGGCTCGGGCGATGTCGCTTACGGCGATGCCAAGGCTGTCGAGCAAGTCAGCAATGAATTCGGTTCGACCGACCTGCAGATGATCGCCGAGTCCATGGCTCGTTCGTTGGCCCAGTCCTACGCTGGTTCGCGCGTCAAGCCGCTGGTGACCATTGCCGAGGTCAAGAACAAGACCAGCGAGTTCATCGATACCCGTGCCGTGACCGATTCCATTCGCGTCCAGTTGCTTAAGAGCGGAACCTTCCGCTTCGCCACCGATATCGCCGGCATGCAGAACCAGACCGATGAACTGGTTCGTCAGAACCAGACGGGGCTGTACAAGAAGTCGAAGACCTCCAAGATGGGCAAGATGGAAGGCGCCCAATATCGTATCGAAGGCAGCATCACCTCGATCGTCAAACGTAATTCCAGCGTCAAGGATGTCTATTACAAGTTCAGCCTGATCATGACCGATAACGAAAACGGCACGATCGAATGGGCGGACGAGAAGGAAATCCGCAAAACTTCCAAGCGCTAAGCAGGAGACATCATGTTGTTACCCGGACTGAAGCAGTTCAAACAATTTGGGGTGGCCTGCCTGCTCGGCATGGCTGCATTTGCCGTGCATGCAGACCGGCCGCGCATTGCCGTGACCGATCTTTCCTATGAGGAAACCGTGCGCCAGTATTTCGAGCACGTCGAATACCACGCCAAGCATAGTGCGTCCGCTTCGGCCCGGGAGCGTTATCGGGATTCCGATTACTCTTCTTCGGGTTCCGGTTCGTACCGTGCTCGTGAAAATGACGAGGTGTCCTTCAGTTCAACGACGGGCGTCGAGACTTATATCGATCGTGGCGAATTGCGTAAATTCACCGCAGATGTGAAGGGCGAGTTGTTGCGTGCCGGCTATCGTCTGGTCCAGGGCAAGCCGTGGACGCAGAAGAACACGGAAAAACTCTACGACATCATCGCCCGCATCAAGCAGGGCTATTACCCCGGTGCGGATTACGTCCTGTGGGGTAGCATCAACAATGTCGAATTCCGTCGTGAGGACAACCCGATCCAGGGCTCCAACGCCACCTCGCATTCGCTGTCGCTGGAACTGGTTGGCGAGTTCTCGCTGATCAATACCAAGACCTTCGAGATCAAGGCAGCTTTCTCGGCCATGGGCGAAGGTAACGACACCAAGCTGAGCAATGCGCCGGGAACGCGTCTGTCGCTCAATCGCAGCAAGGTCATGCAGGAAGTGTCGCAGACCCTGGGCGAGGCCGTAGCGATGGAAGTGGTCAACCAGTTTGGTGGTGACTACATGCCGCGCAGCGAGCGTAGCGGCCGGGTTCGTGAAAGCAGCCGCGAAGAGGTTCGTGAAGAGCGCGTGATCATCTACCGGTAATACCCTACCGGATCCATTGGTTGAACACGCTGCGGGCGGGATCGATGATCTCGCCCGCTGTCATTCCAGCCGGACCAATGCCGCTTGCCAGCAGCAGATCGGCCGCTGCTCCGTGCAGATGGACCGCGCAAAGCAGAGCGCTGTCAGCAGGCCAGCCCTGGCCAAGCAGGGAAACAAGCATGCCGGTAAGTACATCGCCCATGCCGGCAGTGGCCATGCCCGGATTGCCCGTGTTGTTGATCCACCAGCGGCCATCGACGGTGGCAAGAACGGTGCCGCAGCCCTTGAGCGCGACATGGCTTTGGTAACGCTGGCTGATTTCGCGAGCAGCAGAGATTCGGTCATCCTGGATCTTGCGGGCCGAGCAGCCAAGCAGGCGAGCCGCTTCGGCGGGATGTGGCGTGAGGATGACCGGAGCCAGGCGATTGTAGAGATTGCCTTCGAGGCGCCCGTCTTCGGCCAGCAGATTGATGGCGTCGGCATCGAGAACGAGTGGCAGGGGGGCCTTGATGGCTTGTTCGAGCAGGCGGCTCGCTTCACCGCAACGTCCGAGTCCCGGGCCACAGGCAAGGGCGCGCAGGTCAGTGGCAAGGAGTGTGTCGCCACGGCGTAACATGAGTTCCGGCTGGAGGATATCGACCGCCGGAGCATCCGGGTCGAGTAGCCCGAGGTAGACCCGGCCGGCACCCAGTTTAAGCGCAGCACGCCCGGCGAGCAGTGCCGCGCCAAGCATCGACTTGTTGCCGCCGAGAATGCCGACACTGCCGAAACTGCCTTTGTGCGTGTTTCTGGCACGCGGAACGAGATGTTGTGCAAAGTCGGGCAGACTGAGCTGGCAGCCATCAGGAGGGTGTGTCTCATCAGATTCGACATCCAGCGTGGCAAGACGGATTTCACCGCAATGATCCGGGCCGTCGGCGGTCAGCAAGCCGGGCTTCATGCCGAGGAAGGTCAGGGTGTGGCTGGCCTCAATGCATGGCGAGAATGCCTGGCCGGTATCAGCATTCAGACCGGACGGGCAATCGAGTGCCAAAATCGGGCAATTTTTCCGGTTCACCGCGGCAATCAGCATTGCGTATGCCTCGCCGGGCGCTCGGCTCAGTCCGATGCCGAACAGTCCGTCGATGACCAGCCCCCAGTGCTGGTTCTCTGGAATGTCCGTCACGGTTTTCCCGCCGCCGGCGAAGAACCGTTGGCAGGCATCTTGGGCATCGGGCGGTAGCGACGCCGGTAAGGCACAGAGGACCACCGTAACCAGAAAAGACTTCTGCCGGAGCAGGGTGGCGGCTTCCAGCGCATCGCCGCCGTTGTTGCCGGGGCCAGCCAGGACCAGAATGTTCGGGCAGCGCTCGTCGCACAGTTGGGCCGCCCACTCGGCCGCAGCGGCCCCGGCGCGTTGCATCAACGATGCGTCGGCATGTTCCGCCTCAATCCGGCGCAGGGTTCGACTGAAATAAAGTCCTGTGTCCATGCGTACTCCTGCCTGCCGGATTGCTGTCGGCGCGGTTCAGTTCAGTGCAGCGGAAAGCTTGCGCCGGAATTCGCGCACCAGATCGTCGAACTGTTCGCTGCCACCCAGAGCTTCGAACAGTTGCAGCAGCGCCTTGCGACCTGCGCCTTCGTCGAAACTGCGGTCGCGAACGACGACCTCAAGCGCGGCTTCCATGGCTTCGCGAAACCTGCTTTGTGCTGCGTAGGCGCGCGACAGTTCGAGGCGGGTGGCGTGATCGGCCGGGTTTGCCGTCAGCTTGGCTTCGAGCTCGCCGGTGTCGGCTGCGCCTGCGGCCAGGGCGAGACGGGCGCGCAGGGCGTTGGCGCGATCGGTTTCCTTGGTGAATTCGGTTTCCAGCAATTGCGTGGCATCGTCGTGGCGGCCGAGTTGCATCAGGACTTCAATGGCGTCGAGGCGGATGGCTTCGTCTTCCGGCTTTTCACGACTGGCATTGGCAAGCAGTACCAGGGCTTCGTCGAGTTTTCCTTCGGCGACCAGCGCCGCAGCTTCTTCGCGGGGATTGCCGCCGGGGCCGGCGGGCAGGGCGATGCGGTCGAGAAAGGCGCGCACCTGCCCTTCGGGCAGGGCACCATTGAATTCATCGACCAGTTGTCCCTGGAAAAGCACCTTCACCGAGGGAATGCTGCGCACACCGAAATGTTGGGAGAGTTCCGGGTTTTCGTCGGAATTGACCTTGGCGAGGAGGAAGCGTCCCTGATATTCGTCGGCCAGCTTTTCCAGCATGGGCTTCAGCGTCTGGCAGGGGCCGCACCAAGGGGCCCAGAAGTCGACAACGACCGGGATTTCGAGCGAGGGCTGAAGGACTTTGGTTTCGAATTCTTCAATGGAAACGTCAAAATGAAATTGGGACATGGTGGTTGCCTGAAAAAAATAGATGTCGCCCGAATTCTACCGCCAGCCGCGGAATGACGGGAGTTGCCCGGCGAATTTCCGGAAATCGCGAGCGGACGGGCTTCTGTCGCGCTTGGGGATTTTGCCGCTTATCGGCTATCATTCTGCTTTCCCGCAGCCTGTCTTTCCATGACTAAATACGTTTTCGTTACGGGTGGTGTCGTGTCCTCTCTGGGCAAAGGCATCGCCG
>CAZOWA010000059.1:0-16559 GCA_964583695.1 uncultured Dechloromonas sp.
CCGATTTAACGTGGATAACTTGACTTGCCCACAGGCTTACAACCAGGCAAAGGGCCGATTCGGCGTGACGCAGGGGGGGCCGATTTAACGCGGTGCGCGGCCGGCGCTGGCCCAAATGAAAACCCCGGCGCTTGGCCGGGGGTCGATGGGGAGGCGGGTCTAGCTGGGATCGGGCGGAAGCCCTGCAGCCGTGGCCATGTGCTGCAGCGTGGCCAGGTCAAAGGCATTGATCGCGCCTCGCATCAGCTCGGCAACCTGTCCGGGCGATACGTCCAGGGCCTGAGCGGCCTGGTCGGTGTCCAGGCCCTGGCGCTCGATGTGGCGCCGTAGGGCGATCATCAGGGCAGACAGCCGCGCCATGTGGTCGGCCTCGGCCGGCGTGTCGCAGATGGCATCCCATATCCGTGCAAACTGCTGCATGGCCAGCTCCTAGAACTTGTAGGGGATCGGCGGGGGGCTGGCCAGCAACAATAGCCCTCCTTCCACTCGTTTTACCTTCGCCTCTGGATAGACCGCTTGGACTGCCTGCAGGCCAATCAGAAACTTGGTCCTAAAGTCCTTCTCGGCGTTCTTGCCCTGGTACTCCTGGGCGAACTGCTCCCGTAGAGACTTCCAGTGCAAGATGACGGGCCGCCCCTCGATGCGGTGCAGGCGATGGGCCAGCCAAATATAAATATCCAAAGCCAGAGCGGACCCCTTGAGGGCCTGCAGGGCGCGAAGATCAAGCGGGACGGCCGATTCTGTCAGGGTGTTATAAAAGCTCTCGGACAGGACAAGCTGGCCGGGCCACAGGGACCGCTGGCCGGTGTCGTGATCGGCAATCCAGGCGTCAAACTGTTCAATGGCCTGGCCGTTGTAAGTGCGGCCCTTGTAGCCCATCTGCAGGCGGCAGGCGGCCAGGGCGTGCATTTGGGTGCGTAGGGTTTTGTGCCGGGTGCCTTGGGAGTCCTGCCCCATGAGTTTCAGGAACTGTGAGGCACTATCGCCCACCGGGATTTCCCGGGTCCGGTTCTTTACTGCGAAGGTCGAGAGGTAAGCCAGGGCCAGGCGAGGCGTCACGCCGTAGGGGATCGGCTGCAGGACCGGGCCGCTACCCTCGTCCAGGTAGCCCGCCTGCAGGTTTAACCATGCGGCGCCGCTCTGCCGCATGAATTCCCGGCCCGTGACCTTGGACCGGGGCAAACCGACCTGGCAGAAAATCGCATGGGTAAAGGCCATGTCCTCGCCCAGCTCGGGCGGGGTGCTGGCAATCTCCGTGGCGGCCGTCAGTAGCCTTTCCTCGCTCCTGGTAAGGGTGAGGGGTGCCGCCTCGAAAAGCCCCGGCTGCTGGGCCTCCTTGGCCTGGCCGGAAGTCTTTACATTTACTGTTGACGGGCGCTTTGGTGTATCTTTCTTAGTGGCCATTCTCAAATCCATGTCGTAGTGGTGCTGTGTGGCTAGGCGTCGTCGGTTCCGGCCGGCGGCGCCACCCTCAACGCGAATGCACGGGCCATTTCTGCGCCGCGTGTAGCACTCGCAAAATCGTCAAGGTTTTGGCAACATATTCGGCGTCACGTTGTCCAGCGTGAACTGTTGCTGTCCGATGATTTCGTCAATCTTCTCAGCGGCCAGCCCCGCGTCAATCAACTGTTGGCGCAACCCGGTTATGCGCCGTTCAAAGGCCGCCCGCGCTTGAGCTACACCATCAACAATGAACTGCGCGTTGAAGTCGTCGGCCAAGTCAAAAAACTGAATGTTGGAAACGCTCTTTTCGAACCACGGGAAGCGAATGGCGACCTCTTGCAAAGCAAGTGTGCCGTGGGCTTGCCTTATTCCCGCCTCGCTCAAATACACCGTGCCTTGGATGTTCGTGAAGTGATGTCTGCTCAGGACACGTTGAATATCAGCGTAACCATTGCGCCAACTAGCATTGTGGTAGTGCTGTTCAAGCAGTTTTGTATCCAAATCGAAAACAATCAAGCAACGATCCATTTACTAATCCCCTTTTCCGTGGTTTTCCGGCCTGTTTCGCGCCTCACGCGAAGCTGGCCACTGCTGCGCCGCATGTAGCACCCGCAAAATCGTTATCATTTTGCTGCTCTCCTGGTACACCACAACGTAGTTAGGGCGTACCACCATTTCCCGGGTCCCTTTCATCCGGCCAGGCTTGTAGAGCTTCGGATGGGCCGGCAGGGCGCCGGCCTTCGCCTCGATCTCGTCCGCCAGTGCCTGGGCCGCGTCCGGGTTGTCCTCGGCAATGTAGGCCACGATGGCCAACAGGTCAGCGCGGGCCTGTGGCCGCCACTCAAGCAGTACGGCCGGCATCGGTTTTCTTCTTCCTGATCTTGGCGATCACTGCCCGCACGTCGGCCATAACCTCGGCATGGGGGATACTCGGCCGGGGGTCGTCGATGGCTTCCTGTACCTGCTTGCGGAACCATTCATCATAGGCGGCGGCCTCGTGGGCGCGTTTCATGCGCTCGGCCTGGTCCTTGCGCGGCCGGCGGGTTACTTCGCTGTCGCTGTAGTTGCTGGCGTCCAGCATCTCCACCCGGACAATGTGTAGCTCGTTCCGCAAGTAGTCAATGCAGGTATCCAGGCTGCGCCAGGTCCTGGGCTTGTCGGTGCGCTGGGTGCCAAGGGGCTTTTCGATCATGCCCATTTTGAGCATGACGGACCAGCCGCCGGGCTGGCCGATGATGGAAGCGCCGCGGATGGCGCTGGCCTCAACCATACGGCGGGCCATCGCGGTATCAATGGTGTGGGTGCTCATAGCAATTGCGCTCGCTGGTGAAAGAAAAAACACAAGTCAGAGTGTGCGATTTATTTAGTAAATTTACAAGTGGCGACTTAGAAAAGCTCCCAACTATTTAACATAGCGCCCGTTATGCGGAGGCCCCGCCGGTCAGTCGCCCATCAGCAGCCAGGCCACCACAGCCCCCGCCACGGCACCCGCTACCGTGACCAGCAAGGGATGGCGCAGCCCTTCCCGGCCTCGTCGCAAGCGGGCCAGCAGCTTCTGGCGCCGGGTCTGCAAGGGCCATTCGAGCCCGTCGATGGTTACGGTGTCGTAGTGGTTCAGCCAGTTGGCCAGGCGTTGGAACATCGGGAAACCTCCAGGGGAAAACCCCGATTCTCTCCCCGGTCCTGGCAGGGCTCCGGGGCCGTTTTTCCGATTCGTGGCCCCTCCCCTGCCCTGCCGGAAATTTGCACAGGTGCAAATTTTTCAGGTCGTGACCGTATAACAGAAGGCACGGGGAGCCATCCCGGCACCCCACTATCTGGAGCATTCCCCATGACCACATGGAGCTATACCAGCGGACACATCGTGGCCCGCAACGAAGCCGGCGCCCTGCTGTGCGCCATCCCTGCCGCCGCAATATGGGCGCCCCTCGTGGACCTGCTCAACGCGAACCAGCAACTAAGTCGGCTGCTGTTGACAACCTCTTCGAACATCCGCGATAGACGGCTTTTTCATCCGCGATAGACGACGATTTTGAATCAGGGAACAAGGCGGGTTTCCCTTCAAACATCCGCGATAGACGCCTCGAAGGACGCCGGGGCGTTGTGTCAGGGGACCCGGCCCGAGGCAGGGGAACGAGCGCAACAGCCAGGCCGACGCCGGCCTGGCCCTGGGAAAGAGGTTGTCAAGAATTCAGGAGAGGTGCCGGCTGGCACGCTCAATCATCCGCGATAGACGACGCTGCAGTTTTTGGGTGGTTTGCCCGCTTGTCCCATGTGTTGACGTTGTCGGATCGTTCAAGTGACTGGAACCAGTCGAACTTTTTATTGCCCATCAACTCTTTGACCAATCGCGCCGAGTCCCGAGTGTAGAAAACGACGAAATCTGGATCAGCGTGGGTATCGAGGGCAACTAGGGCCGCCGGGAGTTGTTCAGCGCACGGGGTAGCCTTATCCCTGCCCCGCCCGGGAGGGTGAGCCCCGCAGGGGCGAATAAGGCCCCGTGCCCTATAGCTTAGGGGCCGTCGGGGTGGGGGTAAGGCGGGGAGCCTGGCCAGGGCAAAAAAAGAGGCGGGTTGCCCCGCCTGGTGGAAGTGTTGGCCACGATTCTAGCTTAGGAATATCTGCTCTGGATGGACCCACAGCAGCAGGGAGTCATACAGCCAGCTCGACATGAACGCCAGGAAGGAAAACCCGCCCAGGCGCCACAGGATGAAATCCTTGCCGGTCCCGCTCTTGCTGACGTATTCCTCGGGGATGATGAGGGCACCCAACAGCAAGGCGATGAAGGCCAGGAACGAGGCCGCACGGGCCAAGAACTGCACCGGCCCCCGTAGCCATAGCAGGATCATTCCCACCGCATAGCGAAGGTAATAGACCAGGCCCGGCAGCGGGTTGGGAATCCTCGGCGCGGGAGCCGGCGCCGGGGATTGGTCGACGTACTGGCCCGGCCGGTCGTCGTCCTGCTCTTGTTGGCCGTGGTCGCGGTTCGGTCCCCCTCCCCGGGTTGCCCCGGGGAAGGGGATCACACGGCCGGGGCCGTTGGTCCGGCCTACGTCAGACACGCGGCCCCCCGGCACACTTGGCCAGCAGCGCCGGCAAGTGCTTAGGCGCCAGGGTGGCCAAGGTCGCCTCGGTGACGTTCCAGCCCTTGACGGGGGCAGCGGGGATAACGTCAAACGTCGCAGACACAATGCCCACCAGCTCACCCCGGGCATTCACCACAGGGCCGCCGCTATCCCCGTCCCGGGCCGGTCCATCAATGGCCAGGTACGAGGCGGGCCGCTCCCATGGCCCTTGAGGGATCACGCCCACGGCCGGCGCCTTGACAGCCCGGTACAGGTCCGGGTGGGTGCCAAAGCCAGCCAGATAGACGGCCTCGCCCTCGGCCGGCGCTTCTGTGGCCAGGCGTAGCCCGGCCGGCGGGTCGGCACGATCCACAGCGAGAATGGCCAGGTCGGCCACCTCGTCATAGGCTACCAAACGGGCCGGGTAGCCCTTCCAGGCGCCGGCCTCGTTGGCCCCTTGGGTCGCATCCACAACCTGAATCGTAGAAAGGTCCGATTTCTCCAGGACATGCCAGGCCGTCACGAAATAGCCGCCCTCGATGTAGACGCCGCTGCCCATGGCGCCGGTATTGGAGAACGCGGAAGGCTTGAGGCTGTCCAGGAAAGCCAGCACATCCCCGGCCCATGTCCCGGCGCCATAGCGCGGCGCCGGTCGGGTACGGGACTGGACGAACCCCATAGCCGCCTCAACGGCGGGCATGGGGCCACCTGGCCGGGCGGTGGGCAGGACCTTGGCCAAGTCGCCACGATAAGACAAGGCACGGGCCTGGCCGGTGTCGTACTCGGCCGGATAGAGCAGGCGGGGCGCCTGCTCCTGGTAGTGCACAAAGCTGCGCTCCTGCATTACCGCCGTGCGGGCCACCATGGCAATGCCGGTGGTCACGATGGCCAGGGATACCAGGCCAGAGGCCAGAAACCTTAGCTTTTGCATACGGCCCCCTGCTCGGTGTGTTGGTCGTTGGCCAGGTAGTAGGCGGCCATGTCCCGGTAGTAGCCGTGCCGCTCCAGGGAGCCCGCCAGATCGGCCAGAGATACCGCGATGGCCACCAGGGATAGGAGGATGGTCTTAGCGCCCATAGCTGTAGTCCTGCACTTCATAATTGCCGCGCTCGTCACGCTCGGCGGTTACGTCGTCGCCCTTCTGCAGCTCGGGGCCATCCGGGTCCTTGGGCACCCCTACGCGCTCCCCGTCGCTGGTTTCGATTTCGTAATGGCTGCGGCCGTTGTCGTCCTGGTACTCGCCCACCACTTCACCGGATACCCGCTCGCCGGCCTCCAGTTCGCGGGGCTGCTCCTTCTCGGGCTCGGCCTGCTGCAGGTCCTTTTCCGGTTCCGCCTGGCGCTGCTGCTCGGCGGCCGGCGCCTCGGCCTCGGCCCGGTTCCGGTCGGCACCATCGGCAAAGGGGGATTGGTGCTGCTGCCGCTCGGCCGGGTCATGGGTGGAAAGCTCGGCGCTGCGCGCCTTCTCCATGACGCCCTGCCACTCGGCTTGTAGATCGGCCTCGGCCTTGCGTTCCTCGGCCGTCATTTCGTGGTCGTAGACACGGCCCTCGTTGCCGCCCAAGGTGCGCTCAAGTACGCGGTGCCCGTGGTCGATCTTTCCGCCCTCTTGGTCGCGGCCGGCGGACAGTTCATTGTCTGCCCCCTCGATGCTGTTTTCCCGGCCCTGGTCGCGCTCCTGGTCGGCCTCGGGGGCCTTGCCCTTGTCCTGCTCGTTCCCCTGCTCCTGGGTGGCTTCCTTGGCCCTCTCGGGCTCGGCCTGGCGCTCCTGGTCGGCGGCCTTCGCCTGCTGGGCCTCCTTCTCCTGGGCGGTCGCCTTGCCGGCTTCCTGCTCCTTCTCCTTGCCGGCCGCGTCCTTCTCGGCCTGCTGGGCCTTCTGCTCGGCCTCCAGGCGGGCGGCCCGGTCGGCCTCAGACTCGGCGCCGATGCGGTGGCCGGGCTCCTTGCTCTGCTCCTGGTCGGCGCCCTTGTCCTGGCCGGCGGCTTTCGCCTGGGCCTCGGCTTCCTTGGCCTGCTCGATCTGCTTTTGCAGGTCGTTGATTTGGTTCTGCAGGTCGCGGCGCTCCCAATAGTCGGTAGTGCCTTCCATCTGCTTTTCCAGGGCTTCAATTTGAAGATCGGGACTCATAGTGCTTACTCCATGTCGTAGTGGTTAAGGTTGAATCACAAACCATGCTCCGGGCCGTCGTTTTCACGCTCGGCCTGGCGCTGGCGGTCACGCTCGGCCTGCTCCCTTTCGGGTTCAGGCTTGGGCGTCTTGTCAGCGTCGGGGCGCCCTGCCCCGTCGCGTTGTTGGGCCATGTACTCCCGCCCGGCCTGGCGCTGGTCCTCCAGCTCCTTGGCATAGCGGTTAAGGTCATTGTCATTGAAGTCGATTTTAAGCCCAGCCCTTACGGATGCCTCCACGGCCTGGCGCTTGAATTCGTCGGTGCCGTTCAGCTTGAGGCTGTCGCCATACTTCTGCATTGCCAGGCGCAGGGCCGTTTCCACGGCCGCCCGCTCCTGTTTCTCGACGGCGATTTTTTCCCCTCGATCCACAAGCACGGCCTCTTTCTTGGCGTCGTAGTAGGTAACGTTCCCGTCCTTGTCGACGGTGTAGGACATGCCCCGGAGAATCGGGGCCTTGTCCTGGTCGTCCTTCTTCCGGCCGGCGTCCTGGTCCTTGTCCTTCTCGGCCTGGCGCTCCTGGATGGTCCTGGGGTGGTTGTCGGCTTCCACCTGGACGGCCCGCTGCCGGCGCAGCTCGGCAAGGGCGGCCTCGTTGCCGTCGCTGGCCTTCTCGGCCAGGTAGGCCCGGTACTGGTCGGCCGGCTTGCCGGCGTACTTCTCTTTCAGGGCGTCCCGCTCGGTCTTGATCGCCTCCCGCAGCTCCATATCCCGCTGGACCTTGGCCATGGTGGCCAGGGATTGGGCGGCCTTCCGGTCGGCCGGCGCGAGGTCGCGGCCGGCGGCCTGCAGGGTGCGGCGCTCGGCCTGCCAACGTTCCCGCAGCTCGGCCCGCCTGGCCTTCTCGCTCTCTCGCTGGGTGGCCCACTCCTGGGCCTTCTGTTCGGCCCGCTGGGGCCTCCAGTTCGCCCGGTAGTCCTCCCATAGGGCTTGCTTGGGGCTCTGTGCCTGCTCGATGGGTGCGCGGCCGTGCTGGGCCTTGTAGGCGTCCCGTAGCAGTTGCCGGGCTTCCTTCCAAGGCAGATTCATTTCCTTGGTGGCAAAGTCGGTTACGTTCAGTTGCCGCCGGCCGCACTGGATACGGTCGGCGCCGTCCTTGCCCTTCGTGACCTGGTATTTCTCCGGGATCACGCCATGGGTCTTGCTGACGTGGGCCAGCAGGCGGGCGCCATCCAGTTCCCGCTTGATCTTGTCCATTTCGGCCCGGTCCTTTGCCCGGTCCTTTGCCTGGGCCTTGCCCTCCCGGTGTTCCTTGGCCACCTGGTCAAGGGCTGATACCGGCCGCCGGCCGGAATCAGATCCTCGGGCGCCTAGATCCCGCTCGGGTCGGGTTGTGGATCTGGCGCCGGCATCCTGGCCCTGATGTAAGCCAAGTCGTTCGCCAAGGGCTGCAATAGCCCTTCCAGCTCGTCTATCAGCGAGGTTTCGGCGGGCTTGTTCAGAATCTCCAACAGCTCGGCCAGTTGCTGCGATATTGCGGCCTGCTGCATCGAGATTGTCTCTAATGCGGTCAGCAGCTCGGCCGGCGCGGTGTTCTCGCTCATGTTCGGGGTTCCTCCGGTAGGTGTCGGTAAATTTGGCTTCCCGCTCGGCCAGGATCGCCTGGCGCCGCTCGGGATCGGCGGCCCGGTACTCGCAGTACAGTTTCCGGTTGCCGCTGTTGATGTGCTTGAGTTCCCGGGCGCGGGTGCTGTGCCACTCGCCCAAGCGGGCCTCCAGCTCCTTGGGGCTCGGCCTGGGGCTCTTGGCGGCCTCGTATTCGTGTTTGATTTCGCTGGCCAGGTGCCGGCGCTTCTCGGCCTCGCTGGCCTCGATGAAGGCCCGGGAAAAAACGTAGTCCTTGAGGTTCACGCCCTTGGCCTGGCCCTCGGGCTTCACGTTGAGGTATTCCCCATCCTTGCCGGCGTTCCGGGTCTTGACGGCGCCATGCTCGGCCACCAGCTCCCGGAATTTCCCATAGTCGGAAATCCGGCGCTCCATGACTTCGGACAGCAGCTTTTCCCGCAGCTCCTGGTTAGCGCCTTTGAACAGGTCGCCCTTGTAGCGGGAAATCATGGTGGATTCATCGGTAAATTGAATCCGCCGGTTATCCTTTGGACTGGCCAAGCCGTACTTATTATTTGTTTTCTCCTGGAAGGCTTCCAGGAATTTCGTTTGTTGATCGACCTTACCAAAGGGGTTCATATTCTTCCCGGTAAGTAGGTTTTTCTCCGGGATCACGACATGAATATGGGGCTTGCGCTCTTTCATTTCCCCGGTGCGCTGGTCGGTATAACTTTTAATCTTCGGCAAATGGGCCTCTGCATAAAAGTTATATTCGTCCTGGTCATAGGCCGTCATGGCAAATTGGCGGAAATCCTCGGTTATTTCCTTTAAGGTTTCCGGGGAAATATCATCCTCTTTAAAAGACATGGTTATATGGAGATACCTTTCCCCCTCTTTATCCATGTCATTTATAATGGTATCTGTATGCTCAAGGTCCCCAGCAATAATAACCCGCTCGTCTAATTCGTCCCGCGTAAAGTCGCGCCCGGCTTTCTGGCCATTCTCCAGATAATCCTTAATCCCGGCACTTCCACCACCGACACGAACTAGCATGATTACTCCACGTCCTTTAAAACGGCCTTCATGTAATTGGACAGAAAGCGCAGCTCGGTAAGGATTGCGGAATAGGTGCCCTCGCTAATAACGCCGGCCTTGTTGTCGGTATTGGCACGGTGGGCAAGCTGGTTAATGTTGTTGCTGGCCTTGTTGAACAGATACACCAGGCGCTCCCGGTCCTGGGACGGCTTCGCCCTGGCTACGATCTGCGTCCGGTTTTTCAGTACGGCGTCACGGAAAAACTCGGACGGGGTAAGGCCCGATTCCGCCACCTTGGCCAGGTAAGCGGCATGGTCTGACTCGGCCAGGCGGAACCCCACCCGGCGGGTGAGGGCTTCGGCTTGGGCGGTCGGCTTCTTTGGCATGTCGGCTCCTGGTGAGAGGTGGCCCGGCGGGTCGCCCCACCAGGCCGGCAGGCCGGCCCCGGCAGGGGCCAACCAGGTTTCAAAGGGGGGACCCCTTTGGCACGAGATATGTACGGCAATGCGGAGCATTGTCGAACATATCCGACGTGCCTAACAACATCTGAGCATCATACTAGCACAGCAAAAACACTCCGGCAACACTCCCCGCGCACTTCTTTTGCACTGCATACGCACTGCAAAAAATCGCTTGACACTGCACATTCACTGCACACACAATGCACAAAACCTGCAAACAGCCATTGACGGCACTGCAACTGCACTTCACAATGCCAGCAGGTTAGACAACAGAAGGAGTAACCATGAAGAAAGACGATGTGGCAGGGGTGCTGCAGGCCCTGGCCACGGGGGATAAAAGCCGGTCGGAAACGGCCAGGCTCCGCGATGTGATAGGCGAGGTCGAGGCCGCCCTAGCGGCCGGCGTCAGTCGTGCGGCCATCCTGGAAGCGCTGCATGGCCAGGGCTTCACGATGACGCTAAAGGGCTTCGAGAGCGCCCTGTATCGCATCCGCAAGGCCAGGGCGAAACAGCCCCAGCCAGCCCCCGCCATGGCACCGGCCGCCACCTCGGCCGCCAGTGGATCGGCAACAGTGGATTGTGCAATACAAAGCCAGCCCATCCAGCCGCCACACCAGGGCGAACAGGCAGAGCCGGAATTAGCCGGCCTGGATGAAAAACAAAGACGCGAAAAGCTCGCGGATAAGTTCATCGGTAAAGAAACAGAAAAGAAAAATTCTTTGGCAGATCGTTTGTTAAATAAAGGAGCAAATAAATGAAAGTCGCAGTTATCAACTTTTCCGGCAATGTCGGCAAATCCACCGTGGCCCGTCACCTGCTGGCCCCCCGCATGAATAATGCGGAAGTTATCCCGGTCGAATCCATCAATTCGGACGGCACCCAGGACGAGGCAATTAAAGGCAAGCAATTCGGGGAATTGCAAGAAGCCCTTTTGCTTATTGATGATGCTGTTGTCGACGTCGGTGCTTCCAACGTTGAGGACTTCGTTAATCTCATGAAGCAATACAAAGGGAGCCATGAGGAATTTGATTATTTCGTAATTCCCACCGTCCCCAAGAATAAGCAGATGCGGGACACGATCAGCACCATTGACGCGCTTTCCGAAATCGGGGTGCCGGCCAAGAAAATCCGCCTGGTGTTCAATATGGTGGAAATCGACGAAAACCCGGAACGGCTGTTTTCTGGCCTTTTCGAGTATCACGCGGCCACCAAGAATTTCACCCTGCGCCCGGAAGCCGTTATTCATGTGAATGATATTTACGGCAAGCTCAAGGGTGCCGAGCAAAGCATTAGCGAAATCCTCCAGGACCCGACCGATTACAAGGAGCTGATTAAGACCGCGAAGGACGCGGACGAAAAGCTGCGCTTTGCCCAAATGGTCGGCATCAAGCGCTTGGCGGCCGGCGTCACGGAAGAACTGGACGCCGTGTTTAAGACCCTGCTCAAGTAAGGCCGGGCCATGGCAAACACCATCCTTGATGAACTAATCGCGGACCTGCTGGGGGACGTTGGCAAGCTCCATGCCGAAGTAAAGGCCCTGGATGAGCGTCTGCCGGCCTTCATTGAACAGGCTGAAAGCCAACTCGCCGGCCAGGTCGGCGCCATCGTCACAGCCTCCAAGGAAAGCCACGCCCAACTGGCGAAGTTCACCCAGGCGGCCATGGATGCCATCGAGAAACACGCCCAAGCCAAGGGCCTGCAGATCGGGCAATGGTCGAGTGAGGAACGGGAGAAGGTCCGCCAGGCGATGCGGGACTATGCCGGGGAGGCCATGGCCGGCGCCGTCAATGAAATCAAGGTGGCAGCAGCGGCCGTGCAAGCAGAAAGGAAAGATGCCCGTTCCCGCGTCATAATTGCCGCTGTCATTGCGGGCCTAGTGGCCGGGGTGGTGGGCGCCGCCGGGGTCCTCTGGATTGATCGGGACCGGGAAGCGGCGGCCGAGTTCGGCAAAACAGCCTGGCGGGTCCTGGATGAAAAGACCAGGCAGAAAGTCCAGGCGGCCCAGCAGGGCCAATAGCATCACGCAGTCATTTTTTTTCACGCAGCAAACTACGACAAGGAGCAAGACCAAATGACTACCAATCAGGCAATCAGCACCCTAACAATCAAGACCATCCCCATTGACCTGGCCAAGGACCCGGACAAGCTGAATGAGGCTATCGCCTCTGTCCTACCCCAAGGCGATGAAGCGGCAAAAGTCTGGATCGGCTACGCAAAACCCTACATGGAGGCCGTCGTGGTCGGCCTCGCCAAAACCTTCCCCGATGCGTCGCCGTTCATCGTCGCGCACTACCTCATGGCAGCATCTGGCGCCGAGCTGGCGCAGATTATCCGCCGTGATTCCAATGTCCACTTTCTGTGCGACAAGGCGAATAACAACATGCTCAGGACGATTCAGGCAATCGTGAAAACTCAACTACTGCAACTGCACTAAAAAGAGAGGCCCCGCCTTGCCGGGGCGATTCGCAGCAAACTACGACAAGGAGTAAGACCAAATGACTTTTCTTTGGCCCATTATTTTCATTGTGCTGGCGATCTATGCCGCCAATGCACTGTTCGGAAAAACCATAGCAACCATGTTGCTTATTGTCCTGGTGTCCTTCCCGGCCCTCTGGAGCCTTTCCCGCCTGCGCTCTGACTATCAAGCAGGGGCCATCACAAAAGAAACCCTCCCCACCTGGGCAGTTAAGAATTTTATTCTGATTCTGTCCCCGGTGACTTTCGCCCTCTTACTCCTGAATGAATTCTTCCTACGCTCGCCCATGGTGTTTGCCGGTAGTGCCCTGGTCTATGGGATTACCTTTGTAGCCACCTACAAGAGCGCCATCAGTGACTTCATGCACGGCGGGATGCTGGGCGACAAAGTGCTGCGCGGCTCTCGCGTGGTCGATGGGGCAACCCTCCAGCGGGACCTTTTGAAAGGCATAGAAGCCAGCCGGGAACCCGTGAAAATGGAGCCCATGGTAATTGCCGGCCTCCCGATTCCCCCAGAATTGGAAATGCAGCATTTCCTGATTGGGGGAACCAACGGCGCCGGTAAAACGCAAGCCATTGAGGCCATGCTACGCACGGCCAGGAACCGGGGAAACAAGGCTATTGTGTCGGATACGGGCTGCGGCTTCCTGGGGAGATTCTGGAAAGAGAATGACATCATTCTGAACCCTTTTGATAGCCGGGGCGCGGCCTGGTCTCCATTCGCGGAAATCAAACGCGCCTACGATTGTCCGCGCCTGGCAAAGGCCGTGATTCCCGAAGGCAAAGGGGATGGGGCAGAGTGGCATCACTACGCCCAAACGCTCCTGGGCGAGGTTCTGCTTTCCATGTGGGAAGGCCAGGATGCCAGCATTGAAAAGCTCATGTATTACCTGACGGCGGCCACCTCCAAGGAACTTAGCGCCCTGCTGCAGGGCACCCCAGCGGCTATCCTCTGCGAGAAGGGCAACGAAAAAATGTTGTCCAATACCCGGGGCATCATTTCCACCTATATGGGAACCTGGCGCTATCTGCAGGATGGGGGCACGTTCAGTATTCGGGATTGGGTCCGGGACGAGTCGGCCGGCTGGCTCTATCTAACCATGCGGGAAAGCCAGGTGGCGGAACTGAAATCCATGGTCACAACCTGGCTAGAGTTGGCCATTGTGGAAGGTCTGGACCTGCCGGAAAGCCGGGAGCGGCGCCTGTTCTATGTCCTGGACGAACTGGACACCCTCGGCCGCATGGAAGCCCTGCGCCATGGCGCTACCAAGCTCCGCAAGCGGGGCGGGGTGATTATCTCGGGCCTGCAGACCGTCGCCCAGCTTTGGGATACCTGGGGCAAGGATGCGGCAACGGTGCTGCTCGGCAACTTCAATACGAAAGTGATTTTCCGGGCGGGCGACGCCGAAACCGGCAAAGCATTCGAGCGTGAGATAGGGGAGCAAGAGGTACAGCAAACCATGCAAAACGTGAACATCAGCAATGGGGAAGGCGATGGCAGCACCAGCTACAACACCCAGCGCAAAGTACAGGCTACTGTCCTCGCCTCTGACCTCCAGAAGCTCCCCAATCTCCAAGGCTTCATCAAGATTCCTGGCTATGACATTGCCCCCTTTGCCCTGGAATACCACAAGATGGAAGAAGTCAAGGAAGGTTTCATCGAGCGGGAAATCAGGAGCAAGCGCAAGCAAGAAGCCGAACCGGCGCTTGCCATTGCCAGGGGCTGAACCATGGCCGGTAAGATCGCCCGGGAGTTCGTGGCGTGTGTCGGCTTCGTGGTGGCTGGCGTCGTTCTCGGCGCCGGCTTCGTGAAGGCGGTAACGCCCATTTGCCCGCCGTGTGGGTGCCAACAGGAGGCACCCCGGGCCTAACCCTCAACCCATGCCACCCGGGGGCCTGCTGGCCCCCTGGCGGCTTCTCCGCTGGCCTGCTGGCCAGCTCCGAAGGCGGGCCGCCTGCTGGCTTCCCGCCGTTTCCTTTTCAGCTTCCAGAATCCCACCCCGGCGGGGGCTCCCAGCCCTCATAGGGTGGCCAGAATGATTTGTGCCCCTTACTGGCCAGGTAGGTTTCCAGCGCCTCCTGGCGAGGCGTCAAGGTGCCCTCATGCCGGGCGATGGCCAGATAAACGGCGGCCAGCTCGGCGCCGGCCCATCCTTGGGCGGCCATGGCCTCCAGGTCGTCAGGTTGTGCCAGGCGCTCCAGGAGCGCCTGGGCTTCCTGGTTTGTGCCTTCCATCACTCGGCCCCACCTTCGGCCGGGGCCTTCTTCGTGCGCTTGGCCGGGACCTTGCCAGCGGCCGGCGCCGGCTGGATCGGGGCGAGACTGGCCAGCGCCTCCAGCTTGCCGGCCAGCCGGGCGGCTTCGTCCCGTGCCTGGTCCCGCTCGGCCTGGGCCTTGGCTTGATCTTCCCGGGCGCGGCCGGCGTCGGCTTCGTGGCGCTCGGCCTGGGCCGTGGCTTTCATCAGTTGCCCCGAAAGCTCATTTACTCTAACGCTCATTTCCTCAACCTTGGCGCCGGCCTTGGCCAGCTCCTGGGCGGTGTGTGCCTGCTCGGCCTGGGCAGCGGCCAGGGCCTGGGCCGTCTTGGCGCCGGCCTGTCGCTCGACCTCCAGGGCCTCCCGTGACTGCTGCAGCTCGGCCCGGGTGTGGGCCAGCTCCTGGCGTACCTCGGCCAGCAGGGCGCCGGTTGTTTCTCGCTCGGCTACCGCAACGGCCAGGGCGTCCATAGCTGTGGCCAGCTCCTGGGCGACGTTGGCGCCGGCCTCCTGGGCGGTGGCCAGCACCTCCCGGACCTCGGACAGCTCGGCCTCTGCCTCGCCCAGCTCCTGCAGGGCTGCATCCCGCTCGGCCTCGGCCTCGCGGATACGCTGGTTTGCCTGCTCGGTCACGGCCTCCACCTCGCGGCGGGCTTCGGCCTGGATGGTCTGCCAGATCGCGGCGGCGGCTTGCTGTACCGCCTCGATGGCCACCTGTGGCAAGGGTGCCCCCTCGGCCTCGGCCGTGGGCGCCTCCAGCTCCTGGCGGTCGCGCCACTCGCGCAGGTAGCCGGCTATGGTGGTCATGGACCCCCCGCCCAAGGCGTGGAGAATGGCGCGGTTCGTGGGCTTGGTGCCGGCCTCCTTCATCGAGTCGGCAAGCTCAAAGACAGATTCACGGGTGACGATCTTTTCCGGGTTGGCCATTTTATTCCCCTTTGTAACGAATAACGGATAACGAGTAACGGATAACGCTATGATAACAGATAACAGCCGGAATGCAAGGGGAATTTTTGACCTGGTGCGCCGTAGGTCAAACGTCACGGCGCCGCCCGAATCAGGCCGGCGCCCGGGGGTTTGCCCGCGCCTGGGCGCCCGCTGGTGCTTTCCGTGACGGATGACCTACGCCCGGGGCTGCGCTGAAATTGTCTTGCGCTGATGTTGTCTTGCGGCCGGCCGTGGCCCACTCCCCCCGCCCTCGCCAGGGCGAGGGAGCCGAACGGCCGCGTTCGATCCTCGGAGGGCAGGGGGAAAAGCAACCCCTGCCCCCTCTCGGTGAGCGTTTGCCCGCTCCTGTCGCGTCAAGGGGCCGTGTCCTCGGCTGCGCCTGCGGGCCGCACCAACCCCTTGACCCGCCATCCGCTGGATTTCGCCACCTGGCCAGCCGTGCGCTGAAGAACTCCCGCCGCGCTGAAGAACTCCCGGAAGGCTCCGCGCCGGCCGTTGGCCGCACGATCGGACAGCCGGCCGGGTCCTGGGCTACCCCTGCCCGCTGTTCGTGGATTCTCGGCCGTTTCTGAGGGCTTCCCGGTCCTTGGTGCCTTTGGCCTCCAGCAAGGGCCTGGCCGACTGGGGACCCGCCCGCTTGCGGGTGGGGTGCGAGGCCAGGAGGCCGGCGACGCCGCCGGCCCAAGGGCCGCAGGCCCGCAGCCGCAGCGGGTCCCCGTGATGCCGCCTATTCCTGGGCAGAGCCGCCAAACAACCCCCCCACCCTGCAGACCAATACGCCTTTGATTTCGTGACGCCGTAACCGGAAACGCGCAGGCCGTCGAGCTGGGACCGGGGGGGCTAGTTCTCTGGCCCCCTTGGGGGGGCCTCGATCAACAGGGAGGGGGGGCCGGCGAAGCCGGGGGAACCCCGGAGGGGTGCCCCTCGCCCGGGTGAAGATCGCGGAAGTTTTCCACAGGGCGAGGGACCTATTATCGGCAAAGATATATAGGTAAACCTTAAAGGCATACCTTACAGGTTTTGGGGGGGGCCGATTTAACGCGAAAGGGGGGGGCCGATTTAACGCGATTTCCGGGGAGAGGGGGGGGCCGATTTAACGTGGGAGGGGGGGCCGATTTAACGTGGATAACTTGACTTGCCCACAGGCTTACAACCAGGCAAAGGGC
>CAZOWA010000060.1:0-16308 GCA_964583695.1 uncultured Dechloromonas sp.
AGACCAGCTCGTCGAGCTTGGCTTTGCCTTCCGGACGCAGGACAGCCTTGTTGAAGTCGAACAGAGCGTCAGCAGCAACGGTGATCTTTTCGCCGGTCGGCTTCACACCACCAGCAGCCGGGGTGCCAGCAGCGGCTTTGCCCGAGCAGGCTTCAGCCGGCAGCAGGTCCTTGTCGCATTCGCAACCAGCGGCGTCCTTGGCGGCAGCGGCCGGGGTCCAGTAGCCGGTGCGCCAGCACAAACCGAAAC
The DNA here is from genome assembly GCA_964583695.1 of uncultured Dechloromonas sp. Classification (GTDB taxonomy): domain Bacteria; phylum Pseudomonadota; class Gammaproteobacteria; order Burkholderiales; family Rhodocyclaceae; genus Azonexus. The sequence goes on from CAZOWA010000060.1 coordinate 250, forward strand.
CGCTCTTGGCGACGACGTCGCGCTGGTCGATCACGTAAACACGTTCCTGGGCAGTTGCGGCAAAACCGATGCTGGCGAGCAGGGCCAGGGCCAAAGACTTTTTGATGATGTTCATATTTTTCCCTCGTTGAAGAAGATTTGGAAAATCCTGTCCCGCATCTGAATCACTGAATTATGGCTTCGGGCGGAATTCCACAGTATTTTGCCATAGTGCAATCCTTGAAACCAAGTCATTTTGGTCGATGTTTCGTAAAGTTTTGTGCTCTACACAACATTTTCCGCTGATCCAGACGTGGCTGACCGACTCTCTGCCAGTAACATTTATGAGGTGTGAAACGGGGTCGAAGCAAGGGGTGTTTTCCAGTGCGCCGAGATCGACGGCGCAAAGGTCGGCTGCCTTGCCCGGGGTGATCGATCCGATTTCATGGCCGAGGCCGAGTGCACGGGCGCCATTCAGGGTGGCCATGCGCAGGATTTCGCGGGCAGGCAAGGCTGATGCATCGCCGCTGGATCCTTTTGCCAGCAACGCTGCCAGGCGCATTTCCCAAAAGATATCAAGGCGGTTGTTGCTTGCGGCTCCGTCGGTGCCCAAGCCTGTATTGATGTCCAGTTGCTGCATGCGGGTCAGGGGGGCTATGCCGCTGGCCAGTTTGAGGTTGGAGGTCGGGCAGTGCGCAATGCTGGCACCGGCCTCAGCGACCATCTGCAATTCTTCCTCGTCCATGTGTACTGCGTGAACACCGATGAATCCGGGGCCGAGCAAACCGAGTTTTTTCAGGCGAGCGAGCGGCGTTTGCCCGTGCTGGTTTTTGCTTTCCTCGATTTCGTGTCGTGTTTCGTGGACGTGGCAATGGATGGGCAGGTTGAGCTGCTCCGATAATGTAAGGATGCGTTCGAAGGTGGCGTCCGAGACGGTGTAGGGGGCGTGTGGCGCGAGGCAGAAGCCGATCAGCGGATGGTTGAGCCAGGTTTCGCGAACAGCCAGCCCTTTGTTGATGTAGTCTTCGGCATCGCTGGCATAGGGGGTCGGAAATTCCAGTGTGGTAATGCCGAGCATGGCGCGCATGCCAAGTTGGGCGGCTGCCGAAGCTGCGGCGTCGGGAAAGAAATACATGTCGTTGAAGCAGGTGATGCCGCCCTTGAGCATTTCGGCGCAGGCGAGCAGTGTTCCGTCATGGACGAAACGGTGCGACATGTGTTCGGCTTCGGCCGGCCAGATGTGTTTTTGCAGCCACTCCATGAGCGGTAGGTCGTCGGCCAGTCCGCGCATCAGCGACATGGCCGCGTGCGTATGCAGATTGACCAGCCCTGGGATGAGGGCGTGGTCATTCAGTGTCACCCGCTGGCTTGCCTTGAAACGGCTGCGCGCCTGGCTGGCAGGGAGTAGTGCCACAATGCGGCCGTTATTGATGGCAACGGCATGGTCCCTGAGTACGACTTCCGGTTCGACGGGAACGATCCAGCGTGCTTCGATGAGAAGGTCGATATTTTCAGGTGTTGGTGTCATGAAACGGCGTCTGTCAGGTGGTTGTCGCGTGTTAAAATAGCAAATTACGCTCGATTCAACCAACAAGGCATCGCGCAAGCGGTGCGAAGTGAGACATGGACCAATTCGCCAAAGAAACTCTGCCGATCAGCCTCGAAGACGAGATGCGGCGTTCCTATCTTGATTATGCGATGAGCGTAATCGTCGGCCGGGCACTGCCAGATGCGCGTGACGGCCTGAAGCCGGTGCATCGTCGGGTATTGTTCGCGATGCATGAGCTGAATAATGACTGGAACAAGGCTTATAAAAAATCGGCGCGTATCGTCGGTGACGTGATCGGTAAATACCACCCGCACGGCGACTCGGCGGTTTATGAAACCATTGTCCGCATGGCGCAGGATTTCTCGCTGCGCTACATGCTGGTGGACGGTCAGGGCAACTTCGGTTCGGTCGACGGCGACAGCGCGGCGGCAATGCGTTACACGGAAGTCCGCATGGCCAAGATTGGCCACCAGTTGCTCGAAGACCTCGACAAGGAAACGGTCGATTTCGGGCCGAACTACGACGGTTCGGAAAATGAGCCGCTGGTCATGCCGGCGCGCATTCCGAATCTGCTGATTAACGGTTCGTCCGGGATCGCGGTCGGGATGGCGACCAATATTCCTCCGCACAACCTTAATGAAGTGATTTCCGGCTGCCTTGCACTGCTTGAGAATCCGGGAATTTCCATCGACGAGCTCATTGAACACGTTCCGGCGCCTGATTTTCCGACGGCGGCGCTGATCTACGGTGTGATGGGCGTGCGCGAAGGCTACAAGACCGGCCGTGGTCGCGTCGTCATGCGCGCCCGCACTCATTTCGAAGACATCGGCAAGGGTGACCGTCAGGCGCTCATCGTCGACGAGATTCCGTACCAGGTGAACAAGAAGTCGCTGATCGAGAAGATCGCCGAACTGGTTAACGAGAAGAAAATCGAAGGCATTTCCGACATCCGCGACGAGTCGGACAAGTCCGGCATGCGCATCGTCATCGAGCTCAAGCGCGGCGAAGTCGGCGAGGTCATTCTCAACAACCTGTACAAGCAGACGCAGTTGCAGGATACCTTCGGCATGAACATGGTGGCGCTGGTCGATGGCCAGCCGCGTTTGCTGAACCTCAAGCAGTTGCTCGAGTGCTTCCTGTCGCATCGTCGTGAAGTGGTTACCCGTCGCACGGTTTACGAACTGCGCAAGGCGCGCGAACGTGGCCATATCCTTGAAGGTCTGGCGGTGGCGCTGTCCAACGTCGATGAAATCATCGCGCTGATCAAGGCTGCACCGACGCCGCCGGACGCCAAGCGCGGCCTGATGGAGCGCACCTGGCGCAGTCCGGTGGTCGAGGAAATGCTCGTGCGTGCGGCTTCGGATGCTTCGCGTCCGGAGGGTCTGGCGCGGGAATTCGGTTTGTCTGCGCAGGGCTACCGCCTGTCCGATGCCCAGGCCCAGGCTATTCTCGAACTGCGTCTGCAACGCCTGACCGGCTTGGAACAGGACAAGATCGTCAGCGAATACAGGGACGTCATGGCCAGGATCCTCGATCTGCTCGACATCCTGGCCAAGCCGGCACGCATTACCGAAATCATCGTCACTGAACTGACGGCGATCCGCGAACAGTTCGGCGACGAGCGCCGTTCCGAGATCGTGCTGCATACACAGGAACTGGGCATCGAGGATTTCATCACGCCGATGGACATGGTCGTCACCCTCTCGCACGGCGGCTACATCAAGGCCCAACCGCTGGCCGACTACCGCGCCCAGCGTCGTGGTGGCCGCGGCAAGCAGGCGGCAGCGATCAAGGAAGAGGATTTCGTCGATCACCTGTTCGTGGCCAACACCCACGATTACATCCTGTGCTTCTCGAATCGCGGCCGTTGCTACTGGCTCAAGGTTTACGAGGCACCGCAGGGGAGCCGCAACAGCCGCGGCAAGCCGATCGTCAATCTCTTCCCGCTGGAAGAGGGCGAGCGCATCAACGCGGTGCTGCCGGTCAAGGAATTCTCCGACGACCAGTACGTGTTCATGGCCACGGTCATGGGTACGGTCAAGAAGACCCCGCTGTCCGATTACTCCAATCCGCGCAAGGCCGGCATCATTGCCGTGACGCTGGACGAGGGGGATTACCTGATTGGCGTCGAGCTGACCAGCGGGACCAGCGATATCGTGCTCGTTTCCAACGCCGGCAAGGCCGTCTGGTTCGACGAGGAGGATGTCCGTCCGATGGGTCGCGGCGCCCGTGGCGTGCGCGGCATGAAGTTGCAGGAAGGACAATCGGTCATCTCGCTGCTTGTCGCTGAAAACGATCAGCAGACCGTGCTGGTCGCCACCGAAAACGGTTATGGCAAGCGTACCGTGCTTGCCGACTTCCGCCATTCCGGTCGCGGTACGCAGGGCGTGCGCGCCATTGCCGACAGCGAGCGCAACGGCATCGTGGTGGGTGCCAAGCTGGTCGGCGATGAAGACGAAATCATGCTGATTACCACCGGCGGCGTGCTGATCCGTACCCGTGTTGCCGAAATTCGTGGCATGGGACGGGCAACGCAGGGCGTGACGCTGATTTCGCTGGATGAAGGCGAAAAGCTGGCGGGTCTCGAGAAGGTTGCGGAGTCCGTCGTTGAATCCGAAGCGGAAGCCGGGGTTGAAGGCGACGTGACTGGTGAAGTACCGGTAGCCGGTGGTGGCGAAGCGCCAGCCGGCGAGGGCAGCGAGGGTGGCAATAGCGACGAAGGAGCTGTTTGATGAGCCGTATCTGGAATTTCAGTGCCGGTCCGGCTGCGCTTCCTGAAGAGGTTCTCAGGCAGGCGCAGGAGGAACTGCTCGACTGGCATGGCGCGGGTTGCAGCGTCATGGAGATGAGCCACCGCGGCAAGGAATTCATGTCCATTCTCGACCAGGCCGAAGCTGACCTGCGCGAACTGATGGGTATCCCGAAACAATACAAGGTGCTGTTCCTGCAGGGTGGCGCAACGCAGCAGTTCGCGCAGATCCCGATGAACCTGCTGGCCGGACGTTCGGCCGATTACATCGTGACCGGCTCGTGGTCGGAAAAGGCCTTCAAGGAAGCCGGGCGCATCGGTAGCGTGCGTTGCGCGGCGAATACGAAGGACAGCCATTTCACCCGCCTGCCGACGGCCGAGGAAATCAAGCTCGACCCGTTTGCAGCCTACCTGCACGTGTGCACCAACGAGACCATCCACGGCGTCGAAATTCCCGCCGAGCGCATCGCCGATACCGGCGTGCCGCTGGTCGCCGACATGTCGTCGCACATTTTGTCGCGGCCGGTGCCGGTCGAAAAATTCGGCCTGATCTACGCCGGTGCGCAGAAGAATATCGGCCCGTCCGGTCTGACGCTGGTCATCGTTCACGAAGACCTGCTCGGCATGGCACCGCTGACCATTCCGACCGTGATGGATTACGCGGTGATGGCCGAGAACGGTTCCATGCTCAACACGCCGCCGACTTACGGCATCTACATTGCCGGCCTGGTTTTCCAGTGGCTGAAGAAGCGGGGCGGTCTGGAAGGCATTGCTGCGGTCAACGCGAAAAAAGCCGATATTTTGTATTCGGCCATCGATCAGTCCGGCGGTTTTTACATCAATCCTGTGGACGTGGATTGCCGTTCGCGCATGAATGTGCCGTTCGTGCTGGCTAATCCGGAGCTCGACGCGGCGTTTCTGGCCGAATCGAAGGCGGCCGGCCTCGCTTCGCTCAAGGGGCACAAGTCTGTGGGCGGCATGCGCGCCTCGATCTACAACGCCGTGTCGCTCGAAGGCGTGCAGGTGCTGGTCGATTTCATGAATGATTTTGCCAGACGCAACGGGTAAAAAGCGATGAGCGACGATCTCACCAAGGCTTTGGCTGGCGTTCGTGCCGATATCGACCGCATTGACGGCGAGCTCCTGAAACTGCTCAACGAGCGCGCCCGCTGCGCCCAGAAGGTCGGCGAGATCAAGGCCGAGCATGGCGAAGCCGGCCACATCTACCGTCCGGAGCGCGAGGCGCAGGTGCTGCGCCGCTTGCAGGAAGCCAATCCCGGCCCGCTGCCCGGCGAGAACATCACCTTCTTCTTCCGCGAAGTGATGTCGGCCTGCCTGTCGCTCGAAGAGCCGCTTGGCATCGCCTTCCTCGGCCCGCTCGGTTCCTTTACCGGCAGCGCCGCCACCAAGCATTTCGGGCACGCCGCCCGTCTCTTGCCGCAAGCGTCGATCGACGATGTGTTCCGCGAAGTTGAATCCGGACATGCACATTACGCCGTGGTTCCGGTGGAAAACTCCACCGAGGGCGCGGTTGGCCGTACGATGGACCTGCTGCTCGGCACACAGCTGAAGATTTGTGGCGAAGTGGTGCTGCGCATTCACCAGAACCTGCTCTCGAACGAGACCGATCTCGGCAAGATCACCAAGGTCTATTCGCACGCCCAGTCCCTGGCCCAGTGCCACGAATGGCTCAACCACAACCTGCCCGGCGTGCCACGCATTTCCGTGGCGAGCAATTCGTTGGCAGCGCAAATGGCCAGCGAAGAAACCGGTGTCGCAGCCATTGCCGGAGAGGCGGCTGCGGAACGCTTCAAGTTGCCCAAACTGGTCGCAAATATTGAAGACGAGCCGAACAACACGACGCGTTTCATCGTCCTCGGCAAGCACGATGCCGGCCCGTCCGGACGCGACAAGACCTCGCTGATCATGTCGGCGCCGAACCGCACCGGTTCCCTGCACGAACTGCTGATGCCTTTCTCGCAGAGTGGTGTTTCGATGTCGCGCCTCGAGTCGCGGCCGGCGCGCAATGCGCTGTGGGAATACGTTTTTTACGTCGATGTCGAAGGTCATCGCGACGAGCCGGCCGTCAAGGCGGCGCTCGACGGGCTGGCCAAGAACGCCGCCTATCTGAAAATTCTCGGGTCTTACCCGGTCGCCGTTTTTTAAGGAATACCGCATGAGTCTTGTCGAACAGGCGCTGCCCTATGTGCGCGCGATTTCTCCTTACCAGCCGGGCAAGCCGATCACCGAACTGGCTCGCGAAATGGGCATTCCGGTCGAAAGCATCGTCAAGCTGGCTTCCAACGAGAATCCGCTGGGCATGAGCCCGAAGGCGAAATTGGCGGTGCAGGCGGCGATTGACGGTGTCGAGCGCTATCCCGACCAGTTCGACCTGATCAAGGCGGTTGCCGCCAAGGCTGGCGTGGCGCAAAACCAGGTCGTGCTCGGCAACGGTTCCAACGACGTGCTTGACCTGATCGCCCGCGTCTTCTTGGCGCCGGGCCGTTCGGCCATTTTTGCCCAGCATGCCTTCGCCGTTTACCCGCTGGCGACGCTGTCGACTGGTGCGGAACTGATCGCCGTGCCGGCCAAAAATTACGGTCACGATCTCGCCGCGATGCGTGCCGCGATCCGCCCCGATACGCGCCTGATCTGGATCGCCAATCCGAACAACCCGACCGGCAACTTCCTGCCTTATCCGGAAGTGCGCGCCTTCCTCGAAAGTGTGCCGAAGGATGTGGTCGTCGTGCTCGACGAAGCGTACAACGAATACTTGCCGCCCGCGGATCGCGTCGATGTCGCTGGCTGGATCAAGGATTTCCCCAATCTGGTCGTTTGCCGCACGATGTCGAAAATCTACGGTCTGGCCGGTCTGCGCATTGGTTACGCGCTGGCTTCGGCTGAAGTGGTCGATCTGATGAATCGTGTCCGCCAACCGTTCAACGTCAATAACCTGGCGCTCGCTGGTGCGCTCGCTGCGCTCGGTGACGATGAATTCCTGCGCGCCAGTTACGAACTCAACCGCAGCGGCATGGTACAGATCGTCGCCGGCCTGGAAAAGCTGGGTCTGGAATACATCAAGCCGCACGGGAATTTCGTCACCTTCAAGGCGGGAGATGCCGCAGCGGTCAACCAGAAGCTGCTGCAGCAGGGCGTCATCGTGCGGCCGATTGCCGGTTACGGTCTGCCCGAGTGGCTGCGCGTCACGATCGGTACCGAGGAGGAAAATGCCCGCTTCCTGGAGGCGCTGGAGAAGGCTCTCTAAATGTCCGAGTTCGGTAAAGTCGTCGTCTTCGGTACCGGCCTGATCGGCGGTTCCTTCGCGCTGGCGCTCAAGGAGGCCGGTGCAGTCGAGGAAATCGTCGGTTTCGGCCGGACGCCGGCGACTTTGCGGGCAGCGCAGCAACTGGGCGTGATCGACCGGGCCGGTATCAATCCGACGCACGAGATCGAGGATGCCGATATCATTCTGGTCGCAACGCCCGTTGCCCAGATGCCGGAAATATTTGAACGCATCGCGCCCTACCTCGGCCCCAATACCATCATCACCGATGGTGGCTCGACCAAGGGCGACGTGGTTGCCGCGGCGCGTGCCGCCTTTGGCGACCGGATCGGGCAGTTCGTCCCGGCGCACCCGATTGCCGGCGCCGAGAACAGCGGCCCGGCCGCTGCGCGCTGGGATCTGTATCAGGGTAAAAAGGTCGTGGTTACGCCGCTGTCGGAAAACTCGGACGATGCGCTGGATCACATCAAGCGCGCCTGGTCGCTATGCGGTGCCGATATCTATGAATTGACGCCGGAAGCGCATGACCGGGTTTTTGCGGCGGTCAGCCATTTGCCGCATCTGCTCTCGTTCGCATTGGTGCACGATCTCGCTGTGCGCGAGGATGCCAACATTTTCTTTACTTTTGCCGCCTCAGGTTTCCGCGATTTCACGCGAATCGCTGCCAGCCATCCTGAAATGTGGCGCGACATCTGTCTCGCCAACCGTACGGCGCTGCTTGGCGAACTCGACAGCTACCGGGCGCAGCTTGACGATCTGCGTGTTGCTCTTGCAGCAAATGATGGCGAGCGCCTCGAGGAAATCTTCGGCATCGCCCGCCAGGCAAGGCGCGACTGGGCTGGCGAAGGATAGCCATGGCGTGGCACCGGGCGCTCTGGCTGGGGGTGATTCTGTTGCTTCTGCCGTTTTGTGCCTTGCCCGCACCGCCAGCCATTCTGCTGGCCAATGTCTATCGCGACGGGATCGACGTCAGCCAGTATCTGGTCAGCGAGAAACTTGATGGCGTGCGCGCTGTCTGGGATGGCAAGACGCTGCGTTTTCGCAGCGGCAATCAAGTGCATGCCCCGGACTGGTTTCTCGAAGGTTTGCCCAGGCAGCCGCTGGATGGCGAGTTATGGTTGGGGCGGGGAAGCTTCGAGCGACTCTCCGGTATCGTTCGTCGGGAAGTGCCGGATGATGCGGAATGGCGCCAGGTACGCTACATGATTTTCGAGTTGCCCGATGGGGCCGGGAATTTCCGTCAACGCAGTGAACGTATCGTCGCCATCGTTCGCCAGGCCAATGTGCCCTGGCTGGGCGCCATTGAGCAAACTTCCACGGTCAACCCGAAAATATTGCAAAAAATGCTAAGCGATGTGGTCAAGGCCGGCGGCGAGGGATTGATGCTGCATCGTGCCGATGCGCCTTACGAAACTGGGCGTAGCGACACCTTGCTCAAGCTGAAGCCTTTTCTCGATGCGGAAGCGGAAGTGATCGGATATTCGCCGGGCAAGGGCAGGTACGCGGGCATGATGGGCGCGCTGCGCGTGCGTGCCGCGGATGGCAGGATATTTTCACTGGGCACCGGGTTTTCCGACACGCAGCGGAGAAATCCGCCGCCGATCGGTGCGGTCGTGACTTATCGCTATCGCCAACTTACGTCAGGCGGCCTGCCGAGATTCGCGAGTTTTATGCGGCTTCGGGAAGAGTAGGGTTCGCGATAGAATCGAAACCTTTATTGAGCACAAGTTAATCCATGATTTTTGTCACCGGTGCAGCCGGCTTTATCGGCAGTAATTTCGTTTTGGACTGGCTGGCCCAGTCCGATGAACCTGTCATCAACCTTGATGCGTTGACTTACGCCGGCAATCTGGAGAATCTGGCTTCGCTTGATGGCGATGCCCGGCATATCTTCGTCAAGGGCAGCATTGGGGATTTCGATCTGGTTTCGAAGCTGCTGGCCGAGCACAAGCCGCGTGCGGTGGTGAATTTTGCGGCGGAGTCGCATGTGGATCGCAGTATTCACGGGCCGGAGGATTTCATCCAGACGAATATCGTCGGTACTTTCCGTTTGTTGGAGGCGGTGCGGGCTTTCCACGGTCAACTCGAAAATTCGGCCAAAAATGAATTCCGGTTTTTGCATGTGTCCACCGATGAGGTTTACGGTTCGCTGTCGAAGGACGATCCGGCTTTCACCGAAACCAACCAGTACGAGCCGAACAGCCCGTATTCGGCGAGCAAGGCGGCGTCTGACCATCTGGTCCGTGCCTATCACCATACCTATGGCTTGCCGGTGCTGACGACCAATTGTTCCAACAACTATGGTCCTTTCCATTTCCCGGAAAAGCTGATTCCGCTGGTCATCCACAACGCGCTGGCCGGCAAGCCGCTGCCCATCTATGGCGACGGTCAGCAGATTCGCGACTGGCTCTACGTCAAGGATCATTGCAGCGCCATCCGCCGCGTGCTGGAGGCCGGCAAGCTGGGTGAGACCTACAACGTGGGCGGCTGGAACGAGAAGCCGAATCTCGATGTCGTGCATACGCTGTGCGCCATCCTCGACGAGTTGAGCCCGCGTGCAGACGGCAGGCCGTACAAGGAGCAGATCACTTACGTCAAGGATCGCCCGGGCCACGACCGCCGCTATGCCATCGATGCGACCAAGATCGAGCGCGAACTGGGCTGGAAGCCGGCCGAGACGTTCGAGACGGGCATTCGCAAGACGGTGCAGTGGTATCTGGATAACCAGACCTGGGTGGCCAACGTGACGAGCGGGGCTTATCAGAACTGGGTCGGCAAGCAGTACAGCGCCTGATCATGAAGATATTGCTTACAGGCAAGCACGGCCAGGTCGGCTTCGAACTTCAGCGCGCCTTGGCGCCGCTGGGCGAGGTGGTGGCGGTGGATCATCATGAATGCGACCTGGCTGATGCCGATGCGATCCGGCGCCTGGTGACCGAGGTCAAGCCGCAGATCATCGTCAATCCGGCGGCCTATACGGCGGTGGACAAGGCGGAATCGGAGCCGGCGCTGGCCGAGGCGGTCAATGGCGTGGCGCCGGGTGTTTTCGGTGAAGCCGCCGCCCGGCTGGGCGCCCTGGTCATTCATTATTCGACCGACTATGTGTTCGACGGGGCCGGGCAGGGCGCTTATACGGAGGCCGATGTGCCCAATCCGCAGAGTGTCTATGGCAAGACCAAGCTGGCTGGTGAGCGGGCCTTGCAGGCGAGTGGGGCGGATCATCTGATTTTTCGCACCAGTTGGGTGTTTGGCGCGCATGGCGGGAATTTCGCCAAGACCATGTTGCGCCTGGCCGGCGAGCGTGAAAGCTTGAAGATCGTCGCCGACCAGTTCGGCGCGCCGACTTCGGCGGCCTTGCTGGCGGATGTCACGGCGCAGGTGATCGGGCGTTATCGGCGCGAGGGGCGCACCGGCTTTCCGTTTGGCCTGTATCACCTGGTCGCCGGCGGTTGCACGACCTGGCACGAATACGCCCAGACCGTGGTCCGGGCCGCCATGGCGGCCGGCAAGCCGCTCAAGCTGACGGCGGATGACGTGCTGCCCATCGCCACGGCCGATTACCCGCTGCCGGCGCCCCGGCCAAGCAATTCCCGGCTCGATACCAGCCACCTGCGCAACACTTTCGGGCTGCTCCTGCCCGATTGGCAAAGCGGGCTGGACCACGTGCTGCAACAGATTCTCTGACTTCAAGGACACATCATGCGCAAGGGCATCATTCTCGCCGGCGGCGCCGGTACCCGGCTGCATCCGGCAACACTTGCTGTTTCCAAACAGCTGTTGCCGATCTATGACAAGCCGATGATCTACTACCCTCTGAGCACGCTGATGCTGGCCGGCATTCGGGAAATTCTGATCATTTCCACCCCGCAGGATACGCCCCGCTTCCAACAGCTTCTTGGCGATGGCAGTCAGTGGGGGTTGAGTCTCTGCTATGCGGTTCAGCCCAGCCCGGACGGGCTGGCCCAAGCCTTCATCATCGGTCGCGAATTCGTGGGTAATGGGGACTGTGCCCTCGTGCTCGGAGATAATATTTTTTATGGCCACGAGTTTTCCAATGACCTACTGGCTGCCGATGCGCAAACCAGTGGTGCCACCGTGTTTGCCTACCATGTTCATGATCCGGAACGCTACGGAGTGGTCGAGTTCGACGCCGGCGGACGGGCGGTAAGCCTGGAAGAAAAACCGGCTGCACCGAAATCCAGCTATGCAGTGACTGGGCTGTATTTCTACGACAACGAGGTCATCGACATCGCTCGCGAGCTGCGCCCGTCTGCGCGCGGCGAACTTGAAATCACCGATGTCAATAATGTCTATCTGAAACGCGGTAAATTGAACGTGCAGGTTCTCGGACGTGGCCACGCCTGGCTTGACACCGGAACACACGAAAGCCTGCTCGATGCCAGTCAGTTCATCGCCACCATCGAAAGGCGTCAGGGGCTGAAAGTTGCGTGTCCTGAAGAAATTGCCTACCACAGCCGATGGATTGACGCAGCTCAACTGGAAATGCTTGCTCGGCCAATGCTGAAAAATCCGTATGGGCAGTATCTGCTGGGGTTGCTCCGCGAAAACCGGCATTCCTGAGCCTGGTATTGCATCAGGACGATGCCTACTTGACGCCCAATATCCTTGAAGGGCTTCGGTCTTCGCGCCAGCACGGGTACACTGGGCGTTTTTTCGCATCCGCCCCCATCATGGAATTCATCGATCTTCCGCAGCAGATCTCGGCCACCGGCGTCATTCGCCTGCCGGGATCGAAAAGCATTTCCAACCGTGTCCTTCTGCTGGCAGCCTTGGCGGAAGGGGAAACGCAGGTGTGCGACCTGCTTTCTTCCGATGATACGGAGCGCATGCTTGAGGCGCTTTCAACGCTGGGCGTCGGGGTGGTCGATCTTGGTGGGAGTAACTGGAAAATTACCGGCTGCGCCGGTGCGTTTTCCGTAAAACAGGCCGAGCTCTTCCTCGGTAATGCCGGCACGGCTTTTCGCCCACTGACCGCCGCCCTGGCATTGGCTGGCGGCGACTATGTTTTGAAGGGGGTTGCCCGCATGCATGAGCGCCCCATCGGTGATCTGGTCGATGGCCTGCGCCAGCTTGGTGCCGACGTGACTTATCTCGGCAATGAAGGTTATCCGCCGCTGCAGCTTAAACCGGCCAGAATTTGTCCGGACGGTGTGGTCAAGGTGCGCGGCGATGTGTCCAGCCAGTTCCTGACCGGCCTGCTGATGGCGCTGCCACTTACCGGTGAGACCGTGGTGGTCGAGGTGCTGGGGGAGCTGATTTCCAAGCCCTACATTGAAATTACCCTGGCAACGATGGCGCGCTTTGGGGTGGTCGTCGAACGTGATGGCTGGCAGCGCTTCACAGTGCGATCCGGCAGTCGTTACGTGTCGCCAGGCACCATTTATGTCGAGGGCGATGCTTCTTCGGCGTCCTATTTCCTCGCTCTCGGGGCGATTGGTGGTGGGCCGGTGCGCGTTGAAGGAGTGGGGCGTGATTCCATTCAGGGCGACGTCAGGTTTGCCGAAGCGCTGGCTCAGATGGGGGCGGTGATCGAAGCCGGGCCAAACTGGATGGAAGCGCGTGCGCCGCAAGGCGGGTTGCGGGCGGTTGATCTGGATTGCAACCATATCCCGGACGCGGCCATGACGCTGGCTACGACGGCACTGTTTGCCAAGGGAACGACGACCCTGCGCAATATCGCGAGCTGGCGGGTCAAGGAAACTGACCGGATTGCCGCCATGGCCACGGAGTTGAGGAAGCTTGGTGCACAAGTCGAAGAGGGTGCCGATTTCATCCGCATCACGCCGGCTCAGTTGCACCCGGCGGTGATCGATACCTACGACGACCATCGCATGGCCATGTGTTTTTCGCTTGCCGCCTTTGCGACGTCCTTGCGTATCAATGATCCGGCCTGCGTTGCCAAGACCTTTCCCGATTATTTCGAATCGTTCGCTTCAGTCACGCGTTCAGCCCCGGTCATCGCCATCGACGGTCCTTCGGCTTCAGGCAAGGGAACGGTGGCGGCACGTGTGGCCAGGGCGCTGGGTTTTGCCTATCTGGATTCCGGCGCACTCTATCGCCTGACTGCACTGGCTTCCTCGCGAGCCGGCATCGATTGGTCGGACGAGCCGGCAGTCGCCGCCGTTGCCGCTGGGCTTGCCGTCGAGTTTTCCGAAACCGAGATTTATCTGGATGGAGTGCCGGTCGGTGATGCCATCCGAACTGAGGAGATGTCTGCCGGTGCTTCGAAAGTGGCCTCCCTGCCTGCGGTTCGCGATGCCTTGCTGTTCCGTCAACGGGTTTTCAACAAGGCGCCTGGCCTGGTCGGCGATGGACGCGACATGGGCTCGGTGGTTTTCCCGCATGCGCCACTCAAGGTCTTCCTGACGGCGAGCGCCGAGGCGAGGGCTGAACGTCGCTATAAGCAGTTGATCGAAAAAGGTTTATCTGCTAACCTCTCCACCCTTCTGCTTGACCTGCAGCAGCGCGACGCTAGGGATTCCCAGCGTAGCGTGGCGCCGCTCAGGCAGGAAGATGATGCCAAACTGCTGGATACCACGTCACTGACGATCGAAGAAGCTGTGAATCAGGTGTTGATGTGGAGCAGGCAGGCATTGCAGTAAGGCGTCGCCGATCGGCCGATCGGCGGTGTGTTTTCAACTCTAACCCGCCGTGGATTTAGCGATTCGTGGCATGAAAGTTCTCTCCGTCAATGGAATCTTTTGCTCAACTATTTGAAGAATCCCTGGCTCGCCAGGAAATGCGTCAAGGCGAAGTCATCACTGCAGAAGTGGTGCTCATCGATCACAATTTCGTTGTGGTCAATGCCGGCCTGAAATCGGAATCCTATGTTCCGCTCGAAGAATTCCTGAATGATCAGGGCGAAATCGAAGTCAAGGTGGGCGACTTTGTTCAAGTTGCCATCGAAATGCTGGAAGACGGCTACGGCGCCACGCGCCTGTCCCGCGATCGCGCCAAGCGCATCGCCGCCTGGAACTTCCTGGAAGAAGCCCTGAACAACAACTCCCTGGTTACCGGTACCATCACCGGCAAGGTCAAGGGCGGTCTGACCGTCATGTCCAACGGCGTCCGCGCCTTCCTGCCGGGCTCCCTCGTCGACATGCGTCCGGTCAAGGACACCACGCCGTACGAAGGCAAGACCATGGAGTTCAAGGTCATCAAGCTTGACCGCAAGCGCAACAACGTCGTGATGTCGCGCCGTGCCGTGCTCGAAGCCACCGCTGACAAGGATCGCGAAAAGCTTCTCGAGAACCTCAAGGAAGGTACCGTCGTCAAGGGTATCGTCAAGAACATCACCGACTACGGTGCATTCGTCGACCTGGGCGGCATCGATGGTCTGCTGCATATCACCGACCTGGCTTGGCGCCGTGTCCGTCACCCGAGCGAAGTGCTCAACGTCGGTGACGAAGTGACCGCCAAGATCCTCAAGTTCGATGCCGAGAAGAATCGTGTCTCCCTGGGTATGAAGCAACTGGGCGACGATCCGTGGGTTGGTATTGCCCGCCGTTACCCGGCTGGTACCCGCCTGTTCGGCAAGGTTACCAACCTGACCGACTACGGTTCATTCGTTGAAATCGAACAAGGCATCGAAGGCCTGGTTCACGTTTCCGAAATGGACTGGACCAACAAGAACGTTCATCCGTCCAAGGTTGTTTCCCTGGGTGATGAAGTCGAAGTCATGATTCTTGAAATCGACGAAGAGCGTCGCCGTATTTCGCTGGGCATGAAGCAATGCCAGCCGAATCCGTGGGATGACTTCGCGATGAACCACAAGAAGGGCGACAAGGTCCGTGGTGCCATCAAGTCGATCACCGACTTTGGTATCTTCATTGGCCTGCCTGGCGGCATTGACGGTCTGGTTCACCTGTCCGACCTGTCCTGGTCTGCGACCGGCGAAGAAGCCATCCGCAACTTCAAGAAGGGTGACGAAGTTGAAGCCCTGGTTCTCGGCATCGATGTCGAGAAGGAGCGCATTTCCCTCGGCGTCAAGCAGATGGAAGGTGACCCCTACACCAACTTCATCGCCACCCACGAGAAGAACAGCATCGTGAACTGCACCGTCAAGTCAGTCGACGCTCGTGGCGCCGTGCTGACGCTGGATGGTGAGAACGAAGGCTACCTGCGTGCTTCCGAGTTCTCGCGTGATCGTATCGACGACCTGTCGCAACACCTGAAGGTGGGCGATACCGTTGAGGCCATGATCATCAACGTGGATCGCAAGACCCGTGGCATCAACCTGTCCATCAAGGCCAAGGACAGTGCCGAACAGCACGAAGCCATGCAGAAGCTTGCTTCTGAATCCGCTTCCGCTGCTTCCGGTACGACCAACCTGGGTGCCCTGTTGAAGGCCAAGCTCAACCAGCAAGGCTGATAAGGCAAAAAGCATGACCAAATCCGAGCTCATCGCCCGGCTTGCGGAGCGATTTCCGCAGTTGGTGGCGAAGGATGCTGATTTTGCGGTCAAGATGATTCTCGATG
>CAZOWA010000061.1:0-15527 GCA_964583695.1 uncultured Dechloromonas sp.
ACGTTCACCAGTCCATCTGGAAGGACGGCAAGAACCTGTTCGCCGGTGACGGCTACGCCGGCCTGTCCGAACTGGCCCTGTTCTACATCGGCGGCATCATCAAGCACGCCAAGGCCCTGAACGCGATCACCAACCCGGGTACCAACTCCTACAAGCGTCTGGTCCCGCACTACGAAGCTCCGGTCAAGCTGGCCTACTCCGCCAAGAACCGCTCCGCTTCCATCCGTATCCCGTTCGTCGCCTCGACCAAGGCACGTCGTATCGAAACCCGCTTCCCGGATCCGATCGCCAATCCGTACCTGTGCTTTGCCGCGCTGCTGATGGCCGGCTTGGACGGTATCCAGAACAAGATCCACCCGGGCGATCCGGCTTCCAAGAACCTGTACGACCTGCCGCCGGAAGAAGACGCAGCCATCCCGACCGTTTGTGCCTCCCTCGAGGAAGCGCTGGCCTCGCTGGACAAGGACCGCGACTACCTGACCAAGGGCGGCGTCTTCTCCAACGACTGGATTGATGCCTACATCGCCCTGAAGATGGAAGAAGTGAACAAGGTTCGCATGACGACCCATCCGGTCGAATTCGACCTGTACTACAGCTGCTGATTTTTCAGCTGGCCAGAAAGGGCGGGGATTCCCGCCCTTTTTTTGTCTACTTTTTTCTGCATTGTCCGTTAAACTTGGAAAGTTATGAGGATTGATGACAATGACACGTAGCGCACCCGTCTTGCTTCTTGCCGCTTTGGCCATGCCTGCCACGGCCCAAACCATCTACAAGTGCGTCGATGCCAATGGCGGGACGCTGATTTCGAACACTCGTGTGGACAAGAACTGTAAGGCGATTGCCAGCAGTCCGGAAAACTCCGTACCTGTGCCCAAGGGGAAATCTTCAGGGGCTGCGGCCAACCCGACACCGGCCGGTTTTCCGAAGGTGCAGGAAGATACCCAGAAGGCGCGGGATAACGATCGCAAGCACATTCTTGAGCAGGAACTGGCTGCCGAACAGCGTAACCTCGACCAGGCCAAGAAGGAGCTGGCGCAGCAACAGGCGTTGCCGGCGCCAGCCAATGCGCCGGATCGCATTGCTCCCTATCGGGATCGTGTCGGCCAGCATGAGCGTAATATTCAGGCAATCCAGAAGGAATTGTCGAATCTGCGCTAATCAGGCGGTTTTGGTTCGAACCTTGTACCAGGCGGCGTAGAGGGCGGGCAGGAAGAGCAGGGTGAGCGCTGTGGCAACAATCAGGCCGCCCATGATGGCAACAGCCATCGGTCCGAAGAAATCGTTGCGCGACAAGGGAATCATGGCCAGTACGGCAGCTGCCGCGGTCAATACGATGGGACGGAAACGCCGTACGGTGGATTCCACAATGGCTTCCTGACGTGCTTTTCCTGCGGCCAAATCCTGTTCAATCTGGTCGACCAGAATGATCGAGTTGCGCATGATCATCCCGAATAGTGCAATCGTGCCGAGCAAGGCCATGAAGCCGAAGGGCTGGTTGAAAACGAGCAGGAAGAGTGCGATTCCGATAAGGCCAAGTGGTGCGGTCAGCAGTACCATGACGACGCGCGATACGTTTTGCAACTGAATCATCAGCACGGTGATCACGGCCAGAATGAAAAGGGGCACGCCGGCAATGACCGATGTCGAGCCACGGGCCGATTCCTCCACAGAGCCGCCATTGACGATCTTGTAGCCCTCCGGAAGTTTGGCCTGGATTTTTCCGATTTCCGGTTGCAGGCGATCAACGATGGTCGCGGGTTGTGTCTTTCCATAGAGATTGGCGCGCACGGTAATCGTCGGTTGGCGGTCACGGCGCCAGATCAGCCCCGGCTCGAAGCCGTGCTTGAGTGTGCCGATCTGGCTGAGCGGCACACTCTTTCCGCTGCGGGTCGGGATGGACAGTTCTGCCAGGCTGGAGATCCGGGTGCGTGTTTCAGGGTCGCCACGCAATACGACATCGATGGTTTTCTCCCCTTCGCGATAGCTGGTTACCGTATAACCGTTCAGTGTCATGTTGAGCAGCGCAGCGATGTCCTGGCTTGAAACGCCAAGGAGGCGAGCCTTGTCCTGGTCGATGTCGATGTCGATAGCCTTGGAAAGCTCGCTCCAGTCGAAGTGGATGTTGGACAGTTCGCCGTCCTGTCGCATGACGCTGGAGACTTCTCCGGCAATGTCGCGAAGGGTATCGATGTTCTGGCCGGAAATGCGGTATTGCACGGGGTAGCCTACGGGTGGGCCGTTTTCAATGCGAGCGACATTGCCTCGCGCCAGGAAAACGCCGCTGTCGAACAGTTTGATCAGGCGTTCACGCAATGCTTCGCGCGCCTCGACGCTGCGTGACAGAATGACGACCTGGGCGACGTTGCTGGCTGGCAGTTGGAGATCGAGGCCAAGATAGTAACGGGGCAAACCGGCGCCCATGTAGGCGATGTAGTGTTCGAATTGCTGGTGTTCCGCATTGTCCTGATCCAGCCAGGTTTCAAGGCGGCGGGTTTCGGCGTCGATGGCGTTTCGTGACGCTCCTTCCGGCAGCCGCAATTCGACCGTGAGTTCCAGTCGTGTCGAATTGGGGAAGAACTGTTTTTGCACTTTGCCCATGCCGACAATCGACAGGGCAAACAGACCGACAGTTACCCCGATGACCAGCCAGCGGTGGCCCACACACCAGCTGACCAGATGGCGGAAACGCTTGTAGAAGGCGGTACCGTACACGTCGTGGTCTTCGGCGTGGGCAGGACCATTCAGGCCAATTTTTTCCAGGGTCTTTGCCAGTCGGGGCAGGCGGCGGTCGATCAGTCCTGGTGTGCGTGGCGCGCGCGGGTCAGGGAGCAGTTTGTAGCCCAGCCAGGGAATGGCGACGACCGCTGCAAGCCAGGATATAAGCAGGGCGATGGCGTTGATCTGAAAGAAGGCAAACGCGTATTCGCCAGTTGATGATTTGGCTATGGCAATGGGAATGAAGCCGGCAACGGTAACCAGTGTTCCGGAGAGCATCGGGCCGGCCGTGCTGGTGAACGCGAAGGAAGCGGCGCGGGTGCGCTCCCAGCCCTGCTCCATTTTGACCCACATCATCTCGACGGCGATGATCGCATCATCGACGAGCAGGCCCAGGGCAAGGACCAGTGCGCCGAGTGAAACCTTGTGCAGTCCAACGTTGTAGAAGTCCATGGCGAGAAAGGTTGCGGCCAGAACAA
Organism: uncultured Dechloromonas sp.; assembly: GCA_964583695.1. Classification (GTDB taxonomy): domain Bacteria; phylum Pseudomonadota; class Gammaproteobacteria; order Burkholderiales; family Rhodocyclaceae; genus Azonexus. The sequence goes on from CAZOWA010000061.1 coordinate 3,195, forward strand.
GCGGGATCGAGATGGCCACCACCATGCCGGTGCGTGCGCCCAGGCTGACAAAGGTGACGAGCAGGACAATGAGTACAGCCTCGGCTAGTGAGTGGACAAAAGCGTCGACCGAGCGGCGGACCGCATCAGGCTGGCTGACGGCTTCGCCAATTTCGAGGCCAACGGGCAAGTTGCGTTGCAGGCTGGCGATTTTGGCGCGTAGCGCCTTGCCGAGAACAATGATGTCGCCGCCTTTTGCCATGGTCACCCCGATGGCCAGAGCCGACTTGCCGCCGTAGCGCACGGTCGTGCCCGGCGGATCGATGATGCCGCGCTTGACGGTGGCGATGTCGCCCAGCTGGAAACTTCGGTTGCCGGCGCGAACCAGCGTGTCGGCAACCGCCTGAACGCTGTCGAAGGCGCCGCCCGGACGGATTTGGATGCGTTCGCTCTGTGTTTCGAAAAATCCGGCCCCGGCGATGGCGTTCTGCTGGTTGAGTGCTTGAATGAGCGTTGCCTGATCAATGCCTAGGGTGGCGAGCTTGGCGTTGGAGAGGTCGATGTAAATCCGCTCTTCCTGTGCGCCGAATATTTCAACCTTGCCAACGTTCGGTATGTGCAGCAGCTCGTCGCGGATATGCTCGGCGGCGTCCTTTAGCTGTGGGTAATCGAGACCTTCCGCGGTCAACGCGAAAATATTGCCAAAAACGTCACCGAACTCGTCGTTCGGGAACGGCCCCTGCACGCCGGCCGGCAGGGTGTGGCGGATATCGTTGAGTTTCTTGCGGACCTGGTAATACACGTCAGGTACTGCGGCTGCTGGCGTACTGTCCTTTGCAAAGAAAATGACCACCGATTCGCCGGGGCGCGAATAGCTCGACACGCGGTCGATGTAGGGGGTTTCCTGCAGCTTCTTCTCGATCTTCTCGGTCAGTTGCTGTTCGACCTGGCGGGCTGTGGCGCCGGGCCACATGGTGCGAATGACCATGGCCTTGAAGGTGAAGGGCGGGTCTTCTGCCTGATTGAGCTTGCCATACGCGACGATGCCCATGAGCGCGATGGCGAACAGGAAATAACCGACCAGCGTGCGGTGATGGAGTGTCCAGTCGGAAAGGTTGAAACGCTGATTCACGGCTTAGCGCTGCTCGGCCGGTTTGGGAGCCATTCTGGTTTCTACGCTCTCGTTGGCGACCAGCCGGCTGATGCCCGCAATGACCACGAGTTCCCCGGCTTGCAGGCCTTCACTGATGACGGCGCTGCTTTCGGTGAATTCTCCAAGCTTGACCTTGCGCGGGGTCACCTTGCCGGCGTTTACTACCCAGACGCTGGCGCCTTTGCCCTGGTCGACCAGGGCACCCAACGGTATTTCAACGCCGGCATTGCTGTTGTCTGCGATGCTGACGCGGGCGGTCATGCCGAGGTGGAGTTCGGGCGAGGTCTCCAGCAGGCTGATACGGGCGGCGTAGGTTCGCGTGGCTGGATCAGCTGCCGGTGCCAATTCGCGAAGCTCGCCCTTGAGCTGTCGCTGCGGGTCGGCCCACAGGCTGACCGAAATATCCTTTGCGTTGCGGATTTCGGCGAGGCGGCTTTCGGGAATGGCTATGGCGACTTCCTTTTCTTCCGGACGTGCGATGCGCATGACCGGCTGTCCGGCGCCGACGACCTGTCCGGCTTCGGCGAGGACGGCGGTAACAATGGCTGGGAATTCGCTGCTCAGAGCACCGTAGGACGCCTGGTTTCCGCTGATCTGGCTTTGGGCTTTCGCTTGTTCGAGACGCGCGCGGGCGGTGTTCAGGGCATTGTCCTTGGCATCGAATGCTCCCTGACTGACGAATTTTTTGGCAAGCAGGCCGGCGTAACGTTCCCGTTCGGCCTGCGCTGTTGCGAGTTCACTTTCTGCGGCCGCCAGTTGGGCGCGCGCGGCACTGGCGCTCAGTTGCAGGTCGGCCGGGTCGAGTCGGGCCAATGGTTGTCCGGCCTTGATCTCGGCGCCTGCGTCGACCAGTCGGGCGATGACTTTTCCACCCACACGAAAGGCGAGGTCGATCTCATGTCGGGCGCGAATCTCTCCGGTAAACGGGCTGGACTTTCCGGCAACCGGTTGTGCTGCCTGTACCAGAACAACGCGACTGGCCGGTGTTGGAGGCTCTCCCCCTTTGCAACCAGCCAGCAAGGTGCTCATGGCAAGAAGAAGGATGCTTGGGGAGCGAAGTCGGATAGACATGATTTTTGATTGATGGCCAGTCGGTCAATGATAATGAACGATTGGTCAGTAAGGCAAGCGCGGTATAAATCGCTACAATGCGCATCATGAACGTTACCCACGCTTCCTTTGCCGGGCTTGATTTGTTGGCGTCGGCAGTTCTTCTGATCGACGAGGGGCTTCTCGTCCGTTATATCAATCCGGCCGGTGAGAACTTGCTGGCGATCAGTGGTCGTGCCGTTGTCGGGAAGAAGTTGTCGGCCGTCTGTACCTGTTCCCCCACCTTGCAGGGTGCGCTGGATAATGGTCTCAACAACAACTGGGGTTATACGGGGCAGAACATTCAGCTTCAGCGCAGCGATGGCGAGGTGTTGCATCTGAATTGCACGGTGACTCCCTTGCGCCCGGATATAGCGGCCGGGGTTCGACTGCTGCTGGAGTTGCAGCCTATCGAACATCATCTGGCGGCAACCCGCGAAGAGCGTCTGATTGAACAGCAGCAGGCAAGTCGTGAACTGATCCGCAATCTGGCGCACGAAATCAAGAATCCGCTCGGCGGGATTCGTGGCGCGGCGCAGTTGCTCGAACATGAACTGGCCAATCCGTCGCTCAAGGAATACACACAGGTCATCATCAAGGAGGCGGATCGCCTGCAAGACCTGATGCAAAGGTTGCTTACGCCGCATCGGGCGATGCTTCCGACGACGGTGAATATTCACGAAATTCTCGAACGGGTGCGCAGCCTGCTGACGGCCGAATATCCCGGGTCCCTGCATATATCGCGGGATTACGACACCAGTCTGCCGGAACTGGTGGGAGACCGGGAGCAACTGATTCAGGCTGTCCTTAATATTGCGCGCAATGCGGCCCAGGCAATGGCGGGCGAAGGTCGCATCATCCTGCGAACACGTGCGCTGCGGCAGGTGACGCTGGCCAAGAAGCGATATCGCCTGGCCATGGAAATCAAGGTGGTCGACGACGGGCCGGGGATTCCCGAGAGCATTCGTGAGCGGATGTTCTATCCCCTGGTCTCGGGCCGGGAAGGTGGAAGTGGTCTTGGGTTGACCATCGCCCAGAACTTCATCCAGCATCATCACGGCACGATCGACTGCGCCAGTCGTCCAGGCAATACGGTATTTACGCTGCGCTTGCCGGTTGAACAGGCCTGAGTCTTGCTTGGGTTAAGGCCATTCTGATCACGAAATGAGCCTGAAAAATATGAAACCGGTATGGATCGTAGATGACGATCGCTCCATTCGCTGGGTGCTGGAAAAGACCCTGAGTCGCGAGGGCATCCCTTTCAAGAGCTACGCTTCGGCCACGGAGGCGATTTCCCAGCTTGAACAAGGGGTCGAGCCACCGCAGGTGCTGATGTCCGATATCCGCATGCCAGGCCAGTCCGGGCTTGAGTTGCTTCAGGAAGTGAAGACGCGTTTTCCTTCGGTGCCGGTCATCATCATGACGGCTTACTCCGATCTGGAAAGCGCGGTCGCTGCTTTCCAGGGAGGCGCTTTCGAATACCTTCCCAAACCCTTTGATGTGGACCAGGCCGTCGAACTTATTCGTCGTGCAGTTGATGAGTCAATGCACCAAAGTGGTGCAATGGAAGAAGAGGGCTTGGTGCCAGAGATTCTCGGGCAGGCGCCGGCCATGCAGGAAGTGTTTCGCGCTATCGGTCGTCTGGCCCTTTCGCATGCCACGGTGTTGATTACGGGCGAGTCCGGTTCGGGCAAGGAGCTGGTCGCGCGCGCGCTGCATCGCCATAGCCCGCGTGCCGACAAGCCTTTCATCGCCATCAATACGGCTGCGATCCCCAAGGATCTTTTGGAGTCCGAACTGTTCGGTCACGAGCGCGGCGCCTTTACCGGCGCACAGGCGCAACGTCGTGGGCGTTTCGAGCAGGCGGAAACGGGAACGCTCTTCCTCGATGAAATTGGCGACATGCCTTCCGAGCTGCAAACCCGTCTGTTGCGCGTGCTTTCGGATGGTCACTTTTACCGGGTTGGCGGGCATTCGCCGATCAAGGCCAATGTTCGAGTCATTGCCGCAACGCATCAGAATCTGGAAAGCCGGGTCAAGGAAGGGCTTTTCCGGGAAGACCTTTTCCATCGCCTGAACGTCATTCGTGTTCGTTTGCCGTCATTGCGTGAGCGACGGGAGGATATTCCCCTTCTCACCCGCCATTTCCTGCAAAAAAGTGCACGGGAGCTGGGTGTCGAGGCCAAGCGTTTGTCGGATGCCGCATTGAAGTATCTGAGCGGGCTCGATTTCCAGGGCAATGTCCGTCAGCTGGAAAATCTCTGCCACTGGCTGACAGTGATGGCGCCGGGGCAGCAGGTTGAGATCGGTGATTTGCCGGGGGAACTGCGGGAAAGCATGCCGGTGGCCCTGGCGACCGACTGGGAAAGCGCGCTGGAAGGCGAAGTCGATCGCCTGTTGGCGCGCGGTGTGCCTGATGTGCACGGAGTGCTCGCGCAGACCTTCGAACGCATCCTGATCTCGCGGGCACTGGCCCATACGGGTGGGCGGCGTATTGAAGCCGCCGTGGCGCTGGGTATCGGGCGCAACACGATTACCCGGAAAATCGCTGAATTGGGGATAGACGGCGGCAAGGAGTCGGCGGCGGAGTAAAATCCGCTGCATGGCCCTGATCGATCCTGTTCTGCTCAAGGCCCGGCTGGGCAACCAGGCCGGGCGTTTCGATGTGGACGCGCTGGACGAATGCGATTCTACGAGCAGCGAGTTGATGCGGCGCGCCGAGCGTGGGGCACCGTCGGGAACGGTGGTTGTTGCTGACCGTCAGCGTGCCGGGCGTGGGCGACGCGGTCGCAGCTGGTTGTCGCAGCCCGATGCGAGTCTGACCTTTTCGGTGTTATGGCGTTTTTCCTTGCCCTTGTCCCGCCTTGGCGGCTTGTCCCTGGCGGTGGGTCTGGCACTTGCGAGGGCGCTGGAAAAACTCGGCGGCAAAGGTATTGCCCTGAAATGGCCAAACGATGTCCTGCTTACCGATGGCGAGCGCTTTGCCAAACTGGCCGGTATTCTCATTGAACTATCTTCCGATCGTCGAAGCGCACAGGCGGTCATCGGGATCGGTGTCAACCTGTTTGTTCCGAAAGGCGATCCTGGCCAGCCGGTAGCCGGCCTGAATCAGGCATGCCCGTTGTTGCCGGAGCGACATCAGGTGTTTGCAGCCATTCTCGCCGAACTGGCCGAGGTTCTGGGGATATTCGCCGAGTCTGGCTTTGCCGGGGTGAAGGATGGCTGGCAGCATTATCACGCGTGGCAGGGGCAACTCGTCCAGATACTCGACGATGGTGCCACGCCTCTGCGCGGACGCTGCCTGGGTGTCGATGACGAAGGCGCCTTGCGTATCGAGACGGCCGATGGCATCGAACGCATATTCTCTGGCGACGTCTCACTGCGCCCCGAAGGAAGTGCCCTTGGGGTGCGCCCCGAAGGAAGTGCCGGATGATTGTCTGTCTGGATAGCGGGAACAGTCGCATCAAATGGGGTGTCCTTGACGGGGATCAGTGGCTCGCACGGGGGGCTGTAGATCACGCGCGGGTAGCGGAACTCTCCGCCCTGATCGAGTCTTGGCCGACACCTTCGCGGGTGATGCTGGCCAATGTCGCGGGTGATGAAGTCGTCGCGCGTTTGCGAGAGCATCTGGCGCCCTGGTCGGGGTTATTTCATCAGGTCAGGCCGCAGCGTGAATGTTGCGGGGTGCGTAATCACTATGCAAACCCTGCGCAGCTTGGTGTCGATCGCTGGTGTGCCCTGCTCGGGGCGAGGGCGTTGCATGACGGGTCCGCGGTCATCGTGATGGCAGGAACAGCTACGACCATCGATACGCTGGATGCGGAGGGCAATTTTCTCGGAGGGATGATTTTGCCCGGCATCGATCTCATGCGGCATAGCCTGGCCCGCGATACCGCGGCCCTGCCACTGGCTGTTGGCGAGTACTCACCACTGCCGCGTTGTACTGCAGACGCCATCTTCAGTGGTGTGCTGGAAGCGCAGGTGGGAGCGATTGAGCGCGCCTGTCTCCGCGTGTCCGGAAATGCTGCGACATGTCTGCTTTCCGGAGGAAATGCCACACTGATTGCCGCGCGATTGTCGATTCCCAATCGTCTGGTAGACAACCTGCCGCTCGAGGGCTTGCGCCGGATTGCTGTCGAGGCTTGAATAAAGCGGCTTGAGCGGTGACAATCCGCAAATCGTGTTTTCATGCCCGGGGGATTTCATGTTCGATCCGGTAATCAGCAGTCTTCCGGCATTTGCCGGTTTTTTTGCGACAGCTCTCGTCCTGATGGCTGTTTTTATTGCACTCTACGTGTTTATCACGCCCTATAACGAAATGGCGCTTATTCGCGATGGCAACACGGCTGCGGCGGTCAGCCTGGGCGGAGCAGTCATTGGTTTTGCGTTGCCCATCGCCGTGTCGGTGGCAGTTAGCCACAATCTCTACGCCATGGTTGGCTGGGGTGTGATCGCCAGTGTGATCCAGTTGCTGGCCTATGTGGTAGCACGTCTGGCACTGCCCCGGCTCAATCAATCCATTCCTCAGGGGCAGATGGCTTCCGGGGTTTTTCTTGCATCACTTTCGCTGGGTGTTGGTATCCTCAACGCCGGCTGCATTGCCTGATCTTTCAAGGAGTCTGACATGGCGCTGATGGATTTTATCAAGAAGCAGTTTATCGACATCCTGCAATGGACGGAGGAGGGCGACGGCACGTTGGCCTGGCGCTTTCCGATGCAGGAAATGGAAATTCAGAACGGCGCCAGCCTGACAGTGCGAGATTCTCAGCTGGCGCTGTTCGTTAACGAAGGAACGGTTGCCGATGTTTTCGCGCCGGGGATGTATAAGCTGACGACGCAAACCCTGCCGGTTCTGACCTATCTCAAAAATTGGGACAAGCTGTTCGAATCCCCGTTCAAGTCGGATCTTTATTTCTTCTCGACACGTACCCAGCTCGACCAGAAGTGGGGGACGCCGAACCCGATCACCATTCGCGACAAGGATTTCGGTATTGTCCGCATGCGGGCTTTTGGTATCTATTCCTACCATCTGAGTGATGCCAAGGCCTTCTACCAGAAGATTTCCGGCACGCGCGATGTTTATTCCCGAGAAGAGCTGGAAGGCCAGTTGCGCAATACCATTGTCGGCGGTATGACCGATCTGTTCGGCGAGGCGGGCGGTTCCTTCGTGGACATGGCAGCCAATCAGGACGAGTTCGGTCAGGCCATGATGTTCAAGATGAAGCCGGTGTTTGCCGAATTTGGTCTGACGCTAGATTCGATAGTGGTTCAGAACGTCTCCCTGCCCGAAGAGTTGCAGAAGATTCTCGATCAGAAAATTGGCATGAACATGATCGGTGACATGCAACGTTTTACACAGTATCAGGTTGCCAACAGCATTCCAGACGCTGCCAAAAACGAAGGCGGAATGGCCGGCATGGGCGTCGGGCTGGGCGCCGGGGTCGGGTTCGGCCAGATCATGGGACAGGCGATGGCGGCAAGCATGCAGCCGGCAGGACAGCCCGCCCAGGCTGCTCCGGCCGCGACGGTATCCCCCGACGAAGTCGTCGCGACGCTGGAAAAGCTGCACGGGTTGGTCGAAAAGGGTATTTTGAGCCAGGCCGAGTTCGATGCAAAAAAGGCAGAATTGCTCAAAAAATTAAGTTGACCGCAGCATTGTGGCCCTAACCGCCTCCTGTCCTTCCTGCGGCGCGCCGGTCGTCTTCAAGTCCGCGTCGTCGGTGTTTGCCGTCTGCGAATATTGCCAGAGCACGCTGGTTCGGCACGACCAGTCACTGGAAGATATCGGCAAGATGGCGGCGCTGGTCGACGACCGCTCGCCCTTGCAGCTGGGTGCGGAAGGTAGTTACAAGGGGGTTCACTTTGCGCTGATCGGGCGCATCCAGATCAAGTATAGCCAGGGGGTCTGGAACGAGTGGCACCTGATGTTCGACGACATGCGAACTGGCTGGCTGTCCGAGGCTGCTGGCGAGTATGTGCTTACTTTTACGCAGTTCGTGCCGGATGCCCTGCCCCAGTTCGAGAGCCTTAAGATCGGTGAGCGACTGGTTCTGGGCAGCCAGACGTGGACGGTAAGCAATATCGAAAACGCCGAGTGCATCGCCGGGCAGGGGGAGTTACCCTTCAAGGTTGGTGCCGGTTATCCGGTTGCTGCGGTCGACCTGAGAAATGGCCAGAATTTTGCCACCCTCGATTACTCGGAAACGCCCCCCCTCTTTTTTGTCGGCGAAGCGGTTGATTTCAAATCGCTGAAGATGGCCAACCTGCGCGAAGGTATGCCGATTCCGTCGGCAACCGTCGATGCCCGGGTATTCCGCTGTCCGAGTTGTGGTGCCCCCATGCAGGCCCGATCGAAAGACATTCTGGCGGTCGGCTGCGTAACCTGCGGTGCAGTGGTTGATCCGAACGACCTTGGCGCAAAACTGCTTTCCAAGGCGCTGGGCAGTCGCGACGAGAAATACGTTCCGCGCATTCCGTTAGGCAGCAAGGGGATGCTCGAAGGAAAGCCAGTGGAACTCATCGGTTTCCTGGTCAAGCAGACGAGATCGGACGGTGTGGCCTACGATTGGCGCGAATACCTGGTGGCGGGTGAAAACGGTACTTACCGCTGGCTGACCGAGTACAACGGGCACTGGAACGTCGCTGATGTACTCTCCAATCCCCCTACCCGGGGCGAGGTGGGCGTGGCTGATGTAGTGTGGGGAGGCAAGCGCTTTCGCCATTTCTCCACCGCCGATTCCGCAGAGGTTATTCAGGTTGCGGGAGAGTTCACCTGGCGAGTTCGTCGTGGTGAAAAAAATCGGGTGATGGACTACGTTGCGCCGCCGTTCATGCTGTCGCGTGAATCGAACAGTAATGAGCTGAGCTGGTCGCAGGGGTGCTACGTCGAGCCGCAGGTGATTGCGGACGCTTTCAAGCTTCCCGCCAAGTGGCCCGAACCCATCGGCGTTTATGCCAACCAGCCCAATCCATGGGAAGACACTCATCGCAAGGTCTGTTCGCTGTTCTGGAAAATGGCCTTGCTGGCGGTGATTCTCCAGATATTTTTTGTCTTCATTTCGGGAGGCAAGGTTCTTCTTCGCGAGAACATGACCTTCTCTCCCCTGATGGCCGGGGAGGAACTGCTGACCCGAGAGTTCGTCGTCGCTGAAAAGCTGAAGAAAGTCACCGTCCGCAATACCGCGTCGCTCGATAATAACTGGGTTGCGCTCGATCTCCTGCTGGTCAACAAGACGACTGGTGAAGCCTGGCCAGCGGCACGCGAGCTTTCTTACTATGCAGGGTATGACGATGGAGAGAGCTGGAGTGAAGGCAGCCGCGAGGACGAAGTGGTTTTTCGCAATATTCCGGCTGGAACCTACTATCTTTCGGTAGATGCTGGTCTGGCGCCGGAAAAGCCGGTTCCGGTCAGCACTTCTCTGGAAGTGATGAGCGGTGGTGCCGGCTGGTCGAATTTCGTGTTGCTGATGATATTTCTCGTGATCTTTCCGATTTTCACCCGCTTGCGGCATGCAGCCTTCGAGGCCGGTCGCTGGGCTGATAGTGACCATGCTCCCGTGATCAGTGACGATTCCGACGAGGACGAATGATGTTCAAGAATTTCAACCTCGCCGCCGCCGTGTTGTCGATTGCCTTGTTCGGCTATGCCCAGCACCAGGGGTGGAACTTGTTCGACAATGAGGCGAATCCCGGGTCGGGCGGTTCAGGGGGCAGTAGCCGCGTCTACCACAAGTAGATCCGGCTTCTCAGTCACCGCCGCATCCGCCGCCACAGCCCCCGCCATCGCTGGCACCGTCCGCTCCGTCGCTGCCGTTGTCACTAGAATCACCTGAGGAACCTCCCCCGCTGCATCCGATGTGACTGGCGCAATAGGCATTTCCCGACGTGCCGGCCGTAGCGCCGGCCATACAGTCGAGTTGGTAGACAAAGCCGCCAGCCAGACCAAGTCGGGCGTCGAGGGCGAAAATTCTGGGGAGACGTTCGGGGTGGCGGTGATTGATGTTCTCTCGCTGGCAAGCGAGGCGCCAGGCCCGTTTCAATCCGTTGCTTGCCGTCGTAGGTGAAGACATTGCTTCGGCAGGCGTGTGGTGTAGAAAGCGGCCAAACGCCTGTTTGCAGAAGCGCTCATAATATCGGGTAAAGAGAATGAATTCATGCCAGGCATCATCGACCGCCTGCGAAGGCATGGCCACCATGTTCCGGCCAGCCGTCCGGCAGATCTGGAAGTAATCGACCAGGCACGAAAGCACCTCGGCGCGCTGTTCAGCACTCAGTTCAGGGCGTCGGCCGGCCAGTCGACGGTCAAGAAAACCCTGGTAGGGGTAGTTTTCGATGAAAGCCGATTGGCTGGCTCGTCGCCATTTTTGCCACAGAACGAAGGCGCCGATCAGGGCCAAAGCGAGGATGAAAATTTTCATTGTTTGCAGAAGTGCTCAGGATGTTCGACGTATCCGAGTTTCCCGTGGCAGGCTCCGTTTGTGCGTGTTTTGGATTGTGTCTTGCTTTGTTTACTTGAAAAATCCTGTAAAAACGCTAAGTTAAGAATTATTTCAAGAAAATACATTAGGTTTATGCGGATTCGTGTACTGCTTCCTGTCGTGTTTTGCTCAGTCCTGTTGGCTGCCTGCGGCAGTTCTCCGATGCGTTCGTCGGAGACTATAGCGCAACGACCTCTGCAGGTCAGTGAAAAGGGTAACGAGATCGCCATGTATGCGCTTGGCCTGATCGATACGGGTTACCGCTTTGGCGGCAAGAATCCGGAGGCTGGGCTCGATTGCAGTGGCATGGTCAGTTACATCTATGCCAAGGCGGCCGACCTGCAAGTCAGGGGCAGCGCAGCAGATATTGCGCGCAAAGGACGTACTATCGATCGGGATGCCTTGCGTCCGGGCGATCTGGTGTTTTTCAACACGACCAACCGCCCTTATTCGCACGTCGGGATCTATATCGGTGATGCACGCTTTGTACATGCACCGTCGACCAATGGCCGGGTGCGTATTGATCGCCTCAGCGATCGGTATTACGCACAACGATTCGAAGCGGCGCGCACTTTCTTTGACTAAGAGCCTAATGGTTCGACGTCTCGTCGATAGCCCTTTCGACGATTGAGCGCAGATCTTCCACGTCGTCGAAATTCATCCCCAAATAGGCAAGTGCCCGCTCAAAAAGCTCGGGGCCGACTTCGATATCGTCGTCTTCGAGCAATTCCAGAAGCAGGTGCTCGGCAATCTGGGTAACCGCAATGAATGCCAGTGCGCCTCCGGGCAAGGTGTGATCGGGTAGATCGTAGGCATCATCCTCATGGTGGAAACGGATGGCTTGGCCAAGAATGGCTGGAAGCCCCCAGTTGCGGACGAGGAGTGAGCCAACGATCGGGTGCGTGCACGGGAAAAAATCGTTTTCAGCCTTGGCCAGCATCACCCCTTCCTTCCGGCAGCGTTCGAGCACCTCTTCGTAGTTGGGGAAGCGACGCATCATCAAGGGAATGGCCGCATCATGAAACAGGGTGTAGGTATAGGCGGCATCCGGTGACATCCCGTAAACACGTCGGGCAATCATGCTGGCGGCAACGGCCATCAGGGTGGTGCGTCGCCAGAAGTTATCAAGCCATTGGGCGGGAAGCCCGCTCATTCCGGCACGCAGTGCAACGGCAACCACCACACAGACAATGTTTTTCGTACCCAGGCGTTCAACGGCCTGACGCACACTGGAAATAGGTGACCGGCTTCCGTAAATTGCAGAGTTCGCCAGTTTGAGTGCGGCCGCGGACATCCCTGCATCGCTGGTGATCAGATGGGCCAGACGGTTGATATCGGGCTCATCCTTTTGTGCCTCCCGCATGGTGTCGCTGACTATTGCCGGGCAGGCAGGGATATCCACCGTGGACATGACTTTCTGGACGTCTTCGTGGGAGAGTTCGTAGGATTTGTCCTCGGACATGGGTTGCTTTCTTATTGGGGTAGGGGGTGTAGAAGTCGTACAGGCAATATGAACATGGACGGCGCAGTCGGCTGGCGGTAGAATCCACCCTCCCGCGCGCCCGTAGCTCAGCTGGATAGAGTACTGCCCTCCGAAGGCAGGGGTCGGACGTTCGAATCGTCTCGGGCGCGCCA
>CAZOWA010000062.1:0-15299 GCA_964583695.1 uncultured Dechloromonas sp.
CAGATCGCCGATTACGGCCTCGTCGCCGACCTGTTTGAAAGCGTACCGCAACTGGTGAATGCCGTCGGCTAGAATGGCCGTGTGAATCTGCCGGATACCTTGCTGGGCGAAGCGTGGTACTGGGCGGCGTGGGCCGTCTGGCTGCCGCTCTTCGCCCGCAGCGTTTTGAACGCGCCGTGGGGTCGGCTGCGTGATTCCGAACAGCTCAACGTATGGCTTGGGATGATCGTGTTGTTGACGGTGATCTGGAGTCTCAAGGCGGGGGTCAAGCCAGGTTTGTCGATGCATCTGCTCGGGGCAACGGTCTTTACCCTCAGTTTCGGTCCGCACCTCGCATTCGTCGGCCTCTCGCTGGTGCTTCTTGGTATCAGCCTGAACGGCGCAGGAGGCTTTTCGGGCTATGCGATCAATGCGCTACTGATGGCGGGCATCAGCGTCTGGTTGAGCCAGGCGCTGTATCGTCTGGTCGTCAGGTACTTGCCGCGCCATTTTTTTGTTTATATTTTTGTCAATGGATTTTTCGCCGCGGGCTTGACGGTGATTGGTGTGGGCTTGGCGGCGACGTTCCTGCTGGTCGTCGCCGGCGCCTATCCGCTGGATTATCTTGTGACCGAGTATTTGCCGTATTTTCTGCTACTGGGTTTCTCGGAGGCCTGGTTGTCGGGAATGGTGATGACACTCTTCGTGATCTATCGGCCGGCTTGGGTCGCCACTTTTGACGACGCCAGTTATCTTGCCAATAAATAAGGACTACAATTCGTCGCTTTTCATGTCATTGGGGTTTGATGCGGTGGCTTGTTCCATGTTTCGCTTTGCCGTGTTTGCCGCCATGGTCGCCCTGTCGGTTGATGTGGCGGCGACTGGCCTCGGGGAGTTGAGAGGCAAACCGGTGCTCGGAGAGCGGCCGCGCTTCGAGGTGGATATTTTCGGCGCCGGCAATGCGGTGCTCGACTCGACCTGTTTCCGCCTGCAACGACCTGCCGACGACGATGGCCTGCCCTGGCTCAAGCGAGCGACATTCAAGGTTCGTCCGGGAAATCCCCCGGTTCTTGAGATCGTTTCCGATGCTTCGCTGAACGATCCGCTGCTGATGGTAGCGGTTCATGTCGCCTGCGGCCAGGATATCGTACGTGAATACGTGGTCATGGCCTCGCCGCCTGCCGCTCGTCCGCCGCCGACCATCGAGCCTGCCCCGATACCCCATGGTTCGACTCCGGTTCCGGCACAGCGTGAGTCGATCCGGCAGGTACGCCCCTTGTCCCCAGCCCCGGCGGCGCCGACCCAGGCGACTCGGAGGGAGAGCGGGGCAGCGGAAGCCGCCAAGCTACCCGTTGTGGCAGAACAGCAGGAAGCCAACCCGGTAGCGGCCGAGAAAATCAGAAGCATGGAGGCGACGGTCGGCGAACTCCAGCAGCGCGCGGGCGACCTGACGCAGAGGATCGAACTGGCAGCGGCGATGCCAGCTCTGGCGCAACCCGTGGCCGGGAATGTGGCGCCCGCGCCCGCGACTGACCCGGTAGCCGGGACGCAGGTGGCCAATGCCACTTCCAGTGCCGGCAACTGGAATCTGTATGGCGCTCTGCTCGGGGTATTGTCGGTTTTCGCCGTCTGGCTGGGTTGGCGGGCCTATCAGGAGCGCCGGCGGGGGTTGCGGGACTTCGCAGTTGATCCGCCGCGCCATGATGAACGCGAGGAACGGGGTGGTCTCGATCTGCCAGTGGCCCCGATCGCGATGGCGATGCCGCCGCCGGCGCCAGTGATCCATCCGTCGGCGCCAGCGCCTCGCCATGATTCGATCATGTCGGTTGCAACTGCCACGGTCGACGAACATTGCGAGGCCAATCCGGTCATGGAACTGGCTGAAATCATGCTTGCGTTCGGGCGTGTGAAAGGTGCCGCGCAGGCGCTGCAGGAATATATCGATGCCAACCCGCAGGAGGCGCTGAAGCCATGGATCCGGCTAATGGATGTTTACCGCATGGCGGGCATGCGGCATGAGTTCGAAAAGGTGGCTCGTGAACTGAACCGGAACTTCAATGTGGAAGTTCAGGAATGGGGTCAGTTGGCCGAGACATCCGGCCAGGTTGCGGTTGACGTCGTGCTCGATACCGAAGCAGCAGGCAGTCGGGACGATGCACCGGTCGATGGCATCGAAGACATGCCGGCGATTGCCGGGCAGGTTGTTGCGCGCTGGCCGGCGGGCGACGTCATCGGGTATCTCAATCAATTGCTGCGCGATAACCGTGGCGGAACACGCCTTGGTTTCTCGTTGCCGGTGGTCAGTGACATCCTGTTCCTGATCGAGTTGAAGGAAATTTCAAACAAGATAGAAAGCGAGACCAGGACATCATGAGTGAGTACCTTGCCCCGTTACGGGAAATGCGGTTTGTAATGCAGGAACTGGCCGGTCTCGATCAGGTCGTCTCTCTGCCTGGTTACCAAGAGGCAGCGCCGGATGTGGTCGATGCGATTCTCGAAGAGGCGGCGAAATTTTCCGGCGAGGTGCTGTCACCACTCAATCGCGTGGGCGACACGGATGGCGCCAGGTGGCGAGATACGGTCGTCACCACCTCGCCGGGTTTCAAGGAGGCCTATCGCCAGTTTGTCGATAACGGCTGGAATGGCCTCGGTTGCGATCCCGAATTCGGCGGCCAGGGCCTGCCGCGTCTGCTGTCGACGGCGGTCAGCGAAATGTGGAAGGCATCCAATCATGCCTTCTCGCTGTGCCCGATGCTGACTCAGGGCGCCATCGAGGCATTGATGATTGCCGGTACCGATGACCAGAAAGCGGCTTACCTGCCGAATCTCGTTTCCGGCGAATGGACAGGAACGATGAATCTGACCGAGCCGGCCGCCGGTTCCGACCTGGCCGCCGTGCGCAGTCGCGCCGATCCGGTGGGCGATGGCACCTACCGGATCTTTGGTCAGAAAATCTTCATCACCTACGGCGAGCACGACATGACGGACAACATCGTCCATCTCGTGCTGGCGCGGACACCCAATGCGCCTGAAGGCGTCAAGGGCATCTCGCTCTTCGCGGTATCCAAGTTCCTGCTCAAGGCCGACGGGACACCGGGCGAGCGCAACGACGTCTATTGCGTTTCCATCGAACACAAACTGGGCATCCACGGCAGCCCCACCGCCGTGCTGGCCTTCGGCGACCATGGCGGAGCGATCGGGACGCTGGTCGGCGAGGAGAACCGCGGCCTCGAATATATGTTCATCATGATGAATGCCGCCCGCTTCAATGTGGGCCTTGAAGGGCTGGGCGACGCCGAGCGTGCCTATCAGCGCGCCGTTGCGTATGCGAAGGAGCGTGTCCAAGGCGCCGAGGTCGGTGTCCGTGGCGGCCCCAAGGTCCCGATCATCAGGCATCCGGACGTGCGCCGCATGCTGATGTCGATGCGCGCCCGCATCGAGGCCATGCGGGCGTTGGCCTATGTCACCGCCGCTGCGCAGGACAATGCCCACGCCAACCCGAACGATGGCGAACGCAGTACAGGGCAGGCCTTTGCTGACCTGATGATTCCGGTAGTCAAGGGCTGGAGCACCGAAAGCGCCATCGATATCGCCTCGCTCGGTGTCCAGGTCCACGGCGGGATGGGCTTCATCGAAGAAACCGGCGCTGCCCAGCACCTCCGTGACGCCCGCATCACCACCATTTACGAAGGCACGACGGCGATCCAGGCCAACGACCTGATCGGCCGCAAGATTGCGCGCGAAAAAGGGGCGACCATTCGCGCCGTGATTGTCGAAATGCGCGCTGCTGCGGCGCAACTCGACGGTGATCTTGCCGCCGTTGGTGAACGCCAGTCGATTGCGGTCGACGCCCTGGATAAGGCTGTTTCCTGGATCGTCGCCAATTTCGCCGGTGATCCCAAGGCGGCGCATGCCGGCGCGGTTCCCTTTCTCCACCTCCTCGGCATCGTTGCCGGCGGCTGGCAATTGGGCAGGGCGGCGGTGATCGCCCGGGCGAAAATCGCCGCTGGCGACAGCGATCCCTTCTGGTCGGCAAAACTGGTGACGGCGCGTTTCTTCGCCGATCATTTCCTGACTCAGGCGGCCGGCCTGTCCGAGGTGGTCGTAGCCGGCGCCGCCGGTGCTCTGGAGATGGCCGACGACAGTTTCTAAAGCAGCGCACGCAGTTCACTGCAAGCCTGCGATTGTTGATATAATCGCGGGCTTTTCAACCTTGCCCTACCGCGAACGCATGGCGGAGGGTATATCCCAAAAGGAGTTTGCATGCGCCATTACGAAATCGTCTTTATCGTCCATCCGGACCAAAGCGAACAAGTGCCCGGCATGGTCGAGCGCTATCGCGCCATCGTGACCGCCAAGGGCGGCGCGATTCACCGTCTGGAAGACTGGGGCCGTCGCCAGCTGGCCTACCCGATCCAGAAGATCCACAAGGCTCACTACGTCATGATGAACATCGAGTGCGACGGCGAAACGCTGAACGAACTCGAGCATTCGTTCAAGTTCAACGACGCCGTGCTGCGCCACCTCACCGTCAAGATGAAGGCTGCCGTGACCGCCCCTTCGCCGATGATGAAGGAAGAGAAGTCCAAGTCCCTGATGGGTGGCGAGGTCGCTGTTGCACCGGCCGAACCGGCTGCAGCTGCCTAATACATACTCGTACGGAAAGCAGCGGCTGAACTGCATCGAACTCTCAGGCCGATTGGTCGAGCGCAAGATTTTGCGCCATACCCCGGCCGGAGTGCCGGTCAGCGAAGGGCGGTTGCAACACAGCTCGGCACAGGTTGAAGGTGGTGCAGAGCGCGTGGTGGAAGTAGAAATCGCTGTACTGGCCTTGGGCGAACCCGCACGCTGGCTGCAGGCAGCCCCCCTCGGCGGGGTCGTCAAAGCGACCGGATTTCTCGCTGCCAAAAGCCGCAGCAGCAAAATGCCCGTACTGCATGTGAATTCAATCGAATTTTTGGAAGGAAACGAAAATGGCTCGATTCTTCAAGAAGAAGGATGATGACAAGAAAAAGAAGCGTGGTGGCGGTCTCTTCAAGCGCCGCAAATTCTGCCGCTTCACCGCTGAAAAGGTCGAACAGATCGACTACAAGGACGTGGATGTCCTGAAGGAATTTATTCAGGAAAATGCCAAGATCATGCCGGCTCGTCTGACTGGCACCAAGGCCGGCTATCAGCGCCAGCTGGGCACCGCCATCAAGCGCGCCCGCTTCCTGGCCCTGCTGCCCTACACTGACAACCATCAATAATTTTCGGGAGACGAAACATGCAAATCATTCTGCTCGAAAAGGTTGTTAACCTCGGTAACCTCGGTGAAGTCGTCAAGGTCAAGGATGGCTACGCCCGTAACTTCCTGATTCCGAAGCGCATGGCCAAGCGTGCTACGCCGGCTGCCATGGCCGAGTTCGAAGCCCGCCGTGCCGAACTGGAAAAGCTGGCCGCTGAAAAGCTGGCTGCTGCCCAGGGCGTCGCTGAAAAGATGTCTGGCGTATCCGTTTCCGTCGCCCGCAAGGCCGGTATGGATGGCCGTCTGTTCGGTTCTGTCGGCAATGCCGATGTTGCTGAGGCACTCAAGGCCGCTGGCTTCGATGTTGACAAGGCAGCCATCCGCATGCCGGAAGGTCCGCTCAAGGCGATCGGCGAATTTCCGCTCGACGTTGCACTGCACACCGATGTGGTTGCCAACATCACTGTGGCGGTTGTTGCCGAGTAATTCCGGTCATCCTTGACGCCAAAAGGCCTCGCTGTTGCGGGGCCTTTTTACTTTAAACTTCAGCCCATGAACCAGCGCCCGCAAAAAAACCGAATCAGTGATTCCACTCTGGACCAGTTGCGCGTTCCGCCTCATTCCATCGAGGCCGAGCAATCCATCCTCGGTGGCCTGTTGCTCGACAACCAGGCTTGGGATCGCATGGGCGACCTGGTGACAGACGGCGATTTTTATCGTGACGAGCACCGGCGGATTTTTCGGCAGATTCGCGGTCTTCTTGAGCGTGGCAAACCGGCCGACGTGGTTACTGTTGCCGAGGCACTTGATGCCGCCGGTGATGGCGAACAAACCGGGGGGTTGGCCTATCTGGGCGAACTCGCTGCGAATACACCTTCGGCTGCGAATATCAAGCGCTATGCCGAGATCGTTCGCGAGCGCTCTGTCTTGCGCCAGTTGGTTGCTACTGCTGATGAAATTGCATCGGATGCCCTGAACCCGCTCGGGAGAGATGCCGAGACCCTGCTTGATGAAGCGGAGTCCAAAATCTTCAAGATTGCTGAAGCTGGAGCAGGGCACAACGAAGGGTTTGTTCATATCAATCCGCTGCTGACTCAGGTTGTCGAGCGGGTTCAGGAGTTGCATGATCGCGATAATCCATCGGATATCACCGGTGTTCCTACCGGATTTGTGGATCTCGATCAGAAGACCTCCGGTTTTCAGCCGGGTGACCTGATCATCGTTGCCGGGCGCCCCTCCATGGGGAAAACGGCATTTGCCTTAAACATTGCGGAGAATGTTGCGGTCGAGACCGGCTTGCCGGTTGGGGTATTTTCGATGGAAATGGGCGGCGCCCAACTGGCCATGCGGATGCTGGCTTCGATCGGGCGCCTTAATTCGCAAAGCCTGCGTACAGGGAAAATGACCGACGACGACTGGTCGCGCATGTCGTTCGCGCTTGGCAAACTGCATGAAGCGCCGCTCTATATCGATGAGACCGGCGGTCTCAGCCCGGCCAACCTGCGTGCCCGTGCCCGGCGCCTGGCGCGCCAGTACGGCGGCAAGCTTGGCTTACTGGTGATCGACTACATCCAGTTGATGAGTGGCAATCGTCAGGGTGAGAACCGAGCCACCGAGGTTTCGGAAATTTCCCGCTCGATCAAGTCGCTTGCCAAGGAGCTTCAGGTGCCTATCGTCGCTTTGTCGCAGCTTTCGCGCAAGGTTGAAGAGCGTACGGACAAGCGGCCGATGATGTCTGACTTGCGCGAATCAGGGGCCATCGAGCAGGATGCCGACGTGATCCTGATGATGTACCGGGAAGAATATTACAAGCCGGATACGCCGGATAAAGGCATCGCCGAAGTGATCATAGGTAAGCAGCGTAACGGCCCAACGGGTACGGTTCGCATGGCTTTCCTCGGTGAATACACCCGTTTCGAGAATCTGGCGGGCGGCGGTTTCGTCAGTTCGGATAACTGAGACCGGCTGCAGGTCAGCCGGTCTATTTGCCCTAGAGCTCAATGCGCCGTGCTGAAATGGCGTATTGAATGGCGTCGGGCACCGTCCCGTCGTATTTTCCAGTTGCCGATTCAAGGCGCGGGAGGATGACGAAAGGTTGTGGTGTGTGCAGTCCGGGCAGGGTTACGTCACTACCGACATTCAGGGCAACCCAGTTCATTTCCCAGATTCCGAAGAGAATCTTTCTCAGTGAAAGCAGTCTGCTATCGCGATCCGACATGCCTTCCACGGCAATGGCACGCCTTACATCACTCGGGTCGACTGGAATCCAGCTATAGCCCGGAACATAGAATTCGGCGCGGACATGGTGGCTGCGCGTGGCATCGTCGCCACTCAGTCCGAGGCTACGGAAGAGGCGGGATGAGCCGACGCGCAGGCCATAGACGCAGCGGGCAGGGATGCCGATCGAGCGACAGATGGCCACGAACAGACCGTTGATGTCGGCGGAGCGACCGCCATATTGGCCACGAATCAATTGTTGGCGAACGTCTCCATTGCCGCATCCGGGCAGAGTCGGGTCATAAATCGAGTTGTCTATTACCCAATCGTAAACTGCCTTGGCTTGAGCCACGGGATCCTTGATCCGTCCAACAATGCGTTCACCCAACTGGAAAGCGAGTCCTTCGTTGGGAATGTGTTGTGATGCCTGAAGGTTGCGCCGGAGAATATCGTCGCGCTCTGGGGGCATTGTGCGCCTGGTGATGTCGAAGTGACGATCGGCGGTGGTGACCGTTGTTTTGATTTGAACCCGCCCCTCCGGAGCGGAAGACCATTCGCAGTGAAACACTTCGAGATCACCATCCGGCAAGCGCCGCATCGCTGCATGACTCTGGTTGCCTTCCCAGCTGTGACCAAGCGTCCGCTGGAACAGGGTGTCCTGGTTGAGTGGCAATGGTAACCAGAGCTTTGCCATTCCTGGCCCATTTTTCAGGTTGACCGTAGTAGTGATTTCGTAGGTCCGCCATTCCGTCGGCGGCTCGGGAGCCTTGACCGGAGGCAGGCGTGACGCTGTGGTGCCTACCGGTGGCTTTTCGATGACCGAATCTTCCGCGGTGTGCGTGACCGGGCCGGGCGGTGGTGCAGCGACGCGAGAATTGCTCTGCCGTGCAGGTTTGCCGGATGGCTTTGTCGCTTTCTTTGCGGCAGATTTTGCAGCAGGTTTGGAGGCGGTCTTCTTTTTTGCGGCCCAAGCCTCTGATGCAAAAAGGGAGAGCGCGGCGGCGCTGGTTAAAAAGTCACGACGTTTCAAAAAATTCCTCCGGCAATGACAGCCCGTGGCTGAAACGAAAAGGCCGTGTCTCAGACACGGCCCCTGTAATAGTTGCGCCGATTATAGCACTTCGGCTGCGTGATCAGCCAAGCGGGAACGTTCGCCGCGTTGTAACGTTATGTGACCGGAATGCGGCCACCCCTTGAAACGATCAACGACGTAGGTCAGGCCAGAGCTGCCTTCGGTGAGGTAGGGTGTGTCGATCTGGGCGATGTTGCCGAGGCAGACGACCTTGGTACCGGGGCCGGCACGGGTGACCAGCGTTTTCATCTGCTTCGGAGTGAGATTTTGCGCCTCGTCGATGATCAGGAATTTCTTGAGGAAGGTCCGGCCACGCATGAAGTTCATCGACTTGATCTTGATCCGCGAGCGGATGATGTCGTTGGTCGCCGCCTTGCCCCAATCGCCACCGTAAGCGCCGCTGCTCGCTTCGTCGGTATGAGTGAGGACGTCGAGATTGTCTTCGAGGGCACCCATCCAGGGGGCCATCTTTTCTTCTTCGGTACCGGGCAGGAAGCCGATGTCTTCGCCGACCGGCACCGTGGCGCGGGTCATGATGATCTCGGCGAACAGTTTGTTTTCCAACACCTGGGTAAGCGCTGCTGCCAGGGTGAGCAGCGTTTTTCCGGTGCCCGCCTGACCGAGCAGTGTGACGAAATCGATCTCCGGGTTCATGAGCAGGTTCATCGCGAAATTCTGTTCACGATTGCGCGCCATGATGCCCCATACGGCGTTCTTCGGATGGCTGTAGTCAATCAGCGTTTCCAGAACTGCGGTCTTGCCGGCGGTTTCCTTGACGATGGCACTCAGTCCGTCCTTTTCCAGCCAGACGAATTCATTGACCAGCAGTTGCGGGCAAAGCGGTCCGGTGACCTTGTAGTAGGTCTTGCTGTCCTTCTTCCACGATTCCATGCCCTTGCCGTGCTTGTCCCAGAAATTGTCGGGCAGGGCGCGTGTGCCGGAGTAGAGGACGTCGGTGTCTTCGAGTACCTTGTCGTTGAAATAATCCTCGGCCAGCAGGTTGAGGGCGCGCGACTTGATGCGCATGTTGATGTCTTTCGACACCAGTATGACTGGGCGCTTGGGGAATTTCTTCTGGAGGTGGATGACGACTGAAAGGATCTGGTTATCCACCTTTGAGGTGGGCAGACCTTGCGGGAGTTCGCCGCTGATTGCTTCAGTCTGGAGGAAAAGGCGACCGCTGGCCAGTTTGCTAGACGGTGCGTAGAGGTCGATGCCTTCGTCGATATCGTCGCCGTTGGCAGCGAGCAGTTCGTCAAGTGTGCGCGAAGTCTGGCGGGCATTGCGGGCGATTTCCGACATGCCCTTTTTGTGGTTGTCGAGTTCTTCCAGCGTCATGATGGGCAGGAAGACATCGTGTTCTTCAAAACGGAACAGACTGCTGGGGTCGTGCATGAGCACGTTGGTGTCAAGGACGAAAAGTTTGGTAACGGCGGGCTTCTTGGAGGCAGCGGGCTTGCGCGGCATGGATCGGGCCTTTGGTTGGGTGGGAAATCAGAGGGTTTTGACGAAATCCAGAACTTCCTGGGCGTGACCGGGAACTTTGACACCACGCCATTCGCGGCGCAGAACGCCATCTCGATCAATGACGAAAGTGCTCCGTTCGATGCCACGGCATTGCTTGCCGTACATCATTTTCTGCTTGATTACGCCGAACAGCGTGCAGATGGCTTCGTCGCCATCCGAACCCAGTTCGAAGGGGAAACTCTGCTTGGCCTTGAAGTTTTCGTGCGACTTCACGCTGTCTCGTGAAATACCGAGAATTTTCGCGTTGACCGCAGCAAACTGCTCGTGAAGGTCGCGGAACTGCTGGCCTTCCGTGGTGCAGCCCGGTGTGCTGTCCTTGGGGTAAAAATAGATGACGACCAGCTTGCCGCGTTGTGCTGCGAGATTGAATGTCTGGCCGCCGGTGGTCGGCATCGAGAAGTCGGGGAGCGCTGTGTCGAGCATGATCTGCCTCTTTATCGTTGAATTTGGGTCATTGTGGTCAAATCACGGCGGGGCGGTCAACCGGTCATTTGCTAAACTTCGGTCCATGAGAAAAATTTGCGCCTGTCTCCTCATCGCCAGTGCCATGGCCGGCTGTGGTCAATCATGGAACGATCCTTATCCGGGCGCCGAGCGCGGTGCGAATATTCTTTACACTGCATTCACCGACCGTCCGAAACATCTCGATCCGGCCCAGTCCTACACTGAAGACGAGGCGACATTTACCGCGCAGATCTACGAACCGCCCTTGCAGTATCACTATCTCAAGCGGCCTTACGAACTGGTGCCGACGACGCTGACTGCGGTGCCGGTGCCGCGGTATTTCGACAGCAACGGACGCGAGTTGCGTGCAGATGCGCCGGTTGAGCAAATAGCCGAAAGCGTCTACGAGCTGAAACTCAAGCCGGGCATCCGCTACCAGCCGCATCCGGCCTTCGCGCTCGATTCCCGCGGTCAACCTGAATATTTGGGCAAAAATGCCGCCGATGGACGCCTGGTAATCGGGGATTTTCCCAACACCGGTAGTCGTGAACTGACGGCAGATGACTACATCTACCAGATCAAGCGCCTGGCTCACCCGCGTCTGCATTCACCGATCTTCGGCATGATGGCGGACAAGATCGTCGGTTTGCGTGAATTCAGCGAAACCCTGAACAAGGCCGCGAGCGAACTCCCGACTGAAGCCTGGCTCGATCTGGATACTTATCCGCTGGACGGTGTTGAAAAAGTTGATGCACACACATGGCGCATTCGCATCAAGGGCAAGTACCCGCAGTTTCTCTACTGGCTGGCCATGCCGTTCTTCGCGCCCGTACCACGTGAAGTTGACCGCTTTTTCGCCCAGCCGGGCATGGCGGCAAAGAATTTGACGCTCGACTGGTGGCCGGTCGGCACCGGGCCGTTCATGCTTTCAGAGAATGATCCGAATCGCCGGATGGTGCTTACACGCAACCCTAACTTCCACGGCGAAACCTATCCCTGTGAAGGTGAGCCGGGCGATCGTGAAGCCGGATTGCTGGCTGATTGTGGCCAGTCGCTGCCGTTCATCGAGCAGGCGGTATTTACGCGGGAAAAGGAAGCGATTCCCTACTGGAACAAGTTCCTTCAAGGCTATTACGACGCGTCCGGGATTTCCTCCGACAGTTTCGACCAGGCCGTGCGCGTCAATGTCGGCGGTGACGTGGCCCTTTCCGACGAAATGCGCGACAAGGGCATTCGCTTGCTGACCTCGGTCAAGACCTCTACCTTCTACATGGGCTTCAACATGCTCGACCCGGTGGTCGGTGGGCTCACACCCCAGTCGACCAAACTGCGGCAGGCCATCTCGATTGCCATCGATCAGGAAGAGTTCATCTCGATCTTTTCCAACGGGCGCGGCATCGCTGCCCAGGGGCCGCTGCCACCGGGAATTTTCGGCTACGAAGGCGGTGAGCAGGGCATCGACGATATAGTTTATGACTGGATCGATGGCAAGCCAAAGCGCAAGCCGGTGGAGGTCGCCAGGAAGCTGATTGCCGAGGCCGGTTATCCGCACGGTCGACACGAAAAAACCGGCGAACCGCTGGTTATATATCTCGACACCACGGGCGGCGGGATGGGCGAGAAGTCGCGTCTGGACTGGCTGACCCGCCAGTTCGCCAAGATCGATATCCAGCTCGTTGTGCGCTCCACCGATTTCAACCGCTTTCAGGACAAGATCCGCAAGGGCAATGTCCAGCTTTACTACCTTGGGTGGAATGCCGACTATCCAGATCCGGAAAACTTCTTCTTCCTGCTGCACGGCGAGGAAATGCGCGTCGGGCACGGTGGCGAGAATTCCTCCAACTATGCCAACCCGGAATTCGACCGGCTTTTCCGGCGCATGAAGAACATGGACAACACGCCGGAACGCCTCGTTATCATCCGTCAGATGAACCGCATTCTGCACCACGACGCACCCTGGGTTTTCGGGCTGCACCCCAAGAGCTACACGCTCGGTCATCGCTGGCTGAAAAACCGCAAGCCGAACGACGTGGGCAACAACACTCTGAAATATCAGCGCATTGATGCCGCAGACAGGGAAAATGCCCGCGATCAATGGAATGCCCCGTTAATCTGGCCCTTAGGGCTGGGGGCGTTGGGGCTATTGCTGGCCTTCGTTCCGGCAATCATCGGCTATCGCCGGCGCGAACGACGCTCGGCGGTGAGGTGAAACTGGTTGACCGTCAGCGGCAACTGGATGCATTGCTGCTGGTCTTTCGCGATTTGTGGCATCCACAGCCCTTTCGCGAGGCGCGTCCCGACTGGTGTGCGCGCTGGCCGGCACTCGTTGCCGAGTTGCTCGCCTTGCCGGATGAGAGGGCGTCAGCCCTTAATGATGACGGTGCGCAGGCGCTGAATTTTGTTGCGCGACACATCCCTGAAGTTGCCGAAGTACTCTCGTTGGCTGAGCTGCCGGCTTGCCCCGCCAAAGGCCTGGCTGAAAACAGATTTCAGTGGGATTGGGAAATCCCCGGTCGAAAACGGCAGCAGATTGAGGCTTTCGCTGCGGCCACGCGAAGTGCTGGGCAACCCGTTCTTGACTGGTGTGGCGGCAAGGGGCATCTCGGCCGTTTGCTGGCGGATCAGTGGCAAATCCCGGTAAGCACTCTGGAAATCGACCCGACGCTATGTGTCGAAGGCGAGTTGCTGGCAAGGCGCAGCGGTGTGGACCAGACTTTTGTCGTTGCCGACGCGCTCAGGCTTTCCTCATGGCCAGCCCGGCGCCATGCTGTTGCCCTGCATGCCTGTGGAGAGTTGCACCGCAGCCTGATCAGGCGTGGGGTGCGTGAAGGGGTTAGCTACTTCGATGTGGCCCCCTGTTGTTACCACAGGGGTATCGATGTGCAATACCAGGCGTTGTCATTGCAACCGAAACTCGCCTTGACGCGCGACGATACGCGACTTGCGGTGACCGAGTCGGTGACGGCTTCTCCCAGAACAGTGCGCCGGCGCGAACAGGCGACGGCATGGAAGCTGGGTTTCGATGCGTATCGACAAACTTGTACCGATGGTGGCTATCGCACATTCAAGCCTGTTCCAGAATTCTGGATGCGCACCGGTTTTTCCGGATTCATGGCACAACTGCTCCGGCGTGAAGGCTTGCCACCCATCGAAGAGGCGCAAGTCGGGCACTTTGAACAACTGGGTTGGCAACGCCAGCGTGAGGTAACGCGTCTTTCCATAGTTCGGCATGCCTTTCGCAGGCCGCTGGAGATCTGGCTGGCGCTCGATCTGGCGGTGTATCTTGAGGAGCAGGGCTATTCGGCGAGGATTGGCTCTTTTTGCCAGCGAGCCCTGACGCCGCGTAACCTGCTTATTTCTGCCGAACGCGGCTAGCCAGAAATTGGGCCAGTTCTGCCGGGTGGTCAATGATCAGGTCGGCACCCCAGGTTTCCACCGGGCCACCATCGCCAAGGTAGCCATAGCGTACTGCTACGGTCAGGCAGCCGGCAGCACGACCGGCTTCGATGTCGCGCACATCGTCGCCGACGTAAATGGTTCGATCTGGTGCACAGTCGAGGAGCTTGCAGGCGTGCAGCACAGGAAGTGGCGAGGGCTTCGCTTCGGGAGTGGTGTCACCACTGACGACACAAGTCGTTCGTCCACTGAGGCCCAGCAAGTCGACCAGCGGGTTGGTAAAGCGCATGCGCTTGTTGGTGACGATTCCCCAGCCGAGGCCCATTTCGTCAAGCGCAGCGAGCAAGGCCGGAATGCCTTCGAAAAGGCGGGTTTCGGAGCACAAGCGGCTGGCATAAATGGCGAGAAACCGCTCAGTCAATGGCACAAAGGCCGGATGCGTTGTGTCGTAACCAAATCCGGCCTTGAGCATGCCGCGTGCGCCCTGTGATACATAGGGGCGCAAGGCTGCCAGTGGACGCGCTGGAAGCCCTTCTTCGCAGAGCAGCGTGTTGACCGTGCCACCTAGGTCCGGTGCGGTGTCCGCCAGCGTTCCGTCGAGATCGAACAGTACAGCGTCAAACATTGCGCGTGGCGCGCATCATGTAATTGACGCTGGTGTCCTTGCCCAGAGTGTATTGCTGGCTGAGTGGGTTGTAGCTCATGCCGATGAGTTCATCAGGTTCGAGTCCGGCCATCTTTGTCCAGCGAGCAAGCTCTGAAGGCTTGATGAAGCGGGCGTAATCGTGCGTGCCCTTGGGTAGCATCTTGAGCACGTACTCGGCGCCGATGATCGCAAAAAGATAGGATTTCGGGCTGCGGTTCAGTGTCGACAGAAATACTTGTCCCCCCGGCCGTACCAGACGGGTACAGGCTGCGATGATACTGGACGGGTTGGGAACATGCTCCAGCATTTCAAGGCAAGTTACCGCATCGAAAGTGCCGGGCATTTCATCGGCCAGCTCCTCTACCGATATCTTTCGATAATCGACGTTTTGACCGCTTTCCAGCAGGTGCAGTCTGGCAACGCCAAGCGGCTTTTCCGAGAGATCGATGCCGGTGACGCTGGCGCCACGTTGGGCCATGCCTTCGGAAAGCAGGCCGCCGCCACAGCCGACATCGAGAACGCGCTTGCCAGCGAGCCTGACATGCTGGTCGATCCAGTCAAGGCGAAGGGGGTTGATGTCGTGAAGAGGTTTGAATTCGCTGTTCGGATCCCACCAGCGGTGGGCGAGATCACCAAATTTTTCCAGTTCGGCAGGATCGGCGTTGAGCATGTTGATTTCAGAAAGGATGAAAAAGAAAAAGCCCTGCCGAAGCAGGGCTTTTCATTGTAGCAGCGGCGGATTACTTGGTGCCGATGACTTCGATGTCGACGCGACGATCCGGCTGCAGGCA
>CAZOWA010000063.1:0-5604 GCA_964583695.1 uncultured Dechloromonas sp.
CTCGGCGACGGCAGCCGCACGACCAAGGACAGCCTGCGCATCGACGCCATCGGCGAAATCGACGAACTCAACTCCAATCTCGGTCTTCTGCTCTGCGAAGACCTGCCGGACAACGTCCGTGCCGCGCTGCTCGACATCCAGCACGATCTGTTCGACCTCGGCGGCGAACTGTGCCTGCCCGGCATGAACATCATCAAGGACGCTCAGGTTACCCGCCTCGAAGAACTGGCCGAGGAATTCAATGCCGACTTGCCCATGCTCAAGGAATTCATCCTGCCCGGCGGCACCCGTCCGGCGTCACAGGCCCACGTCTGCCGAGCCATTTGCCGCCGCGCCGAACGTGCCATGGTTCGTCTGCACCACACCGAAGCACTGCCGGACGGCGGTCGCCGCTACATCAACCGCCTCTCCGACCTGCTCTTCATTCTCGGCCGCACACTCAACCGTGCAGGTGGACGCGGCGACGTACTCTGGCAAAAAGGCAAGAATGCCGACTAAAATCCGTCATGCGCCGGCAACAAGACCGGCCACTTCCCCAACGCTGACAAGACGACGCAAGCATCGTGTACCGAGTCATCACCCAATACCGCAATAACACCAGTCGCCCCGTCATCGAACGGGGCCCCTGGCACGACTCAAGGGAAACCGCGGAAAACTGGGCTGAAATCCTCAATCAGCTAGGCTATCAGACTCGCCTGGAAAGCCAGCGCGGTCCGATCGCCGATCATGCAGACGACCAGCACGCCCTCGCCGACGCGCTGGCCAGCATGGCCTGATCCAAACCAATTTCACAAAAAGTAAAGGCCCGGCAGGTTTCCCTGCCGGGCCGGATTCGGTCGCCCCCTAGGGGGCACCTTATTGTAGCAACGGCTCTCACCCCGGAAAGCTACATGGCGTTATTCTACGCACTTCGAATAACAAACAGCAAATCATGAGTGCGACATATACCATCGGGTTGGACATCGGCATCGCATCGGTCGGCTGGTGCGTGCTTGGCGAAACCCACATCATCGACCTGGGGGTGCGCGCCTTCGACAAGGCCGAAACCGCCAAGGAAGGGGAATCGCTGAATCTCGCCCGACGCAATGCGCGCCTGATGCGGCGGCGCTTGTTCCGGCGGGCATGGCGATTGAAGAAGCTGGCCCGCCTGCTGAAAAGTGAAGGACTGATCGCCGATGCCAAGGCATTCCAGCCCGAGCACGCTTTCACGCACCCGCTCTGGCCGTTGCGCGTCGATGGCCTCGACCGCTGCCTGAACGACGAAGAATGGGCACGCGTCATCTACCATCTCTGCAAACACCGGGGCTTTCACTGGATCAGCCGCGCCGAAGCAAAGCAAGCCGAGGGCGACAGCAAGAGCGAAGGCGGCAAGGTCAAACAAGGACTGGCCGGCACCGCCAGACTCATGGCGGAAAAAGGCTATCGCAGCGCCGCCGAAATGGTATTGGGCGAATTCCCTGATGCGCAACGCAACAAGCAGGGCGAATACACCAAAGCCCTGGCGCGGGAACTGCTCGCCAAGGAACTGACGCTGCTCTTCGAAAAACAACGAGAGTTCGGCAACCCCCACGCATCAAACACGCTGGAAACCGCCATCCTCGGCAACGGCGACAAGAAGAGCGGATTGTTCTGGCGGCAGAACCCTGCCCTCGCTGGTGACGACCTGCTCAAGATGCTCGGCACCTGCACCTTCGAAAAAGGCGAATACCGCGCCCCGAAAGCCAGCTTTACCGCCGAACGCCACGTCTGGCTGACGCGACTGAACAACCTGCGCATCGTTACCGAAGGCGTCACTCGCCAACTAACCGAACAGGAACGCCAACTCTGCCTGCCCTTGCCTTACCAACAAGCCGGCGACCTGACCTACAAGCAACTCGGCACGGCGCTGACCAAAGCCGGGCTGCTGGAAGCCGGCAGCTTCAAATTCACCGGTCTCGCCTACCCAACCGAAGCGCAAAAGGCTGAAGGCAAGGCCAAAGACCCCGAGTCCGCCACGCTGATCAAAATCCCCGCCTGGCAGGAAGTGCGCCAAACGCTGACCAAAGCCGGCCTCGACGATGAATGGAGAAAGCTATCGGGCGATGCACTCTGTGGCCAACCGGAAATCTTCGACCAAATTGCCTGGGTGCTCAGTGTCTACAAGGATGACGACGAAGTCCGCACCGAACTCGCCAAGCTGTCGCTCCCCAATCGCGACGAGCTCATCGACGCCCTGCTCAACATCCGTTTCGACAAATTCCACGCCCTGTCGCTAAAAGCTCTGCGCGCCATCGTTCCGCACATGGAAAAGGGGCTGCGCTACGACGAGGCCTGCGTTGAGGCCGGCTATCACCACAGCCAGTTGCACAAGGTCGGCGAAGGCGAACACAAATATCTGCCGCCGCTTTACGCCGGACGCGACAAGGACGGGCGCATGCGCTTCGCCGAAGATGCCGACATCCCGCGCAATCCCGTCGTCCTGCGTTCGCTGAATCAGGCGCGCAAGGTGGTCAATGCCATCATCCGCCGCCATGGTTCACCGGCTGCGGTCCACATCGAAATGGCCCGCGATCTCTCGCGCCCCTTTGACGAGCGCAGCAAGATCAAGAAGGAGCAGGACGAATACCAGGCCCGGAATCAGCGCGACCGGGAACAGTTCATCGAATTGTTCGGCCATCCGCCCAAAGGCTTGGAGTTCGAGAAATGGCGCCTGTACCGGGAGCAGAACGGACAATGCGTTTACTCGCAGAAGCCGCTGGCGCCATCGGGCAATGTTGCCGAAATCTTCCTCGAAGGCTCCACCGAAATCGATCATGCCCTGCCCTACTCGCGCAGTTTCGACGACAGCAAGAACAACAAGGTGCTGGTCCTGACCCGCGAAAACCGCGACAAGGGCAATCGCACGCCTTACGAGTATCTGGGCGGCGCCGAAAACAGCGAACGCTGGCAGCGCTATGTCGCCTTCGTCGAGGCGAACAAGGCATATCGGCTAGCTAAACGCACCCGCCTGCTGCGCAAGGATTTCGGTGCCAAGGAAGCAGAGGAATTCCGCGAACGCAACCTGAACGACACCCGCTATATCTGCCGCTTTTTCAAGAACTACGTCGAGCAACACCTGAAACTTGCCGAAGGCAGTGAGGCCAAACGCTGCGTCGTCGTCAGCGGCCAACTGACCAACTTCCTGCGCGCCCGCTGGGGGCTGCTCAAGGTGCGTTCCGACAGCGACCGTCACCATGCGCTGGATGCGGCCGTTGTCGCGGCCTGCAGTCACAGCATGGTGCAGCGCCTCTCCAATTACTCGCGCACCCGTGAACTGGAACAGGTCCGCGATGGCTTCGTCGATATCGCAACCGGCGAAATTATCAATCCGGCCATGCACCAGCAACTGCGCGAGCATTTCCCCGATCCGTGGCCCTACTTCCGGCACGAACTCGAAGCCCGCCTGAAGATCGATTCGCCGGAACTACTGCGCGAAGAAATGGCTCGCCTGGGCAGCTACAGCGAGGAAGAACTCGCAGCCCTCAAACCCTTGTTCGTTTCTCGCTCACCGCAACGCCGCAACGGTGGTGCTGCGCACAAGGACACCATCTACGGTCAACCGGAAAAATTCAAGGAAAAAGGCAGCGTCTCGCAGAAGGTCCCCCTGTCCAGCCTGACGCTAAAAGACCTCGACTCGCTCGCTGATCCGCACCGGAATACCAAGCTTTACGGGGCCATCCGGGAACGCCTGGAAGCCCACGGCGGCAAGGGCGACAAAGCATTTCCAGCCAGCAACCCGCTACGCAAACCTGACAAGGACGGCAACCCGACCGGCCCCATCGTTCGCACCGTCACCAAGGTGATCGACAAGCTGTCCGGCATCCCGGTACGCGGAGGCATCGCCAAAAACGACACCATGCTGCGGGTGGATGTCTTCACCAAGGCCGGCAAATTCCATCTGGTGCCGGTTTATGTGCATCACCGGGTGACGGGTTTGCCGGATCGGGCGATTACCCGCGGCAAAGATGAAGAGCAGTGGGCAATCGTCGACGACACATTTAAATGGTGCTTCTCGCTCTACCCCAACGATTTAGTGCAAATCCGCCTCAAAGATGAGACTCATCTGGGCTATTACGCCAGCACAGACCGGTCAACTAGTTCAATTAGCATCTGGGCACATGACCGAAATCAATCTGTGGGAAAAGACGGACTGATTCGCAGCATAGGTGTAACCACAGCGAAGGACATTAAGAAATTCCACGTCGACACCCTCGGCAACATCTACCCCGCACCACCGGAGAAACGTCGTGGGCTGGCGTAGTGTGATGATCTCCCGGCCGGCCAAGCTGCGCCGGGAGCATTTCTCCCTGGCCATCGAGCAGGAACAGACTGCCTTTGTCCCCTTCGAGGACATCGCCATCATTGTCCTCAACCACCGCGAAATCCAGCTTACCCACCCGGTCCTCTCGGCCTGTGCCGATTACGGCATCGGCCTCTACACCACCGGCGACAACCACCAGCCCAACGGCGTTTTCCTGCCGTTTCTCGCCCATTCCCGCACCACGCGCTTGATGCGCAAACAGATGGACATTCCCCGCCCCCTCGCCAAGCAGGCCTGGGCCAGCATCGTTCGGCGCAAGATCGAAAACCAGGCAGCCGTGCTGCGTTTTTGCGCAAAACCCGGTGTTGACCGTATGGATTCCTACGCCCGGCGCGTGCGTTCGGGCGACACGGAAAACCTCGAAGGTCAGGCCGCCGCTTTCTATTTCACCCAGCTCTTCGGCCAGGGCTTTTATCGTGCCGAAGAACGCTGGGTCAATGCCGCGCTCGATTATGGCTATGCCGTGTTGCGCGGTGCCATCGCCCGGGGACTGGTCGCCCACGGCATGCACCCGCCCATCGGCCTCTTTCATGCCAGCGAACAAAACGCCTTCAATCTGGCCGACGACCTCATCGAACCCTTCCGCCCCCTGGTCGACCTGCATGTCGCCAAGAACCCGGCTTTCACCGAAGGCGATCTCAGCCCACAGGACAAGGCAGAACTGGTTGCCTTGCTCAACGTCGATGTCGGCATGCCGCAAGGCAAGATGTCTGCACTTTCCGCCATCGAATACGCGGTCGAGAGCCTTGTCCGGCTATTCGAGGAGGGCAACAGCGAACTCGAACTTCCAGCCTTGATCGGCTTGCAGGCCCACCGGCTGGAATGCTGAGGCATGGGACTGGAGACACGACGCTTCATGCGACTCATCGTCTTCTTCGATCTGCCCATGGTCACCAAGACCGAAAAACGCGCCTACGTCCAGTTTCGCCGTTTCCTGCTCAATGACGGCTACGACATGATCCAGTGGTCCGTCTACGCCCGCTTGCTGAACGGCAACGACGACCACGAAAAACACCTCAAACGCCTGATCGACAGCCTCCCGCCCGCCGGCTCCATTCGCTGCATGACTGTCACGGAAAAGCAGTTCGCCGGCATTCGCCTGCTGGTCGGGATGCCGCTTTTTCAGGAAAAAAAGGTTCCGGCGAACCAGATGTTGTTGTTCTGATCCCGGATTTGGACAAAAAAATTCCCCGCCCTGCTACGCAGGGCGGGGAATTAGGGTCGGTCAGATTGTAGCCTTCCGGGGTGAGAGAGGGAGCTACAAC
>CAZOWA010000063.1:5704-15061 GCA_964583695.1 uncultured Dechloromonas sp.
GATTGTAGCCTTCCGGGGTGAGAGAGGGAGCTACAACCACGGGGGTGTTCATCCGCGTTCCCACGCTGATTGTAGCCTTCCGGGGTGAGAGAGGGAGCTACAACCTCTCTTCTCTTCTCTTCTCTTCTCTGGTCGATTGTAGCCTTCCGGGGTGAGAGAGGGAGCTACAACCGTTCCGGGCTTTCAAGGCATACGCATCCAGATTGTAGCCTTCCGGGGTGAGAGAGGGAGCTACAACCATTTCTTGCTCCCGTATGCAGCGAGGGCGGATTGTAGCCTTCCGGGGTGAGAGAGGGAGCTACAACCACGCATGTCATTGATCATCTTTGCGACGAGATTGTAGCCTTCCGGGGTGAGAGAGGGAGCTACAACGAAGAAACGGGGAGGCCATGCCTCCCCGTTTCTTCGTGCCGCTCTCGCGGCGTCAACATGATCAGCCTGCCGCTTCTGCCACCCGGCGCGCCCGAACGGCGGCAGCCAGTTTTTCCAGGACGAGCAGGCTGTCGTCCCAGCCGATGCAGGCATCGGTAACGCTCTGCCCGTAAGTCAGTTCGCGTTCTGGCGACAGATCCTGCCGCCCTTCGACGAGATGGGACTCGACCATGACGCCGACGATGCGTTCTTCACCGGCGGCCAGTTGCGCGCATACGCTGTCGTTGACTTCCATTTGCAGCTTGTACTGCTTGCGGCTGTTGCCATGGGAGAAATCGACCATGAGGCGGGCTGCCAGACCGGCTTTGGAAATCTCGCTACAGGCCGCGTCGACGCTGGCCGGATCGAAGTTGGGCTCCTTGCCGCCGCGCAGGATGACGTGGCAGTCTTCGTTGCCCATGGTGGAGACGATGGCCGTGTGTCCAGACTTGGTTACCGAGAGGAAATGGTGCGGCGAGTTGGCGGCACGAATGGCGTCGACGGCGATGCGCATGTTGCCATCGGTGCCGTTCTTGAAGCCGACCGGGCAGGACAGACCGGAGGCCAGTTCGCGGTGCACCTGCGATTCAGTCGTCCGCGCGCCGATGGCGCCCCAGGCGATGAGATCGGCGGTGTATTGCGGGGTGATGGTGTCGAGGAACTCGGTGGCGCAGGGCAGGTCCATCTCGTTGATTTCGAGCAGGATGCGGCGGGCGAGGCGGATGCCTTCGTTGATACGGAAGGTGTTGTCGAGGCGAGGATCGTTGATCAGCCCCTTCCAGCCCACCGTGGTACGCGGTTTTTCAAAGTAGACGCGCATCAGGATGACGAGATCGTCCGCGTATTTTTCGGTTTCCTTGGCCAGCTTCTTCGCGTATTCCATGGCCGCAGCGTGATCATGAATGGAGCAGGGGCCGATCACCACCAGCAGACGATCGTCCGCACCGTGAAGAATGCGATGGATGGCCTGACGCGCCGTGTAGGTTGTCTGCGCCGCACGGCTGGACACCGGGTATTCGCGGAAAACGTGGGCTGGCGGCACCAGCTCCTTGATTTCCTTGATGCGAACGTCGTCAGTATTCGGTTTGCTTTGCGGCATCATGGCCTGCCCCACTCTGATAGCTGAAAAAGGGGAGCATTTTAGCGGATCGGCATCAAGACTGCCGAATTTTGGGCAAACCACCGTCGTCCGCAAGCGGACGACGGCTGAACTCAGGGAAGCTGGGTCAGGTAATTAGCGATGGCGACAATATCTTCATTTTTGAGTGAAGCTGTCGCAATGGCCATCAGCTGGTTGTTGCGGATACCCGTACCATCGCGGTAGCGGGTAATCGAGGTTTGCAGGTAGGGCAGTTTCTGACCGGCCAGCCTCGGGTAGAGTTCACCACCGCGAGCCTGCGCGCCATGACAGCGCACGCAGAGCTTGGCGAACAATTCCTTGCCTTTTGCGGCCTGGACAGGATCGGCTTTGGAAGGTGGCACAGTGGTGTGGGAGAAAAACAGTGCCGCCTGCACACGCTCTTCGTCCTTGAGCACCTTGATCAGCCCCTGCATGAAGGCATCCTTGCGCTCGCCACTGCCGAATTTGCGAATCTGCTCCAGCAGATAGGCAGGGTTCTGGCCGGCGAGGTTGGGCACCTCGGGCAATTTGCTGATCCCGGTTTCACCATGGCAGTTGGCACAGAAAAACGTAACGTTTTTGCCCGAGTCGATCGCCGCGCGCAATGCCACAGGATCAGAACCGACAACTTTCAAACGCTCCTGAACCCCTGCCTGTGCGAAAACTGATGAAGACACCAGAAGGCCGGCCAGCAAGATAAGTTTGCGCATCATATTTCCCCGTCTTGTTATTTTTCCAATTATGCCGTTCCGCCGACAGTCAGTCCATCAATACGCAGTGTTGGTTGCCCGACACCGACCGGAACGCTCTGTCCCTCCTTGCCACAGGTACCCACGCCGGGGTCAAGCCGCAGATCGTTGCCGATCATCGAGACGCGGTTCATCGCCTCGGGCCCGTTGCCAATCAGCGTTGCCCCCTTGATCGGCCGCGTCACCTTGCCGTCCTCGATCAGGTAGGCCTCGCTCATCGAAAAAACGAACTTGCCGCTGGTGATGTCGACCTGGCCGCCGCCGAAATTGGCCGCGTAGATGCCTTTCTTCACCGAGGCGATGATTTCCTGCGGGTCGTGCTCGCCGGCCAGCATCATGGTGTTGGTCATACGCGGCAAAGGCAGGTGGGCAAAGGATTCGCGCCGACCGTTCCCGGTCGGCGCAACGCCCATGAGGCGTGCATTGAGGCTGTCCTGCATGTAGCCCTTGAGGATGCCGTCCTCGATCAGCACGGTACGCTGGGTCGGGTTGCCTTCGTCGTCGATGTTGAGCGAACCACGACGGTCGGCAATCGTGCCGTCGTCGATGACGGTCACGCCCTTTGCCGCGACGCGCTGACCAATGCGCCCGGAGAAGGTCGAGCTGCCCTTGCGGTTGAAATCGCCTTCCAGACCGTGGCCAACCGCTTCATGGAGCAGGATACCCGGCCAGCCGGAACCGAGCACGACCGTCATTTCGCCAGCCGGCGCCGGTTCGGCACCAAGATTGGTGATGGCTTGATGCACTGCTTCCTGTGCATAGCGTTGCAGCACATCGTCGGAAAAATAAAGGAAATCGAAGCGCCCGCCCCCGCCCGAGCTGCCCTGCTCGCGCTTGCCATTCTGTTCGACGATGACCGAAACGGAACAGCGGACGAGCGGACGGATATCCGCCGCCAGACGGCCGTCGGAACCGGCCACCAGGACGACTTCGTACTCGCCGGCCAGTGAGGCCATGACTTGCTGGACGCGCGGATCGAGCGCCCGGGCGAAGCCTTCGAGGCGTTCGAGCAGACTGACCTTGGCATCGGCGGGAAGGGAGGCAATCGGGTCATGGGGCACGTACAGGGCATGTGCTGCGGTCGACCGGAAAAAATGGCCAAAATTCGCAACCTGACCGGCGCTGGCAATGGCCCGCACGGCACCCGCAGCATCACCCAAGGCCTGCGCGCTGATATCATCAGAGTAGGCGAAGGCCGTCTTTTCGCCGGAAATGGCGCGCACACCAACGCCCTGGTCAATGTTAAAACTGCCGGATTTGACAATACCTTCGTCGAGACTCCAGGCTTCGGAACGCGAATACTGGAAATAGAGGTCGGCGTAGTCGACCTGATGCGTCAGAATCTGCCCGAACGTCCGCGACAAGTCGCTTTCCGTCAGGGAAAAGGGCGCGAGTAGCAGTGATTCGGCCTGAGCCAGTGCGCTGTCTTGATTCATTCAAACTCCGTCAAAAAATGCGGTGGGCGAGCGCCGGCAGGCTCTCGCGAATGTCGTTCATGCGGGCATGGTCGAGGTCGGCGATCACCACCCCCGGCCCCTTCATCTTGCGATCGAGAATTTCGCCCCAGGGATCGATGATCATGCTGTTGCCGTGCGTCAGCCGGCCATTTTCATGGCGCCCGCCCTGTCCGACCGCGAGCAGGTAGCATTGGTTCTCGATCGCCCTCGCCCGCAGGAGAATTTCCCAGTGGGCACGGCCGGTCGTGTCGGTAAAAGCCGCCGGCATCAGGATCAGGTCGACCGGCCCCAGCGCCCGGTACAGTTCGGGAAAGCGCAGGTCGTAGCAGATCGACAGCGCCACACGGCCAAACGGCGTATCGACCGCCGCCGGTTCGCTGCCGGCTTCAATGAAGGCAGCTTCGTCATACGATTCGTCGCCCTTTCTGAAACCGAACAGGTGGATCTTGTCGTAGCGTTTCACGCACACACCGTCCGGGTTATAGACCAGACTGGCATTGCGCATTTTGTCGGGGCTTTGCGCAGTCAACGGCAGGGAGCCGGCAAAAATCCACACTCCGTGATGCTGCGCCGTTTCGGCCAGCCAGTCCTGAACCGGACCGCTGCCAAAATTTTCGCGAGCACGCACCCGGTCAGCGTCGGCTGCGCCAATGATGGGAAAATATTCGGGCAATGCCACCAGCTGCGCGCCTTGTGCCACGGCTTCCGCGACCAGTCGGCCTGCTGTCGCCAGATTGTCGGCCACCCGCGGCCCCGAGACCATCTGAAGGGCCGCCATCCGGCAATTCTGCTTGCTCATGGTTTGCTTTCTCCAGACAACGGAACCTTCTGCTCAAGAACAGAGACACCGGTTTTTTCAACGAGTGGCTCGCTCCAGCTGCCGGTAACCCGGTAGTTGTAGCTGAACAGGCGATTGAGGGGGCTTTTCAGAACACTGTTGGCCACCAGTGTCGCCGCCCCCAACGCCGGATTGATCAGGGTCGCTGTTCCGATGGCAGCCAGTCCGCCAACATCGGGACGAACGACCACCGCCAGATCCTGTGTCTCGTTTTTCAGGTCCGTCTCGCCCTGCATCTCGATTTGCGCTGCGGGGCCGTTGATACGCAACGGTTCGGTCGTACGCATGATGCCGTTCTGCACATCGAGCTTGCCTTCTATTTTGTCAAAAGCGAGGCCCTCGCTGAAAATATCGCGAAAATCGAGTGATAGCCGGCGCGGCAGGGATTGCAGGGAAATCAGGCCGAGCAGCTTGCCCAGCCCCGGTTCAAGCTTGTTGAACTGGCCCTTTTCGGCATTGACGAGCAAGTGTCCGCTCAGAGATGCGTAGTCAATCGTGGTCAGCGGACCGTTCCAGCGCAGGTCGCCCTTCATCTTTGCCGCCCCCCTTCGGACAGCATCGTGATAACCAAGGCGTTCGAGCAACTTGCCGACGTCTTTCGCGTTCAATTCAAAATCCATCCAACTCTTGTGCTGCCCGGCATTGATCCAGATTGCCCGCGCCTTCAAGGCACCATCCGGATTCTGGACATTAAGTGTATCGAGGTTCCATGACCCCTGAACATTGCGCGCCTTGACCTCCAGTCTGCCGAGCGCTTTTTGGCCGAGACGGAAATCATCCACGGTCAGACTCATGGCAGGCAGCGAATTGATCAACTTGGCCTTGCTGCCACCATCCGCAGCATCACCGCCACCATCGGCAGCATCAACCGTCAGGCGCTTGAAGTTACCCGACACAGCACCATCTCCATCTCCACGCCACAGCAGTTCGCCCTGGGCCTCGCGGGTATCAAGACTGATTTGCCAGCCTGCATCGCGCGGCCGCAGACTGATGTCGACCTGGTTGAAATCGCGACCGAGCAGGCGCAATTTCGGCGTCTTGACATTCACCACATCGATACTCAGCCCACCCGACGACTTCGCGGCCGGCGCTGAACCTTCCGGCAAAAAGGAACGCCAGAGGTCGGTATCGATTCTCGGCTGCGCGATACGCAGGGCAAACCCTTTATCGGGCAAGCGCAAATCCGTGCTGCCCACGACCACGACGCCGCGCTCCCAACCACTGGAGCGACGGGCGATCAAGCCCTCCAGAACCTTGCCCAGGGTAATACGATACTGGTCCTGCCCACCATTCGGTTTCAGCCGCTCGATACGCAGCGGCAGTTTCTGGCCGGCCACCTTATTGAAAGGTTCGGGCAATGGCGAAGCAACACCTTGCAAATCCGATTCAACCAGCACGTCGGCATCGCGCTTGCGCACGTCGACTACGGCGCGCCAGGGCGAACTGCCCGTCAGGTGATTGATCAGCGGCCAGCCGAAAAACTTGCTGGCATCGGCCATGACGGCAGTGCCGTCAGCCCGGATATTGACCTTGCCATCAACACTGCGCACGGCAACCCTGACTGGCCCACCCAGGGCGCGCCCGGATATTTCCTCCGCAGAAATGCTGTTCTGGGTAAAACGCATCAGGCCGTTGACCTGGGTAATGGGCGGCAAACCGTCAATCGGCTGCAGAGTGTTATTCTGAAAACGGAAATCACCGCGCACGCGGGTATCGAACGCATGGCGCAACGGAATATCGAGTTCCAGGTTGAGGTGGCCATCGCCACTCGCCTTCATGCCTTCGGTAAAGCCGTCGATCTGCTCTGCCACCGGGCTTTTATCGATGAACTTGAGAAATTCCCCGGTCGGCCCCTGGGCCACGCCCTTCACAAACAGCGTTTCGTCCGGCATTTCGAAATCCGGCAAGTCCAGGGTCACCGGCGACAAGCGGGCCCCCAGGATAGAGCCCTTTTTCGCCTCGATCTTCATGCCGGCCCCGAAAGTCATATCTGCGTCGACATGTTCGATCACTGGCCAGCCCGCGGCATAGTCGATCTTGGTGTCCGCCGCCTTGGCTGTGACGATGAACTGCCCCGACCCATCGCGGAAAGGGAAATGGCTGAGGTCGCCCTTGAGAATGAGGTGGCCGTCATAACCTCGCCCCGAGACAATCCCCCGTTTCAGCCAGGCCCGCGCATCGGCATTGACCGCATGCGGCATGAAGCGCCATACCGAACGTCCGTCTGCCCGTTCAATATCCGCTGTCAGATCGATCTGACCCGGCCCCTGACCGGTAAAACGATAAGTACCGCGCGCCGAACCGGTCGCATCCGTCCCGGAAAAACTGAGCTTGCCCAGATTGACATCCACCCCGTTCGCCGTGGTTTTCCAGTCCACTGCTGCATGCAGGCTGTCGAGTGCGATATCCGGTTCTGGGAAGACTGCCGGGAGCGATAGCGAAGAGGTATTACTATCGAGGGCAAGTGTTCCGCCCGCCTCGGTCAGGTCGACATGCCCGGACAAGCCACTGGCTCCGGGAAAGTAGCCGTCCGCCGCAATCCCCATGCCGGCAAAACCAGCCCGCAGCGAGTATCGTTCCAGAGCCTCGCCCTTCAAGGCCCAGTCAGCACGCAATTCCGAAACGCGACCTTGTGGCTTGTGCGTGACCAGCAATTGCCGGCTGTGTGCATCGAGCGGCAGATAGGTCGCCAGTTTGCTGAGAATGGCGAGATCAAGAAAACTCGCGCTGGCACTGCCCTCTATCCTCTGATCCTTTCCCTGTTGCCATTCGAGCTGGAAATCGGTCGGCGCAATGCGCGTGCCATCACCAGTCAATAGTTCGACCTTGCGCCCTTTTACCGCCCAGGCGTTCGCCTGATAACGCCCCTCCAGCCGCCCACGCATCGAGGACAGTGCCAGCTCCGGAAGATTGTCGGCCAGACGCAGCTGCACCGTTTCAAGGGCAACATCGGTCGTCAGCGCACCTTCTCCGTCGTCGAGCTCACCCCACAGGCGGAGAGCACCGCGTCCCTTCGAAAGCTGGATGGGGTAATCCACCCAAGGATGCCAGCCCGCCAGGTCGGCGTAGTCAAGTTCGATAAATGCCTTTCCGGAAAGATCTTCGAGGACTTCACCGATGTCCCCTTTCACTTCGCCGCGAATATCGATCCTTGCCGCAAGTTCGGCCGGAGGCACCGCCGAAAGTCCGAAACGGTGGCGACGGCCGCTGTTGTCGAGACCGAACTGCAAATCCTCCAGCAGAAGCGGCGGTGCCTGACGCTGGCGATCATCCCAGACCACGGTGGCATTGCGGATACGGATGTGTTTCTGCTCCAGTACCCATTGGGCCAATGCCGGATCGGTTTCGCCTTCGGTCGATACGCCGGCAACCGTAATTCGCCCCGTCGCATCGCGCTGGATATGCAGCACCGGCGCCTCGACGGCGAGTAGCGACAAAGTCGGCTTGAAACGCCACAGCGTCTGCCAGGACATCACCGCTTCGACACTGCTCAGTGTGAAAGCTGGCTCCCCCCGGGCATCGAGAACCTGCACCGCATCAAGTATCAGTTCAGGATTAAGCCCCATCCAGCGCGCATCAATCCTGCCGATTTTCACTGGTTGGCCGAC
Organism: uncultured Dechloromonas sp.; assembly: GCA_964583695.1. Classification (GTDB taxonomy): domain Bacteria; phylum Pseudomonadota; class Gammaproteobacteria; order Burkholderiales; family Rhodocyclaceae; genus Azonexus. The sequence goes on from CAZOWA010000063.1 coordinate 13,888, forward strand.
TGCCTCTGAAACGACCTGCGCAATCTCGACCTGGTAATCAGTCACTTTCGGCAAGACCACGTAACGCAGGGCGGTCACCAGCACAACAAAAAGCAGCCAAAGGACAAGCATCACCCAGCCGAGCCAGCGCAGACCACGCCGCAGGAAAGGACTGGCCAGCCAGGGCCACAGCCAGTGGAGGCGATGATAGAGCGCGCTGCGAAGTTCGGCGCCTTGCTGCTGCGGGCTAGTCACGAAGCAAACCGCTTTGCCAGGAAGAGGGATAGGTCACTACAATCGGAAGCTGAGTAAAAACGACATTCTATCCTTTTCGGCAAAGTTGCCGGCTGAGCAATCATGGACACCACACCCGACCCCCGCTGGCAGGCTGCACTTGCGCACAGCCATTACCTGAGCAACCTGCTGCAGGCTCACCCCGAACTCATCCCCGAACTGCGTGCCAGCTGGCAGCATCCGTTCTCCGAAGACATGATGCTTAACGCCCTGCACGGGCCATTTGCCGACGACGAAGCAGTTCGTGCCGCCTTGCGCCGCCTGCGCCACCGCGCCATGGCCCACATCGCCCTGCGCGACCTGTGCCGGCTTGCGCCACTCGACGAAGTCGTCGAATGCATGACGATGCTCGCCGACATCACCACTAATTTCGCACTCGACCATTTTCACCGGCAACTCGCCGCCACCCATGGCGAGCCGCTCGACCACGCGGGACGCCCCCAGCGCCTGCTGGTCATTGGCATGGGCAAGCTGGGCGGACGCGAGCTGAACGTCTCCTCGGACGTCGATTACATTTTCATTTACCCGGAAGAAGGCGACACCGCCGGCCCGAAAAGCATCGAAAATTATGATTTCTTCACCCGTCTCGGCAAACGGGTGATTGGCGCCCTGGGCGATCTCACCGCCGACGGCCAGGTTTTCCGTGTGGACATGCGCCTGCGCCCGAACGGCGATTCCGGCCCGCTGGTCTGTTCGCTGGACGCGCTGGAGAACTACTTCATCACGCAGGGCCGCGAATGGGAACGCTACGCCTGGATCAAGTCGCGGGTCATGAATGCCGGCCCGAATGCTGACGGCGCTGCGCTCGGCGAGTGGATGGCGGCGCTACGCCGCATTTCACGCCCGTTCGTCTTCCGCAAATACCTCGATTTCGGCGCCATCAATGCGATGCGCGACCTGC
>CAZOWA010000064.1:0-13670 GCA_964583695.1 uncultured Dechloromonas sp.
CAACGGCCACCTGTTCACCCGCTTCGGCGACGTCAAGATCAAGAACGCCCGCTACAAGACCGATACCGGCCCGCTCGACCCCTCCTGCACCTGCACCACCTGCACCCAGTTCAGCCGCGCCTACCTGCATCACCTTTTCCGCGCCGGAGAAATCCTCGGCAGCATGCTCAACACCATTCACAACCTGCATTTCTATCAGGTGATCATGGCCGAAATGCGCGCTGCCATCGAAGCCGGAACGCTGGACAGCTGGTCAGCCGCCTTTGCCCGCGACCGATCTTCGGGCCAGTGATAGAATCCCCCGTTTCGTTTTGTGTCTTCAGGAGTCTGAACAATGATTAGTCTTGCCCACGCTCAAACCGCTGGCGCCGCTGCCGACCCGACGGGCGGCCTGATGGGCATCGCACCGATGGTGTTGATGTTCGTCGTGCTGTGGTTCTTCATGATCCGCCCGCAAATGAAGAAGGCCAAGGAGCACAAGGCGCTGATCGAAGCGCTGGCCAAGGGCGATGAAGTCGTTACCCAGGGCGGCATGGTCGGCAAGATCACCAAGGTGGGCGAAAGCTACGTCACCATCGAAGTTGCCGCTGGCACTGAAGTCGTCGTACAAAAGCCGGCCATCGGCATCGTTCTGCCCAAAGGCACCCTGAAGTCGCTGTAATCACCCCAGAGGGCGGCCGCTGTGGCCGCCCTCTTCGCTTTCAAAGCCACTATGAATCGCTATCCTCTCTGGAAGTACATCACCGTTGCCATTGCATTGGTGCTGGGCCTTGTCTACACCCTGCCCAATTTCTTCGGCGAATCGCCGGCCGTTCAGGTTTCCAGCGGCAAAGCCACGCTCAAGGTCGATGAAAAAACCCGACTGCGCGTCGAAGAAGTTCTGAAGGCAGCTGGAGTCGAGCACAACGGCATCCAGCTCGATTTCAACGGCGTAAAAACCCGTCTGAAGGACGAAGGCACCCAGTTGAAAGCCAAGGATATCCTGGAGAAGGCTTTCAATCCTGATCCCGCCGATCCGCAATACGTGGTCGCGCTCAATCTCCTGACCGCCTCGCCACAGTGGCTGACCAGCCTGCATGCACTGCCCATGTACCTCGGCCTCGACTTGCGCGGCGGCGTGCATTTCCTGCTTCAGGTCGACATGAAGGGCGCCCTGCAAAAGCGTCTGGATTCCACCTCGGCCGACCTGCGCACCATCATGCGCGACAAGAATATCCGTCACGGTGGCGTCAATCGCGAGGGCGACCGCCTGGTCGTCAAGTTCCGTGAAGCCGAAACCCGCGACAAGGCAAAGAACGCAATTGGCAACGCACAGCCCGACCTGGCGCTGGTCGAGCAGAACGACGGCAGCGATTTCAAGCTGGTTGCCACGCTCAAGCCGGAAGCGCAGATGAAGATCGGCGAATTCGCGATCAAGCAGAACATCACCACCCTGCACAACCGGATCAACGAGCTCGGCGTCGCCGAGCCGGTCATCCAGCAGCAGGGCGCCGACCGCATCGTCGTGCAGTTGCCCGGCGTGCAGGACACGGCCAAGGCCAAGGACATTCTCGGCCGTACCGCGACCCTTGAAATCCGCATGGTCGACGATTCACCCGGCGCCCTCGATGCGGCCCTGGCCGGCAACCCGCCTTTCGGCACCGAGGTTTACAGCGAACGAGGTGGCCAGCCCCTGCTCGTCAAGAAGCAGGTCGTCCTGACCGGCGACCGCCTGACCGACGCCCAGCCCGGCTTCGACAGCCAGACGCAGGAAGCCGCCGTGCACCTCACGCTGGACTCCGCCGGTGCCCGCATCTTCAAGGACGTTACCCGCGAGAACGTCGGCAAGCGCATGGCCATCCTGCTCATCGAAAAGGGCAAGGGCGAAGTGGTTACCGCACCGGTCATCCGCACCGAAATCGGCGGCGGACGTGTGCAGATTTCTGGCCGCATGAGCACGGTTGAAGCCAACGACACCGCCCTGCTGCTGCGCGCCGGTTCGCTGGCCGCCCCGATGGACATCGTCGAGGAACGCACCATCGGCCCGTCGCTTGGCGCCGAGAACATCAAGAAGGGCTTCCACTCGACAATGTGGGGCTTCCTGGCGATCGCCGTCTTCATGATTTTCTACTACCGCATGTTCGGCATGGTTTCGGTGCTGGCACTCGCCTCCAACTTGCTCTTCCTCGTCGCCATCCTGTCGCTGCTGCAAGCGACGCTGACCCTGCCCGGCATCGCGGCCATCGCGCTCACGCTCGGCATGGCCATCGACGCCAACGTGCTGATCAACGAACGTATCCGCGAGGAACTGCGTGCCGGCATGCCCCCGCAGGCCGCCATCTCGGAAGGTTACGAGCGCGCTTTCAGCACCATTCTCGACTCCAACATCACCACCCTGATCGCCGGCCTGGCGCTGCTCATCTTCGGCTCCGGCCCGATCCGCGGCTTCGCAGTGGTGCATTGCCTGGGCATCCTGACCTCCATCTTCTCTTCGGTCGTCGTCTCCCGCGCGCTGGTCAACCTCATCTACGGTCGCCAGAAGAAACTTCTGTCGGTTTCCATCGGTCAGGTCTGGAAACCCGGCATTGCCGGTGGCAAGCCCGCGGTCAACGAGAAAAACTAAGGAAAAACGACCATGGAATTTTTCCGTATCAAAAAAGACATTCCCTTCATGCGCCATGCGCTGAAGTTCAACATCATCTCGCTCGTCACCTTCGTGCTGGCCGTGGTTTTTCTCTTCACCAAGGGCCTGCACCTGTCGGTTGAATTCACCGGCGGCACCCTCATCGAAACCCACTACCAGCAAGCCGCCGATCTCGAAAAGATTCGTGGCGCACTGGGCAAGGCCGGTTTCAGCGACTATTCGGTGCAGAACTTCGGCTCGTCGCAGGACGTGATGATCCGCCTGCCGCTCAAGGGCGACCAGAAGACCGACCAGATCGGCGAAGCCGTCATGAAGTCGCTGGCAGCCGAAGCGCCGGGCGCTGAACTTCGCCGCGTCGAATTCGTCGGCCCGCAGGTCGGCAAGGAACTCGCCGAAAACGGCGCAATGGCCCTGTTGCTGGTCATCATCGGCATCGTCATCTACTTGGCCTTCCGCTTCGAGTGGCGTTTCTCGGTCTCGGCCATCATCGCCAACCTGCACGACGTGATCATCATCCTCGGCTTCTTCGCCTTCTTCCAGTGGGAATTCTCGCTGTCCGTGCTGGCTGCCGTGCTTGCCGTGCTCGGCTATTCGGTCAATGAGTCGGTCGTCGTCTTCGACCGCGTGCGCGAAACCTTCAAGAAATCACGCGGGCTCACCACGCCGCAAGTGCTCGACCACGCCATCACCAGCACCATCAGCCGCACCATCATCACCCACGGCAGCACCCAGATGATGGTCCTCTCCATGCTGATCTTCGGCGGCGAAACCCTCTATTACTTCTCGCTGGCCCTGACCATCGGCATCCTCTTCGGCATCTACTCCTCGGTGCTGGTCGCCAGCCCGCTGGTCATGTGGCTGGGCGTCTCGCGCGAACAGTTCATCGCCAAGCAGAAGAAGGTGATCGAAGGCGCCAACGAAGACGGCGCGGTGGTCTAAACCACGATTGCTACGGTGAACCTGAAAAAGGGCGCCAAATTGGCAAGCCCCCCAATCTGTGGATTTCTGAGGGGCTGACCAAAACGGTCTGACGAAACCCCAGCCTTTCGAGGTTGGGGTTTTTCTTTATCTGCCTGCGATAAACGGGGGCTGCGTATGCTGTCTGTTGCAAATTTGCCAGAGAACACAATGCACACCATCGGATTGGCATGAAATATCATTAATCTCGAATATAATCCCGTCATTTTGTGCGGGCTCGCCGTCGCCGGGTGCGCGCACTGGGTAACGAGCCGCACAAATGCACGGAACACCATTCACTCGCCCAGCCGCATTGCTTCTGGGCCTTGTCCTGACTGCCAATATTCAGGCCCAAACCACCAGCGCCGACATTGCCCGGGAAATCCAGCGGCAAAACGAACGTAACCGGCAACTTCGCGAACAACAAGAAAACGTGCCGGACGTTCGCCTCGAAACACCGGGGCAGGCCGTGGCCGAACGCATCCCGGATGACGAAACTCCGTGCTTTCCGATCCGCGAAATCCAGCTTCGCAACGACGCCTCCTTCCCCTGGGCGCACACCGCCCTCGACAGCGAGGCTGACCCCGCAACCGGGCGTTGCCTGGGGAGCAAGGGCATCAACATCATCATGGCGCGCCTGCAAAACGCGATGGTCGAACGCGGCTACATTACCACCCGCGTACTTGCCGAGCCGCAGGACCTGCGTGGCGGGGTGCTGGTACTGACCATCATTCCCGGTCGCATCCGCGCCATCCGCTTCAGCGATGACAGCCCGGCCCGCGCCAATGCCTGGAATGCCATCCCCGCCAAACCGGGCGACATCCTCAACCTACGCGACATCGAGCAAGGCCTCGAAAACTTCAAGCGCGTTCCCACTGCCGAAGCCGATATCCAGATCGTGCCCGCCGAAGCCCCTGGCGAAAGTGACCTGCTCATCACCTGGAAACAAGCCTTCCCGCTGCGCCTTACCCTCGCCGCCAATGACGGCGGCTCGCGCAGCACCGGCAAGCATCAGGGATCGGTAACGCTCTCCGGAGACCACCTGCTCACCCTGAACGACCTCTTCTACGCCAGCCTCAACAACGACCTTGACCGCAGCGGGCGGCGCGGCACCCATGGCGGCACGCTGCACTACTCGCTCCCCTACGGCAACTGGCTCCTTGGCGCCACTGCCAGCAAAAACAACTACCACCAAACCGTCGCCGGCCTGAGCCAGGACTACCGCTACAGCGGCACCAGCAAAACTGCCGAAATACGCCTGACCCGTCTTCTCCACCGCAACGCCAACCACAAAACGAGCGCCTACCTGCGCAGCTATCTCACCCAATCCGCCAACTTCATTGACGACACTGAAGTCGAAGTTCAACGCCGCCGCATGGCCGGCTGGGAAAGCGGGCTGCAACACCGCGCCTTCATCGGCCAGGCCACCCTGGATCTCAGCCTCGCCTGGCGGCAAGGCACCGGCGCCTGCAACGCCATCGCCGCGCCCGAAGAAGCCTTCGGCGAAGGCACGGCACGTCCGCGCCTGCTCACTGCCGAAAGCGGTCTTGATCTGCCCTTCAAAATCGCCAGCCAAACCCTTCGCTACACCGGCACCTGGCGAGCCCAATGGAACCGTACACCGCTCGTCCCGCAGGACCGCTTCTCCATTGGCGGACGCTACACCGTTCGCGGATTTGACGGCGAAAGCGTCCTCATGGCCGAAAGAGGCTGGCTGATCCGCAACGATCTCGGCATCAACCTTGGCGACAGCGGGCAAAGCCTCTACCTCGGCCTCGACCACGGCCAGGTCGGCGGACAAAGCGCCGACCTCCTCATCGGCAAACGCCTCACCGGCGCCGTCATCGGCCTGCGCGGCGGCTACAAAGGGTTCAGCTACGACGTCTTCACCGGCCGGCCGCTCAAAAAGCCCGACGGCTTCGAAACTGCCCGCAACACCAGTGGTATCAATCTCACCTTGGCCTTCTGAAAATGCAAAAACAAAAAATCGTCTCTCCGAACACGCCACAACAAATGCCTGTGCCGCAGTAGCCGAACAGACACGCACCGCCCCAGCCGTCGCCCATCAGTACACCAGCCCGGATTCAACGCCATGCACAGCACCCCAAACCTTTCCCGCACGCGGAAACAAAAGCATGTTCCACGGTCAACCCGAAAAATCGCCCTTTTTTCCGTAACCACCGAATCCCGGCAAGCCTCTGGTAGTGCACTTGCCTCGCTGCTGCGCCTGGCCCTTGGGTTGCCGCTTCTTCTGCTTACGCCTGTTCACGCCCAGATCGTCGCCTACAAAGCCGCCCCGGCCAGCCAGCAGCCCACCATCCTGTCGGCCGGCAACGGCGTGCCGCTCATCAACATCCGCCCCCCCAGCGCGGCGGGCGTATCGCACAACACCTACGGCCAGTTCGACGTCCAAAAGCAGGGCGCCATTCTCAACAACAGCCGGAACAACGCCCAAACCCAACTCGGCGGCTGGGTACAAGGCAACCCCTGGCTGGCCGGTGGCACGGCCCGCGTCATCCTCAACGAAGTCATCTCCGCCAACCCCAGCCAACTGCTTGGCTACCTTGAAGTCGCCGGCAACCCGGCCCAGGTCGTCATTGCCAACCCCTCCGGAGTCACCTGCAACGGCTGCGGCTTCATCAACGCCAACCGCGTCACGCTGACCACCGGCACCCCCATCATCAGCGGCGGCACCCTTGAAGGCTACCGCGTCGAAGGCGGCGCCATCCGCATCGAAGGCACCGGCATGGACGCCAGCGGCGCCAGCTACACCGACCTCATCGCCCGCGCGGTTGAACTCAACGCCGGCCTCTGGGCGCAAACCCTCGGCGTGACCACCGGCCCCAACCAGGTCAACGCCGCCAACACCCAAACCACGCCCGTTGCCGGCACCGGCGGCGTCCCCGCCTTTGCCGTAGACGTCGCCCAACTCGGCGGCATGTACGCCAATAAAATCACCCTCATCGGCACCGAAGCCGGCGTTGGGGTCAGAAATGCCGGAGAGATCGGCATCGGCACCGGCGACATCGCCATCACCATCGACGGCCAGCTCACCAATCGCGGGCTCATCAATGGCGGCAATACCCGCCTGGCCGCCACCACCCTCGACAACCTCGGCACTGGCCGCATCTACGGCGACCACCTGGCGATCACCGCCAACACCCTCAACAACCGCGACGACGCCGGTCAATCCCCGGTCATTGCTGCGCGTGACCGACTCGATATTGGCGTCGGCACCCTCAACAACCGCAACGACAACACCGCCACCAGCGACGAATCCGCCACCCGTCTCTTCAGCGCAGGCGACCTTGCCATCGGCCGAAGCCTTGATGCCGACAACCACGCCACCGGCAGCGCCGACCTCGTACACAACCACGGCGCCACAATCGAAGCACTCGGTGACCTGAGCATCGCTGCCACCGATATCCGGAACACCAACGCCGGCTTCGTCGTTCAAACCGTTCCGGAAAGCAGCACCCTGATTCAGGAAGTCCAACCTGAAAGCTGGCCGCAACGCCATGACGTTTCCTACTTCCCCAACATCTTCAACTACAACATTGAAGACCAGACCTATGTCGTCAATGGCGTCGTTCAAGGCGGGTTCGAGGATTACACCTTCTATCAATACACGGCCAGCACCAGCGTTACCGAGCTTGTCTCATCCCGCGCCGGGCGCATCATCGCCGGCGGCAACGCCAGCCTGACCGGCAATCTCGACAACGACAACAGCCGCATCCTCGCCGGCGGCACCCTTACGCACAGTGGCGGCACCCTCACCAACACCGCCACCCCCGGCATTCGCACCACCACCTACAACGGCTGGGCCGAATTCCGTGACTGGGACGGCAACGACGAAGAACTCGAATTCGGCGGACACTACCCCTTCAGCCCCGCCCCGACGATTACCCAGTTCGACCTTGGCATCGCCCGTCTTGACGAGCACGCCTCGCCTGCCATCGGCAGTGCTCCCGGCGGGCTGGGCAGCCTGTTTGCACTTAGCCCCACCGCTGCCTACCTCATCGAAACCGATCCCCGCTTTGCCGGCTACCGCAACTGGCTCAGCTCCGACTACCTGCGCAACCAGTTCGCCATCGACCCCAGCATCACCCAAAAGCGCCTGGGTGATGGCTTCTACGAACAACGGCTCATCACCGAACAAATCGCCCAGCTCACCGGGCGTCGCTTCCTTGACGGCTACGCCGACGACGAAGCCCAATACCGCGCCCTCATGGACGCCGCCGTCACCGTCGCCCAAGCCTGGGACCTGCGCCCCGGCGTTGCCCTCAGCGCAGAACAAATTACCCGGCTCACCAGCGACATCGTCTGGCTGGTAGAAAAAAACATCACCCTTGCCGACGGCAGCACCCAAACCGTTCTTGCCCCCCAAGTCTACCTGCGGCCCCAGGCGGGCGACCTAAGCCCCGCCGGCGGACTCATCTCCGCTGACATCCTCCGGATCAACACCCAAGGCGACATCACCAACAGCGGCACCCTTGCCGGGCGCCAACTGGTTGTCCTCGACGCAAACAACATCCAGAACCTGGGCGGCGCCATACGCGGCAACTCTGTCGGCCTCACTACCCAGAATGACCTCCTGATCCGTGGCGGCCAAATCAGCGCCGCCAACACCCTGCAACTTGTGGCCGGCGGTGACCTCACCCTCGAAAGCACCACCCGCGACACCGCCCATCAGGAAGGTAACAGCAGTTTCACCCGCACCCACCTCGACCGCCTTGCCGGCCTCTACGTCAGCAAGGCTGGCGGAACCCTGCAACTGGCCGCTGCCGGCAACATCACCCTGGGCGCCGCCCAACTCCAAAGCGCCGGCACCACCCGCATCGACGCCGGCGGCGACCTCACCCTGGGCACCGTCCACACCGCCCAGGAAAACCACACCGGTAAAAACGCCGGCAACCAGAATCACAGCGGAGAAAGTATCGAGATCGGCAGCCGGATCGAGAGCACCGGCAGCATCACCCTCACGGCGGGTCGCGACCTCACCGCCCGTGCTGCCAGCGTGAGCAGCACCGACGGCGCCCTCGCCGTCATCGCCGAACGCGACATTCACATCGATGCCGGTCAAGCCAGCAGTCACTCTGAAATCTCCCAGAAAAAGAAACGCAGCGGCACCCTCTCCAGCAAAACCAAAACCCAACGCGACGAATTCGCCGACACCACCGCCATCGCCTCTACCTTCAGCGGCGACACCCTCACCCTGGCTGCCGGGCAAGACCTCCGCATCACCGGCAGTGATCTTGTCGCCACCGGCGACCTTACCGCCCGGGCCGGGCGCGACCTCACCCTCGACACCGCCCAGGAAACCCACAGCGAAACCCACTACAAAAAGACCAAAGAAAGCGGTGTCTTCAGCAACGGCGGCGCCAGCGTCACCCTCGGCCAGCGGATGCAATCCACCGACCAGCAAACCCAAACCACCACCGCCGCCGCCAGCACCCTCGGCTCCCTCGAAGGCAACCTCACCCTCACCGCCGGCCAACACTACCAGCAAACCGGCAGCGACCTCATCGCCCTCAAGGGCGACATTGCCGTTGTTGCCGAAGACATCGCCCTCCGCGAGGCCCGTGAGAGCAGCCGCAGCACCTTCACCCAGAAAACCAAACAAAGCGGGCTCACCCTCAGTATCAGCAACCCGGTCATCAGCGCGGTGCAAAGCGTTGCCGAAATCAGCAAAGCCGCCAGCAACACCAGTGACCCGCGCATGCAGGCCCTGGCCGCCGGCAGTGCCGCACTTACCGGCTACAGCACCTACAAGGAAATCACCAAAGACGGCGCCCTTGACCCCAGCAAAGCCACCGGCATCAACCTCAGCCTCAGTCTCGGCAGCTCCAAGAGCAAGAGCAGCAGCACCCAGACCAGCGACACCGCCGCCGGCAGCACCCTGGCTGCCGCCGGTGACATCACCCTCACCGCCACCGGCAAGGAAGGCCAGCCCGGCACCGGCAAGCTCCTCATCCAGGGCAGCGACCTCACCGCCGGAGACGACCTCAGCCTCACCGCCCAAAACGACATCGAACTCCTCGCTGCCGCCAACACCCAGCAACTGCGCAGCAGCAACAAGAGTTCCAGCGCCAGTATCGGCGTCTCGATCGGCATCAGCAGCAAAGGCACTGCCAGCGGCCCCGCCCTTACCGCAGGTTTCAGCCAGGCCAAAGGCAAAGCCAACGGTGACGATCTCTTCTGGAGCAATACCCACCTCACCGCCGGCGATACCCTGACGCTGACCAGCGGCAACGACACCACGCTGCGCGGCGCCACCGCCAGCGGCAAGCAGATCACTGCCGATATCGGCGGCGACCTCAAGCTCGAAAGCCTGCAAGACACCAGCACCTACGACAGCAAACAAAAGAGTGCCGGTATCAGCATCGCCATCAGCCCGGCCGGTGTTCCTGTAGGCGGCGGTATCAGCGGCAGCGGCAGCAAGATCGCCAGCGACTACAAGAGCGTCACCCAGCAAACCGCTCTCAGGGCGGGTGATGGCGGTTTCGACATCCAGGTCGGCGGCAACACCGACCTCAAGGGCGCCGCCATCACCAGCACGCAGACGGCAGTCAAGGAGGGCAAGAACACCTTCAACACCGAAGGCGAACTCACCCTCAGCGATCTTCACAACGAAGCCACCTACGACGCACAAGGCGGCAGCGTCACCCTGGGCACCCAGCTCAACGAAGGCAAATACACCCCGCAAGGCACCAGCGCCGGCTACGGCGAAGACGAAGGCCACGCCAGCAGCACCACCTACGCCGCCATCACCGGCTACGCCGGCAACAGCACCGCCCGCACCGGCGATCCGGAAAGCGGCGTGAGCCGGATCTTTGATGCCGACAAGGTGCAGAAGGAAATTGATGCGCAGGTGAAGATTACGCAGGCGTTTGGGCAGCAGGCGAGCAAAGCCGTCGGTGACTACGCCCAAAGCAAAATGAAAGAAGCAGAAAACCTGCGCGCGCTGGGCAAGGCAGACGAAGCCAACGCCATCGAAGACCAATGGGGCAAGAACGGCACGCTGCGCCTGCTCGCCCACACCGTCATCGGTGGCCTGACTGGTGGCACACCCGGCGCCCTGGGCTCAGCCGCCGGCACCCTCACCGCCCCGGCAGTCAGCGACGCCCTCAAAGACGCCGGCATCACCGGCGCCCTGGCGGACACGATTACGGCACTGGCGAGTACGGCGGTTGGTACCGCCGTGGGTGGAACGGCGGGGGGGAGTGCGGCGTTGAATGAGGTGGCTAATAACTTCCTGAAGCACCCCGAATACAAAAGTTACCTCGCCAGGCGCAAAGGCTGTGAAAGTCGTGGCGACTGCAAGGCCATCGACGCCGAATACCGGGCGATTGCCCAGGCCAATGAAGCGCGTGCCAAGGCACTGATCGAAGCCGCCAAAACCTGCACCACCAACTGTGCCGCCATTCTCGTTGAGCTCAAGGCCATGGAAGCCGAGATCGCCAATGGCGAATCGTCCTATGTGCTCTTTGGTGATCAGCTTCATTTGGGACGCTTGGTCGGCAGCGCCAAGGACCAAGTCCAGAAAGCGCTCATGGATCAATGGTGCGCCGGTAACAAAACAGGCTGCGTCATCGCCGTGGCTTCACCGTTGTTCCCGGCCGTGGCCGTAACGGCGCCTGCTCTGGCGGGTGAGCTGGTTACGGCGTGCATATTCAGTCCGGCGACATGCAGCGAAATTGTCGTTGCCGTCTCGGAAGGTATGGCAGGCACCTCAATTGCCACGAATACCACGGCAGGGAAAACGGCGCTGAGGCTGCTTGAGAATGAGGCGGCTAGGGTTGGGAAGGTGGGGGTAAATACAGGACTCAATGCTGCAGAAGGAGTCGTTGCGTCACGGATCAATGTACGGACAGGCGATGCAAATGTCACAGGGAGTGGGCTTGAATATGCTTGGAAAAAGCATGGCGGTGCTTGGGGTGAAAATAAGTCTGCATTCACAATTTCCAAGGATGAGTTAAAGGTTGCTTTACAAGACCCGTTGGTTGTCAATACACCCGCATATCAATCTGCCACATCCGGAAATTACATTCGAACAGTGGATATGGGGCGGACAGTAGGCATTGATGCCAAAACAGGAGGACAACCTACCAACTTTATGACGGTTATCACTGACTCAAAGGGGAACTTGGTCAATACATTTCCCGGAAGGACTTTCTAGACATGTACTACTTAATTATTTGGGATAAGGGTCTGGCTGTCGCTGGTCAAGATGGCAGTTTGAGCAAGCTTGAGATTCCAACGGATTTGGCGAAATTTTTCTTTCGCTTGGATTCTGGAAAGTTTCCAGCTCTTTCGAGCTTAAGCTTTGACGACTATGATTTATTTTCTGATGCGCAACTTGAATCGCTTATTGATGAATTGCTTGACGTTGCTAGCATTAACCCCTCAGCCGCAGATCACATCAACTCAATGGTGGAAGTGATTCGCGAGGCCAAATCTTTGGGCAAAAGCATCATGTTTGATCCGTTTAGGGGTCAATAACCGGGTCACAATAACCGCAAGGATTTCAATGCCGGGGTCCAATGCCGAGGTCTTGCAATCCAACAATCTATGCACAATAACCGTGGCAGCCCACGGAATCCAGGCGCTTCCAACCTTCCACGGTCAACCCCAAAATTCGCCCATTTTTCAAGTTGACCGTGGAAGCCGCGTAGCAACCCAAATAACGCCAAATCGTGCGCCACCATAGCCTTCTCTTCCTGCTCACCCTGACGCTTTCCTCGGCGAGCGCCGCCGCCAGCACCCTCGGCTCCCTCGAAGGCAACGTCACCCTCACCGCCGGCCAGAACTACCAGCAAACCGGCAGCGACCTCATCACGAATGCCGGGGTCAGGTCTTGCAATCCAACAATCTGCAATAACCGGGTCAGACCACGAATTCCTCCCCTCCCACGGTCAACCCCAAAATTCGCCCATTTTTCAAGTTGACCGTGGAAGCCGAGTAGCAACCCAAATAACGCCAAATCGTGCGCCACCATAGCCGTCTCTTCCTGCTCACCCTGATGCTTTCCTCGGCGGGCACCGCCGCCAGCACCCTCGGCTCCCTCGAAGGCAACGTCACCCTCACCGCCGGCCAGAACTACCAGCAAACCGGCAGCGACCTCATCGCCCTCAAGGGCGACATTGCCGTTGTTGCCGAAGACATCGCCCTCCGCGAGGCCCGTGAGAGCAGCCGCAGCACCTTCACCCAGAAAACCAAACAAAGCGGGCTCACCCTCAGTATCAGCAACCCGGTCATCAGCGCGGTGCAAAGCGTTGCCGAAATCAGCAAAGCCGCCAGCAACACCAGTGACCCGCGCATGCAGGCCCTGGCCGCCGGCAGTGCCGCACTTACCGGCTACAGCACCTACAAGGAAATCACCAAAGACGGCGCCCTTGACCCCAGCAAAGCCACCGGCATCAACCTCAGCCTCAGTCTCGGCAGCTCCAAGAGCAAGAGCAGCAGCACCCAGACCAGCGACACCGCCGCCGGCAGCACGCTGGCCGCCGCTGGTGACATCACCCTCACCGCCACCGGCAAGGAAGGCCAGCCCGCCACCGGCAAGCTCCTCATCCAGGGCAGCGAGCTCACCGCCGGCCACGACCTCAGCCTCACCGCCCAAAACGACATCGAACTCCTCGCTGCCGCCAACACCCAGCAACTGCGCAGCAGCAACAAGAGTTCCAGCGCCAGTATCGGCGTCTCGATCGGCATCAGCAGCAAAGGCACTGCCAGCGGCCCCGCCCTTACCGCACAAATGCCGGGGTCAGGTCTTGCAATCCAACAATCTATGCACAATAACCGTGGCAGACCACGGAATCCAGGCTTCCAACCTTCCGCGGTCAACCCAAAAATCCGCCCATTTTTCAAGTTGACCGCGGAAGTCACGCTCACCTCAAAACCCCCGTGCCCCTTAACCGCCTTCTCCTCCTGCTCACCCTGACGCTAGCCTCGGCGGGCGGCGGCGCCAGCCAGCCCGCCACCGGCAAGCTCCTCATCCAGGGCAGCGACCTCACCGCCGGAGACGACCTCAGCCTCACCGCCCAAAACGACATCGAACTCCTCGCTGCCGCCAACACCCAGCAACTGC
>CAZOWA010000065.1:0-13129 GCA_964583695.1 uncultured Dechloromonas sp.
TCGTTGAACAGCGTCACCTGCTGGCTGACCAGGGCGATGTGGCGGCGCAGGTTGCGCAGCGTGTAATTCTCGACATCGACGCCGTCGAGCAGGATGGCACCGGTGTCGTGGTGGTAGAAGCGCGGGATCAGGTTGGCGAGTGTCGATTTGCCGCTGCCGGAGCGGCCGACCAGGGCGATCATCTGGCCCGGTTCGGCGGCGAAGCTGATATTGCGCAACACCGGCTGCTCACTGCCGGGATAGCTGAAGCTCAGCTCGCGCACCTCAAGCCGGCCGGCGATCTTCTCGCGTTCGACGGTGCCGCGGTTTTCCTCCGGCAGTTCGTCGAGCTGGGCGAAGATACTCTCGGCGCCGGCCAGGCCCTTCTGGATCGTCGCGCTGACTTCGGACAACTGGCGGATCGGTTTCGGCAGCATGCCGGCGGCGGTGATGTAGGCGACCAGGTCGCCGGCTGTGGCGTCGCCGCGCAGGTAGAGGACCAGCGTCAGCAGGACCGCCATCGCCGAGAAGGAGACCAGTTGCAGCGCCGGCGTGAAGGTGGCGCCGGTCTTCACCATGCGCAGTTGCTTGCGCATGTTGTCCTCGCTGGCCGCCTTGAAGCGTCTGGCTTCGTAAGGTTCGCCGCCGAAGCTGCGGACAGCGCGGTAGCCCTGGATGGTTTCCGAAGCGATATGCGTCAGCTCGCCCATCGTCGCCTGGATTCTTCTGCTCTGCTTGCGGAACTTGCGGCTGGCGCGGCTGACCATGGCACCGATGACAGGCAGGATGACGATCATCACCGCGGTCAGTTTCCAGTTCATCCACAGCAGGTAACCGAACAGGAAAACGACGGTCAGGCCTTCGCGGACGACGACCTTGATGGCGTCGGTGGCGGCACCGGTGACCATGGTGACGTTGTAGGTGATGCGCGAGATCAGGTGGCCGGAGTTGTTCTCGTCGAAATAGCGGTTCGGCAGTTGCAGGAGGCTGTTGAACAAGGCCTGTCGCAGGTCGTTGATCAGGCCCAAGGAAACCTTGGCCAGGAAGTAGTTGCCGAGGAAGGAGCCGACGCTGCGCCAGGCGACGATCAGCAGCATCAGCAGCGGAACACCGAACATCAATTGCACGCTGCCGATCAGCGGCAGGTCGTGGTGCGTGGTTTCCGGCGGCGCGCTCAGGCCGTCGACGAAGTACTTGAGCACCGAGGCCAGCATCGGTTCCGACGAGGCGAAGATGGCAAAGCCGAGCAGGCTGATGGCAAAGTGTCCGACAAAGGGGCGGACGTAGGACAGCAGCCGGAGGTAGATTTTCAGTGAGGAAGCGGACGGGTCACTGTCGTGCGACATGGCTTGGCGATCGTGGGGCGACGCGCGGAAAGAAAGTGGGCGCGAGTGTACCATGTGCGCCATGACGAACCTGTTGCACCTTCGATGCTAAAATCCCCCGATTTCTCCGGGTAATTGGCATTGAAAACGCTGACGCAGCAGGAATATCAGGCGATGAGCGAAGGCGCACGCGTACTTGAGACCGATCCGCACGGCGCCAAGGTGCTGCGCCTGGCTGACGGAACGATCCTCAAGCTGTTCCGGCGCAAGCGCCTGGTCACCTCGGCAATGATCTTCCCCTATGCAACGCGCTTTGCCAGCAATGCCCGCAAGCTGGCCGCGCTCGGCGTGCCAGTGCCGGAGGTGATCGACGTCCTGCGTATTCCCGAACTTGGCCGCGACGCCGTGCACTATCGTCCGCTGCCCGGTGTCACCCTGCGCCAGCTTGCCGGTGAGGCCTTGCCGGAAGAGCGCAAGCGTCGCCTGCGCGAAGCATTCAACCAACTGGTGGTGCTGCTGCACGACAACGGGGTCTATTTCCGTTCGCTGCACATCGGCAACGTCATCGTTACGCCGGACGACCGGCTCGGACTGATCGATTTCTCCGACATGCGCATCTATCCGTGGGCGCTCGGCAGCTACCTGCGTCGGCGCAACATCCAGCGCCTGTACAAGGTGGCGACGGAGATCGAATGGATCGACCTGCCGTTCATTCTCGGCAAGGGACGGCGATGAGTGCGGCCATGTTGCGGCCTTTCCTGGCCTATCTGCTGCGCGGCCGTCTCGCTTTCCCGGGCGGGCACCGGCCGCCGGCCGGGCACACCGTCCCGGCACGATTCGCCGGCATCGGCGTTGCCGCTTCGCCCGACCCGGCGGTTGACGACTGGATCATCGCCACCCTGCGCGGGGCCGGCATCGTCAACGTCCGACTCGACTTCACCTACGGCGATGCCGACGGACCGGCCGGGCGCCTGCTCGGTCGCCTGCTCGACGCCGGTTTCCATGTCGTCCTCCACCTGCTGCAGCCGACCGATGCCGCGCGGGCGATGCCCGATGCCGCCGCCGGCGCAGCCTGGCGAGAGTTCGTCGGTGCCACGCTGGATGCTTTCGGTGAGCGGGTGGCGATGATCGAAGCCTGTTCGACGATCAACCGCCGACGCTGGGCCGGCTATACGCCGGACGGTTTTTTCGCCGCCTGGGACATCGCCTGGCAGGAAATCCGGCAGCGTGGCCTGCTGCTCGCCGGGCCGAGCATCACCGACTTCGAACCACCGTGGAGTGTCGGCATCCTGGCCGGCTTGCAGGCCCGCGGCCGCCTGCCCGACATCCATACCGACAACCTGTTCGCCGAGCGGGCGACCGAGCCGGAGCGCGACGACCCGAAGGTCCTCGGTCCCCGGCTGGCCGGCCTGCTGCGCATGAACCTGGTCAAGAAGGCACGCCTGCTGCAGCGCATCGGCGCCGATTTCGGCGTTTCCCGGCTGTTCTCGCCGGCCGCCTTCTGGACCCTGCCGCGGATCGGCCGCCAGCTGCCGGCAACCGAGCAGAAACAGGCCGATTACCTGACCCGCTACCTGGTCCTCGCCGCCGCCTCGGGGGCCCTCGAGGGGGCATGGTGGGGGCCGCTGATCTGCCACCGCGAGGGACTGGTGGACGACAGCGCGGCGCAGTATCCGGCGCTTGAGCGGATCACCCACTACGCTGCAGTCGACGGGGCGCTGGCCGACTTCCGCCCGCGTCCGGCGCTGGCCGCCCTGGCCGCGTTCAATGCCCGCATTCCGGGGCGGCGCTACCTCGGTTGCCTGTGCGGTGGCGACGGTCTGGAGATCCATGCCTTTGCCGGCGCCGACGGCGCCCTGACCCATGTCGCGTGGACCATCAATGGCCGGGCGGCGGCGCTGGTCGACGTTTACGATGCGGCGACGCTGGTTGCCGCCAGCTTTCACGACCGCGACGGTACGGCGCTCGACGGAGCGCCGACGCTGTTGACCGAAATGCCCGTCTACATCGACTGGCCGGCGACGACGGCGGTCGCTCTCAAGCCGGGGGCGGGGCTGCTGCCGGACGTGGCGATCGACGTCCATGGCGGCAAGGCGCTGCATTTTTTCCGTGCCGAGGGCTGGCAGGGCATCGTCGCCGCCGAGACCCAGGCCGCGGCCCGGGCGCTGCTTGCCGCACTGCCGCCGGCATCGCTGCAGGTGCAGCGGGCGGCCGTGCTGCGCCACGCCCGCAACGCGATCTGGTCGGTTGCCGACCCACGCGATCCGGCGGCTCGCCTGGTCATCAAGCAGCCGGTGAAAATGCACCTGCACAAGCAATGGCTCGACCGTTTCAAGCCATCGAAGGCGCTGCGCAGCTGGAGCGGCACCTGCGAACTGCTACGGCGCGGCATCTGCGCCGCGCCGCCGGTGGCATGGTTCGAGAAGATCGGCGACACGACGCTGAAACAGAATTTCTACCTTTGCGAATATATCGAGGCAGAGTTTTCGGTGCGCCAGATGCTTTCCGCTTTCGCAACCGGAAAAACGGAATATGCCGGTTTCTCCGACAACCAAGCCTACCGGAGCCTCGCCGCCTTTCTGCTGCGCTTGCACGGGACCGGCATCTTCTTCCGCGATCTTTCCGGGGGAAATTTACTGGCCAGTCGTGCAGCCGACGGAAAACTCGAATTCGCCTTGATCGACACCGGCCGCATCCGCGTAGAACCCCGTCCGCTGCCGATGCGCTCGCGTTTGGCCGATCTGGTCCGCATCTGTAACAAGCTTCACTGGGCTGGGCGGGAGAATTTGCTGGGGATTTATTTTTCGGCGATCGGACGACGATTGACCTGGCACCATCGTCTGGTGTTTTCGGGCTACGATCTGAAAGTCAGCCTGAAGCGGAGATTCGGTCGGAAGATGCTTTCCCGCTTGTTCGGGAATCAAGGGCGCTGAATGCCTTTTCTCGCCCCCGCCATTATCTGGATGATTGCTGCTCATGCCTAATAGTTTCGCCGAACTCAAACGATTATGGTCTCTTGAAATCCTTGGGGCAGGTAAGTCATTTTCCTGGCTGAGGCTGTTGCGTCGCGCTTATCGGGGCAATTCCGCGCATTTCCTTTTTTGGTATCGCCTTGCGCAGTATCTGCACGTTCAAGAATCGCGTACGCTGCTCTCTCTGGCCAAGACCATCAATAAGAGACTGATCCGGCGTCACTGTGTCGAGATAATGCTCGGTGCGGAAATAGGCGAAGGGTTTTCGATCATTCACCCGATGGGGATCGTCATCTACCGGGGCACCAGAATTGGCAGGAACTGCACCTTGCGCCAGAACACGACGATCGGTTCGGTTGAGGTCGACAATCAACCAATTCATATCGGTGATAACGTCAATATTGGGGCACATACCTGCATCATCGGTAGTGGCTTGCGCATTGGTTCGAATGTGAAGATTGGCGCGATGAGTTTCATCAATCGGGATGTGCCCGATAATTGTACGTACGTTACGGAAAAACTTGGCCGCGTCCTGAACAGGCCTGACTAAAAATCACCGCGAGGAATCACGCTTGGCTTCGATGGCAGCAATTTACATCGTCAAGACCGAACTGGAGGCATTGGGCAGTGAAATCGTTGCCCACTCTTTTCAGGCGGAGAGTCATAACGCGCTTTACTATCTTGGCGAGACAGAACCCGCTTTACTACGTCGGGAAGCCTTTGCCACCGTCAGACCGCTCCGCTTCCAGCGGCAGGGAGGCGTGCTGGGCAAGCAGCGATCGATACGTGCTGCCTTGATGCCCGTGGTTTCGGATTTGAAGGCTGCGAAGCGAGATTTTTCCGGGATACTTATCCATCTCCCCAAGTTGTCCTCGACACGGACTAATTACATCATCAATTTCCTCCGCTTTCATTTTCCTGGTGTGCATCTTCGTGTACGTCTGATACCTCATGGGACGGTGAACTTCTCGTTGCAGTCAATGACCTGGAAGAAAAAACTGACCCTCTGGCGTCGTTGGGCTGTTCCTTTCAACGGGTTCTTTCCGGATCTGCGCTATTACATTCCAGCCGGTGACTGGGTTGGTGGGTTGGATTCTCTGGTCGACCGCGTCTATGTATTGCCTGGTGCAAGCAGTCCGTACCCGGAGACGAAGCTGTTTCCGCTTCCTCCGTTGAACGATTATCTTCCAGGGGCGTCGAGTCGCCGGTCAGGTTCGATCGCCCTGATAGTCGGACAGCCAGCTTTGCGGGCCCGGGCGCTTGATCAGGCTGGGCACGACAGGATTTCCGCAGTAATCAAAAGGTGGCTAATGGAACAAGGGGTCAGCGAGATTTATTACAGCCGACATCCTCGGGCGCGGGACCACCTGGATTTTTTCGACGAGAGCTATCGTATTCTGGAACAGGCTGGGGCCATTGAAACCTTGTTGCCAGCGATTGGTCCAGGTTTCGTCGTCTCGTGTTTCAGCACAGCGTTATTTACCTCGCGCATGGTGTTAGGAGACGGTGCCCGAGTGGTTTCGATTGGCATGAATCAGGCGAATTTCCCTGGGCAGTCGGAGTTGCTGGAAAACATGCGTGCATGCGGAATCGAAATTGTCGATGCCTAAGTGGCTGGTTTCGCCTGCAAAATGACTTCGGCAATGGCAAGATCGATTGCCGTGTCGATGTCGACGGATCGTTCCCGGGGCATGACGTAGGCTAACGTCGATGAGTCTAGGAAACTTCCCGTCGCAAGGAAGTGTGAGGTTTGTGCAATGTAGATGGCACCATTGAGCCTGAATTCCGGAGGATGATCTTGGCTGCGTTTTTCTACTTGTAATTTATTGGCGATATCGGCAATCGAACCATCTGCGCCCAGTATTCCGCACCACGCTGTCGGATGGTCGACAGGGCAGACCGAGACGATCGGACGCTGATCGTTTTCATGATGTAGGAGAACCGCTGATTCGATGTCCCATGCACTTCGCAAGGGCGAGGTTGGTTGCAGCAGACAGATGCTTTCCGGCATCCGCGTTAGTTTGGACAGTGCATGGCGCAGCGCATCTGAAGTTTTCGCCGTATCGTTTGCAAGTTCAGGGGGGCGGGTGATGACGTGGTCTACGCCTGAGTTGCTGGCGAGTTCCAGGATCTCCTCGTCGTCGGTAGTGACCAATATGCGGCTGATACGAGAGGCAGCCATTGCCGCGTCGATACTCCATTTGATCAGAGGTTTGTCGCCGAGCCGTCGGAGGTTCTTGCCAGGCAGACGCTTGCTTCCTCCTCTGGCGGGGATGATGGCAAGCACATCGTTGGCAGGAAAGGTCACGGCAAACTTCCTATATCGACGCGCGCCCGTTTGAGGTCTTCCATGCGACCGATGTCCAGCCAGTATTCGTGAATTGGATACTGATTGACCTTCTTGCCGTCATCGACGGCACGCTGGAGCAGCGTCGGCATGTCAATTCGTGTTCCTGGGCGTACGCTCCTTACCAATTCCGGTGAGAGCAGGTAAATGCCGGCATTGATGAAAAAGTGCTGGGAAGGTTTTTCCTTGATCGAGACAATACGATGACCTTCGCTCTGGATTACCCCATAAGGGACCTGATACTCGTACTCGCGGACGCACATGGTGGCGTGGCTTCGATGTTCGAGATGGAAAGCGAGGAGTTGCTGGTAATTCATGGTTGTCAGCAGATCACTGTTCATCATGAACATCGGAGCGTTGATTTCTTCGTGCGGCAGGAGTCCGAGAGCGCCGCCCGTCCCCAGCGGCGTTTCTTCGTGGACATAGCGGATATCGATTCCCCAACGCGAGCCATCGCCGAAATGATCTCTGATCATTTGCGGCAGGTAATGCGTTGAAATGAAAATCCGGTGGAAGCCTGCGGTAGCGAAACTTTCCACTATGTGCTGAAGGATAGGGCGGTCACCGATTTTCAGCAGCGGTTTGGGGCAATCGTGGGTGAGCGGATGTAAACGTGTTCCGAAACCACCAGCCATCAGAAATACTGGATTGTCAAATTGACGTTTTTCGAGCAATGCGTGCAGGGTCTCAAGACCAACGACGCAACCTTCCATGTCGACAAGGGGAAGTTGGAGCAACTGGCGGTTTTCCATCACTGCCAGAATGCGTTCCCTGCTCCAGTCGAGTTGGGCTGTCAATGGTGTGGTACACATTACATCCTTTACCGAACTCGATAATGGAAGATGTCTGAGCAGAGCTCGCCGAATATCACCGTCGGTCAGGGTTCCCAGGAGGCGGGTGTTTTCGTCGACCACGAGCACGATGCGCAAAGCGGAGCGGTCGAGTGTCGCGATTGCGGCTTCCAGGGTGCTTTCGGGGCCGATAAGCGCATCTTTCCAGTTTTTCATCTTTTACGTCACGAATTGATTCTGGTAGCTGTCAAACGATTGGCCGAACCCAGATAGGTCTGGCCCGGATCCAGGTCATGTGTCAGGGTCACCCCCGCGCCAACGATCGCGCGCGTGCCGACCTTCAGTCCTGGCAGAATGACGGCTCCGGCACCGATGAAGGCGCCTGTTGCTACGTGTACTCCGCCGCAAATCGTCGCTCCTGGTGCGATATGTACATGTGCTTCGATGGTGCAATCGTGATCAATACTGGAGGAGGTGTTGACGATACTGTTGCAACCGATTGCGCAGCAGGGCTGAACGATAGCCCCCGCCATGATTTGAACGCCGTCGGCAAGCATGGTGTCTGGAGACAGCCAGGCGGTTGGATGGACCAGCGCCGGGAAAAGAAATCCGGCCCCCCTCTGGCGCTCGTAGATATCCTCGCGGAGGGTGTTTCCCGTCACCTGACCGATGCCGTTGAGCAAGCCGATTTTCGCAGAGTCCATCGTGGAGAGAGCTCCATCGCAACCGAGGACTGGCAGGTCTCTCCATATGCTCTGGCTAGCGGCGGCAAGTTGGGGGTCGCAAACCCCGATGATTCTTTGTTCCGCTGCGAGAGCGAGCGCCTGCAGTACTTTGGCGTGTCCCCCTGCGCCTAGGAGAACGAGGGGGAGGTCGGCGCTCCTGATGGTGGTCATGCCTCGATTACTTCGCCAATGGAAAAGGAGCGGTTGGCTTTCCTCCCAACCAGCTCCCAAAGAGTAATGGGAGGTAGGCCATAACCACAGCGGGCGGTGGCCAAATCCTCGCGCACCAGTATCGTGTTGGCAGCGATCTCTCGTGCGGCGACGATCTGCTGGCGGGCTGCCTGTCGGGTATCCCATTCACTAGGCTGCGGAGTTTTTATTCCATCGCCGAGGGCTTGTTCGAGAGTACGGATATCCTCGACCATCCGTGTTAGCTCAGAGGGTTCGAGCGATGCTTTGTGATCGGGGCCGGGAAGGCTACGGTCGAGGGTAAAGTGTTTCTCGATGACACGGGCGCCTCGGGCGACCGCGGCGATGGGGATCAGGGTCCCGGGTGTGTGGTCGGAGTATCCAACTGTCAGTCCAAAGGCTGACGCCAAGGTATCCATGGCGCGCAGATTGACCTCTTCAAACGGCGTTGGATACTGAGAAGTGCAGTGCAAGAGAGTGACGTGGCCGCGCAGACGGTCGCGGGACGAGGTTTGGCTCCAGTGACGCCAGACCTCGTCAATCGAGGATGGTTCTTGGTCGGTGGCGAGAGCGTGCGCGACGATGGCCAGTCCCTGTTCGACCTCGGCCAGGGTGGCCATGCCAGTGGACAGGATAAGGGGTTTTCTGATTCGGGCAAATCGCCATAGCAGTGGCGCGTTGGTAAGTTCACCCGAGGGTACTTTGAATAGCGGCATCCCCATTTCATTCAGGAAGGATAGGCTGTCAAGGTCGAAGGCGGTGGATAGGAACTGAATCCCGCGCTGCCGTGCATGGGCCTGCAGCGGGGCGTGCCATTCCAACGGCAACTCCAGTTTGCTCAGCATGGCGTACTGGCTCTCAGCGGAGTCAGTGTTTTGCTTCTGATAGGCTGCCTTTGGGGCGCTTGGCGCAGCCAGTTTCGCGGCGCGGAATGTCTGGAACTTGACGGCATCGGCTCCCGCTTCGGCTGCGGCTTCCACGAGTGCATGAGCAAGGTTTTTGTTGCCGTTATGGTTTACACCGGCCTCGGCAATGACGAATGTTCGCTCGGGGTTCAATGTTTTATTTCCAGGTTATGAAAACGCTTGTGGAAAGGGCCTTGATAACGTTCTAGAACCTCAATGATCTTTTTTGCGGTATCGCCTTTCCCATAAGGGTTGGTGACGGTGCCGCAACTTATAGTGAATTCGGTGGAAACTGCTATCGCAATAGTCGCCTTGATCGAATCGACGTTGACGCAACTGTGCAGCACCGAGTCGGCCGCAAGACGACCGTATTGCCTAACTCCAATGTTTACGCTCGGTACGCCGAAAGCTGGTGCTTCAATGAGGGCGCTGGATGAGTTACCAATCACCGCGGCGGCATGTTTGAGCGCTCCCAAATAGCGTTGGCTGCCAAGCGAGGGGATTGCGATGACACGCGTTGGATGGCGTTGGGCGTATTCTTCGAGAATTGGAATAATTTTCCGTCCGCCATTGTCTGCGTTGGGATAAGTGAATATTACCTGGTACTCCGGAAAACTATCGATGGCCTCAAGCATTGCTGAGAAGGTTGTTTCTGGTGGTTCGTTGGCCGAAGTGACAGGATGGTAGGTGACAAGGAAATAGGGGGGGCGCACTTGCCAGGACAGGCTAGCCGAAAGTTCCGAAATATCCATGACGCTAGCCCGCACTAAATGGTCGAGGCCGATTGCGCCAACATTGAATACGGTTTCCGGCGATTCCCCCATCTGGATAACGCGTTGGCGATAGGGCTCTGCGGCCGTGAAATGCAAATTGGACATTTTTGTAATCGCGTGCCGAATCGAGTCGTCGTACGCTCCTTCTGTTATTTCTCCGCCATGTAAATGGGCGATAGGGATCCGCATTATTAGCGCTGCCTGAACCACTGCAAGTGTTTCGAAGCGGTCGCCGAGCACTACCAGCATGTCAGGATTAAGTCGTTCAAGTGCGTCAGCAAAACCAATTGTGCCCAAACCCATGGATTTGACTATGCCTACTGAGGTGTCGGAAGAAAGCAACATTTCCACTTTTGCACAAATGGGAAACCCATCGGTCTCAATCTGCTTCCAGGTTTCCCCGAATTCTGGTGAGAGATGCATTCCGCTGACAACAAGCTGCAACTCCATCCCTGAATGTTCCTGAATATCTTTCAGTAACCAGTAGAGCAATCCATATTCGGCACGGCTGCCTGTGAAAACCGCGATTTTCCGTTTCATAGATAGAACTCTGGCAAGACGCTACTTGGCAAATTGACGAGCCGCTCTGCGAGAAATTCTGCATTGTTCAATGGGCCACTGCGGCTTCCTGCATACATGGGCAGATGATTCATGAGCATCCATGCAGGACGAGTCATTATTTGATTGTCGTTCGTGGCTTTGATCAGCGCTTCTCGTTGCTTGCCGTCCTGGCAGACAACGGCATTAAGCCAGTAATTTGACTGGCAATCACGTGGTTCCAAAACGAACAGAAGGTCGCTGCCTTGAAAATGTTCTGCATACCGTGTTGCCAGTTCCCTTTTGCAGGCAATGAAATGATCAATTTGTTCGAGTTGAGCGCAGCCCAACGCGGCGTTGATGTTGGGAAGACGATAGTTGTAACCGGTTTCCTCGTGTACGTATTCGTAAGGGTGGGGTTTCTTTGCCGTTGTTGTGAGGTACTTTGCTCTGGCTGCCAGTTCGTGGTCGGCCAGAATCATGCCGCCGCCCCCTGTGGTGAGAATCTTGTTGCCGTTGAAGCTCAGTGCTCCGAGTTTGCCGAAGGTCCCCGTATGGCGGCCCTTGTAGGTGCTACCAAGCGATTCGGCGGCATCTTCGACAAGAATCAACCTCCATTGATCACAGATCGCCTGCAAGCGATCTAGATCGGCCGGATGGCCGAAGGTATGCATCGGAACGCAGGCCCTGATGATTTTATGATCATCATTGGTGACACATGACTCGCCTTCGATGTGAGCGTGTTCTGCCAACCAATCGCTGAGGGCTGTCGGGGAAAGTCCGAGCGTGCTCCGGTCAACATCGACGAAGACAGGTTCAGCATTGCAGTAAGCGATCGCATTGCAGGTTGCGACAAAACTAAGCGGCTGTGTGATGACAAGGTCGTTTGCCTGTACACCTGCAAGCTTGAGTGCGATGTGCAATGCGGCAGTGCCGTTCACAGTGGCAACGGCTCCGGGGCTTCCTGTGTATCTTGCGATGTCGTTTTCGAAGCGGTCAACGTAGGCGCCAACGCTTGAAACAAATGTCGATTCGATAGTCTGACGGACGTAATCCTGTTCGTTGCCGACAAAGACCGGCGCATGAAGAGGAATAAATTCTTTGGTTCCGTATTGTTCCCGGATGAAGCGGATCAGGCCGTCGAACATGTTCTAGACGTTGTAGATATCGGCTTTGTATTTGGCAAGGTTGCCAGGCCGGGTAAACCAGTCGATTGTGGCTTGGAGTCCGGTACGGATGTCGTAGTCGGGCGTGAAGCCTGTCAGTTGGCGGATCTTCGTGTTGTCGCACCACAGTCGGAAGACTTCTGACTTCTCGGGGCGAAGACGTTGTTCGTCGGTCAGAAACTCGACGTCACTATCCATCAGTTCGCGAATCATGTTCAGCGTATCGCCAACAGAGATTTCAAAATTGGAGCCGATGTTTACCGTTTCGCCAATGGTCTGGTCGTTCCTGGCCAGGGCGAGAAAGCCGCGGCAAGTGTCGGTAACATAGTTGAAATCCCGTGTTGGCGTGACGTCACCGAGATTGATCTTTTTTTTGCCGCAGGCAATCTGGCAAATGATTGTCGGGATTACCGCCCGTGCCGATTGGCGGGGGCCGTAGGTGTTGAATGGACGAGCAATGGTCAGGGGCAGGTTAAAGGCATTATGAAAACTCATTGCCATTGCATCGGCGCCAATTTTTGAGGCGCTATAGGGGGATTGTGCTTGCAATGGGTGTTTTTCGTCGATCGGCACGTAGCGCGCCGTTCCATAAACCTCGCTTGTCGAAGTATGAATGACGCGCCGTACGCCATTTTCGAGCGCAGCCTGGCAAATGTTCAAGGTTCCTTTGATGTTGGTGTCGACATAACTGTCTGGTGCAACATAAGAGTACGGAATGGCGATCAATGCTGCGAGATGGAAGATGGTGTCGACGTCGCGGGTAATGTGTTTGCAGTAGTGCGGGTCGCGAACATCGCCGTTGAGTACCTCGATTTTGTCAAGGCAGTCGATGTCTTCGAGCCAACCCCAGTAATTGAAAGAGTTGTACTGCGATAGCGCCTTGACTTGATAACCTTCACGGACGAGCAGCTCGGTCAGATGGGAACCGATGAAGCCGTCAGCACCTGTGATCAGGATATTTTTCATGGAATTACCTCAAGGCCTGGGGTTTGACCACCAGCACGTCCTGCATGATCAGGTACTGCAGGTCGGAACCGTAGAACATGTTCAGTGCGTCGGTCGGCGAGCAGATCATCGGTTCGCCGCGCCGGTTGAGCGAGGTGTTGAGCACGACGCCGTTGCCGGTCAGCTTTTCCATCGCCTTCATCAGGTCGTAGTAGCGCGGGTTGTAGTCGCGCTTGAGGACCTGGGCGCGCGAGGTGCTGTCTTCGTGGACGACTTCCGGCACGCGCGTCTTCCATTCCTCGGCGACTTCGAAGGTGAAGGTCATGAACGGTGCCGGGTGGTCGCTGCCCAGCATCTGCGGGCCGACCGTGTCGAGCATGCTCGGGCAGAAGGGGCGCCAGCGCTCGCGGAACTTGATCTGTTCGTTGATCCGGTCGGCGACGCCGGGGGCGCTCGGGCAGCCGAGGATGGAGCG
>CAZOWA010000066.1:0-13030 GCA_964583695.1 uncultured Dechloromonas sp.
TGAACCCGGATGAAGCCGTCGCCGTCGGCGCCGCCATCCAGGGCGGCGTGCTGCAGGGCGAAGTCAAGGACGTGCTGCTCCTCGACGTCACCCCGCTGTCGCTCGGCATCGAAACCCTGGGCGGCATCATGACCAAGCTGATCCAGAAGAACACGACCATCCCGACCAAGGCTTCGCAGACCTTCTCGACCGCCGACGACAATCAGTCCGCCGTGACCATCCACGTGCTGCAAGGCGAGCGCGAAGTCGCTTCCGGCAACAAGAGCCTCGGCCAGTTCAACCTGGAAGGCATCCCGCCGGCCCCGCGCGGCACGCCGCAGATCGAAGTCATTTTCGACATCGACGCCAACGGCATCATGCACGTCACCGCCAAGGACAAGGCCACCGGCAAGGAAAACAAGATCACCATCAAGGCCAACTCCGGCCTGAGCGAAGAAGAAATTCAACGCATGGTCAAGGACGCCGAGCTGCACGCCGAAGAAGACAAGAAGGCGCACGAGCTAGCCGACGCCCGCAACCAGGCCGACGGCATGGTGCACATGGTCAAGAAGTCGCTGACCGAGTACGGCGACAAGCTCGACGCCGCCGAGAAGGAAGCCATCGAGAAGGCGATCAAGGATGTCGAAGACGTGCTGCGCGACGGCGACAAGGAAACCATCGTCGCCAAGACCGAAGCCCTGAGCCAGGCTGCCCAGAAGCTGGGTGAAAAGATGTACGCCCAGCAACAGGCCGAAGGTGCCGCCGCCGGTGCGGCCGGTCAGCAAGCCGAAGGCGGGGAAAAGACCGTCGAAGGCGATGTGGTCGATGCCGAATTCACCGAAGTGAACAAGGACAAGAAAGCTTAAAACGGACGCTTTCGCGCCGTTTTAAGTGGCCGGATCGAAGCGGACGCCCTGGCGCCGCTTGATCCGGCCTTTGCACAGCACCAGTCGGAATCAGCCATGTCAAAACGCGACTTTTACGAAATCCTCGGCGTCAACCGCGACGCCAGCGATGAAGAAATCAAGAAGGCCTACCGCAAGCTGGCCATGAAGCATCACCCCGACCGCAATCCGGACAACCCCTCGGCCGAGGAGAAATTCAAGGAAGCCAAGGAAGCCTACGAGATCCTGTCGGATGCGCAGAAACGTGCCGCCTACGACCAGTACGGCCACGCCGGCGTTGATCCGCAGGCTGGCATGGGTGGCGGTTTCGGCGGTGGTGGCGGCGGTTTTGCCGATGCCTTCGGCGGCATCTTCGACGAAATTTTCGGTGGCCGGGGTGGCGGTGGCGGTCGTTCCAATATCTACCGCGGCGCCGATCTTCGCTACAACCTCGAAATCACGCTGGAGCAGGCCGCTCATGGCACCGAAACCAAGATCCGCATTCCGACCATGGAGGAATGCGAGGTCTGTCATGGTTCCGGAGCCAAGGCCGGCACGCAGCCCAAGACCTGCCCGACCTGTAATGGCTCCGGCCAGGTTCGCCTGCAACAGGGGTTTTTCTCGATCCAGCAAACCTGTCCGAAATGCCACGGCACCGGCCGTTTCATCGCCGATCCCTGCAAGAACTGTGGTGGCGCCGGGCGCATCAAGCAGCACAAGACGCTGGCCGTCAAGATTCCGGCCGGTGTCGACGAGGGAGATCGCATCAGGCTGGCGGGCGAAGGCGAACATGGCGTCAATGGTGGCCCGCCGGGCGACCTGTATGTGCAGATTCACCTCAAGCAACACCCGGTATTCACCCGCGATCACAATGACCTGCATTGCGAAATGCCGATTTCCTTCACTACCGCTGCACTGGGCGGGGAAATCGAGATCCCCACGCTCGACGGTGCCGCCTCGATCAAGATTCCGGCTGAAACCCAGTCCGGGCGCGTCTTCCGCCTGCGTGGCAAGGGCATCAAAGGCGTGCGCAGTCACACGCACGGTGACCTGATGTGTCATGTCGTGGTTGAAACTCCGATCAACCTGACCGACCGCCAGAAGGAACTGCTCCGCGAACTGGAAGAATCCAGCCGGGACAGCGGCGCCAAGCACAACCCGCGCGCCAAATCCTGGATGGACAAGGTCAAGGCATTCTTCGGCGACTGAGGCAAACTGCAACAGAATGCCCCGCAGATCGGTCACACCGGATCTGCGGGGCATTTGTATTTTTGACCTTTTTTTCCGGTTGACCGCAGAAAAGCACGCATTATCGACGCCGACACTTGCCCTCGCACCGCCGACTGCTAGAATCCCTCCATCAGACAGGGGGAGACCAGAATGCAATTCCTGAAACACTTGGTAATCACCGGTGCCATCGCCTTTTCGGCGCTCAACTGCGCAGCTGAACCCGGCGTCTCCGACAGCACCGTCACGATTGGCATGTCCGCTCCGTTTTCCGGCCCGAATGGCGCCTACGGCCTGGACATGCGGCAAACCATCCAGAACTATTTTGACCAGGTCAACAAGGCCGGCGGCGTTTTCGGGCGAAAGCTCGAACTGGTGGCCCTGGATGACGGTTACGAAACCGAACGCACGGTCAACAACACCAAGCAACTGATCAACGACAAAAACGCCTTTGCACTGCTCGCCTTCTACGGCTCCAGCCCGACTACCGAAGCCATGAATACCGTCTTCGGCCCGGCCAAAGTGCCGCTGGTCGGAACCATCTCTGGCGCGGCAACCCTGCGCGAGCCTCTCGGCACCAATCCGAATTCGCGCTTCATGTTCAACGTGCGCGCCAGCTACGCCGACGAAACCGAAGCCATCGTCAATCAACTGGTTTCCCTTGGCCTCAAGCGTATTGCCGTTTTTTACCAGAATGACGGGTTCGGCAAGTCCGGTCTGGATGGCGTGACCGCGGCCCTCAAGAAACACAACCTGGCACCGTCGGCATCGGCCACCGTCGAGCGCAATTCGGTCGATGTCGCCAAGGCCATCGAGCCGATTGCCAAGACCAACCCGCAAGCCGTCATCATGGTAACGCTGTACAAACCTACGGCGGCCTTTGTGAAAGGGATGAAAAAAGCGGGGCAGAACCCGATGTTCATGACGCTTTCACCGGTCGGAACCGAGCAGCTCATTCAGGAGCTGGGCCCGGACGCCCGCGGCATCGGCATCTCTCAGGTCGTGCCCTATCCCTGGAACGACGTCGTTCCGCTCGTGCGTGACTACCAGAAGCTCTCGGGCAAATCTGGCAGCTACTCCTACTACGGCATGGAAGCCTTCCTGATGGCGCGCACCATGGTCGAAGGACTGAAGCGTGCCGGCAAGGATCTCACCCGCGAAAAATTCGTCTCGTCGATGGAAAGCATCAACAACACGGACTTCGGCGGCTACCGGATCAACTACTCCGCAAACAACCGCCTCGGCTCCCGCTTTGTCGAGCTCACCGTCGTCGGTTCGGGAGGCAAGCTGCTGAAATAGCCACTGCTGCGGTCAACTCGAAAAAACGGCCCTTTTTCGGGCCGTTTTCATTTCTGTCTGCCGCCGGATCAGGCACGCCGCCAGCTTGTTCCCTGCGGACTGTCGTCGAGAACGATGCCTGCCGCCTTGAGTTCATCGCGAATCGCATCGGCCCCGGCAAAATCGCGCGCCTTCTTGGCCGCGGCACGATCGGCGATTTTCTGCTCGATCACAGCTTCCGACATTCCGTCAGCCCCCGCACCTGCACGCAGGTAAGCCATCGGCTCGCGTTCGAGCAGGCCGATCACCCCGCCCAGCGCCTTGAGCAAACCGGAAAGTTCGGTGCTCTTCTGACGATTCGCCTCCCCGGCCAGCTCGAAAAGCACCGCAATCGCGCCGTGTGAATCGAAGTCCTCGTTGAGCGAGGCGGCGAAACGGGCGGCGAAATCGTTGTTCCAGTCGATGCTCACGGTCGCCGGCGGCACGTCGCGCAGCGTGAAATAAAGGCTGTCCAGGCTACGCTTGGCGTCGTCGAGATGCGCATCCGAATAATTCAGCGGGCTGCGGTAATGCGCGCGGAGGATGAAGAAGCGGACGACCTCGGCGTCGAACTGCTCAAGCACGGTACGGATGGTGAAGAAATTGCCCAGCGACTTCGACATCTTCTCGTTGTCGACGCGGACGAAACCGTTGTGCATCCAGTAATTCACGAAGGAGCACTGGTGCGCGCCCTCGGACTGGGCGATTTCGTTCTCGTGGTGCGGGAACTGCAAATCCTGGCCGCCGCCGTGGATGTCGAAATGCTGGCCAAGCAGCTTCGAGCTCATCGCCGAGCACTCGATGTGCCAGCCCGGACGCCCCTCGCCCCACGGCGATTCCCAGGCCGGCTCGCCCGGCTTGGCGTGCTTCCAGAGCACGAAATCGAGCGGATCCTGCTTGGCCGAATCGACCTCGACGCGCTCGCCGGCACGCAGGTCATCGAGCGACTTGCCCGACAGCTTGCCGTAACCCTCGAACTTGCGCACCGCATAATTCACATCGCCATCCGCAGCCTGGTAGGCCAGACCTTTTGCCTCCAGCCGGCTGATCAGATCCAGCATTTCCGGTACGTACTCGGTGGCGCGCGGTTCGTGATCGGGGCGCAGCACGCCGAGCGCGTCGGCGTCCTCGTGCATGTAGGCGATGAAACGGTTGGTCAGCTGCTGGATCGTCTCGCCGTTCTCGATGGCGCGCTTGATGATCTTGTCGTCGATATCGGTAATGTTGCGGACGTAGGTCACATCGTAGCCCGACGCCTTCAGCCAGCGATAAACCATGTCAAAAACGACCATTACCCGCGCATGACCGAGGTGGCAATAGTCATAGACCGTCATGCCACAAACGTACATGCGAACCTTGTTCGGCTCGATGGGGGTAAAGGGCTGCTTCTCGCGCTTCAGGGAATTGTAGATTTTTAGCATGTCGGGATAAGCGGTAAGCGGCAAGCAGAGGAGAAACCTATGGAACAAGCCAGCTTTTTGGTAGAATCGGAGGATTGTACAACCCTCAAGATTGTAGCATAGCGATGACCTCTCAATCCTTGTACCAGCCTCGTTTCCGGCAGCTCAAAACGCTGCGCGCACTGGCTATCGGCCTGGCCATCGGCTTCGCCGCCCCCGCCTTTGCCGACAATCTGCCCGAAGTCCAGCGCCTGATCAAGCAGGGGCAATTCCCGCAGGCGCTCGAGAAAGTCGACGCCTACCTGAGCAGCCGTCCGAAGGATGCGCAAGGGCGCTTTCTCAAAGGGTTGATCTTTACCGAACTGAACCGTCCGGCCGACGCCATCGGCGTTTTCACCAAGCTCACGGAAGACTATCCGGAGCTGCCCGAGCCGTACAACAACCTGGCCGTTCTCTACGCCCAGCAAAAGCAGTACGACAAGGCACGCACCTCCCTCGAAATGGCCATCAGGACGCATCCGTCCTACGCCATCGCCTACGAAAACCTCGGCGACATCTACGCCAAGCTCGCCAGCCAGGCCTACGACAAGGCCCTGCAACTCGATAACGCCAACTCGGCCACCCAGAACAAACTTGCCCTCATCCGCGACCTGATCAGCACCTCCGGCAAGTCGGCCAACGTCAAGCCGACACTGCCTCCGGCGGTGGCCGCACCGGTTGCATCGACCCCAGCAGCATCGACCCCGACGGCAACGGTCGTCACCAGCACGCCGGGTGCTGCTGCCTCAAGCGCAACGACTGCCGCTGCATCGCCAGCTGCAACCAAAACCCAGCCTGCCGTGTCGGACGGCGCCAGTGACGACGTCGCCAAGGCCATCAATGCCTGGGCCAGCGCCTGGTCACGCAAGGACATGAAGGGCTATCTCGGTGCCTATGCCGGCAACTTCGACACCCCGAAGGGGATGAGCCGCAAGGCCTGGGAAGAAGAACGCGAACAGCGCATCGCCGGCAAATCCGGAAAGATCTCGGTGAGCATCGAGTCGCCGCAGATCTCGGTTAGCGGCGACACCGCCACGGCCAAATTCCGTCAGCACTACAAGGCAACGGGCCTGAGCACCTCCACCACCAAGGTCATGACCCTCGTCCGTTCCGGTGGCCGCTGGCTGATCCAGGAAGAAAAATCGCGCTGATGTCCGGCCGAAGATTATTGGTGATCGGCCTGCTGTGTAGCGCAGCAGGAGCAATTCTGGCCAAGCAGCTGATCACGCCCGGCAGTGAGAAAGCTCAGCCCGCAGTAGCGGCAACGGTACCGGAGGCGGGCTTTGCACCGCCGCCTCTCGTCGCCCCCTCTTCCCAGCCACCGGTCATACCGGAGCCGGCCGCACGTCTGCCGGTCACGCTTTCCGACTCAGGCCCGGAAGCACAGCTGGCGCGCATCTACAACGAGATCGAAGGCAACCGCCTGGGCGAAGCCCTGCAGCTGACGGAATCGCTCCTTCAGCAACACCCGAACTATCGCCTCGCCCACCTGATCAAGGGCGATCTGTTGCTGGCCCGCACCCGCCCGATCCAGTCGTTTGGCGCGATGGATGGCGCCCCGTCCGACAAGATTGCAGATCTGCAAGCCGAAGCGGTCGCCCGCCTCAAGGGATACCGGGAAAAGCCGGAGGCCAACTTCGTGCCGCGTTACCTGTTGCAGATGCCGCCGGATCAACGCTATGCCGTGGTGGTCGATACCAAACGTTCGCGCCTCTACCTCTACGAAAACGACGTTGCCAATGGCGGACGCCCGCGTTTTGTCGCCGACTACTACGTCACCCAGGGCAAACTCGGGGCGGACAAGATATCCGAAGGGGACAAGAAGACACCGGTCGGCGTGTATCACGTCACGGGAAATCTTCCCCGCCATACGCTGGCCGATCTCTACGGGAACGGCGCCTTTCCCATCAATTACCCGAACGAATGGGACAAGCGCCAGGGACGGGGCGGCAGCGGCATCTGGCTGCATGGAACGCCATCAGACACGTTTTCGCGCCCGCCCAAGGCATCCGACGGCTGCGTCGTGCTCACCAACCAGGATCTTGACGCCGTTGCGAGAAACCTTCAGGTCGGTTTGACGCCGGTCATCATCAGCGATTCCATCGAATGGCTGTCGCTCGACGACTGGGCGAAGGAACGCAACGAACTCAACAAAACCATCGAAAACTGGCGTGCCGACTGGGAAAGCAAGGACACGGAACGCTACCTGAAGCATTACTCGAAGCGTTTCAAGTCGGCGGACGAAGACTTTGCAGAGTTCGCCGCGCACAAGCGGCAGGTCAATGCCAACAAGGAATGGATCAAGGTGGCGGTCAACAACCTCTCGGTATTCCGCAATCCGGGCAGGGAAGAGGTTATCGTCGTCACTTTCGAGCAGGACTATCGCAGCAACAACCTCAGCAACGTCATGAAGAAGCGCCAGTACTGGCTGCGTGAAGATGACAAGTGGAAAATCATTTACGAAGGAAGCGCCTGATGATCAAGAAAATTTCCGGACTCGTTGCCGGCCTGCTGGTTTCCGTGGCCGTCTGGGCCAACCCGACGGTTGAAATGACCACCTCGCTCGGCAAGATCACCATCGAACTTGCCGCCGACAAGGCACCGAAGAGCGTGGACAACTTTCTCCAGTATGCGAAGGAAGGCTTCTACGACGGCACGATTTTCCACCGTGTGATCCCCGGTTTCATGGTGCAGGGCGGCGGTTTTGATGCCAAGATGAACCAGAAGCCGACGCGCCAACCGGTCGAGAACGAAGCCAAGAACGGCTTGAAGAACCTGCGTGGTACGCTGGCCATGGCCCGCAAGCCGGATCCGCATTCAGCCACCGCCCAGTTCTTCATCAACCACAAGGACAACGCCTTCCTCGACTATCCGGGACAGGACGGCTGGGGCTACACTGTTTTCGGCAAGGTCACCGCCGGCATGGATATCGTCGACAAAATGACCCAGGTACCGACCGGCAACGCCGGCATGCACCAGAACGTGCCGCAAACCCCCATCATCATTCAGAACGTCAAAATCATTTCCGAAAAATAAGGATTTCCCCATGATCAAGCTCACCACCAACCACGGCGTCATCACCCTCAACCTCGATGCCGAAAAGGCGCCGAAGACCGTCGCCAACTTCATCTCCTACGTTGAAGCCGGCCACTACGACAACACCATCTTTCACCGCGTCATCAAGAATTTCATGATCCAGGGCGGCGGCATGGAACCCGGCATGAACCAGAAGCCGTGCAAGGACCCGATCGAGAACGAGGCTGCCAACGGCCTGAAGAACAAGCGCGGCACCATTGCCATGGCGCGCACCAGCGACCCGCATTCGGCGACCGCCCAGTTCTTCATCAACACCGTCGACAACGACTTCCTCGACTTCAAGGCACCGGCCGGTCAGGGCTGGGGTTACTGCGTGTTCGGTGAAGTTGTCGAAGGCATGGATGTCGTCGACAAGATTCGCGCCGTCAAGACCGGCAACAAGGGTTTCCATCAGGACGTACCGACTGAAGACGTGATCATCGAAAAAGCCGAAATCGTTTGATCCTCTTCATTTCCGATCTGCATCTGTCGCCCCGGTCGCCCGGGGCGACGCGCTTGTTTCTCCGCTTTCTCGCCGGGCGCGCCCGACAGGCGAGCGAGCTGTTCATTCTCGGCGACCTCTTCGAGGCCTGGATCGGCGATGACGACATCGACGATGCCTATAACGCCGAAATCGTCGCCGCGCTACGCGCCGCCCACGATGCCGGCCTGCACATCAGCCTGCTGCACGGCAACCGCGACTTCCTGATTGGTCAGGACTTCGCCGCCGCCAGTGGCGTTCGCCTCATCAACGACCCCTACATCCTGTCCACGCCGGCGTGGCAGTTCGTCCTCTCGCACGGCGACGCGCTCTGCCTCGACGATGCGGCCTACATGGCCTTCCGCGCCCAGGTCCGCGATCCGCAATGGCAAGCCGCACTGCTCGCCAAGCCGCTCGCCGAACGCCGCGCCATCGCGGCCCACATGCGTGAAGTCAGCGAATCCAGCCAGCGCGGCAAGGAAAACCCCTACACCGACCTGCAAGCCGCTGCCATCGACGACTTCCTGCGCGAACACGGCTACGCCACCTTGATCCACGGCCACACCCACCAGCCGGCCACCCACGACCACATCGTCGACGGCATCCACGTCGAACGCTGGGTGCTCGCCGACTGGCACGAGGACCGCGGCGAATGCCTGGTCTGGGACGGCAACGCGCTGAGCCGCGAAACCGTCGTTTAGCAATTTTGGCCATTTTTTCCGGTTGACCGTGGAATCCCCCTCCGCCCTCGCCCTCCTGCGTGACGTCTTCGGCTACCCGGCCTTCCGCGGGGCGCAGGCCGAGATCATCGACCACGTCAGCCACGGCGGCGATGCGCTCGTCCTCATGCCGACCGGCGGCGGCAAGAGCCTGTGCTACCAGATTCCCGCCCTGCTCCGCCCGGGCTGCGCCGTCGTCGTCTCGCCGCTCATCGCGCTCATGCAGGACCAGGTCGATGCGCTGACCCAGCTCGGCGTCAAGGCCGCCGTCCTCAACTCGACGCTCGACTGGCGCGAAGCGCAGGCCGTCGAACAGGCCATCTTCAGCGGCCAGCTCGACCTCGTCTACATCGCCCCCGAACGCCTGCTGCTCGACCGCACGCTGGCCATGCTCGACGCGCTCTACGAGGCCGGCAAGCTCGCCCTCTTCGCCATCGACGAGGCGCATTGCGTGTCGCAATGGGGCCACGATTTCCGGCCGGAATACCTGCAGCTGTCGACGTTGCACGAACGCTACCCGGCCGTCCCGCGCATTGCCCTGACCGCCACGGCCGACAAGGCGACGCAGAGCGAAATGCTGGTCCGCCTCGGCCTGTCCGACGCCCGCGTTTTCCTCTCCAGCTTCGACCGCCCGAACATCCGCTACACCGTCGTCGAGAAAGACAACGCGAAGAAGCAGTTGCTCGGTTTCCTCACCGGCCGCAAGGGCCAGGCCGGCATCGTCTATTGCCTGTCGCGCAAGAAGGTCGAGGAAACGGCCAACTGGCTGAGCATGGAAGGCTACCCGGCGCTGCCCTACCACGCCGGCCTGCCCGCCACCGAGCGCGCCGCCAACCAGCGCCGCTTCCTGCGCGAGGAAGGCCTGATCATGTGCGCCACGATTGCCTTCGGCATGGGCATCGACAAGCCGGACGTCCGTTTCGTCGCCCACCTCGACCTGCCGAAGAGCATCGAGGCCTACTACCAGGAAACCGGCCGCGCCGGCCGCGATGGCGAACCCTCCGAAGCCTGGATGGCCTACGGCATGCAGGACGTCGCGCTGCAGCACGCGCGCATCGCCGAATCGGGCGCCGGCGAGGGCCAGAAAATCCTCGAATCGCAACGCCTGACCGCCCTGCTCGCCTACTGCGAGGCACCGCGCTGCCGCCGCCAGGTGCTGCTCAACTATTTCGGCGAAGAACGCCAGCCCTGCGGCAACTGCGACGTCTGCGAAAACCCGCCGGAACTGTGGGACGGCACGCTCGCCGCGCAGAAGGCGCTGTCGGCCATCTTCCGCACCGGCATGCGCTTCGGCGTCACGCACCTGACCGACGTCCTGCGCGGCAAGGCAACCGACAAGATCAAGCAGTGGAACCATGACCAGCTACCCACCTTCGGCGTCGGCGCCGACCTCGACGACCACGGCTGGAAGAGCGTCTTCCGCCAGCTCGCCGCGGCCGGGCTGGTCCATGTAGACATGGCCGAACATGGCGCCCTGCAACTGACCGACGCCGCACGCGAAGTGCTCAAGGGCCAGCGTCAGGTCCAACTGCGCCGGCCGGCCAAGCGCAAATCGGGTTCGTCTTCGCGCAGCAGCAGCGCGGTCGTGCACAGCGAGCTGTCCTCGGCCGACGAAATCCTCTTCCAGCTCCTGCGCAAGTGGCGGGCCGATACGGCGCGCGAACAATCGGTACCGGCCTACGTCATCCTGCACGACAAGACCCTGCGCGAACTGGCCGAAGTGCGCCCGACCAGCCACGGCATGCTGGCCGGCATCACCGGCATGGGCAGCGCCAAGATCGAGCACTACGGCGCCGAACTGCTCGACCTGATCCGCAACGAGGGCTGACATGACCCGCGACACCCTGAACGCCACGCTCGCCGCCCTCGTCGTCGCGGCATTGATCGTCTCCGGCATCTCCCCCTTCGACCGCGCAACCTGGATCATGGAAGTCGCGCCGGTGCTCATCGCCCTGCCCGTCATGGTCGCCACACGAAAAAGCTATCCGCTGACCACGCTGCTCACCGTGCTCATCGCCGCCCACGCGCTGGTGCTCATCGGCGGCGGCGCCTACTCCTACGCCCGCGTGCCGCTCGGCTTCTGGATGCAGGACGTCCTCGGCACCGTGCGCAACCCCTACGACAAGATCGGCCACTTCATGCAGGGCTTCGTCCCGGCCATGGTTGCGCGGGAAATCCTCATCCGCGGCGGCTACGTCATCGGTCGCCGGATGACCGGCTTCCTGTGCATCTGCATCGCCATGGCCATCAGCGCCAGCTACGAACTCATCGAATGGGCCGCCGCCCTCGCCATGGGCCAAGGCGCCGACGAATTCCTCGGCACCCAGGGCGACCCATGGGACACGCAGTCAGACATGTTCATGGCCCTGATCGGATCAAGCACCGCCATGCTCCTGCTCGCCAACTGGCACGACCGCCAGCTCAAGGCGCTCACCACCCGGCCCTGATTTCCAATTTGGGCAAAATTTCCGGTTGACCGTGGGATTGCATGGTCAACCGGGAAAAATGACCAATGACAGCCAGACGAGCGCCACCGGATCAAAGGCGTACGCCGCAAGTCCAGCTACAAACAATTAATTTCGCAATATCAATGCACAGCGCATAATCCGTAGAGTGATCAATCTGAACGAACTCCTGCGGGCTCGTTTGTTAACTGCTGGAGCTAAGTCGCAATGTCAGCCAGTTCTATTGGGAATGCTTTCAGAATGCTGGCAATCCTCACTTATTCATGGTCATTGCTCTTTCCTGCATTCAAAACGTCTGATCCGCACTTTGAAGAAATTGGGCTTTTTATTCTGCTTTTTGGTTGGATTACGCTCCTGGAGTTAATGACGGCATGGCTTGCGAACCCGATGGTTCTGTTTTGCTTTTTTAGAATGAATAGAACACCTCGCCTCTGTCTATTTTTGAGCGTAGCGGCGATTGTGGCCGCCCATGACGTTTTCAACATCAAGAGTGTCGGATTTGATTCAAGCCGCGACATATACCACGGGAGGGTTTGGGGATTGGAAGCGGGTGGTTACCTTTGGCTGGGCAGTTTGATATTTACTCTGATTGCGTCACTTACGTATTCGTTAGCAGCATCGTCAAACAAGACAGAAGATAAAACGCAAACCAACAACGAAATTCATTGAACGAAGGCTGTCAGTTCATTGCCACTCAGGATTGGGGTCGAAGAGCACATTTCCACGGTCAACCGGAAAAAACGCCCAAATTTCAAATTTTCAGCGCGGTCGGGTCGGCGCGCATGAGGCGCTTGTTCATCTTGCCGACGCTAGTCTTGACCAGCGTTTTCACGAAGCTGACCTGGAGCAGCACGCCGTAGCGCGAGACGCCGGCGGCCTCGATGGCGTGGGCGGCGTAGTTGCGCATGGCGTGTTCGGTGATTTGGCCGACGAATTCCGGTTTGAGCAGGACGAGGGCGAGCGGGCGTTCGCCCCATTTGTCGTCGGGCACGCCGATGACGGCGACTTCATGCACGGCCTCGTGCTTGGCGATGATGTCTTCGAGTTGCAGTGAGGACGTCCATTCGCCGCCGGTCTTGATGACGTCCTTGATGCGGTCGGTAACCTTGAGGTAGCCGGCCGGGTTGATGTTGCCGATGTCGGCCGTGTGCAGGTAGCCGCCGGCCCACAGGTCTTCCGAGGCCTCGGGCGCGGAGACGTAGCCTTGCGTGAGCCACGGGGCGCGCACGACAACCTCGCCGGTCGCCTTGCCGTCGTGGGCGACGTCGGCCATCTCGGGATCGACGATGCGCAGGTCGACAAGCGGCAGGGGCCGCCCGGTCTTGGCGCGGATGACGGCCTGCTCTTCGAGGGAACGCCCGAGATCGGCGCTGTCGAGATGGGCCAGGCTGAGCACCGGGCAGGTTTCCGACATGCCGTAGCCGGTGAACAGGTCCATGCCGCG
>CAZOWA010000067.1:0-12710 GCA_964583695.1 uncultured Dechloromonas sp.
CTGATCACTGTTGAGGAAGACAAGAACATGGAACAACCGATCATTTCCGGTATCGCTTTCAACCGCGACGAAGCCAAGCTCACCATGCTCGGCGTTCCCGACAAGCCGGGTATCGCTTATCAGATCCTGGGCGCCATTGCCGATGCCAACATCGATGTGGACATGATCATCCAGAACGTCGGTCACGACGGTTCCACCGATTTTTCCTTTACGGTGAATCGCGGCGAGTTTGCCAAGGCTCAGGGCATCCTCGAAAAGGTCAAGGCGGAGCTTGGTGCCCGTGAAGTGACCGGTGACAACAAGATCTGCAAGGTCTCGGCCGTCGGCGTCGGCATGCGTTCGCATCCGGGCGTCGCTTCCAAGATGTTCAAGGCGCTGGCTGACGAGGGCATCAACATCCAGATGATCTCGACTTCCGAAATCAAGATTTCCGTCGTTCTCGACGAGAAATATCTGGAGCTGGCCGTCCGCGTCCTGCACCGTACCTTCGGTCTCGATCAGTAAGGTTTGACCAAAAGGCGAGGAGGCTATATCATCCGCGCCTCTTGATGGACACGTGGCCGAGTGGTCGAAGGCACACCCCTGCTAAGGGTGCATCCGGGCAAAACCTGGATCCAGGGTTCGAATCCCTGCGTGTCCGCCAACAAACTGCAGCAAGCCAGTCGCTGACTGGACGATGACCCCGCAAGACATTCGTCTGAGCGGGGTTTTTCGTTTCTGCAGCCAGCATCCGGGTTTTGGCTACCGCCTGTTCGTGATCGCACCATGATTCGTTGATGCCGTGGATAATTCCACTCCATGAAATCCGCCCGCCGAATCGCCCATCTCGATATGGATGCCTTTTTTGCATCCGTTGAACTCCTGATGTATCCGGAACTTCGGGGGCAGGCGGTGGTAGTTGGTGGTCGCAATGTTCGGGCGCCGACAGCAGGGTCTGATGGCGCGAGGCAACATGCACGCCTGCGTGAGTATGTCGGTCGCGGCGTGGTGACTACCTCGACTTATGAGGCGAGAGCGTTGGGTGTGTTTTCCGGCATGGGCCTGATGAAGTCCGCACAGCTTGCCCCCGAAGCGATTCTTTTGCCGGCCAATTTCGAGGCGTACCGCGAGTCCTCCCGTCGTTTCAAGGAAGCTGTCGCAAAAATCGCTCCGAGGATTGAAGATCGCGGCATCGATGAGATTTACATTGATCTCACGGATATTTCCGAGGCTTCTCTGCCGCTTGCACGGCGTATCAAGGCGGCGGTGTTCGACGCTACCGGGCTGAGCTGCTCAATCGGCATTACGCCGAACAAGCTGCTTTCCAAGATTTGCTCGGATCTGGAAAAGCCGGACGGGATCACGATTCTCGGGCTTGACGATCTGGCAACGCGAATCTGGCCTCTGCCGGCCAGGAAGATCAACGGAATTGGTCCGAAGGCAGCCGAAAAACTTACAGCACTGGGGATTCATACCATCGGAGAACTGGCAGCAGCCCCGACGGGGTTTCTCATCGCCCAGTTTGGCCGGACGATGGGCGCGTGGCTTCATCAGGTCGCACACGGTATTGACGAGCGGGAGTTGGTTATCGAGCGCGAAGTCAAGTCAGTCAGTCGTGAAACGACCTTTGATCGCGATTTGCATGCGAAACAGGACAGGGCGGAACTCTCGGGGAAATTTACCGCGATTTGCCAGCGCGTTTCCGATGACCTGAAGCGAAAAGGTATTCAGGCCAAAACAATCGGGGTGAAATTGCGTTATGCAGATTTTCACATTATTACGCGCGATCTGACCTTGCCGGCGCCGATTGATGATGCCTCTGAAATCAGGACGGCCGCAGGAGCGTGTTTGAAACGCTTTCCACTTGAACAGAAAATCAGGTTGATCGGAGTACGTGCCAGCGGGCTTGTTTCATCGTCGGGAATGCCCCATGCACCGCTTGCCGTTCAGGGTGAGCTTGCTTTTGAGTAGTGAGGTTTTCATGGCGTCGACAATCAGGATCATTGGTGCTGCCAGCGGCCTCGGGGCGCAGGACCGGGCCTGCGCAGATGGACCCGTCGCCTATCATCGTTCGCAGGCATGGCACGAGCTGGCACACCTGCCTCGGGTTGATTGGGGGAAGACACTGTTTGCTGAAGATTCCAAGGCGGCTTCGGGAGTCGGGCGAATCGCCAGCCTGTGTCGCCGCCTCGCGAGCGAAGTCGCATCGACTTTGAACGAAAGCGCCTTTCCGTTGGTGATTGGCGGTGACCACTCGATAGCGATCGGCACCTGGAGCGGGGCAGCCCGTGCGATGGGTGCTCCACTTGGCCTGCTCTGGATTGACGCTCATCTCGATAGCCACACGCCGGAAACCAGCTATTCCGGCGCCGTACATGGCATGCCGCTGGCCTGCCTGCTTGGGCGAGGCGACAAGCGCCTGCTCAATATCGGGTTGAACGGCCCGCAGATCAGTGCGGCACATACGGTGGTGTTCGGGCCTCGCAGTTATGAAGCCGAAGAAATCGACTTTCTGCGGACGATGGGCGTGCGCATCATCAACGGCGAAGAAATCGTCGAGCGCGGCTTTGCTAGCTGCCTTGCCGAGGCCATCGACGTCGTCGCCAGTGCTCCGGCCGGCTTTGGTGTCACGCTGGATCTCGACGCGATTGACCCAACGCTGGCACCAGGGGTGGGCAGCCCGGAACCGGAGGGGCTGTGGGATGGAGATGTGGTCAGCGCATTGCGCCGGTTGTCGCTGGTTTCCGGACTGCGTGCCGTGGAAATCGTTGAATACAATCCGGACCGGGACTGGCAAGGTCAAACGGCGCGACTCATTAGTGAGCTGATCGAGGGAATGTTCCCCGGAGTTCTCGATGAATCGAAGGATTCCGGTTTGGGTCGCTGAACCGGGCTAGCGCGGATAAACGACGAATGAATATTCGTTTTTCATTATTGACGCGATGGATCAGAGCGTCCTGAGGTATCCTATCGGATGGGGAATTCAGCGTGCCGCAATCTCGGTCATGACTGGACGTTTCATCGCCGGGCAGGGCTTTCCTCTGCTTTGTCCGGTTTCTTTTGGTGAGGAAGGGAGAAAAAATGTTTTGTCGTGCTTGTGGTAAGGAAAACGCCGATGACGCAAAGTCTTGCGTTGAATGCGGTGCCGATTTCGGGGCATCGGTCGCACCGGTTCAGGCTGTCTCCAGCCAGAGTGGTGCCGGGGAAAAAATGAGCTTTGGTCAGTCGATTTCCGTCTGCATGGCGAAATACGTTGACTTCAGCGGTCGTGCATCGCGTTCCGAGTACTGGTGGTTCTACCTGTTTACCGTGTTGCTGAGCTGGGGTGCGATGATTGTCGACAGCTCCGGAATCATCTCCAGTATCGTCAATCTTGCCTTCCTGCTGCCTTCGCTGGCCGCTGCAGCCAGGCGTTTGCATGACACCAACCGTTCGGGCTGGTGGATGCTGATCTCGCTGACCATCATCGGCCTGATTCCGCTCATCATCTGGCTGGCTACTGCGGGTGGCCGTGAGACGAACCAGTACGGCGAACCCGTCTGACAGGAGCAAGCAGGGGCCGGATCCGTTTTTCGCGTTGGCAAATGCTGCGGTGAACGCGAAAAAACGCCAGGTTTTCGGTTCGGCCCCGTCAGCACCTTTCGCCTCGGCGGGATCGTCCGCCAAAATCTCAATTTCTGGAATATCACCCGTGTCTTCGATTTTTCGACGCACCTTGCTCGTCATCGTATTGCTTGCACCGGCTTGCTTCGCGCAGGGCAACAAATCCGCCGATTCACGCCTGGTA
This sequence comes from uncultured Dechloromonas sp., assembly GCA_964583695.1. GTDB lineage: Bacteria > Pseudomonadota > Gammaproteobacteria > Burkholderiales > Rhodocyclaceae > Azonexus. The sequence goes on from CAZOWA010000067.1 coordinate 3,767, forward strand.
GGAGAATGGCAACTCGGGCTCAACAAGGAAAACCAGTCGGAACCTGCCATCGAGAACATGAGTGCCGGTCTTCTCGGTCCGATCTGGCGCTTCAATGCAGACCACACGTTCGTGATTTATTTTCCGTGCGATCTCGATATGCCCCTGAAATTGAAGGATGCAGTGGCGCGTGGGAACTGGGAAATTACCCGTGCCGGTCAATTGCAGGTCAGCATTACCGAGAAGGGCGATTGGCGGGGGGGGCCGCACGAGCTCTATGACCTTGCATTTACATCGAAAAAGGGTGAGCTCGAAACAATTCACTTTTCCGGTTCGAGTGCGGGAAGATTTGACCCGTCGCGGCTCAATTGCGGAAAATCAACAAAATACCTTCACTCACGCTAACTGAGCAGAAGGCGCTTGCCGGGAAAACGGCATTTCATTTTCGGGGGAAAAATATGAGCATGGTTTTTTGTCGGGGTTGCGGTAAGGAAATTCACGAAACAGCGCCGGTCTGTCCGGCCTGTGGAGCATTGCAGGGTCCGGCATCACAGCCCCACGTCCAGGTTCAGTCGGCATCGCAACTGGCTGATACATACGCAGGATTCTGGTATCGGGCGCTGGCGCTATTCATCGACACCATCATCAGCGTGGTGGCCAGCCTTGTTGTCGTCGTACCGCTGGCGTTTGCCATGGGGGCGGCAATGTCGAGTTCCTATTCATTGTCGCAAATCGAATCGGCCGGCGAATTGCTGGGGAACGTCCTGGGGGCCGTCGTGGGCTGGCTCTATTTCACCATCTCCGAGTCCTCTTCCTGGCAGGCTACGCCAGGCAAGAAGATGCTGGGTCTGCGGGTTACCGACGAGGCGGGAAATCGCATCGGATTCGGTCGGGCCAATGGCCGTTATTTCGCCAAGCTACTTTCGGCAATCACGCTCGGCATCGGTTACCTGATGGTGGCCTTTACCGGCAAGAAACAGGGCTTGCACGACAAGATTGCCGGTACCCTGGTTTTCAAGGGCTGATCAACTGTGGCTCAGGCTTGCGGTTGCGGCGTGAATAGATAGCGTTTTTTCACGTCGACCGCAGCTATTGTTTCAAAAACCCGGTCTTTCCACAGGATTGCTACCGATTCGCCGGCCATGAGCCTGGCAAAATCGCTCTCGCTGGCGGCTTTTTCGCCACAGGTGCATGAGCCGATGAACGACGCCAGGTCGCGGTCGTCGAGCAAGCCGATGCCGAGTTCGGTGTCGAGCAGGATACAACCTTCCTCATCGAGCAGGACGCCTTGTACGGTGCCGGCTGGCTGACCTGTATGGCTGACGAAACTGTCGTTTTCCCGGCGAAATATCCACGGTGTGTAAGAAAAGCTGACAAAAACCCGCTGCGGCCCGTTCTGCATGAACCAGCGGCCTGATTCGTCACCACCATAGTTCCGGTTGATGAAATCGATCAGGCCGCGGTGGGTGATGCGCTCTCCCTGCAATCGCCAGTTGCCCCGCCGGTCAAGCGACAACCAGTCGTAACAGGCGGGGACGTCGGGCCACTTGGCGCCGGCAGGGAGGCCGGGCATCAATCTTCGTAAGAAGACATGGGTGGGCAGGCGCAGTTCAGGTTGCGGTCGCCAAACACATCGTCGATGCGATTGACGCTCGGCCAGAACTTGTTGGCCGCCACCCAAGCCAGCGGGAACACGGCTTTCTCGCGGCTGTACGGACGATTCCACTCGCCGTCGATGACATCCGCCTGGGTATGCGGTGCATTCTTGAGCGGGTTGTTGTCGGCTGGCAGGCTGCCGCTTTCGACCTGGCGGATTTCCTCGCGGATGCTGATCATGGCTTCGATGAAACGGTCGAGTTCGGCTTTGGATTCCGACTCGGTCGGTTCAACCATGATCGTGCCGGCCACCGGGAAGCTGACGGTCGGGGCGTGGAAGCCGTAGTCCATCAGGCGCTTGGCGATGTCGGTTTCGCTGATGCCGGTGACGGCCTTGAGCGGACGAATGTCGAGAATGCACTCATGGGCGACGCGACCGTTGGAGCCGAAGTAGAGCACCGGATAGTGGTCGTTGAGCTTTTTCGCCACGTAATTGGCGTTCAGGATGGCCACTTGCGTCGCCTTTTTGACGCCGGCACCGCCCAGCATGGCGAGGTACATCCAGGAAATCGGCAGGATCGAGGCGGAGCCGAAAGGCGCCGCGGAAACTGCACCCTGGCCAGCATTGACGCGATTTTCACTGCCCGTCGCGGCAACCGTGTGGTCGGCCATGAAGGGTGCGAGATGTGCCTTGAGACCGATCGGCCCCATGCCCGGCCCGCCGCCGCCGTGCGGAATGGCGAAGGTCTTGTGCAGGTTCATGTGGCTGACGTCGGCGCCGATGTAGCCGGGCGCGGTCAGGCCGACCTGGGCGTTGAGGTTGGCGCCGTCCATGTACACCTGGCCGCCGTTGGCATGCACGATGGCGCAGATGTCCATGATCGCTTCCTCGAACACGCCGTGCGTGGACGGGTAGGTGATCATCAGGCAGGCCAGGTCGGCGGCGTGTTGCTCGGCCTTGGCCTTGAGATCGGCGACATCGACATTGCCGTTGTCGTCGCAATCGACCACGACGACCTGCATGCCGGCCATCTGGGCAGTGGCCGGATTGGTGCCGTGCGCCGAGCGCGGGATCAGGCAGATATTGCGATGGCTGTCGCCACGGCTGGCGTGATAACGGGCAATGGCGACCAGACCGGCGTATTCGCCCTGCGCGCCGGAGTTCGGCTGCATGCAGATGGCGTCAAAACCGGTGACGGTCTTCAGCCAGTCGGTCAGGCTGCCGATCATTTCGAGGTAACCGGCGGCCTGGTCGCGCGGCGCGAACGGGTGCAGGTTGGCGAATTCCGGCCAGGTGACCGGGATCATTTCGCTGGTCGCGTTCAGCTTCATGGTGCAGGAGCCGAGCGAGATCATCGAATGGTCGAGCGCCAGATCCTTGTTCTGCAACGACTTCAGGTAGCGCAGCATTTCGTGTTCGGTATGGTGCGTGTTGAACACGGGGTGGCTGAGAATGGCGTCGTCGCGGAGCAGGCCGGCGAGGGGGCTGTTGGCTGCGGCGGCGGCATCCAGTGCGGCGAGATCGGGCGCCTGGCCGGTCAGCCCGAGGAGCAGGGCGGCAACATCGGCGGTCGTCGTCGTTTCGTCGAGGGAAATGCCCTGCATGCCGTTACCGAGCGGGCGCAGGTTGAAGCCGGCGACGGCTTTGTCGGAACGGATGCAGACGCTGTCGAAGAATGCTGCGGTCGACGCGAAAATTCCGGCTTTTTTGGCACCCTCGGCCAGCATGCCGGTCAGCCGGTGAATGCGGGCGGCGATGGTCTTCAGGCCTTGTGGGCCGTGATAGACGGCGTACATGCCGGCCATGTTGGCGAGCAGGACCTGCGAGGTGCAGATGTTGGAATTGGCCTTCTCGCGACGGATGTGCTGTTCGCGGGTTTGCAGCGCCATGCGCAGCGCGGTGTTGCCGCGGGCATCCTTGGATACGCCGATGATGCGGCCGGGCATGGACCGGACATTGGCTTCGCGGGTGGCGAAGAAAGCGGCGTGCGGGCCGCCGAAGCCCATCGGAATGCCGAAACGCTGGCTGGAACCAAGCGCAATGTCAGCGCCCATGGCGCCGGGCGACTTGACCAGCACCTGCGCCATAAGGTCGCAAGCCACGGCGACGGTCGCGCCGCCAGCCTTGAGGCCGCCAATCAGGGCGCTCAGGTCGCGTACTTCGCCGTTGTCGCCGGGATTCTGGAGCAGGGCGCCGAAAAATTCCTCGTTCTTCACCGACTCCGCATCGGCGATGACCAGTTCGAAATCGAAATAGCCGGCGCGCGTGCGCACCACGTCGATGGTTTGCGGGAAACAGTTGGCATCGACGAGAAAACGGTTGGATTTCGACTTGGAAACGCGGCGGGCCATGGTCATGGCTTCGGCAGCGGCCGTGGCTTCGTCGAGCAGCGAGGCGTTGGCGATTTCCATGCCGGTCAGATCAACCACCATCTGCTGGAAATTGATCAGCGCTTCGAGGCGACCCTGGGCAATTTCAGCCTGATAGGGCGTGTAGGCGGTGTACCAGCCCGGGTTTTCCAGCACGTTGCGCAGGACGACCTTGGGCGTCAGCGTGTCGTAATAACCCATGCCGATGCACGATTTGGCGACGACATTCTTGGTGGCAATAGCCTTGAGGTCGGCCAGCGCTTCATGTTCGCGGCGCGGGGCGGGCAGCGGCAGATCGGCCGGCAGGCGGATGGCGGCGGGAACGGTCTGGTCGATCAGTTGATCCAGGCTGTCGGCGCCGATGGCGGCGAGCATGGCAGCCATTTCGGTAGCGCAGGGGCCAATGTGACGGGCGATGAACTCGTCACGCTGCTCCAGCGCGGAGAGCGGTTGATTGAGTGGCATGTACAGTCCCCGTTAGGCGCCAGTGGCCTGGTAGGCAGCGGCATCCATCATCTTGTCGAGGTCGGCAACATCGGCCGGGGTCATCTTGAACAGCCAGGCGGCGTAGGCATCCTGATTGACCGATTCCGGCGCATCGACAACTGCCTGATTGACTTCGGTCACCGTGCCGTTGAGCGGTGCGTAAACATCGGCGGCGGCTTTGACGGATTCGACAACGGCAATTTCCTTCTCGGCTTCGCAAGCGGCGCCGACTTCCGGCAGTTCGACGAAGACGAGGTCACCGAGCGCTTCTTGGGCGTGGTCGGTAATGCCGACGGTAACGCTGCCGTCAGCGTTGAGCAGCATCCATTCGTGGGAGGCGGTGTACTTGAGGTTGGCGGGGATGTTCGACATGGTTTTCTCCTGAATGGATGGAATTAGAGGACAGACTTGCCGTTGCGGGCGAATACGGGTTTGACGACCTTGGCTTTGAGCAGCTTGCCACGGATATCGACTTCAACTTCGTCGCCAATGGCAACGCCGAGCGGCAGGCGGGCGAGGGCGATGGATTGTTGTAGCGTTGGTGAGAAACTACCTGAAGTAATTTCTCCATTTCCTTGTTTTGTAATGACTGTTTGATGACTGCGCAGCACGCCCTTGTCGAGCAGAAGAAGCCCGAGGAACTGTTTTTGCTGACCGTTGGCCAGCAGCGCAGTCTTGCCGACGAAATCGCGTTCATCCTTCATGGCGACCGTCCAGGCAAGGCCGGCATCGAGCGGTGACACGGTTTCATCCATGTCCTGGCCATAGAGATTCATCCCGGCTTCCAGGCGCAGGGTGTCGCGGGCGCCGAGGCCGCAAGGTGCGACGCCGGCGGCATGGAGCTTGTTCCACATGGCTTCGGCTTCGCCGGCCGGGAGCATGATTTCGAAACCGTCCTCACCGGTGTAGCCGGTGCTGGCGATGAAATACGGGCCGACTTCGGCGGCAAAGAAGGCTTTCAGGCCTTCGGTGGCCGCTTTTGCTTGCGGCAGGACTTCCCAAACCTTGGTGCGGGCGTTCGGGCCTTGCACGGCGATGATGCCGAGCGGATCGTTGCCGTCGCGGCGCTGGGTGATGCTGACATCCATCTTCCATTCGGCAGCCTTGGCCTGCATCCAGGCCAGATCCTTGAGGGCCGTGCCGGCATTGACGACGATGCGGAAACGCGTGTCGGTCAGGAAATAGATGATCAGATCGTCGATGACGCCGCCGGCCTCGTTGAGCATGGCGGCGTAGAGTGCCTTGCCGGAAACCTGCAACTTGGCGACATCGTTAGCGACGAGGCGGGACAGGAAGGGGCGGCAATCGGCGCCGACAACATCAACCGGACACATGTGCGACACATCGAACATGCCGCAGTTGGTACGCACAGCGTTGTGCTCCTCGATCTGCGAACCGTAGTTGACCGGCATGTCCCAGCCGCCGAAATCGACCATCCGTGCGTTCATCGCGCGGTGGGCATTGTTGAGCACTGTTTTCTTCAGCATATCAATCCTTTACAAACGTTTGTTAACGTTGCTTCTAGAAACGGAAAAGGGGTGAAACGAAAGAACGAATCTTGCGTTTCACCCCTCTGTCCTCGATACCTGAGAGATTTGCCCCATCGGTGGGCGCTGTCGGCGCCGCTCTCCAGAGTTTTTTGGCTTGCGCCATGTTCCACGGTCCTTTTGCCTGAGCGTTTTCGGGTGAAATTGCGCCTTCGGCGGCAGAGTGAACTGCGCTCTCCCATGGAACGGAACGCACTATAGCGGGATGCCCGGCATCAGGCAACCTGTTGCGCTGCACAATAGGCATTGGCGCCTTCGTGCTAAACTCCCGCTTTGCCTTGTCATGACTGCCTGTGAACCCAGCCAACTTTGATTTCCATAGCCATTCGGCCGTATCCGATGGTTTCTTGGCGCCCGCCGAGCTGGCCCGGCGCGCCGCGGATAATGGCGTCGATCTCTGGGCGTTGACCGATCACGACGCGCTGGGCGGCCTGGCGGAAGCAGCCGACGCTGCTCGCGAAGCAGGGATCGGGTTTGTCAATGGCGTCGAAATTTCCATCGAGTGGCACGATACGCCTATTCACGTGGTGGGCCTGGGTTTCGATGCGGCACACGCCACCTTGTGCGATGGTCTGGAAGCCTTGCGTTTGGGGCGGATCGAGCGGGCGCAGCGGATGTCGGATGCGCTGGCGGCGATCAGCATTCCCGGGGTGCTGCAAGGTGCGATGCGCTATGCCGGCAATCCCAACCTGATTTCCCGCGCCCATTTCGCCCGTTACATGGTGGAAATCGGCATTGCCAAGGATGTGCCTAGTATCTTCCAGCACTACCTGACGCCGGGCAAGCCGGGTTATGTCGATCATCGCTGGGCCTCGCTCGAGGATGCGGTGAGCTGGATTCGTGCCGCCGGTGGTGTCGCTGTGGTCGCGCATCCCGGGCGCTACAAGATGTCGGGCGCCGAAATGCGGCGGTTTCTCGACGATTTCAAGGATCTTGGCGGTGCCGGTATCGAGGTGACTTGCGGTAGCCACTCGCCGGACCATATCCTGCATTTCGCCCGTCTGGCGCGTCATTACGGATTTCATGCTTCCCGCGGCTCCGATTTTCACGGCCCGGATGAAAGCTATGCCGACCTCGGCAAGTTGCCGCAACTGCCGGACGATCTCAAACCCGTCTGGCGTCTGATTCTCTGAAACCATGGCTCGCGTCGTCAACATCCATCCCGAATCACCTCAGCCCCGCCTGCTGGCACAGGGTGCCGAATTCATCCGCAACGGAGGCATCGTCGCCTTGCCGACGGATTCATGCTACGCATTGGGTTGCCACCTGGGCGACAAGGATGCCATGGACCGTATCCGCCAGATCCGGCAGATCGATGATCGTCATCACCTTACGGTCATGGTGCGGGATCTTTCCGAAATTGCCCATTTTGCCCGCGTCGACAACGCCCAGTATCGTCTGCTCAAGGCAACGACGCCGGGCAGCTATACCTTCATTCTCGAAGGTACCAAGGAACTGCCACGCCGGGTGATGCATCCCAAACGCAAGACCATCGGCCTGCGTGTGCCCGATCATCCTGTGGCGCTGGCGCTGCTCGAAGAGTTGAACGAACCCCTGCTGACCACCACCCTGCAACTGCCCGGCGATGAAGCGCCGCTGACCGAGGGCTGGGAAATCCAGGATCGTCTGGACGATCTTGTTGAACTGATTCTCGATGCCGGCCACTGCGGTACCGAACCGACCACGGTAATCGACCTGACCGGAAAATCGCCGGAACTGGTCCGTGTTGGTCGCGGGTCGCTCGCGCCGTTCGGACTGGAGTAAATCCGCCATGATCGAAAGCCTGATTCAGACCATTGCAATTGCCGCCTTGCCGGTCATGTTTGCAATTACCCTGCACGAAGCAGCCCATGGCTACGCCGCCCGTTACTTCGGTGACCCGACGGCCTGGCAGATGGGGCGAATCAGCCTGAATCCGCTGCGCCACATCGATCTGGTCGGCACCATCATCATTCCGGTGGCTATCCTGCTGTTTTCCGGCGGCACGTTCCTCTTCGGTTATGCCAAGCCTGTTCCCGTCGATTTCGGTCGTCTGCGCCATCCCAAGCAGGACATGCTGTGGGTTGCCGCTGCCGGCCCGATGGCCAATCTGTTCATGGCCTTTTGCTGGGCGTTCATGCTCAAGCTCGCCTGGTTGATACCGCCCAACGATTTCACGCTGCCGCTAACTGAAATGAGCAAGATCGGCATCATCGTCAATTGCGTGCTCATGGTACTTAATCTGCTGCCGCTGCCGCCGCTTGATGGCGGTCGCATCGCCGTCAGCCTGCTGCCGCACCGGCTGTCCTGGAAATTTGCACAACTCGAGCGCTGGGGCTTTCCCATTTTGCTCGTGCTGCTATTCACCGGTATTCTCGGCGATGTCATGAACCCGCTGGTCTCCTTCTCGGCGCGGGCCATCGAATCACTTTTTGGACTTTACTGATCGACTATGTACGCAGAACGTGTTCTCTCCGGCATGCGCCCCACCGGCGCGCTCCATCTCGGCCACTATCACGGGGTTCTCAAGAACTGGGTCAAGCTTCAGCACGAATATCCCTGTCTCTTTTTTGTGGCCGACTGGCATGCGCTGACCACACACTACGACAACCCGCAGGGCATCGAGCAGGCAACCTGGGACATGATCATCGACTGGCTTGCCGCAGGTGTCGATCCCAACCAGGCGACGCTGTTCATCCAGTCGAAGGTGCCGGAGCACGCCGAATTGCATCTGCTGATGTCGATGATGACGCCGCTCGGCTGGCTGGAGCGCGTGCCGACCTACAAGGACCAGCAGGAAAAACTGGCCGGAAAGGATCTGACGACCTATGGTTTCCTCGGCTATCCGCTGCTGATGAGTGCTGATATTCTCATTTACCGCGCCGACAAGGTGCCAGTGGGTGAGGATCAGATACCGCACGTCGAATTCACCCGCGAACTGGCGCGCCGCTTCAACCACATGTACGGCCGCGAGCCGGGCTTCGAGG
>CAZOWA010000068.1:0-12262 GCA_964583695.1 uncultured Dechloromonas sp.
AGCTGCCGTCGGTGCCCAGCGCGTTGAGGAAGTTCAGCACCAGCACCATCGGCACGATGATGCGGCCGGCGCGGACGATGAAGCCCTTGAGGCGGTCCCAGGTGTGCAGCAGGATGCCCTTGACGGTCGGCAGGTGATAGGGCGGCAGTTCCATGATGAAAGGCGTCGCTTCGCCCTTGAGCAGGGTCTTCTTGAGCATCAGTCCGGTCAGCACGGCGACCGCGATGCCGGTCAGATAGAGGGCGAAAACGACGTTCTGCGCGTTGCTCGGGAAGAAGGCGGCGGCGAACAGGACATAGACCGGCAGGCGGGCGCCGCAGGACATGAAGGGCGCCATGGCGATGGTCATCAGGCGGTCGCGGCGGTTTTCCAGGGTGCGGGTGGCCATGATCGCCGGCACGTTGCAGCCGAAACCGACGATCAGCGGCACGAAGGATTTGCCGGGCAGCCCGACCCAGCGCATGAAGCGGTCCATGACGAAGGCGGCGCGCGCCATGTAGCCGGAGCCTTCAAGGAACGAGAGGAAGAGATAGAGGAAGCCGATCACCGGGATGAAGGTGGCGACAGTCTGGATGCCGCCACCGATGCCCTTGGCCAGCAGTACGGTCAGCCATTCGGGTGAGCCGAGGCTGCCGAGCAGTTCGGCGAGGCCGTCGACGAGCAGGGCGCCGGTGAATTGGTCGAAGAAATCGATGAAGGCGCCGCCGATGTTGATGGTGAACATGAACATCAGGTACATCATGAACAGGAAGATGGGGATGCCGAGCGCCCGGTTGAGGACGATGCGGTCGATGCGGTCGGTAAGGTCGCGGGTGACTTCGCCTTCGTTGCGGACGCAGGCATTGGCGATGCGGTTGGCGAGGCTGTAACGGGCATCGGCGATGAGGATGTCGAGATCGCCGTTGAATTCTTCGGCCAGTTGCGTGGCCTGCTCGACGAGGGGTGTACCCAGCGTCCGTTTCGCCAGGTCATCGCCCTCGATCAGGCGGACGGCCAGCCAGCGCGGCGCAGCCTTGGGTACGGGCGTGATCTGCCGGATGCTTTCGGTGAGGTGGTCGATGCAGCGCTCCAGCGCTTCCGAATAAGCGACCCGCGCCGAAGATCGCGGCTGCTCGTTCGCTGCCTTGCCGATTTCCGCCTTCAGGGCGTCGATGCCGCTTCCGGTCGATGCCACTACCGGAAGCACCGGGCAGCCCAGTTGTTTCGATAGTTCCGCGACATTGACCTGCATGCCCTTGGCTTCGGCGACGTCGGTCATGTTGAGGACGAGCAGTAGCGGCACGCCCATCTCGATGAGCTGCGTTGTCAGGTAGAGGTTGCGTTCGAGATTCGAGGCATCGACGATATTGATGATCAAATCCGCTTCGCCCGCTTGCACGTAATCCCGGGCAACCATTTCGTCGAGCGAGATTTCGTGGTCGATGACGTCGAGCGAGTAAGTGCCGGGCAGGTCGACTACCTCGACGCGCTGCTCCCCAAGACGGTATTCGCCGCTCTTGCGCTCGACCGTGACGCCGGGCCAGTTGCCGACCCGCTGTTTCGAGCCGGTCAGGGCGTTGAACAGGGTGGTTTTGCCACAGTTGGGATTGCCGACCAGGCCAATGGTGACGTTCGTCTTCATCACAGTTTCTCCACGTTCAGGCTGGCGGCTTCTTCCTTGCGCAGAGAGAGGCTGCAACCACGGACCTTGATTTCCACCGGGTCGCCCATCGGCGCAACGCGGGTGATGCCGATTTCGACACCGGGCGTCAGGCCCATGCTGAGCAGCTTGCGGCGATAGGCGCCGCCGGATTCGCCGTAGCCGGTCACTTTGGCGCGTTCGCCGACCAGGAGTTGTCCGAGTGTGGTCATTTTTATGCTCCCTGTTTCAAGTCAGGCTTCGGCCACCGGAGCGACCATGATTTTGTGCGCCATGCCGCAGCCAAGGGCATAGCGGGTTTCGCCACGCATGACGACAACCCCGCCGCCTTCGCGCTGACGGATAACTAGTTCGGCACCGACATTGAGGCCCATTTCGGTCAGGCGCCGGTCGAGTCCGGTGCCGCCCATGAGGGCAGCGACGCGGACATGCAGGCCGGCCTCGGCCATGCTCAGCGGAAAGGATTTGACGTGGCTCATGGCGCTCATCCGGTCAGTGTTGAAGGGTCAGAATTCCCAGGCCAGGCCGACTTGCCCGAAACTACGGTCATTGCCGCGGCCGACAGCGCCGGAAACCTTGAAGCCGTCGAACACTTCGTAACGCAGGCCGACCGCCTTGTCCGGGCCGGAATGTTCTTCGCCGAAGGTTTCCACGGTCAGTTGCAGACCTTCAACTAACGGGAATTCATAGCCGATGCCCCAGGTGCCGAGCGTTTCGCTGTCGCCCTGCGCCTTGGTGCGGGCGGCGCCGAGATTGATGTGCAGCACCTGGCCGTTTTCCAGACGATAGGAGGCGAGGGCGCTGGCCGAGTAGCTGCGCTCGGTGAATTTTTCCGGCGTTTCGCGGTCGTTGATGCGGGTGCGGCCGTAGTCGAAACGCGCGCCCAGCGACCAGCCGGTTTCATTCTGGTAAGGCACCCATTTGGCGCCAAATCCGATGCCGCGGGCGCGACTGTCAGGGTCGGTGCCGTGGTCGGTGGCACGGGCCAGACCAACTTCCATTTCGAGGTTTTCGATGACGCTGAAGCCGAACAGAATTTCGCCGCTGCGCTCCTTGTCATCCTTGCCGAGCACGGCTTCCACCTTCATGCCGCCCTTGTCCAACGTACCGGCGTCGTCAACATTCATCGGGCCTTCGGCGTGGGCCAGCGAGGCCATCAGGAAGCCGGTCGAGGCGACGACGGCGATCCTGCTTGCGATGCCGCTCAGGCGTGGTTTTGTTTGCTGCATGATTTTCTCCATCAGGTTCAATTGCGATTGATTCAAAATATTCAAGGGATTTCACGGCCCGGTTGGGTGATGAAGCCGATTTTGCCCAGACCGGAACGGCGCGCTGCACTCATCGTTTCGGCCACCGTTTCGTAACGCGTCATGCGATCGGCCTTGAGATGAAGTTCGACGTTTTTGTCCTGCCCGGCCGCTTCGCGAAACCGTGTTTCAAGTGTGCTGCGGTCAACCGGAATTTCGCCCAAAAAAAGCTGATTGTCTGCATTGATCGAAACTTGCAGAGTCATCGGTTTGTCCGGAGTAGGAGCGCTGCTCGCCTGCGGCAGATCGACTTTGACGGAGTGTGTCATGAGCGGCGCAGTGATGATGAAGATGATCAGCAAGACCAGCATGACATCGACCAGAGGGGTCATGTTGATTTCCGCAGTCGGCATCTGCTGGCTCTGCGCATTGAAGCTTCCCATCGCCATCTCAGGCAACTCCGGCAGCGACGCGCGCACGCATCGGGTGGATCTGGGCGCTGTTTGCCGCGAAAGGCTTACCCACGGTAAAGAAGGCATGCAGATCGTGGGCAAAGGCGTCGAGGTCGCCGAGAATGATGCGGTTGGCACGGGTGAATGTGTTGTAGGCGAAGACCGCGGGAAGCGCGACCGCAAGACCGGCCGCGGTCATGATGAGCGCCTCGCCGACCGGGCCCGCAATTTTTTCAAGCGCCGCTTGCCCACTGATGCCGATAGCGATCAACGCATGATAAATACCCCACACCGTGCCGAATAGGCCGACGAACGGAGCGGTGGCGCCAGTCGTGGCAAGAAAGGTCAGGCCGTTTTCCATGCGCGATTGTGTGGCCGACAATTGCTGGCGCAATGCGCGTTCCATTTGTTCGGCCGGGTCAAAGCGCGAGGCCAGTCGGCCCGACACGGTTTCATTGTCATGGTGGCAGCAGTTGGCCTGGGTGGCCAACTGGGCATAAGGACTTTCCTTGTCGGACTCGAGCAAGCGCTCTATGCCCTCGGCAAAACTGCTTGCGGCCCAGAAAGCCCCTACTGCCCCGGCCGCCTTGCGCATGCGCCACCAATCCAGCACCTTGCCCAGAATCACGTACCAGCTGGCTATTGACATGATGATGATCAACACGGCGACCGTATGCGAGACCGTATCGCCCTGGGCCCAGAGGTGGGCCAGGCCAAAGGCGTTTTCTTGGACGGGTTCCTGCATGCTATTGCTCCAGTTTAAAAATGATGGGGACTTGCACCCAGCTCTGAATGGCGATGTCGCCTCGTTTGGCCGGTATGAATTTCCAGTGACGAACGGTTTTTGCTGCCGACTCATCGAGACGGGTGCTGCCGGACGAAGTCCGGATGTCGACGCTGTCGGCGGTGCCCTGCGGGGTAACCAATACCCGCAGGATGACCTTGCCTTCTTCACCCGCGCGGCGGGAAAGCGGCGGATAAGGCGGTGGCGGATTGCGCAGGTAATCGGCGTCAAAACGGGCTGGGGTACTGATCGGGGGCGCAGCTTCCGGAGGGCTGGGTTGTGCTGGCGTAGCAGAGACGAGCGGCACGGTTTCCGATGGTGTGGCGGTGGATGTCGTTTCCAGAGTCGGCGCAGGTGTTTTGGGTCGCGGCTGCGGTTGAGCAGGCCTGGAAACGGGGAGCGGTATCGCCTTCGGTGTTTCGGCGATCTGCGGGGCTGGCAACAGATCGACAATAAGGGGCAGCTCCGCAACCTGTGGTTCGATGGCTTTCGCAGTGAGCACTCCCAGCAGGACCGCGCCATGCAATCCGACGACGAGCGTCAGCAAGCCGCTTCGGCGTCCAGGTGATGGCAGGGAGAGACTGGGACTCATGGCGATGTGTTCAATGGGACGTAATCTGAAAAAAACCCGTGGCTGGCTGGCATTTGCGGGCTGGCTGAGGGAACGATTTACAACGGAGAGAGTTACTTGGTCAGGATCAGCTTGTTCTCGCGGGTGACGCGCAGGAGATAACACTGCCCGGCGTGAGTTATTTCGACGGTGTTGGCGCCTTTCAATAGTTCTCCACTGTCGAGACGTCGATGTCTTCCAGTCTCGAGTGGTGTGTTTGCCGTTGGCTGGGGTTTGGTCTGGCTTTCCATGTCGGGTGACGTTGCTTCCAAAGACGATGACTGGATTTTATCGAAATAAGAATGATTGTCAATAACATTAACTATTGTGGTCATTCGGCTGGTCTTGTGATGACTCAGTTGTTGTCGTTGGTGAAGCGAAGGGCGAGGTGTCTTCGGTGTTTACGGGGTGATTCAGGGAAGTGAACGAAAAAAAGCCACGGGTTGAAACCGTGGCTTTTGGGCGATGTTCGGTGGCTTCTTAGTAGTCGCCGGACTTCTTTTTCTTGAAGCTGCGCTCGCCGCCGTCCTGACGGCCTTCGTCGGGGCGGAGATTGATGGGGACGCCGCGCACGCGGGTGCGTTTCAGGGCGTTTTCAGCTTCTTTCGGCATGCCGGCCGGCAGTTCAATGGTGCTCGATTCGTCGTAGAGACCGATGCGTCCGATGAAGCGGCTTTCGATGCCGGCTTCGTTGGCGATGGCGCCGACGATGTCCTTGACCTGGACGCCGTGGTCACGACCCACGTCGATGCGGTAGCGCACCATGTCGCCGCTGCTACCCGAGCGAGCCGGGCGCTCATCGCGACGCGGGCGTTCGCCGCGATCTTCAAAACGGGGTTTGTCGCCACGGTCTTCGAAGCGCGGCTTGCGCTCGCGGTCGCCGAAACTCGTTGTGCGACGGTCGTCTCGGTCGAATGAGGGCGCCGGGCGCGGGTCTTCGCCGGCGATCTGCAACGGCTTGCCTTCCTGGGCCATCATGGCCAGCGCGGCAGCGACTTCTTCGGCGCCGACATTCTGTTCTTCGGCGATCTGCGAAACGATATTGGCGAAGAAATCGAGGCCTTCGGCGTTAAGCACCTCGGCAACCTTGGCCTTGAAGTCGGCGACGCGCTTGTTTGTGACGTCGGCGCGGCTCGGCAGGGTGAGCGGGGCGATCGGCTGGCGCGTGGCGCGCTCAATGGTGCGCAGCATGCGGATTTCGCGCGGCGCGACGAAGAGGATGGCGTTGCCGGTACGGCCGGCGCGGCCGGTGCGGCCGATGCGGTGGACGTAGGCTTCGGTATCGTAGGGAATGTCGTAGTTCACCACGTGGCTGATACGCGGCACGTCGATGCCGCGGGCAGCCACGTCGGTGGCAATGACGATGTCCAGGGCGCCGGACTTCAGCTGCTCGATAACGCGTTCGCGCATCTGCTGGTTGAGGTCGCCGTTCAGCGCGGCGGCCGCGTAGCCGCGGGCGTTGAGCTTGTCGGCCAGTTCGACCGTGGCGGTCTTGGTGCGGACGAAGATGATCGCGGCGTCGAAGTTTTCTTCGACTTCGAGGATGCGGGTCAGGGCGTCCAGTTTGTGCATGCCGGAAACCTGCCAGTAGACCTGACGGATCGCGGCGACGGTGGCGGTGGCGGCCTTGATCTTGATTTCGCGCGGTTCGACCAGGTATTTCTGGGCAACGCGGCGGATCTGCTCGGGCATGGTGGCCGAGAACAGCGCGGTCTGGTGTTGTTCCGGCGTGCGTTCGAGAATCCACTCGACGTCGTCGATGAAGCCCATGCGCAGCATTTCGTCGGCTTCGTCGAGAACCATGGTCTTCAGGTGGTCGAGATTGAGCGTCTTGCGCTCGAGGTGGTCCATGACGCGACCCGGCGTGCCGACGATGACGTGGGCACCGCGCGACAGCTGCTTGAGCTGGATGGTGTAGCTCTGGCCGCCGTAGATCGGCAGGACGTGGAAGCCCGGCAGGTTCTTGGCGTAGCTTTGCAGCGCTTCGGCGACCTGGATGGCCAGTTCGCGCGTCGGCGTCAGGATCAGGGCCTGCGGCTTGGCGACCTTGACGTCGATCTGCTCCATGAGCGGCAGCGCGAAGGCGGCGGTCTTGCCGGTGCCGGTCTGCGCCATGCCGATGAGGTCATGGCCGTCGAGCAGGACGGGGATGCATTGGGCCTGGATCGGCGACGGCGTTTCGTAGCCGATTTCGGTGAGGGTTTTGAGTAGGGTTTCGCTTAAGCCGAGATCGGCGAAGCTGTCGGGAGTAGACGACATAGATGCTGTTTCCTTTCCTCGTCGCCATTCACATTGTTATAACCGGCGACGGATTGGCCCGATGGTCGGGCGGCCTGGGTGACCCCGACGCAGCCATGCCGGGGAACGAATCAATGGGGTGAATCCTGCACAAGAACCTTCAAAACCGGTGGCTGCTCGGAATGACTGCGGGCGAAACATCAACGCATTGAACTGATTATTCTACCTTTTTTTCGCGAGGACCGCCAGCGCGACATTGCCGAAAGGCAAGTCGCGTCAGGAAAGCGGCCGTGCTTTCAAGGCGCCGGATTGGTATAGCGCAGGTGGATAGTGTCGATTTCGGCGAGCAGTTCGTCCGGGATCAGGGTTTGTGTGGCGGGCAGGGTTTCCTTGAGTTGTTCGAGCGAGGAGGCGCCGATGATCGTGCTCGCGACGAACCAGCGTGAGCGGACAAAACCGAGCGCCAGTTGTGTTGGTGTCAGGCCGTGACGTGCGGCAAGCTGGCAGTAGGCTTCGATGGCGGGTTGTACGTTGGGTTTGGTGTAACGCTGACCGAAATGGGGCCACTGGGTGATGCGTCCAGGGGCTGCCGGGTTACGGATGTATTTGCCGCTGAGATGCCCGAATGCCAGTGGCGAGTAGGCGAGCAGGCCAACGTGTTCGCGGTGGCAGACTTCAGTCATGCCGGTTTCGAAGGTGCGGTTGAGCAGGTGATAGGCATTTTGCGTGGAGACGATGCGCGGCAGCCCGAGTTCGTCGGCGAGTCTGACGAACTGCATGATGCCCCACGGGTGTTCGTTGGATACGCCGATCTGCCGGATCTTGCCTTCCCTGACCAGTTCGCCGAGTGTTTCGAGTTGCTCGCGTATCGACGTGCATTCGCGTTCGTTGGCTGGATTGAACTGCCACTGGCCGAACATCGGCTGGTTACGCTCCGGCCAGTGCAATTGATAGAGGTCGATGTAATCAGTTTGCAGGCGCTTGAGAGAACCTTCGATGGCCGCACGAATATTGGTGCGATCCATGGACATCGGTCCTTGCCGGATCCAGTCAAGATTGCGGCCGGGACCGGCGATCTTGGTGGCGATTATGATTTTGTCCCGTGCCTGATGCGCCAGCCAGTTGCCCAGAATGCGTTCCGATGCGCCACAGGTTTCGGCGCGTGGTGGCACGGCGTACATTTCGGCGGTGTCGAAGAAATTGATGCCGGCATCAAGGGCGTAGTCGAGTTGCGCATGGGCGTCGGCCTTGCTGGTTTGTTCTCCAAACGTCATAGTGCCCAGACAAATTTCGGGAATGGTCAGGGTGCTGTTGCCCAGAGCGTGTTGCAGGAACGGGGGCATGTTCAGTCTCCAAAAAATGGCAAAAATTCAGGTTCACCGCGGAGAACGCCATGGATCAAAATATGGCGCCCCATTACCGGGTCAAAACCGGCAGGAACGATGGCAAGCAAATGGGATTCCGGGTCGGTTCCACTTGCAGTCATCCACTGGCAGGCAGCAGCGTAAGCTTCGTCGAAAGAGGAAAACAGGCATTGCAGTTCGACAGATCGGACGGGCAAAAAAACCATGGTTGATTTGTCGAGCAGTGTGTCGGTGTTCAACCTCTGCACGGCATAACCGGCCGGAGGGCGAGGCAGCGGGAGTTCTTCCAGCACAAAGCGGTCGCCGAAGGCATCTGCGGGGAAATTTTGCGAGTTCATTCCTGCATTTTAGTCCCAGGCACGAGCCTTCCGGCTTGGCGTGCTAGAATTGCAAGCTGTAATAATTACTAAACAGGATTGTCATGTTCGGTCGCTTGATGCCCAGGGAGGGCAAGTATTTCGAACTTTTCAACGTGCATGCGGCGTTGATTACTCAAGGTGGCAAGGCTTTGTCGGGTTTGATCGGGGCGCTCGTTGATTCGCCGGAACAGGCATCGGTTTATGCAGATGAGATCGATGTTCTGGAGCGCCAGGCAGATGAAATTACGCACAGCACCCTGGCTCAACTGCACACTTCGTTTATTACGCCGTTCGACCGCGACGAAATCCATCAACTGATCAATGGCATGGACAACATCCTCGACATTATTCAGGATGTGGCCGAGTCCGTATCGCTTTACGATATCCAGCGGGTTTCTCCGGATGCCAAGGCGATTGCCGAAGTGACGGAAAAATGCTGTGCCAGCGTCGAGTCCGTGGTCAAGCTTCTGCACAGCATGGACAATGCCCCGGCAATTCTCAAGTTCTGTCACGAAATCAATGTTTATGAGTCTGATGTCGATCGCATGTTGCGCGAGGCGATGTCGAAAGTCTTCCGCGAGGAACCGGATGTCCGTCAGGTCATCAAGCTCAAGGAAATCTACGAAATTCTGGAATCGGTGACGGATCGCTGCAAGGATGTCGCCGGCACGATCGAGGCCATCGTTCTCGAAAACTCCTGAGCGGGTCGCTCGCTATGGAAACAGTTCAAATCAGTCTCGGGGTCATCGCTACCCTGGTTTTTGTTGCTCTGCTGTTCGACTTCATGAACGGCTTTCACGACGCGGCGAACTCGATTGCCACCATCGTTTCTACCCGGGTTTTAAAGCCGCATCAGGCGGTGATCTGGGCTGCCGCCTTCAATTTTCTGGCTTATTTCCTGTTTCAGCTCAAGGTGGCGACGACTATTGGCAAGGGAACAATCGATCCCTCAATTGTCGATCACTATGTGATTTTTGGTGCGCTGATTGGCGCAATCATCTGGAATATCATCACTTGGTACTACGGCATCCCTTCCTCATCGTCGCATGCACTGGTCGGTGGTCTGGTCGGCGCCGCCGTGGCGAAAGCGGGGTTCGGAGGGTTGGTCACGGCTGGTGTACTCAAGATCATCGCCTTCATTTTTGTCGCGCCGCTTTTAGGATTTGTTATTGGTGGCGGCCTGATGGTCATTGTTTCATGGCTTTGCAGAAAGGTTGCGCCGCGCAAGGTGGACAAGTATTTCCGACGTCTGCAACTGCTCTCTGCGGCGGCTTACAGTTTGGGGCACGGTGGTAATGATGCACAGAAGACGGTCGGGATTATCTGGATGTTGCTTATTGCAGCTGGAGTGTCGAGTCCGACGGAGGCGATTCCGGGGTGGATCGTCATGTCCTGCTATACCGCAATGGGTTTGGGAACCATGTTTGGTGGCTGGCGTATCGTCAAGACCATGGGCAATCGCATTACCAAATTGAATCAGGCGCGGGGGTTTTGTGCGAACAGCGGTGGCGCAATTACATTGTTCCTCGCAACGGCATTTGGTATTCCGGTATCGACGACGCACACGATTACCGGAGCAATTGCCGGAGTGGGTTCTACGCGTGGTGCACGGCGCGTTCGCTGGGGAGTTGCAGGTGGAATTGTCTGGGCGTGGATTTTGACCATTCCGTGCAGCGCTGCAATGGCAGCGGTTTCCTGGTACGTCGGCCGCATGGTGCTCTAGGCGGGAATGTCAGGAACCAGGAGTTGTTCCAGCAAGAGCATCCTGTCCTTTAAAGCCAGCTTTCTTTTTTTTAATCGGCGTACCAGAAGGTCGTCCGGGGGCGGGTTTTCAATCAGGTGCGTAATGACCAGATCAAGATCGCGGTGCTCCACCTGAAGCTCATGAAGTTGCGCACGAATATCGTCAATTTCGCTGTCGTTCAACGGATGAAGTGACATTGGCTTGCATTCCTCTCTGCTTCTTCTGTTTTGCTAGAATAACCCGAACAGACAATGGAGGAGTGAGAAATGCAACATCACGTCATCGTATCGTTTGGCAAAGACAAAGAGTTTGAATTCAAGCCTGCTGGCGGCGCTCCGGCAGACGAGGCGCGGCAGTGGTTTGATCATGAATTCACTGCGCTGGAATGTGATGTTGCTACGCCGACAGGCAAGATACTTGCCGTTGATCGCATTCTGAGTGTCGCCAAATATGCTGGTGAAGGTCGTTTTCGCGATCAGCGTGCGTGGTCGGAACAGTTTGCGAAAAATACTGCTGCTATTCTTGGACGTGAACTCATTCGCGTTGACGTCGAGCACTATAGTATTGGCTATTGATGAACAAAGCGTTTGTCAGGGAGGCTGACGGCGAAGAGGAAGAAGAGTTGGCTCCCCAGCCCGGGCTGCCTCCCGGGACTCGGAACTACATCACGCCTGGCGGTCATGCAAGACTGAAAAATGAACTGGAGCATCTCGTCAAGCGGGAGCGTCCTCACGTTGTCGAAATAGTTGCCTGGGCGGCGTCGAATGGTGATCGCTCCGAGAACGGCGACTATATCTACGGGAAGCGCCGCTTACGTGAAATAGATCGCCGGATCCGTTTTCTGACCAAACGGCTGGAGGTCTCGGAAATTGTCGATCCCTTGCGGCAGGGTGACAACGATCAGGTATTTTTCGGCGCAACTGTCACTGTTGCGGACCTCAATGGTCAGGAAAACACCTATACGATCGTGGGTGTCGATGAGGCAGACGTGGCGCAAGGGAGGATAAGTTGGATATCTCCGTTAGCCCGGGCTCTGATCAAATCCAGGGAAGGTGATAGCGTTCGCTTCCAAAGCCCGGTAGGTATACGAGAGCTGGAAATCATCAACGTTTTGTACCAGTCGGTCGAATAATTTTTTGTCTGATCGCCAATTTTTTAAAAGACCGGTTGACGGCGTTCTGGGTATCTATATAATGCGCACCTCTTCTGCGGCGGTGGGGTTTTCCGGCGGTTGTGGAAGGGGAAGTAAAGAGAAGAAGTTGAGTTAAAAAGGCTTGACGAGATGTTGGAAGTTATTCATAATCTCGCTTCTCTGCTGCTGACGGATTTAAGACGGCGCGGCGGAACTGATCTTTAAAAATTTGAACAACCGATAGGTGTGGGTGTCTTGATGCGAAGTGACTTCGGTCACACAAAGTATTAAGGCAATCACACGGATGGAGAGATCCATCGAGGTAGAAATAAAATTCTACCGTCAGTGAATTGTGAGTATTAGTTGGATTGAACTGAAGAGTTTGATCCTGGCTCAGATTGAACGCTGGCGGCATGCCTTACACATGCAAGTCGAACGGCAGCGGACCTTCGGGTGCCGGCGAGTGGCGAACGGGTGAGTAATATATCGGAACGTACCTTTCAGTGGGGGATAACGTAGCGAAAGTTACGCTAATACCGCATATTCTGTGAGCAGGAAAGCAGGGGATCGCAAGACCTTGCGCTGATTGAGCGGCCGATATCAGATTAGCTAGTTGGTGGGGTAAAGGCCTACCAAGGCGACGATCTGTAGCGGGTCTGAGAGGATGATCCGCCACACTGGGACTGAGACACG
>CAZOWA010000069.1:0-11453 GCA_964583695.1 uncultured Dechloromonas sp.
TCGCCGGAGTAGCGGATGCCGCCGTCGGCGATCATCGGTACGCCAGTACCCTTGAGCGCTTCGGAAACGTTCTGGATGGCGGTGATCTGCGGCACGCCGACACCGGCGACGATGCGGGTAGTACAGATCGAGCCGGGGCCGATACCGACCTTGACGCCATCGGCGCCGGCATCAACCAACGCCAGGGCGGCGTCGGCGGTGGCGATGTTGCCGCCGATAACCTGAATCTGCGGGTAGTTCTTCTTGACCCACTTGACGCGATCAAGTACGCCCTGCGAGTGACCGTGGGCGGTATCGACGACAACCACGTCGACGCCGGCTTCAGCCAGCAACTCAACGCGTTCTTCCGTACCGGCACCGACGCCGACTGCGGCACCAGCGCGCAGGCGGCCGCTGGCGTCCTTATTGGCCAGCGGATGTTCGGTGGACTTGAGAATATCCTTGACGGTAATCAGGCCGCGCAGTTCGAAGGCGTCATTGACCACCAGCACGCGCTCAAGGCGGTGCGTGCGGATCAGTTCCTTAGCTTCCTCGACACCAGCATCCTCGCCGACGGTGACCAGGCGCTTGCGCGGCGTCATGATCGACTTCACCGGCTGGTCGAGATTGGTCTCGAAACGCAGGTCGCGGTTGGTGACGATACCGACCACCTTGCCTAACTTGTCGATCACCGGCAGGCCGGAAATGCGATGCTGGCGGGTAATTTCGAGCACGTCGCGCACCGTCATGTTCGGCGTCACGGTGATCGGATCGCGCAGGATGCCCGACTCGAAACGCTTGACCTTGGCCACTTCGGCAGCCTGGGCGCGGGACGAGAGGTTTTTGTGGATGATGCCGATGCCACCTTCCTGAGCCATGGCGATGGCCAGGCGACCTTCCGTCACGGTATCCATGGCGGCGGAAAGGAGCGGCAGATTCAGCGTGATGTCGCGAGTCAGGCGGGTAGAGAGGCTGACATCGCGAGGGAGGACTTGAGAATGGGCGGGGACGAGCAGGACGTCGTCGAAAGTGAGGGCTTTTTGCAGAAGTCGCATGGCCTTTGATCCAAGGTCACAAAATCGTATTATACAGAAAACCTTCAGAAAGCCGGATAGCCATGAAACACACTCTTCTTTTCAGCCTCTTTTTCGCGTTGACCGCAGCAATCGTTCCAGCCCACGCCCAAACCTACCAATGGAAGGACAGTAGCGGCCGGACGATCATCTCCGACACCCCGCCGCCGGGCACGACAAAATCCGCCAAAACGGTTGGCGGACCTTCGCAGAAGCCGACGCTCGGAAGCGAACCTTCACAAGCACCCGCAGGCGCCGCGGCGGAAGCAAAACCCTCCGAAGCACCGAAGACCATGGCCGAGAAGGAGCTGGATTTCAAGAAGCGCCAGCTCGAGGCCAAGGAAAAAGCCGAGAAGGAGGCCAAGGAACAGAAACAGGCCGCCGACAGGAAAGAAAACTGTGAGCGGGCACGCCGCAATCTGGCTGCCATGGAATCAAACCACCCGGTTGCCACATTCAACGAAAAAGGCGAACGTCAGATTCTTGAGGGCGCCCAACGCGAACAGGAACTGGCGCGCACCCGCCAGATCGTCGCCGACTCCTGCAAATAATCAGCCAGTTGTCGTTCAGGCTTCAGAGGCGTCGGCATCCCCGGCGCCTTTTTTCATGACCTTGCCTTCAGCGGCGCGCTGCTTGCGCACCTCCTTGGGATCGGCGATCAGCGGACGGTAGATCTCCACGCGATCACGGTCGCGCAAAACTGCATCCAGTTTGGAAAGCTTGGCGAAAATACCGAACTTGTTTTTTTTCAGGTCAATTTCCGGATACTTGACCAGCAGTCCGGAAGCTTCCAGCGCCTCCCCGAGCGTCGCCCCTTCGGGCAGACGGACACTCACCAACTCCTGCTTCGCAGCTTGTGCGTAACAGACTTCAACCTTGATCATTTCAGCCATGGCTGGCTCCATAGACTTGCGCCGCGCGGCGCACGAAGGCATCGACAAAGGTATTGGCAATGTGACTGAACACCGGGCCAATCACCTTTTCGAACAACTTGCTGGAAAACTCGTAGTGCAGACGGAACTCGATCTTGCAGGCATTCTCGGCCAAAGCCCTGAAATGCCATGAACCCTCAAGACGCCGGAACGGCCCATCAACCAGCCGAATTTTCATGAGCGCCGGGAATTCCTTGTCGTTTTCAGTCGTAAACGACGATTTCACCGCGTGGTAGTTGATGTGAAGCGTAGCCACCGTCTTGACCGCATCGCGAAACTTGACCTCGGTTCGACCGCACCAGGGCAAAAACGCCGGATAATCCTCGCAACGATCCACCAACTCGAACATGCGTTGAGCCGATTGCTCGATCAATACTGTTTTTTCAACCTGAGCCATACGGCGAAGACGTTCCGGTATCCTGTAAAATTCCAATTTTAAGGGATCATTTGCGGCATGAGCATCACGGTCAACAAAAAAGCCTTCCACGATTACTCGGTCGAAGAGAAATTCGAGGCGGGCATCGCCCTCGAAGGCTGGGAGGTCAAGGCCATTCGTGCCGGCCGGATGAATATCAAGGAGTCTTACGTCATCATCAAGGGTGGCGAAATCTTCCTGATCGGCATGCACATTTCCCCCCTCGCCACCGCCTCGACACATAACCAGCATGACCCGGTGCGTACGCGAAAACTTCTTCTGCATGCCCGCGAAATCATGAAACTCATCGGCAAGGTGGAACGCGCAGGCTACGCCCTGGTGCCGCTTGACCTGCACTTCACCCGCGGACGGATCAAACTCGAAATCGGCCTCGCCAAAGGCAAAAAACAATACGACAAGCGCCAGGATGAGCAGGAAAAGGCCGGCAAGCGCGAAGCCGCCAGAGCCATGAAGGAGCGGCTGCGCTAAGGTGAGCATGGACGCCCTGCTCTACTGGGTCGGCCTCGCTGCCGTCGCAGTCAACGCCCTCACTGGCGTCCTCGACTCGGGCCGCAAGCAAATGGATCTGATTGGCGCATTGCTGGTCGGCGTCGCCACGGCACTGGGTGGCGGCACAATCCGCGACCTTCTGCTCGACCGCAATGTGTTCTGGGTAGTTGATCAAACCTACCTGATCGTCGCCCTGGGCACCGGGCTGATCACATTTTTCCTCGCCCGCCTGCTGCATCTGCCGCCGAAGCTGTTCCTCATCCCTGATGCGCTCGGCTTGGCCCTGTTTACCGTCGTCGGCACCCAGGTCGCCCTGCAATGGCACACCCCGTGGCTCGTTGCCAGCCTGATGGGCGTGATGACCGGCGTTTTTGGCGGCGTTCTGCGGGACATCCTCTGCAACGATGTCCCGCTGGTTTTCCTCAAGGGCGAGCTTTACGCAACCGCAGCCTGGGTTGGCGCACTCTCCATGATCGCGCTGGAGGCCGCAGAAGTATCCTCGGTCACGGCAAGCTGGCTGGCGATGGGCCTCATCCTGGCTATTCGCCTGGTCGCCATACGTTACCGCATCACCCTGCCAGCCCTTGGCCAGCCCAAAGCCTGAAGCTGCTTGATATCAAGTCCGCAGACAATGTTAGAATGCGCCGCCTGATGCCCAGGTGGCGAAATTGGTAGACGCACCAGATTTAGGTTCTGGCGCCGAAAGGTGTGGGGGTTCGAGTCCCTTCCTGGGCACCAGCGATGAAACATCCCCGTTCTCATCGCGCATTGGGTGAAAACCGCCCAATTTCCCGAGTTTCCCCGGCAAAACCACCAGTCGCCCGACGTATAATCAATCGTCGCTGTTAGGGGGAATTGCCGTGCGAAAAACCGTTGTCACCTGCCTGATGTCGCTGCTCGTTCTGAGCGGCATTTCCTCGGCTCGCGCAGCCGAGCCGGAATTGCTGATCTATTGCGGCATCACCATCGTGCGCCCCATTACCGAACTGGCCACCAGTTTCGAGCAGAAGGAAAAAGTGAAGGTCCGGATATCCCAAGGGGGCTCCGAAGATCTTTACCAAAGCGCCAAAAAGAGCCGCCTCGGCGACCTTTATCTGCCGGGCGAACCAAGTTATCACGCAAAGTATCTCAGCGAGGGGCTCTTCGGAGAAAACCGCCTGGTCGGCTACAACCAGATATCGCTGTTCGTTCCCAAGGGCAACCCGCACAAGGTCAAACCTGACCTGAACGAACTCCTGCGCAAGGATCTGACGCTCATTCTCGGCAATGTCGAAAGCGGCAGTGTCGGCCAGGAAACCAAACGGGTTCTGGATATTGCAAAAATCTACCCGAAAGCAGTCAGCCAGGCAGCCGTGATGATGCCTGACTCCAGGGCGATCAATCTGGCGCTCAAGCGCGGCGAGGGCAACATCGCGCTCAACTGGCGCGCCACGGCTTTTTTCCCGGATAACGCGCCGCACATCGACGCCATCGATCTCGATCCGAAAATCGCCAAACCGCAGGCGCTTCTTCTCATTCAGTTGAGCTTTTCCAAACAGCCCGCCCTCGCCCAGAAATTCATGAATTTCGCGGCCTCGCCTGAAGGCCAGGCCGTGTTCCGGAAATACGGCTTTCTCGACAATCAGACAAAACACTGAAGCGGGCAATGCGATTACGTGATGACATCGCATTGGTTGGCAGCAGGCAGGCGCTTTTCGCCTTGCTGGGACTGTTTTTTGCCGGCTTCCTGACCATTGTCGGCGTCAGCTGGTTCATTTTCGGCCTCATTGACGATCTCGACCGGCGCAGCAACAATGAGCGGGCCCGGCTTTTTATCGGCGAGCACATCGTCAATACGGTACGCGACATTGAAAGCACGTTTTTCAAACTCTCCAACACCAATGCGGCCTCCCGATCACGCCTGCTCCAGCAGATCAGGGAAGGCACCAACGAGCTGGAAACTTCGCTAACAGTGCTGAAGCTCGGCGGTACGGTACGAAAGCGCCTGGCACTGAATATCGAAGGTCTGGACGAGATGGTTCGCGAAGTCGAATACTCTCCGGACCTCTCCAAGGAAGACAGTTCCCAGATCGTCATGGAGGTCATCGAGATTTCGCCCTTCATCGAACAGATCGGCGAACGTGCCGCCGACCTGGCCAAGTCCCTGGAAACCCGTGATGCCTGCGCGGAAACCGACCGCCACTGCAAAGATGAAAGCGAAGCCAGCATCCGCCTGCAGTACAAGACGATTCCCTCGTTTTTCTATCGGCTCAACGAAAATGCCAACCGGCTGTTTTTTGTCGGCAGCAACCAGCTGACCGATCTGGAAAGGCGCCTCGTCAAACAACAGGAAATCCTTCGCCGAACGCTGGGGGCGGTCGTTGTGCTGGTGATCATTTCCGTGATGGCACTGGGGTGGTTGTTCTCGCGCCGCATTCAGGCCACGCAGAAACACATGCAGCTCGCCAAGGAACAGGCCGAAGCCGCCAATGCAGCCAAATCGCAATTCCTGGCCAACATGAGCCATGAAATCCGCACACCAATGAACGGCATCATCGGGATGACCGAACTGGTCCTCGACAGCAAACTCGAAGCCGAACAGCGTGAATATCTCGAAATCATCCGCACATCCGCCAGCCATCTTCTGGAAATCATCAACGACATTCTCGATTTTTCGAAAATCGAATCGGGAAAGCTGACGCTCGAGAAGATCCCCTTTTCCACAAACGAACTCATCCAGCAGTGCCGTCAGACAGTTTCTGCTGTCGCTCTCGAAAAAGGCCTGGCACTGAACACGGAAATCGCCCCGGAAATTCCGGAGCAACTACTCGGCGACCCCGTTCGCCTGCGTCAGATCATCCTCAATCTGCTGGGCAATGCCATCAAATTCACATCTTCCGGAAGCATTCTGCTTTCAGCCAGGGCATTGCCGGGTGCAGAAGGCGGAAAATGCCGTCTCGAAATCGCGGTTGCCGACACCGGCATCGGAATCGCGAAGGAAAAACTGGAACTCGTGTTCGAAGCATTTACCCAGGCCGATTCATCGACAACCCGGCGCTTCGGCGGCACCGGTCTGGGACTTTCCATATCGAACCGGCTGGCAACGCTGATGAACGCAAAAATCGGTGTCAGCAGTGAAGTGGGCAAGGGAAGCACGTTTCGCATCACACTGGATCTGCCTGTTGCAGAAAGACGCGAACACGTCGGCAGCACTGCCGAACAACCCGACACCGAACAAATATTTGCTTCCCGCGAGGTGAGTCAGCCAGCCAACATTCTTCTGGTTGAAGACAACCCGATCAACCAGCGCGTTGCCGAACAACTGCTCAAACGCTGGGGCCATCACGTAACGATTGTTGGCAATGGCCTGGAAGCGCTCGAGACACTGGCCAAGACCACCTTCGATCTGGTGCTGATGGATGTCCAGATGCCCGTGATGAACGGTCTTGAAGCGACAAAACGATTCCGGGCTGGTGAAACACAAACCGGCCAGCGTCTGCCGGTCATTGCCATGACCGCCAATGCCATGGAAGCTGATCGAGAAGCCTGCGAAGCAGCCGGAATGGATGACTTCATTACCAAACCGATCAACGCCACCGAGCTGAAAGCTTGCATCGCGCGCCACTTTCAGCGCTAATTCCGCCCGACATTCAAAACGGAACGCCCCGACCGGGGACTCACCCACATTTTCGATACTCATTGATCAATGACCGACCAGCTGAATCTTTTTGATCCGGACGCCACACCGAACCCTCCCGACGACGCCCCGCCGTCCCTCCCTCCCCTGCCGCCCGCCGCCGAAGGCCCGGCCGAGGACATCCCGCCGCCGGCCGATTACGCTGCCCGCCGCTATCTTGAATACGCCATGAGCGTGGTCACCGGCCGCGCCCTGCCGGCCAATGCCGACGGCCAGAAGCCGGTGCAGCGGCGCATCCTGTACACCATGCACCGCATGGGCCTGTACAAGAGCCCGAAGCACGTCAAATCGGCGCGCGTGGTCGGCGACGTGATCGGTAAATACCACCCGCACGGCGACTCCTCGATCTACGACGCCATGGTGCGCATGGCGCAGGACTGGAGCCTGCGCTACCCGGTGGTCGACGGCCAGGGCAATTTCGGCTCGCGCGACGGCGACAACGCCGCCGCCATGCGTTACACCGAAGCGCGCCTGACGCCCATCGCCGAACTGCTGCTGTCCGAACTCGACGAAGGCACGGTCGACTGGAAGCCCAACTACGACGGCGTCAATCTCGAACCCTGCGTGCTGCCCGCCCGCCTGCCCTTCTGCCTGTTGAACGGCGCCTCCGGCATCGCCGTCGGCATGGCCACCGAAATTCCGTCGCACAACCTGCGCGAAGTGGCAAATGCTGCGGTCAACCTCATAAAAGACCCGAATTTTTCCGAGGACGAAGTACTCAAGCTCGTCCCCGGCCCGGATTACCCCGGCGGCGCGCAGATCATCTCGACGCCCGAGGAAATCGCCGCCACCTACAAGACCGGCCGCGGCAGCCTGCGCGTGCGCGCCAAGTGGAAGATCGAACCGCTGGCACGCGGCCAGTGGCGCCTGGTCATCACCGAACTGCCGCCGGGCGTGTCCACCGCCACGGTGATGTCGGAAATCGAAGCCTGCTCCAACCCGGTGGCCAAGGAAAAGGCCGGCAAGAAGGTATTCACGCCGGAACAGCTCAACCTCAAGGGCGCCTTCCTCTCCGCCATCGGCGAAGGCGGCGTGCGCGACGAATCGGGCAAGGAACACGATGTCCGCCTGGTCATCGAGCCGGCCAGCTCGCGCCAGGGCCAGGACGATCTGGTCCGCCTGCTGCTCGCCCACACCAGCCTGGAAACCAACGCGCCGATCAACCTCACCATCCTCGGCCTGGCCGGTGCGCCGCGCCAGGGCACGCTCTACGACATGATCGCCGAGTGGTGCCGCTTCCGCCTGATTACCGTAGAGCGGCGCACGCGCCACCGCCTCGCCGCCGCCGAAAAGCGCATCCACATCCTCGAAGGCCGGCAGGCCATCCTGCTCGACATCGACAAGGTCATCAAGGTCATCCGCGAATCGGACGACCCCAAGGCCGACCTGATCGCCCACTTCAAGCTCTCCGACATCCAGGCCGAAGACATCCTGGAAATCCGCCTGCGCCAACTGGCGCGGCTGGAAGGCCTGAAGATCGGCGAGGAACTGGCCAAGCTGCGCGAAGAAGCCGCCGGCCTCAACAAGCTGCTTGATTCCGAAAGCGAGCTGCGCGCCTGCGTCGCCGCCGAAATCGAGGCCGACGCCAAGAAATACGGCGACGACCGCCGCACCCTGATCGAAGCCGACGCCAAGGTCACGCTCTCCGACACCAAGAGCATCTCCATCCCCGACGAGCCGACCACGCTGATCGTCTCCCGCCACGGCTGGCTGCGCTCGCGCAGCGGCCACAACGTCGATCCGACGCAGCTCACCTTCCGCTCCGGCGACAGCCTGCTCGCCTGCCTGCCCTGCCGCACCGTCGATCACCTCATCCTGCTCGACCACAAGGGGCGTGCCTACTCCATCGCCGCCGCCGACCTGCCCGGCGGCAAGGGCGACGGCGTCCCCGCCACCTCGCTCGCCGACTTCCAGGACGGCGGCAAGCTGGTCCTGGCGCAAGCCGTCTCGGCCGACAAGCTCTACCTCGTCGCCGGCGAAGGCGGCTACGGCTTCCGCGTCAAGGGCGAGGACTTCGTCTCCCGCGGCAAGGCCGGCAAGGCCTTCCTGACGCTAGACGACGGCGAAGCCCCGGCCATCTTCCAACCCGCCCCGGCCAGCGGCGACATCGCCGTGTTCACCAGGGACGGCCGCGCCATCATCTTCCCCCTCGAAGAAATCCGCCTGCTCGGCAAAGGCCGCGGCCTGAAACTGATCGACGCCGCACCAGGCAAGACGGCGCTGGACGTGATCGAACCGGTGGTTGACGGCGTCGCCGGCAAACTCAAGGGTGACCGCCTCGAATTCTGCCGTGGCAACCGCGGCGGCAAGGGCAAACCGGTGAAGGCGCCGAGGAAGTAGGTTTCAGTCAGCCTTACTGCGGTCGACCGGAAAAATCGGCAAAAATCGACGGACCCCTGACCGGGTTCCGTTTTTTTGGCGGGAACGAACCTTTCCCCTGATTTATAATCGGATGCTTATCTACCTATGAGCGCTGCCCATGCGAATCGCCGATCCTGCCCAGACCACCGTCGTCAATGAAGTGAAGCTGATGCTCGGCGAACTGCCCTTCGATGGCGCCCGGGTGCTGGAACTGGGCTGCGGCAAGGCGGAGAAGACGCGCACGCTGGCCGAAACCGGGCGCTGCAAGAAGATCGTCGCGCTGGAGGTCGATACCATCCAGCACGGCCGCAATCTGGAAATCACCGATCTGCCAACCGTCAGCTTCCGTCACGGCGGCGCCGAAGAGATTCCGGCGGAAGATGCCAGCTTCGACATTGTCATCATGTTCAAATCGCTGCACCATGTGCCGCTAGAGCACATGGACCGGGCGCTCGCCGAAATCACCCGCGTGCTGAAACCGGGCGGCCTGGCGTGGATTTCCGAGCCGGTCTTCGCGGGCAACCTGAACGAAATCATGCGCCTCTTCCACGACGAACAGATCGTCCGTGAAGCTGCCTTCGCGGCACTTTCCAAGGCCGTAGACACCGGCCTGCTCACGCTGAAGCAGCAGCTTTTCTTCAACACCCGCAGCCAGTTCGACGATTTCGACGCCTTCGACCGCCGCATGATCCGCGTCACGCACAGCAATCACGCTTTGTCGCCGGAGCTGTACGCGCAAGTCCGCGAGAAATTCGAAGCCCACCTAACACCAGAAGGCGCCACCTTCTACCCGCCGCAACGCGTCGATCTGCTGCAAAAGCCGGCCTGACCGGGTTGCGAACGAGTTAAAGGGGTCACCCATTCGAGCCAAAGGGCTCTGCGTGAATAGCGACAATCGGCGACACACCCAATGCTTTACGATTGCAGGGCCAATCCCAAAATCTGCCCTTTTTTCAGGTTGACCGTGGAAGTTGCATGGCCAGCCAAATGGGCCGGTGACATTTTCTCAAGAACAAAATAATCCTGTTCCCGTAGCCCTGCTGTGCCTTATCTCACTTTGGCAGATTCGGGCGCTGCTCGGCGCATGGCACCGGAGCGGTTCAGGCGGCCAGGCTGCTTTCGATGAGGTTCGTGGCCGGCAGTGCCTCGCTGACTGCGGCGACTACGCGGTTGCGTCCGCTGCGCTTGGCCTCGTAGAGGGCCACGTCGGCCCGTGCCACCAGGTCGTTCAGGGATTCGTCGGCAAGGCATTCGGCGCAGCCGAGCGAAATGGTGACCTGGTCGGCGCCAGGAAATTCGGTTGCGGCGATGTGGGCTCGCAGTTTCTCGGCCAACTGGACGGCGCCGGCGAGCTGGGTTCCCGGCAACAAAACGAAGAATTCCTCGCCGCCGTAGCGCGCCAGGAAATCCTGTCGCCGGAGGATGCTGCGGGCTTCGACGGCCAATCGCTCAAGCACGGCATCGCCAGTCGGATGGCCGTAGGTGTCGTTGATCTGCTTGAAGAAATCGATGTCGAAGATCAGTACCGACAGGCTCTCACCGGTACGGCGGACGCGTTCGAGCAGCCATTGGGCGTGGTCATGGAAGCGGCGGCGGTTGGGCAGGCCGGTCAGTGAATCCAGGGTTGCGACAACAAGCAGCTGACGTTCGGCACTACGCCGCGAACGGTCGACCGATTCCTGGATGACCGCAGTAAAGGCGACCAGGATGGAGATGAAGGCACTGATCAGGACGCAGAACAGCCCGAACTGCTGCAGAGGATTGTTGGCGATGGTCAACACCAGGCAGTAGCCGATCATGAAGGGGACAACGTAGCCGAGGACGATTTGCACGCGGGCCACCCTGCCGCCGATCCACGGGCTGAGGATCGAACGGAGGAAGCTGCGGTGGGCGCCGCTGAACAGGATGGCAACCCCAACCATGCTGCCGCCAAGCGCCGTCGTCATCGCCATCTGACCATGGAATCTGTCGATACCGTAAGCGTAGCCGGTGAAGGAAATCAGCGTGAAACCGAGACCAACAAAGGCTAATTGCTGTGCCAGGGCATAGCGTTTGCTGCTGATGGCGATCAGCGCCAGAGCAAAGCACAGGCACATCAGCGCCGTGTTCATGCCGGTCGATATCGGATGGCCGGCGGCCGCCTGTTCTGCCAGTTGGCTGCCGAACGGGGTCAGCCAGTCGAGCAGCGTGGCGCCACTGGCCAGCTCAAGCAGACGCAAGGACATCAATGCCGTAACGAATGCGCCGGCGAACATTACGGGTCTGTTGTCCTGTCGCGGATGCCAGGAGAAAGCCCCGAAACCGAGCGCGAACAGCGCAATGGCACTCAGCGGATGCGTCGCCGGGCCGCCGTGCATGGGACGGAAAAGGACATCGAAGCCGAGCGGGTAACCCGCCAGGATAAGCAGTGAAAACAGCGCTCCGGCAAGCCCCAGGGGCCGCACCAGGCTGAGCGCCCGAATGATTTGCGGAAAACGCATCGATACCCCGGAAAAATGCAGGAAGAA
>CAZOWA010000070.1:0-11452 GCA_964583695.1 uncultured Dechloromonas sp.
CCACCGGACCTCCGGCAAGCTGCGCTTGCCTGCGTCCGGTGATTTTCAACGTTAGATTTATGGCTGCCAAAAAATGCCCTATTACGCTGTAAAAACATCCTTACTAATCTCTTGCATTTTACTGAGCGCATGCTCAGAAAAAATTCGCTGGCAAGACGAAGCGCTACTAAGCTCAGGCCAAAAAATCGTTGTAAATCGCACGGTTGAACGTATTCCGGCAGAGTTAGGGCATCGACGGGCTACCAACTATGAAATTGAGTCTAGGTATCCCGATACGGGTAAGAAGCTTGAGTGGGAGGGCGGCTTCGGGCTCGGACCAATAATGCTCGACTTCAAGGATGGGAAAGCGTTTGTGGTTGTGAAGCCAGTGATGTGTGATGCAAAGATTAAAGAATTTAGCATTGCAGGTTTCCCATATATTTTTATGAGAAGTTCAGATGGAAAAAGATGGGAAGTAATTAGCCCGGATCAATTCCCAAAAGAATTCAAAACGACCAATTTGAGTGCCTTCTATGATGAGTATCGTATTGGCAAAGGCAAGCCCCAATCTGCCACTCAAATCTCTAAAGAAAACGAATCCATTGAAAAAACTAGTAACGGATATTTTCAGGTAACGATACCGCGCAGCCCCGATGAGTGGCGCTACAAATCAAACAAAACCTTTAAAGGGTGCGCGTAGTGGGTGCTTTTCAATCTAACCCGGCAGTCGACCCCGCTCCCTTCGGTCGCTGGACGCTGCGCGATAAAGCCGCGCAGCGCCGGTCACCTCTACGTTAAGTTTCAAAGAGGAGTACGTATGCTATTGAGAGTTTGTATTCTTGCAATTGCCCTATCGTTGTCCCAAACGTCATCAGCAATTGATAAGGGGTTTTTTGGTGGTCTGAAACCGGAAACAGCAGAAAAGGTATTGATGTCCTTCTGGGCACCGGTCTACTACGTCGTCACTGAAAAGGGCACAAACGTAGCCGCCTCATTGCAAGAAAAAAAGCCCTATGCGTCTCATGCCTACCCACACGCAATCTTGTTGTTCATTGAAGAAAGCGATGCCAAATCCTATGGTCAGTTTCTACAGAAGACAGCACCTGAACGCCTCGGGATGAAAGCCAGCAATCTGAACCGGATCATGGCGGCGCTCTACAAAGCAAGAATGGATCCTCCATCAAATGACGGGAATAAACCGGACGTGGTGATTGTTGATACGTTGCAACCGATCATCCCAGTCATTGAAATGTTTGTTGATCAACAACAACGCCCCTACGTGCATGAGTTGCGAGGGAAACAATTCATTCCGGCGTTTATGTCGCGAGATGGCGCGAACGCATTTGAAGCCACCGTCAATGCTGCCGGAAAGGGAAAGTATTCGCGCCGCGGTATCGATTTTCGGAGTCACTTGAAAATCGTTGAGTCCTTCGTGAACACGAACACGCCGGTCGTCACTTTTGCAAATGACTCGGCCAGAAGCATGTCTGCCTATGCCGACAACACTGATAAATGAAACTTAACACTACGTATATGGACTCCCCCAGAAAGCAAGGAAACCGATCGATAGTTCTGGCCGTTGGATAGCGCATGCAGTCGTATATCCGGCATCTAAGGTGGGTTCTCTATGACCCGTGCCGACATGGAATCTGCCCACGGAGCGCCAATCGCTACAAGCGGCACGCATGAAGCTGCCGGCAGAGTTAACGGCGTCAATCCGTGTGGGTGCGACCCGATTAGCCATGATGGGCGATCAGTCTCAAAGCAAATGCAGGAGGGGGAACAACGGAAACACGGTTTTTCCTTTCAAGCGGCAATAGCAAAGGCCGTACGGGTGAGTTTCTTTTCCTGGCGGGGTTGCGGACTACCGAACGGCGGGCAGGGAAAATGGGGGCAGGCAGGGAAAATGGGGGCAGGCAGGGAAAATGGGGTCAGGTCTTGCAAAACCACATTAAATCCCCTTCCTGACAATCTTCCACGGTCAACCCGAAAAAACGCCGATTTTTCGGGTTGACCGCGACAATTGGGGAGGTCGGCCACGGCTTCCCACGCTTCCAGTAACGAAGGACTCCCGCATGGACGTCCCCTGCATCTTCAACATCACCGAAAGCGCCTACCGCATTCGCAACCCGATCACTCCGGACAAGCTCGCCATGCTCGTCGCAGCCTTGCGATTGGAGGCCGGGGCGCGGGTGCTTGATTCGGGTAGCGGTTCGATTTGCCACAGCCACTTTATTGAAATGAACTGCTGAGAGAACTGAATGTTCTGCCATCGCTGCAATGCTGAAAATCTCGATGTTTCTCTGAATTGCATCCAATGTGGTGCCAGCCTGCTCGGTCATTCCGTCAGCACGCCGGAGGCGTTTGCAAACAAAACCCGGCCAAGCGACCACAGGATCTATGGCCGTACCTGGGCCTTCGTTTTTACGCTGGCGTATTTTCTGGTTGCTGCGACGGTGGTTCCCGAGTTGCGGGAAGATAAAACGGTCTTTTGGGGCGGTAGCTTGCTGGCCGTTGTTCTTGGTAAGCTTTTCGGCAGGGCTGTGGCACGTGCGCATAATGGCGGTTACTAACCGGCCTGGCGCGGAGTCCATGCGAAACCAACACATCAGTCACGACGGGGGGCGGGCGCATGAAGACGGGTTTCGGCAGTTTGTTGTGGAGCAAACCGGTAATCGGGTTGGCTATGGGTTTTGTGCTTGGATGCGCTCAGGCCGTTGATCCGGAGGCTTTGGGTCAATCTGCGGGGCAGGGGGTGCGGCACATTGATGGGGTCGATCCCGTTCTTGCCCGGGGCAGGGTGCTTGATCCCCGGGAGCTTGAGCGGGCTCCGGATATCGGCCACTTGCGATTTGAGCCCGGCGTGCCGGAAATCCAGGGCAGTCTGGTGATCATCAGCGGGGAACTGATCAATCCGGGCGATGCGCCTGCGCTGGTCTATATTTCCGGCTTGCCTTTCACACTCATGCCGCGAATCGGGAACGGTATTTCGTGGCGGCAGAACTGCAATGATCCTTGCTGCATGCCGGAAATTCCCGCGCCACCGCCGAATACCCGTTTTACGCTGCCGCCGCGGTCTTCCGTGACGTTCAGGAATGTGTTTGATTTGTGCAGGATTCAGTATTCGGGTGCGCCCGATTTGCAGTTCAACTGGAGCCTCAATCTTCTGACCCGTTTGCCAGAGAAAGGAGCGGTAACCGTGCGGTTGCCGATAGCGCCATGATCCATTTTTTCACGCCATGTCTGCGTAGCGTTTTGGGTTCAATGGTGCTCCTTGCCGGGTGCGCCGCGCTTCCGCAGCAAGAGTTTTTGAGCGTCAGTTACAGCCTTCGTGGAGCGCAGGGCGAAATGCAGGCCGTACGATCGATTGATGCCGATGGTCAGGTACGGGGTAGCCACGCCACCCAGAGCGGCGGCGCGCCGATTGTATCGATGGGCAGGGAAACGGCGACGCCGGAACATCTGGGCGAGCTTCGTTCGCTGATGCGTCGCCTTCCCGAGACTCAGCCGCCACGGCCTGAAGCGGCGCCTTACCAGGAGTTTCTGGTGCGCTTCGAAGATGGCAGTCATCGGGTGTTTTACTGCCCGGCCAGCGATGTTTGTTCCGACGGGGCGTTGCGGCGGATTCAGGAAATCATGCGTTCGTATCGTGCCGGATATTGGTAGCCACTTGCGGGTGTATCAGCGTAGCCCGTATCCTGCCGACAAAATTGCAAAACTGAACAAAGTCGTGCACGCTGCCGTTTTGGCGTAATCGAGATGCCTTATGAACGACATTATTTGCACTGTCGACGTCGTCCTGATGACGCTCAGGGATAACCGTCTGCACGTGGCGCTGTTGAAGCGCGACCACGCGCCTTATGCCGGGTTGCCGGCATTGCCCGGTGGGTACATTCATGCAACCGAGGATGCGGATACGCAGGCGGCGGCGGCGCGCATGTTGCGCGAAAAAACCGGTATCGACAGCCCCTATCTGGAACAACTGGCGACGTTTTCCGGGCGGGCGCGCGATCCGCGCGGCTGGTCGCTTTCGGTTGTCTATTACGCCTTGGTGCCGCAGGAGTTGATTGTGCGGGCCAATCATCCGGAGCTTGTTCTGCTGCCGGTCGATCAGGCGCGCGGCCTGCCTTTTGACCACCAGTGGATCATCGAGGCCGCCGTCGAGCGTGTGCGCAACAAGAGCAGCTATTCGTCGCTCCCGGTTTATCTGTGTAGTGAACTGTTTACCCTGCCGCAGTTGCAGGGCGTCTATGAGGCGATTCTCGGCGAACCGATCAACAAGGTCAGCTTCCGCCGCAAGATCGACGAACTCGATATGCTCGAACCGGTCAGCGGCGCCATGGAGACCGGAAAAGCTCATCGCCCGGCGCAGCTTTACCGGCTGCGCCCGCACTTCAGCCAGCACCTCTCACTGACCGACCGCGCTCTCAACGCCAAAGCCTGAGCGGGAGCGCCGGGCAGGGGATGTTCAGACCGGACCGAGGCCTGGCAAAAAATGGCGATTTTTCGGGTTGACCGTGGAAGTGTCTTTTTTCAACCGGCGCCGGCTCAGGCTGCGGATTGTGGTTGCGGCTGGCACAGGTCGGGCGTTTCCGGGAGCAAAGCCGAAGCCGCACCCGGTTTGAGAATCTGGAAGCCGAGCGTGGTGCGTCCGCGCAGGCGGAGCAGGGCCTTGTCCTTGCTGACCAGTACGTTGGCGCCGCAGCGGGCGGCGAGTTCGAGGAATTTCTGGTCGTCGCGATCCTTGCAGCGCGGCAGCTTCGGCGCTTCTCCGGGCTCGACCATCGTGATCAGCCCGCTGTAGCGGGCGTAGCGTTCGACGATCATCTCCGGCGTCATTTTCAGTTGCGGGTAGGTGAGCACGCGTTGCAATTCGTCGAGCGTGCGCTCGTCGGCAAAGCATTCGATGCGGCCGGCTTCCAGCGCGGCCATGATCGGGACGGCATCGGTGTTGGCCCAGTGGAAAAGGTCGAGGACGACATTGGTATCGAGGACGAAGCGCAGCATGGCGCGGATTATAATGCCGGCCACCTCAACGCCAGATCCGGAAACTGCATGTCCCGCATTCTTCTCGCCCCGATGGAAGGGCTCGCCGACGATCTGTTGCGCGGCGTGCTGACGTCTATTGGCGGCTACGACTGGGGCATCTGCGAGTTTGTGCGCGTTTCGAACAACGTGTTGCCGGCCAGGATTTTCCAGCAGATTTGTCCGGAACTGCTCAACGGCGGCAAGACGGCTGCGGGCACGCCGATGCGCGTGCAATTGCTGGGTTCCGATCCGCTGATGATGGCGGAAAACGCCCGCCGGCTGGTGACGCTGAATCCGGCCGGGGTCGATCTCAATTTCGGTTGCCCGGCGCCGACGGTGAATCGCCATCGCGGCGGTGCCGCCTTGCTCGGCGAACCGGAACTGTTGCACGAAATTACTGCGGCTGTGCGCGCCGTGGTGCCGGCGAACATTCCGTTCACCGCCAAGATGCGGCTCGGTATCGACGACACCAGTCGGGCGGTGGACAACGCCCGGGCGCTTGCCGCCGCCGGTGTTGATGAGTTGATCGTGCATGGCCGGACGAAGGTCGACGGCTACCGCCCGCCGGCACGCTGGGAGTGGATCGACCGGGTCCGTGCGGCCATCGACATTCCGCTCATTGCCAACGGCGAGGTGTGGACCGTCGAGGATTTTCGCAACTGCCAGCAGGCGACCGGTTGCGCCGACATCATGCTCGGTCGTGGCGCCATTTCCGATCCGCTGCTCGCCCGGCGGGTGCGCGGCGAAGCGGTCGGTGGCTGGGATGAGGTGGCACCCGGCGTTGCCGCCTACTGGCTGGGCGTGCGCCGGAAAGTGGTGCCGGTGCATGCCGGCGGGCGCATCAAGCAATGGCTGGCCATGCTGCGCCGTAATTATCCCGAGGCCGGAGTGCTTTACGATTGCCTGCGGCCGGTCAAGGCGGCGGACGACATCGACCGGCTGCTGCTTGAAGCGGGCATTCTCGCCGCCTTGCCCCAGGCCGTGTGGCAAGCTCAGGGCGTGTAATATTCGCGAACATTGACCCCTTTTCCCATGTCCACACGTTTACCCGATCAAGACCTCAGAACCGATGAAGGCCTGATGCTCGCCTACAAGGATGGCGA
This sequence comes from uncultured Dechloromonas sp., assembly GCA_964583695.1. Taxonomy (GTDB): domain Bacteria; phylum Pseudomonadota; class Gammaproteobacteria; order Burkholderiales; family Rhodocyclaceae; genus Azonexus. The sequence goes on from CAZOWA010000070.1 coordinate 6,111, forward strand.
TGCCGCGGCTTTCGAGGTTTTGTACGGGCGGTGGCGCCGGCGACTTTTTCGCTATCTGGCGCACCAATGCGGACAGGATGGTGCAGTTGATGAGCTTTTTCAGGATGTCTGGCTGCGGGTGGTCAATGCCCGCCAGCAATATGAAGTATCGGCCCCGTTCCATGCGTGGCTGTTCCGTATCGCCCACAACCGGCTGGTCGATTACTGGCGCGCGACCAATCGCAGCCCCATTCAGGAAATGTCCGGCCGGGACGACGAGGACACGGATTTCATGGCGACCGTGCCGGCGCCCGACGATACCCGACCGGAACGTCTGGCCGAGCGCAAGGCACTGGCCGGGCATCTGCTCGTCGCAGTGCAGGCCTTGCCCGATGTGCAGCGCGAAACATTTCTTCTCGCCGAGGATGGCGGGCTGAGCCTGGAGGAAATCGCGAGCGTCATGAACGTGGGCCGGGAAACTGTCAAAAGCCGTCTGCGCTATGCCATGGGCAAATTGCGCCAGGAGTTGTCGAAATGGCGATGAAACCGACTGATCAGGAAATTGGCGCGCTATACCGCGAAAGCGAGGCAGCGGAACCGTCTGCCGCGCTGGATCGCAACATTCTCGCGGCTGCCCGTGCGGCGGTTGCTGCCAAGCCGGCGCCCGCGCCGTGGTGGAAGCGCTGGCATCTGCCGATACAGGCGCTGGCCTCGGTGGCCGTGGTCGGCTTGCTGGTCATGATGGTGAACCAGCAGCAACCGCAGGCTCCGGTCGTTGGCGACCTTGCGCTTAACACCCAGCCGGGCGAAGCACCGGCACCGGCTGCTCCGCGGGCGCTGGCGGAATCGATGCCGGCGGCTGCCGACAAGGAGGCCGGCGTGGCAAAACGTGCCGCGGTTCGCCTGGCGCCGGCGAAAGAGGAAGTCGCGAAAGCGGCGGCAGCGCCGGCGGCGCCCGTCATGGCAGAGGCCGAGGTTTCTGCAAGTAGTCCGGCACTGGCGGCAAGAGCGCCGATGGCGACGGCACCGGCTGGTCGCGCCGCGCAGGGCGACCAAGCGCTCGGGAGTGTCGAGGCGCAGCATGTCGAGGCCAAGATGGCTGCCCGGCCGGTCGCTGCGGCAGCGCCCCGGCCGGCGAAGGAATGGCTGGAATCGATCCAGACATTGGTCAGCCAGGGACGTATCGAGGAGGCGAGGGCGAGCCTGGAATCCTTCGAGCGGGCGCATCCGTCGGTGGTCGTTCCGGAGACTCTGCGCAAGCAACTGAAATAGCGGGTTTGAACGCGGTAAATCTTTTTGCATTTGTTTAACCCCTTTTGATTTTTCGTGTCGTTTTAGTGAGCGTCTTCCACACAACAAGGGATGCTCAACATGAAAAACCTTCTTTGCCTATTCGCTGCCGCACTCGCATTTTTCTCCGTTGCCGGCAGCGCAACGGCCGCGACCGAAGCCGATATCCAGATCATCAACCGCAGCACGGGCGAGCGCCTGCCGACCTATCGCCACAAAGGTGAACTCTGGGTAGCGGGCAAGCCTGGCAACCGTTATTCGATCCTGGTCAACAACCGCACTGGCGGTCGTCTTCTGGCCGTGGTTTCTGTCGACGGGATCAACGTTCTCAGCGGTGACACTGCCGCCACCAACCAGCGCGGTTACGTGCTGTCGCCTCGGGATGCCGTGGAAATTGCCGGCTGGCGCAAGAGCGATCGCGATGTGGCTGCCTTTTACTTTACTTCGCTCGATGATTCCTACGCCGGGCGGACCCGGCGTCCGGACAATGTCGGCGTGATCGGCGTTGCGACCTTCCGTGAATACGTCGAGCCGGTGGTTGAACAGGAAGTTGTGGGTAACATGGCGCCGGCCCCGATGAGCAGTCGCGCTGCCGCCCCTTCGGCGATGGCGGAGAAGGCTGAAAGCAAGCTGGCGACCGGTCATGGCGAAAGGGTGTATTCGCCGACGCAGACGGTGAGTTTCCAGCGGGCCAGCAACACGCCGGACGAAATCATCACCGTGCGCTACGACTCGTACGCGAATCTGGTGGCCCGGGGCATCATTCCGTCGCCGCGCCGCCAGCCGGTGCCCAATGCGTTCCCCGGTAGCTACGTGCCCGATCCTTCCTGATGTATTTCCGCGGGGTTGTGCGGGGAAAACCGAGCAACTCCGCCGGTTTTGCTGAGAAAATGGCGGCCTTCAGGTTCTTCCACGGTTTTTCCCTTGAGATTCATTTTGCCCGCCAGTCTTTCAGGTCAGCCCGATGAGTGAAGGCAATTCACGGTTCATCAGCAGCGCCCAGAGCGGGCCGCATCGCGATCTGGAAGCGGTGGTCCGTCGTCACATGGCGCACGCCTTCCGCAAGCCGATGGCCGATTACAACCGGGAAGCGCTGAGCGTCGCGCTGGCCGCCCACGCCGCCTGGAATGCGCAGGCACCGCTGATTCTCGACGCCGGCTGCGGTGTCGGCTGGAGCACGCTGAATCTGGCGTTGGCGTTTCCCGATCATTTCGTGATCGGCGTCGACCAGTCGCTGGACCGGATCAGTCGCGGCAAGCCGATGGAGATGCCGGCCAATGCCGTCCTGATCCGCGCCGATCTGGTTGATTTCTGGCGCCTGCTGGCCGGGGAGGGTATCCGGCTGGCGCGTCATTACAATCTGTACCCGAACCCCTGGCCAAAAATCGGCCATCTGGCCCGGCGCTGGCAGGGGCATGCGGTCTTCCCGGTGTGGAAGGAACTGGGCGGTGAAGTCGAGTGCCGCAGCAACTGGCGTATCTACATCGAGGAAATGGCACTCGCCCTGAGTCTGCTGAGCGGCCGGACAGTGCTCGCCGAAAGCTGGCAGACTGCCGAGCCGATCACGCCATTCGAGAAGAAATATCTCGCTTCGGGGCATGAATTGTGGCGTTGCCGGGTGAGTTTCGAATGAATGTCTGCCAGACGTGTGGTGCTTGCTGCACGGCCTTTCGCGTCGACTTCCATCCGGCAGAGCTGGCTGGCGGGGCTTTTGCGTGGGGGAACGGGGTGCCGCGTGAAATGACGGTGCCGGTGACGGCGAATATCGTGCGCATGGCCGGCACGGATGCCGCACCGCCGCGTTGCGTGGCCTTGCAGGGGGTGGTCGGCGAGGCGGTTGCCTGCACGATCTACGAAGGCAGGCCTTCGCCATGCCGTGAATTTGATGTTGAGCACCCGGCTTGTAACCGGGCGCGGCAAGCCTGCGGCCTGCCGCGCATTTAGGTCAGACCCGGAAGCGGCGCACGCTTTCCTTGAGTTGATGCGACAGACCGACCAGGGTGCCAGCCCGGCTGCTCGAGGCATCGGAAGCGAGATGGGTCTTGTCGATGCCCTGCGCAATCATTTCTACACGCTGTGCAATGTCGGTGCTTGCCGCCGCCTGTTCGCGCAGGGATTCGGCAATCGCCTCGATGGCATGGCTCAACTGGGCTGCAGCCTGATCCATGCCCATGACTGCGGTGCGTACTTCTTCCGTGCGGCCCGCTCCGACCAGTGCCTTGTCCTTGGCGTGGGTCATGGTGGCGAGCGCGGCATCCGTGCTTTCCCGCACACCACCGACAATTTCCGAGATTTGCTGGGTTGATTTGGTGGTCAGCTCGGCCAGCTTGCGCACTTCATCTGCCACCACGGCGAAGCCACGTCCCTGTTCTCCGGCGCGGGCTGCTTCAATGGCTGCATTGAGTGCGAGCAGGTTGGTCTGATCGGCAATCTCGCGAATGGTCTGGACGATACCGGTGATGTTGCCGACTTTTGCCGACAATTCCTCCATGGTGATTGCGGCGGCTGACATGCCATCTGCAACCTGCTGAATGATACTGGTGGCATTGGAGACAACGGCCAGACTGTTGTGAGCCTGTTCTTCCGATTGCCCGGAGAGCCGGCCGGCATCGCCGGCGTTTTCCGACATTACCCCGATGCTGACGGTGAATTCTTCAACAGCAGCAGCAATTGCCGATGTCGAGGTGCTTTGTTCCTCGGCCGCGCGAGCCAATTGTGAAGCATCTGCACGCATGTTTTCACTTTCGCGGACCACGGCATCAGCACTTGTGACTGTCTCCGAAATGAGTTGCCGGATATGTCCCTGCATGACCTGCATGGCGGCGACGATACTGGTGCTGTCTCCGTGCCTGACGTCGAGAGTCTCGGTCAGGTCACCTTGTGCAAAGCGGTGCAAGGCCGCTGCGGCGGCGGAGGGTTCGCCGCCGACTTGCAGGTAAATGCCGCGCCCGACCAGCGTAATGATGATGCCGACCAGAAGAAGGCTGCCGATACCCAGCCCGATTGCCAGACGGCGGGCGCTGCCCAGCCCCGAAACCAGTTCCGCACGATCTTCCTCTGCCGCCTTTTCTGCACTGGAGCCGATCGAGAGCAGTTGTTCACGGACTACTCGCCAGGCTGGAGTTTCTTCCTTGACCAGTAGTGTCTGAGCCTGATCGAGGCTTCCTGCCTTGATCAGATCGATCACCCGCTTTTGTAGCGGCATCCAGACGCCGACGTCGTTTTTCAGTTTGGAGGCAATAGTCTTGCCTGACTCGGTGGTATTCAGGATCAAAACGAGATTGTCGATTTCCTTGACGAACACACCCTCTGCTTTTTCGAAGTTGTCGTAGGCCGTCTTTTTGCCCGGATCAAGAAGGATGTTGCGCAGCGCCTGACCCTTTTGCAGGCCATTGGCGTAGGCCAGCGTGGCGGAGTGTCTAAGCGCAATACGCTCGTCGACAAATTTGACAAGAATGGCCTCGCTATTGGTAGTCAGTGAAACCGATGACCAGGCAAGTATGCCCACTCCCAGAGCTGCAATGATGCCGAGAAGCCAGAGCCTGCCTTTTAGCGACATGGTTGATAGCATGCTGTCCCCACATTTCTGTCCGTTTGAATTTGCTGCAGAAGCAATTTCATCCTGCTGCAACTGGTTTCATGCGGCTATCAGTATATTGCTTTTGTCTTATTTTGTGCGTTGCTGGAGTTGCTGGAATCTATCCACGTTTTGGTCGGACAAGTCTGTGGATAAGTTCGGGATAGCTGTGCTAACTCGCTGTGTCACAAGGATGTTAATGTGCCTGCCTGTTTTTTGGGCAAGGTTTCCGTGGTATAGGCTGCCCTTCGCCCGGGCAAGGCAAAGGCCTTGGTAAGCAATTCCGGAGCACTCATCCGGACATGCGCTGATCGGAGAGTGCGAAATAGGGGGTGCTCAAGGTCAATCATATAATATAAAATATATAAGACATGAAAGTGTCAGCGGAGACGCTATTCAGAACTATCTGATCGTCGTCGTTGTCGTAAAATCAGTCTTTACCCCAGAGCAACCCTTTACGAAAGGAAGTCGCCGTGCTTGAAGCCTATCGCGCCCA
>CAZOWA010000071.1:0-11424 GCA_964583695.1 uncultured Dechloromonas sp.
CGGAGAGGTGGCAGAGTGGTCGAATGTACCTGACTCGAAATCAGGCGTACTGCAAGGTACCGTGGGTTCGAATCCCACCCTCTCCGCCAGCACCACAACAGACGGGCTCGTGACTTCACGGGCCCTTTTGTTTTTCGGGGGCCGGTTTTTGGCTGGTCGCCCGTCTTCCGCCGAATGCGGCCTGGCCTGATGTATCATTTTTCCCTACATCATTCGTGCGAAGCCGCCTGTGACCATCGAACACGCGCATCAACTGCTTGAGCAGGCCAGACAGCCGGGCTGGGCCGGGGAAATCGAACTGCTGGCCACCATCAGCCAGGATTTCGCTGCCTCGGCGGCGATGGGTGAAACGCTGGCCAACGCCATTCGCCAGATCATGGTCTACATGGATACGGAAGCGGCCTCAATCTTTTTGCTTGATGGCGAGGAACGGAAGCTGACCTGTCTGGCCTGCGCCGGGCCTGTGCAGATCGAAGGCTTGTCGATCGACGCGGGGCAGGGCATCGTTGGACGGGCGGTAGCCAGCAATGCGGTGCAAATGGTGCGCAATGTCGGCGATGACCGCGATTTCAGCAGCGACGTGGATGAACTGACCGGCTTCCGTACCCGCTCCATTCTGTGCGCGCCCTTGCAGATCAAGGGGCGCAAGCTGGGCGCGCTGGAGGTGATCAACCGGCGATCTGGTGATGGCTTTTTTGGCGAAGCCGACAGGCAGCTTTTGCAGGCGCTCGCCGGCATGGTGTCGCTGGCCATCCACAATGCGCGCATGGCCGAGGCGCTGGTCGAGCAGGAGCGCATGCGGCGCGAACTGGATCTGGCCCGCGAGATTCAGCGCGGTTTGCTGCCGACGCCGCCGAACGAAGCTTTCCCGGTATGCGGCATCAATCTGCCGGCGCTCGAAGTGTCCGGTGATTTTTACGATTACTTTCCCCTGCCGGACGGGCGCATCGCCTGGGGCCTGGGCGATGTGTCGGGCAAGGGCATGAATGCGGCGATGCTGATGGCCAAGACGATCAGCCTGTTCCGCTGCCTGGGCAAGACGGAGCACGATCCGGCCCGCCTGCTGGCCATTCTCAATGATGAGATCGCCGAGACGGCGCGCTTCGGCATGTTCGTGACCATGATTGCCGGGCTCTACGATCCGGCCAGCGGCGAGGTGTGCTTTGCCAATGCCGGGCATCAGCCGCCCCTTTTTCGGGCTGTTTTTCAGGTTGACCGCGAGATCGAGGCTTCCGGCCCGCCGCTCGGGATCATGGCCGGTATCGACTTTGAGGTGCAACGCCTGCAACTGGCCGGCGGTCGTTTGTATGTCTTTACCGACGGTGTCACCGAAGGGCGGGACGCGCAGGGCGAAATGCTCGGCCTGGAGGGGCTGCAAAAACTGCTCGATGCTTGCGCCGGGTTGCCCGCCAGCGCGCAGCTGGCCGCCGTGGCGTCGGCGCTGACGCGCGAGGGGATGCGCTTGCACGATGACCTGACCTTGCTGGCAATCGGTTGATGCAGACCCTGTTCGAAAAAAAAATTCCGGCGGATACCGCCGAATTGGCCGCTGTGCGCAGCGCGGTCGCAACGGTTTGTGCGCAGGCCGGTTGCAGCCGGGAATGCACTGAAAATCTGGTGCTGGCGATCAACGAGGCCTGCATGAACATTATTCAGCATGGATATCGCTTCGCGGCAGGGCAGGAATTCCGCCTGCGCTTGGTGCAGGATGGCCCTGTGCTTCTCGCGCAATTACTGGATAATGGGCGCCGTGTTGCGCTGTCCGACTTGCGTCCGCGCGAGCTGGACGATCTGCGCCCGGGGGGGCTCGGAGTGCGTTTCATGCAGGAAGTGACCGACGCGGTGGCGTATCTGGAACCACCGGCGGGTTATAACAATTTTCTCCAATTGAGCAAGCGTATCGATTGAGGGGTGGGGTGTGGAAATCGAGATCAGGGAGCACGCTCCCTTCAGGATCGTGTGTTTGGCGGGGGACGTCGACATGCACTCGTCGCCTTCGGTGCGGCAGGGCATTCTCGATTGCCTCAAGCAGAATGTTCCGGTGCTGGTCGAACTGTCGGCCGTGACCTACATGGACAGTTCGGGGGTGGCGAGCCTGGTCGAGGGCTTTCAGGTCGCCCGCAAGCAGGGGCTCGAATTCGGCCTGGCTGCCGTGGCGCAACCGGTGATGAACGTCCTGCGGCTGGCGCGGCTGGATCGTGTTTTCCCGATTCACCCCTCCGTCGAGGCGTGTCTGGACTGTGCCAGGTAATCCCTTCTTCAACTTTCTTGAAAATCTCGGTCGACGCGCCGTTCAGGGCGTCAGCGAGGTTGGCTATCTGGCGGCCTTGCTGGCCGAGTCTTTTTACTGGCTGTTGCTTGGCCGCTGGCGGCGCCAGCCGGTTCGCCTGAAGGCGGTTTTCAAGGAAGCGGTGGGCGTCGGCGTCGATGCCATTCCCATCGTCGGTCTGGCCTCCTTTGCCACCGGGATGATGCTTGCCATTCAGGGCATTCACACGCTGCGCACCTTCGGCGCTGAAGGGCAGGTCGTGATGGGCATCGCACTGTCCGTCACCCGCGAGTTTGCACCCCTGATCACCGGTATTTTCGTCGCCGGGCGTTCCGGTTCGGCGATTGCCGCGCGCATCGGCACCATGCAGATTTCGCAGGAAATCGACGCCTTGCGCGTCATCGGCATCAACCCGGTACGTTATCTGGTGGCGCCGCTGCTTGCGGCCATGCTGCTGACCTTGCCGGCGCTGACCATCATGTCGGATCTGCTGGCGCTGGTTGGTGCTTCTCTCTACTGCGCGGGGGAACTGAGTTTGCCCATCGACATTTTTTTCAGCCGTACCTTCGAGGCGCTGGAGGCTGCCGATGTGCTGCAAGGGGCGGCGAAGAGCTTCGTCTTTGCCGTGGTCATCACCCTGATCGGTGCCAGCAACGGCTTCGATGTCAGCGCCGGTGCCGAGGGTGTGGGCCGGGCGACGACGCGGGCGGTGGTGCTCGGCAGCATCGGCATCATCCTCGCCGACATGGTGTTCACTTTCCTGACGAGTCGCTGAATGGCTACCGACGATCTCGCCATCGAAGTCAGCAATCTGGTGACCCATTACGGGCCGCGCAAGATTCTCGACGACATCAGTTTTGCTGCGCGCCAGGGCGAGATCATGGTGATCATGGGCGGTTCCGGCTCCGGCAAGAGCACCCTGCTGCGTCATCTGCTCGGCCTGCACCAGCCGACTTCGGGCAGCATCAAGCTGCTCGGCAAGGACATCACCCGCCTGAGCGCCGATGAAATGTTCGATCTGCGCAAGAACATGGGCGTCGCCTTTCAGGGCGGGGCGCTGTTCAACTCGATGACCGTCGGCGAGAACGTCGAATTGCCGCTGCGCGAGCATACGCGGCTGGACGACAACACCATCCGCATCATGAGCCGCATGAAGCTGGAAGTGGTCAATCTCGCCGGCTTCGAAAACCTCATGCCGGCCGAACTGTCGGGCGGCATGATCAAGCGGGCGGCTCTGGCCCGCGCCATCGTCATGGACCCGCGCCTGCTTTTCTTCGACGAGCCGTCGGCCGGTCTTGATCCGGTGGTTTCGGCCGAGCTCGATGAACTGATCCTCACCCTGCGCGACGCCATGAACATGACCATCGTGGTGGTGACGCACGAGCTGGAGAGCGCCTTCAAGATTGCCGACCGCATCACCGTGCTCGATCACGGCCGTATCCTGATGTCGGATACCGTGGCCAATGTGCGGGCGAGCGAGCATCCGCGGATCAAGTCGCTGCTCAACCGGACGCCGCGCAACGACGCCGTGAACCCTGACGAATACCTGGAACGCCTCACCCGAGAGATTTTCTGACCATGAAACGCGATAACGTCAATTACCTGCTGGTCGGCAGCTTTGTGCTGGTCATGGGCATTGTCCTGCTCTATGCCTTGTACCGGATCACCGGTCAGAGCGCCAAGGGCGATATTTACGTCACTCATTTCCCTAACGTGGCCGGCATCAAGAGCGGTACGGTGGTGACCTTCGAGGGGTTCGAGGTTGGCAACGTCGATGCGATCGAGCCGGAGGTCAAGAATAATCGCACGGCGTATCGCGTCAGCCTCAACATCCGCAAACCGGTCAATCTGCCGGACGACAGCTGGGCGATCATTGCCTCGCCCGGCCTGCTTGCCGCGCCGCTGGTCGAAATCAAGGAGGGGCAGAGCACCAGCCTGATTGCTGCCGGCGGCGAGATCCCTGGCCGGACGAACAGCAACGTGATGGAATCGGTGGCTAATCTGGCCAGCGAAATCAGCCGGCTGACCGAAACCAGCGTCAAGCCGTTGCTCGCGCAGATTAGCCAGCGGGTGGAAACGGTCGGCGGCAGCCTGGAAGAAAACCTGCCGGGCACGCTGACTGACATGCGGGCGACGATGGCCCGCCTGAACAGTACGGCCGCCCGTGTCGAAACCCTGTTCAGCCCGGAAAACCAGAAAAACTGGAACGGCTTGCTGAAGAACGGCAATGAAGCTTCCGGCACAGTGCTCAAACTGTCGCAGGAAATGCAGAAGGTGACGGCCGAGGTCGAAGGACTGGTCAAGGATTCGCGCGTCATTGTCAATGGCAGCGGCAAGGATCTGCAGTTGTCGCTGCGTCGTGCCGATGCGCTGCTTTACCAGCTTGAGTCGGCCGGTCGCAATCTCAATGAATTCAGTCGCACCATTCGTGAAAACCCCGCGGCGCTGGTCAATAACCGGCCGCCGGTCGATGTCTCGGGAGAGGCCCAATGATCCGCGTCCTGTTGCTCGTTCTGTTCGTGTTCGGCCTGAGCGCCTGCGGTAGCAATCCACCGGCGCCGGTCGACCATTTCTATCGCCTGCACCCGGTGGCGGTGTCCGGACAGTTGCCGGCTGGCGGTGTTTATGTCGCACCGTTTCGTGCTGACAGCCTTTATGCCGAACGGCCGCTGGTTTATAGCGATGCGGCCAATCCGCGTCAGCTGCGCCAGTACCATTACCATCTCTGGCTCTATGCGCCGGCCCAGACCGTGCATGATCACCTGACGGCGAGTTTCGGCAAGATGCTCAGCCAGAGCGAGGCCGATGCCGGCATGCGTCTGGAAGGACGGGTGCTGCGTCTGGACCGGGTGCGTGCCGGCAAGGCGGGAACGGCGGCTGTGGCGCTGGAACTTCGCCTGATGAAGGGCGAGCGGGTAGTGCATGCCGGCGTTTACACGGCCGAGCAGGCGGCCGCCGACGACAGTGTTTCTGCCCACGTCGTTGCCGTCGAGCAGGCGCTGGCTTCAATCTATGCGGATTTTCTGCGCGAGGCCGGACGCTGATCGTTTTCCGGCGGTGCTTCCCGACGATTAAGCTGTCCGTCCGGTGCCGGGTCTTGGCATAATTCGGCTGTGCTTGCCTACATCGTCCGCCGCCTGCTCTACGCCATCCCGATTCTCATCGGGGTGAACCTCATCACGTTTGCGCTGTTCTTCGTCGTCAATACGCCGGACGACATGGCGCGCATGCAGCTGGGCATCAAGCGCGTGACGCCGGAAGCGATCCAGAAATGGAAGGCCGAGCGCGGCTACGATAAGCCGCTGTTGCTCAACGAATCGGCCGCCGGGCTGGCGACCGTGACGGATACCATCTTTTTCGAGAAATCGGCGCGCATGTTCGTCGGCGATTTCGGACGGGCCGAGGACGGCCGCGACATTGCCCGCGAAATCGGCAGCCGCATGGGGCCGTCGCTGGCCATTGCCCTGCCGACGTTTGTTCTCGGCCTGTTCGTGACGGTGACGTTCGCCCTGACGCTGGCCTTCTTTCGCGCCACGGCCTTTGATTTCTGGGGTGTCGTGTTGTGCGTGGCGATGATGTCGATTTCCGGGCTGTTCTACATCATCGGCGGACAATATCTGATCAGCAAGGTCTTGCGGTTGGTGCCGATTTCCGGTTTTGGCGACGGGCTGGAGGCCTGGCGCTTCCTCATCCTGCCAGTGCTGATCGGCGTGGTCTCGGGCATCGGCTCGTCGGCGCGCTGGTATCGCACGATATTTCTTGAAGAGGTGAGCAAGGATTACGTGCGTACCGCCCGCGCCAAGGGCTTGCCGGAAACGGTGGTGTTCTTCCGGCACATTCTGCGCAACGCGCTGATTCCCATCCTGACCGGTGTCGTCGTGGTCATTCCGCTGCTCTTCATGGGCTCACTGCTCACTGAATCTTTCTTCGGTATTCCAGGGCTGGGCAGCTACACCATCGACGCCATCAACGCGCAGGATTTCGCCGTGGTGCGTTCCATGGTCTTCATTGGCTCGCTGCTCTACATCATCGGCCTGATCCTGACCGACATTTCCTACACCCTGGTCGACCCGCGGATACGTTTCGAATGATGGGCTTTCAGGTGGTCGTCCTCTGGTCGGATATCCTGATCTGGTTGCTGGTGGCAGCCGGGGCAGGGCTGACCGTGCTGATTTCGCGCAGCCCGCCCTTGCTGGCGGCCTGGCGGCGGGTCGGGGCGAACCGGGTGGGCATGGCGTCGGCGACCATCCTGCTCGCCTTCGTGCTGGTCGGCTTGCTCGATTCGCTGCATTACCGCGTGCAGATGCCCGGTAAGGCTGGTGATAAGGTGACTTACGCCATCGAGGTGCTGTCCGTACTCGACGCGCTGGCCGCACCGCTGCGCACACGCAATGAAAAGACGTATTCGGCGCCATTTGCGACCCGCCTTTATGCCAAGGAAAGCATCGATCAACCGGGCGGCGGAACGGTGCGCGATTTCCCCCGGCTCAAATATGGCGGGCAGCATCTTGGCGAGCGTGAGGACGAGGTGGCGGCGGATGCGGGATTCACGGCCTTCCGCGCCGGCGTGCTGGCCTTTGTCGGTTGGCTGGGCGTGTTTGCTGCGGTGAACCCGAAAAAACGCCATATTTTGGTAAAGGGCGCGATGCCTTTTGCGTGGAATGCCGTACTGGGTACGCTGCTGGTCATTCTGCTGATTGCCGTTCCGCTGTTCTGGCTGGCCGGCGATTACCACGTCTTTGGCACCGACAAGGTCGGCCAGGATGTGCTCTATCAGATTCTCAAAAGCGTGCGCACCGGGTTGATCATCGGCCTCGTCACGACGCTCGTCATGCTGCCGATGGCCGTCCTGCTTGGCATCGTCGCCGGCTATTTCCGCGGCTGGGTCGATGACCTGATCCAGTACGCCTACACTGTGCTCAACTCGATTCCCGGTGTGCTGCTCATTGCCGCCGCCGTGCTCATGATGCAGGTGGTCATCGACACCCATCCGCAATGGTTCTCGACCGCCGCCGAGCGTGCTGATTTGCGTCTGCTGGCGCTGTGCTTCATTCTCGGCATCACGAGCTGGACAGGGCTGTGCCGCTTGCTGCGCGGCGAAACGCTCAAGCTGCGCGAACTCGAATACATTCAGGCGGCGCAGGCCTTCGGCGTTTCCAACTGGCGCATCATCGTCCGCCACATCCTGCCCAATCTCATGCACATCGTTATCATCGCGCTGGTCATGGATTTCTCCGGGCTAGTGCTCGCCGAGGCCGTGCTGTCCTACGTCGGCATCGGTGTCGATCCGACGATGACCAGTTTCGGCACGATGATCAATAACGCCCGCATGGAACTCGGCCGCGAGCCGGTCGTCTGGTGGTCGCTGGCCGCCGCCTTCTCGGCCATGTTCATCCTCGTGCTGGCCGCCAACCTGTTCGCCGACGCCGTGCGCGACGCATTCGATCCGAGGGCGGCATGATGCTCGAAATCAAGAATCTGCGCCTTGGTTTCACCGCCACCGGCAAGACGCTGCCCGCCGTCGATGGCATTTCCTTCTCGATTGCCGCCGGCGAAACCTTTGCCTTGCTGGGCGAATCCGGTTGCGGCAAGTCGGCGACGGCGCAGGGCATCATGCGTCTCTTGCCCGGCGCAGGGCGGGTGCTGGACGGCAGTATCCGTCTGGCCGGCGAGGAATTGCTGACTCTGCCGGAGGCCGACATGCGCGCCTTCCGCGGCGGGCGCATGGCGATGATCTTCCAGGAGCCGGCGACCAGCCTCAACCCGGTGCTGACGGTCGGCCGGCAGATCGGCGAAGTGCTCGAACGTCATCTCGACCTGCGCGGAGAGGCAGCGACCGAACGCATGGTCGAACTGCTGCGTCTGGTCGGTATTGCCGATCCCGAGCGCCGGCTTGACGAATATCCCTTCCAGCTTTCCGGTGGTATGAAGCAGCGTGTCATGATCGCCATCGCGCTGGCTGGCGAGCCCGAGTTGCTCATCGCCGACGAGCCGACCACGGCTCTGGACGTTACCGTGCAGGCGCAGATTCTCGATTTATTGGCAAAAATTCAGGTTGACCGTGGCATGGGCATGTTGCTCATCACCCACGACCTCGGCGTTGTCGCCCGCATGGCGCACCGTATCGGCGTCATGTATGCCGGAGAACTGGTCGAGGTGGCGAGCCGAGATGCCTTCTTCACGACGCCACGCCATCCCTACACGCAGGCGCTCTTTGCCGCCTTGCCCGAAGTCTCGCGGCGCGGCCGCCGGCTGGCGACGATTCCCGGCCAGGTGCCGGTGTTGTCGGCCATGCCCGCCGGCTGCCGTTTTGCCGAACGCTGCACACACGTCATGGCGCAATGCCGCACGGTATCGCCGCCCTGGCGAGATGGCGGCGACGGCCATGTCGTGCGCTGTCACTGGCAGGGCGAAGCGGCAGAGGAGGGCGCGCCGTGCCATGCCGTGACCGAGTTGGATATCGAAGCGCCGCGGCCTTTCCTCGAAGTGGCCGATCTCAAGGTGCATTTCCCCATCCGGCGTGGCCTGTTGCAGCGTACGGTCGGCCATGTGCGTGCGGTCGATGGCATTTCCATGGCGATTTCGGCGGGGCTTACCCTGGCGTTGGTTGGTGAATCCGGTTGCGGCAAGACGACGGTCGGCAAATCCTTGCTCCAGCTGATCAGGCCGACGGCGGGCAGCGTTCGTGTTGCCAATGCCGAACTGGTCGGCATGAAGGCGAAGCGCCTGCGGGCGGCGCGGCGGCACATGCAGATGGTGTTTCAGGACCCGTTCGCCTCGCTTAATCCGCGCATGCGGGTCGGCGAAATCATTGCCGAAGGAATGACGGCGCTGGATGCCGATCTGCACGGGCAGGACGATGCGGTACTCGCGCTGCTCAAGCAGGTTGGCCTGCCGGACGAAGCGGCCGGGCGTTATCCACACGAATTTTCCGGCGGGCAGCGCCAGCGCATCGCCATTGCCCGCGCCCTGGCGGTGCAGCCGGAACTGCTCATCTGCGACGAACCGACCTCGGCGCTCGACGTCTCGGTGCAGGCGCAAATCCTCAACCTGCTCAAGGCACTGCAGGCGGAACTGGGCGTGGCCTACCTGTTCATTACGCACAATTTCGCGGTGGTCGAATATCTGGCGCACGATGTGGCGGTGATGTATCTCGGACGTATCGTCGAGCGCGGACGGGCCGAGGAAGTGCTGCGTTCGCCGCGCCATCCTTACACGCAGGCCTTGCTTTCGGCGGTGCCGGCGCCGCGTCTTGACGGGCAGGCTACAGTGATTCGTCTGCCGGGCGAAACACCGTCGCCAGCCAATCCGCCGCAAGGCTGCCATTTCCACCCGCGCTGCCCACAGGCTGTCGCTGCCTGTCGGGAAAATTATCCGGATGCCCGCGCAGTTTCAGCGACGCATACGGTGAACTGTCATCTGGTAAACGGCCTCACGGCCTGATGTGGCGGATTGGTCAGCCGGGGCGACCGTTCGGTGACTTGGCGATTTTTTTCGGTGTGGCGGTCTTGGCGCCGGTCGTCTTGCCCGAGTTGCCTGCTTTGGCAACGGAGGCTTTCGTGGAGGCCTTGGCCGCCTGTTTGGTAGCCTCCTGTTTCGCTGCCTGTTTCTTGTTCCCTCTGGTTTCCTTTGCGGCCAGCTTGTCGGAAGTTCCTTTGCCTTTGCGTGCGGATTTTTCCGATGACTTGCCGGATTTCTTGCTCTCCGCAACCTGAACCGCAGGCGGCAGGTATGGCGTTTCATCAATGGCCTGTCCACCATGCCCTGTCGGCACCAGCAGTGTTGTTCCGTCACCCAGCCGGGTTTTTCCGTTCAAGCCGTTGATGCGCATCAGGTCATTTACCGACAGACCAAATCGCGGTGCGACCTTGCTCAGCTTTTCGCCATTTTTCAGCGTGTAGGCTTGCCATTCGGTGAGCGGCGACGAGTATTTCTCCAGGTTGCTGCGGAAGGTGTCGAGCTTGTCGGTTGGCAGAACTATCGAGGAGTCGGCACGAATGACAGGGCGGTTATGCGCAGGGTTGAGGGCACGAAATTCCTCGACTGGCATGTTGGCCAGGCGGGCAGCCGTCTTGATGTCGATCGGCTGTTCCGTGGCGAGTGTCGCAAAATAAGGCTGGTTGGTGATCTTGGGGAGTTGCAACTCGGCAACCAGTACCGGATTGCCGAAAATGTTCTTCAGAGCCTGTAGTTTCGGGACGTAATTCCGTGTTTCATTAGGCATGTTCAGGCTGGCGTAGTCGGTCGGCATGTCGCGTGCCGAATTCTTGTCGACCGCACGCTTCACTGCGCCTTCCCCCCAGTTGTAGGAGGCAAGCGCAAGATGCCAGTCGCCATGCATGTCGTAGATGCTTTGCAGGTAATCGAGGGCTGCACCGGTGGATGCGACAATATCGCGACGTTCGTCCTGCCACCAGTTCTGCTCGAGATTGAAGCGCTTGCCGGTGGCAGGGATGAACTGCCACAAGCCGGAAGCGTGGGCGCGCGAATAGGCCATCGGATTGAATGCGCTTTCCACCATGGGCAGCAGGGCCAGTTCGGTCGGCATGCCGCGCGCCTCGATTTCCTGAACGATGTAATGCAGGTAGGGACGGCTGCGTTCCACCATCCGGCGCAGGGCTTCCGGACGATTCGTGTACCACTGCTGGTAGTAGAGAACGAGATCATCGTTCAGATTAGTCATCGCAAAGCCATTGCGAATGCGATCCCAGATGTTTTCCGGCGGAACGGTCAGGTCAATGTTGGTGGCCAGTGGCGGGGCTGCCGCGATTTCGTGTACGGTCAGGCCGTCATTGCCGGCTTGACCGACTGGCGATGCGATGGATGTCGCCGGACTCAGGGATAACGCCTCGGGTGTCTCGGCGTAAACCGCGCCGTGCAATAGCGCACCAGCGATGAGAATCGAGCGGGAAAGAAACGACAGAACGTTGCGGTGATGCATGTTGGATTTCCTGCGCAAACGGAGTCGACTAAACGCGCGATTATACCTGACCGGCACCTGCGCCTTCACGGGAAAAAGCAGGTACGGGATTCTTGTCCGGACTTTCTCTCGGGAAAACAAAAAGCCCGTTGAAATCTTTTGATTTCAACGGGCTCATGAATGTTGGCGGAGTGGACGGGACTCGAACCCGCGACCCCCGGCGTGACAGGCCGGT
>CAZOWA010000072.1:0-10744 GCA_964583695.1 uncultured Dechloromonas sp.
GCAGGGTCTTGCCTTCGAGGAACTCGAGGAAGGCACCGCCGCCGGTGGAGATGTAGCCGACGTCGTCATGGATGTGAAACTTGGCGATGGCGGCCAGCGTGTCGCCGCCGCCGGCGATCGAGAAGGCCTCGGAGTGGGCGATGGCCGAGGCCAACATCTTGGTTCCGCCGGCGAACTGTGGCAGTTCGAAGACGCCGACCGGGCCGTTCCAGACCACGGTGCCGGCGTTGGCGATGATCTGTGCGAGCTTGGCAGCGGTCTTCGGACCGACGTCGAGGATGCGGTCGTGAGTGGCAACGTCATCGACCGAGATCTTGTTGGCGCGGGCCAGGGCGGAGACTTCGTCGGCGACGACGACGTCTTCCGGCAGCGGCACTTCGGCGCCGCGTTCCTTCATGATGTCCATGATGGCGTGCGCTTCCTTGACCAGATCGGCCTCAGCCAGCGAGTCGCCGATGCGCTTGCCGGAGGCGAGCAGGAAGGTGTTGGCGATGCCGCCGCCGACGATCAGCTGGTCGACCTTGCTGGCCAGCGACTTGAGAATGGTCAGCTTGGAGGAGACCTTGGAGCCACCGACGATGGCGACGAGCGGACGCTTCGGCTCGTGCAGTGCCTTGCCCAGCGCGTCGATTTCGGCGCCCATGAGGATGCCGGCGCAGGCGACCGGGGCGAACTTGGCGATGCCATGGGTGGTGGCTTCGGCGCGGTGGGCGGTGCCGAAGGCGTCATTGACATAGACGTCACAGAGCTTGGCCATTTTCTGGGCCAGCTCTTCGTTGTTCTTCTTTTCGCCCTTGTTGACGCGGCAGTTTTCGAGCAGGACGACCTCGCCCGGCTTGACGTCGAAGCCGCCATCGACCCAGTTCTGGATCAGGCGAACCGGCGTGTGCAGCAACTGGCCAAGACGCACGGCGACCGGCATCAGGGTGTCTTCGTGCTTCAGCTCGCCTTCGGTCGGACGGCCGAGGTGGGAGGTGACCATGACCGCCGCGCCTTTTTCCAGGCAGTACTTGATCGACGGCAGCGAAGCGCGGATGCGCGTGTCTTCGGTGATGTTGCCGGCTTCGTCCTGCGGCACGTTCAAGTCGGCGCGGATGAACACGCGCTTGCCGGATACGTCGAGGTCGGTGAGCTTGATGACTTTCATGGGTTATCTCCTGTCTGAATTATTTTGGGGACGATGCCGACCACAGACCCGACCAGTGGTCGGCGACTTCCAGCATGCGGTTGGCGAATCCCCATTCGTTGTCGAACCAGAGTAACAGGTTGACCAGATGCGTACCGCTGGTCCGCGTCTGGCTGCCGTCAGCAATGGCTGAATGGGGGTCGTGGTTGAAATCGATTGAGGCATGTGCCGCCTCGGAATAGGCCAGTAGACCCTTGAGCGGGCCTGAAGCGGCTTGGTCCAGCAGTGTATTGATGTCGGTGGCGGAAACCGGGCGCTGCGTGGTGATGGTGAGGTCGATGGCCGACACATTCAGGGTCGGGACGCGGATTGCCTTGGCCTGGACGCGGCCGGCCAGTTGCGGCAACAGGCGCTCGACGCCGCGGGCCAGCCCGGTCGATACGGGGATGATGGACTGCATCGCCGAACGCGTGCGGCGCAGGTCGTCGTGATGGTAACCGTCGATCAGCGGCTGGTCGTTCATCACCGAATGCAGGGTGGTCATCAACGCCTGCTCGATACCGATCTCGTGGTGGAGCAGGTCGAGTACGGGCACGATGGCATTGGTCGTGCAGGAAGCAGCCGAAACCAGGGTCTCTGCGCCGGACAGGGTGTGCTGGTTGATGCCGGCGACGATGGTGGCATCGACGTCACTTGCACTGTGGCCAGGGTGCGAGAGCAGCAGGCGTGGACAGCCGGCGTCGGTAAAACGGGTCAGTTCTTCGCGTTGACCGTAGACGCCGGAGCATTCAATCAGCAGATCAATACCCAGTTCGCGCCAATCGACAGCTTCCGGTGTCTTGGCGTGACTGACGGCAATTGGCCGACCATCGATGAACAGGGTATCCAGGCCCATGCCGACTTCGCCGGGGAAGCGACCGTGCGTCGAATCATAGCGCGTCAGGTAGGCCATGCTGTCGAGGCCCGCCGGCTCATTGATGGCAACGACCTGAAAACGGCGAGCGACCGGCGATTCGTGCAGGGCGCGGAGAAAACAGCGCCCGATGCGGCCGTAGCCGTTGATGGCAAGGCGAAGCGGGGTGATTTCTGACGGGTTGATGGTGTTTGATCCGTTGGGTGAAACAAAAGGGGCCTCGCGGCCCCTTGCTGTCTTGCTTACTTGGCCGCCATCCAGGCACGGGCGGCATCGAGCATGCGGCAGGAGTAGCCCCACTCGTTGTCGTACCAGGCCAGAACCTTGACCAGGGTGCTGCCGTCTTCAGCCTGAATGACGCGGGTTTGCGTCGCGTCGAAGGTGGAAGAGACGGTGGTGTGGTTGAAGTCCGACGAGACCAGCGGTGCGTTGTTGACGTCGAGCACGCCTTTCAGCGGGCCGTTGGCAGCGGTGGTCATCAGTGCGTTGATTTCTTCCTTGGTCGTGTTGCGTTCCGCGGTGAAGGTGAGGTCGACCAGAGAGACGTTGATGGTCGGCACGCGCAGGGCAAAACCGTCGACCTTGCCCTTCAGTTCCGGCAGCACCAGACCGACAGCCTTGGCAGCGCCGGTCTTGGTCGGGATGATGTTGGCGGCGGCGGCACGGGCGCGGCGCAGGTCCTTGTGGCGGACGTCGACGGTGACCTGGTCGTTGGTGTAGGCGTGGATGGTGGTCATCAGGCCCTGCTTGATGCCGACGCTGTCGGAAAGAATCTTGGCGACCGGAGCCAGGCAGTTGGTCGTGCAGGAGGCGTTGGAGACGACCGTCATGTCGGCTTTCAGTGCACCTTCATTGACGCCGTAGACGATGGTGGCATCGACGTCGTCGCCGCCCGGAGCCGAGATCAGCACGCGTTTGGCGCCCTGTTCGAGGAGGGCCAGCGCCTTGGCTTTCGACGTGTAGGCACCGGTACATTCGAGCACGATATCGACGGCGTGGTCAGCCCAGTTGATGTCCTTCGGGTTCTTGGTCGAATAGAAGGCGATTTTCTTGCCGTCGACGATGATGCAGTTCTCACCTTCGGTCTCGACGCTCGTATTGAAGCGGCCATGAGTGGTGTCGTACTTCAACAGGTGTGCGTTGGTGGTCAGGTCGCCGGCCGCATTGATGGCGACGACGTCGAATTCGTTTTGCAAACCCTGCTCGTAGATAGCGCGCAGCGTGCAGCGCCCGATACGACCAAACCCGTTGATTGCAACCTTGATAGCCATTTGAAACTACTCCTCTTCAGTTAATCAGGACAACAGGGACTTTGCTGTCGCAACGACATTACCCACAGTGAAACCGAACATTTCGAACAACTGGCCGGCGGGGGCGGATTCGCCGAAACGGTCGATGCCGATCACCGCGCCATCGCGGCCGACATACTTGCGCCAGCCATCGGGATGCGCCGCTTCGATGGCGATACATTTGCACTGGCCGATGACGCTTGCCTGGTAGGCCGCGCTCTGGCGGTCGAAGACATTGGTGCAGGGCATGGATACGACGCGGGCCGGAACGCCTTCGGCAGCCAGCGCGGCCTGGGCATCAAGCGCCAGTTTGACTTCGGAACCGGTGGCGATCAGCGTGATGCGGGCATTAGTATTCTCGGCAAGCACGTAGCCGCCCTTGAGAATGTCGGCGTCGGTCGCGTTCTGCGTCACGGTCGGCAGATTCTGGCGCGACAGGGCAAGCAAACTCGGGCCGTTTTTCCGGTCGACCGCAGCAATCCAGGCAATGGCGGTTTCCGTCGCATCGGCCGGACGCCAGACATCGAGGTTCGGGATGATGCGCATCGACGGGATGTGCTCGACCGGCTGGTGCGTCGGGCCGTCTTCGCCGAGGCCGATGGAATCATGGGTATAGACCATGATCTGGCGCTGCTTCATGAGCGCCGCCATGCGGATGCCGTTGCGTGCGTAGTCGGAGAAGACAAGGAAGGTCGCTGTGTAGGGGATCAGGCCGCCGTGCAGCGCGAGGCCGTTGGCGATGGCGGTCATGCCGAACTCACGCACGCCGTAGTAGCAGTAGTTGCCGCCCTCGGTACGGGTGACGCCCTTGCTGCCCTTGACGAAGGTCAGGTTGGAGCCGGCCAGGTCGGCCGAGCCGCCAAAGATTTCCGGCACGGCCGGGACGAGTGCGGCGATGGCGTTCTGCGAAGCCTTGCGGGTGGCGATGTTCTCGCCTTTTTCACGGCAGGCGGCGAGGTAGGCGGCCTTGGTTGCTTCCCAGTTGTCCGGCAGTTCGCCCTTGATGACGCGGCGCTCGAACTCGGCGGCTTCGGCCGGGAAGGCGGCGCGGTAGGCATTGAAGCGGTTGCTCCAGTTTTCTTCGAAGACGGCACCGGCCGGCTTGCGGTTCCAGGCGGTGTAAACGTCTGCCGGGATTTCAAACGGGGCGTGGTTCCAGCCAATATACTCGCGGGCAGCAGCAATTTCGTCCTTGCCGAGCGGAGCGCCGTGGCAGTCGTGCGAGCCCTGTTTGTTGGGCGATCCTGCGCCAATGGTGGTCTTGCAGCAGATCAGGCTGGGCTTGTCGGTGACAGCCCTGGCGGCGAGCAGGGCGCGCTCGATGGCGTCGCTGTCATGGCCATCCACGGCCGGTACGACATGCCAGCCATAGGCTTCGAAACGCTTCGGCGTATCGTCGGTGAACCAGCCTTCGACGTGGCCGTCAATGGAGATGCCGTTATCGTCCCAGAAGGCGATCAGCTTGCCCAGGCCGAGTGTGCCGGCGAGCGAACAGGCTTCGTGCGAAACGCCTTCCATCAGGCAGCCGTCGCCGAGGAAGACGTAGGTGTGGTGATTGACGATTTCGTGGCCCGGCTTGTTGAACTCGGCAGCCAAGACCTTTTCCGCCAGTGCGAAGCCGACGGCGTTGGTGATGCCCTGGCCGAGCGGGCCAGTCGTCGTTTCAACGCCCGGTGTATAGCCAAATTCCGGGTGTCCCGGCGTTTTGGCATGGAGCTGGCGGAAGTTTTTCAGGTCGTCGATCGACAGATCGTAGCCGGTCAGGTGCAGCAGGGCGTAAACCAGCATCGAGCCGTGGCCGTTCGACATGACGAAGCGGTCGCGATCCGGCCAGTGCGGGTTGGCCGGGTTGTGGCGCAGGTGGCGACGCCAAAGGACTTCGGCGATTTCGGCCATGCCCATGGGGGCGCCCGGATGCCCGGAGTTGGCCTGTTGCACGGCATCCATGGCCAGGGCGCGAATGGCGCCGGTCAGGGGAGAGAACTTCGGCAGCTTGCTTGCGCTCATGATCCGGAATCCAGCCTGAAAAAAGCCGGAATTATCCGGGAAAACCCTCGTTTTGGGTAGGCTCTTGTATGCTTCCGGCGCCTCGATAATTCGCCGGAAGCCTTGAGTGGCGGCCTACGTAGTGTGATAGGCGGTGACGCGATCAACCTCGTTTTTCGAGCCGAGAATGACTGGAACCCTCTGATGCAGGCGCTCCGGCTGGATGTCGAGGATGCGCTGGCGCCCCGTGGTTGCCGCGCCGCCGGCCTGTTCGACCAGGAAGGCCATCGGGTTGGCTTCGTACATCAGGCGCAGCTTGCCGCCCTGGCCGACCAGTTTGCTGTCCATTGGATACATGAAAATGCCGCCGCGCGTCATGATGCGGTGTACGTCCGCCACCATCGAAGCCACCCAGCGCATGTTGTAGTCCTTGCCCAGAGGGCCTTCCTTGCCCTGGAGCATTTCGGCCACATAACGCTGGACGGGCGGTTCCCAGAAGCGCTGGTTCGACACGTTGATGGCGAATTCCTTGGTGTCTGCTGGAATGCGCAGGTTTTCCTGGGTCAGGACGAAATGGCCGTGCTCGCGGTCAAGGGTGAAGGCCACGACGCCGTCACCGACGGTCAGGACGAGCAGGGTGGTCGGGCCATAGACTGCGTAACCGGCGGCGACCTGTGCCGTGCCCGGTTGCAGGAATGCTGCTTCGGCGGCTTCCGGGGTGCTCAGGTCAGCGCCTTCCGGACACTTCAGTACCGAGAAAATGGTACCGATGGACACATTGACGTCAATGTTGGATGAACCGTCGAGCGGGTCGAAGGTCAGCAGGTATTCTCCCTTGGGAAAGCGGTGCGGCACGAGGTGGGGCAGGTCCATTTCCTCGGAGGCCATGGCGGCGAGGTGGCCGCCCCATTCATTGGCGTCGAGCAGGATGTCGTTGGACAGGACGTCGAGCTTTTTCTGGGCTTCTCCCTGAATATTCTCACTGCCGGCTTCTCCGAGTACGCCGCCCAGACCACCTTTGCCGATGGCGACCGAAATGGCCAGACAGGCGCGCGAGACGATTTCAAGCAGAAATTTGAGATCGGCGGTGATGATGTTCTTGCTGCGCTCTTCTTCTGTGAGATAGCGGGCCAGTGTGCGTTCTGCCATGACGTGTTTCCTGATGTTTGATGGAGGGGTTAGCGAGGGGTGTTTTCGGCGTTGTGCAAGAAGGCGAACGCGGAAGCGCTGTTGAGGGGTTTGCTGAAGAAATAGCCTTGTATTTCGTCACAGCCGTTGCCGCGCAGCAGTTCGAGTTGGTCTTCGGTTTCGACGCCTTCGGCGATGACGTTGAGGCCGAGCGAATGCGCCAGTGCGATGGTGCCGAAGGCAATGGCACGGTCGTTGAGGTCGTGTTCGATATCGGCGACGAAGGAACGGTCAATTTTTAGATGGTCGATCGGGAAAAGCTTGAGATAGGCCAGCGACGAGTAGCCCGTGCCGAAATCGTCAATGGCCAGCGTGACACCCATGCGGCCCAGGCTCTGGAGAATTTCGACAGCTTCTTCCGGATTTTCCATCACGGCGCTTTCGGTGATCTCAAGTTCGAGCAGTTCGGGTGGAAGGCCCGATTCGGCGAGCACGCCGGCGACGGTTTCGCAGAAGTCGCGGCGTCTGAGCTGGCGCGCGGAAACGTTTACGGCAACGCGGATTGGTTTCAGGCCGGCATCGATCCAGTGCTTCATTTCGCGACAGGCGTTGAGCAGCACCCATTCGCCGATTTCGACGATGATCCCGGTTTCTTCCGCCACCGGAATGAAGCGGTCGGGGGAGATGATGCCGTCGTTGGGTTGGTGCCAGCGCAACAGGGCTTCGACACCGGTCGGTCGCGGGTCCCTGGCGCTGAACTGGGGCTGGAAGCAAAGCGCCAGTTCGTTGCGGGCGATGGCGTGGCGCAACTTGCGCTCAATGTCCAGCCTTTCCGCTGTCGCCTTGTTCATTTCGCTGGCGAAGAACTGGTAATTGTTCCGGCCGGCTGCCTTGGCGTGATACATCGCCGTGTCGGCGTTCTTCAAGATGGAGTCGCCATCGACTCCATCCGACGGAAAAATGCTGATGCCGATGGAGGGGCTGGTGTGGAGCTCGTGTCCCTCAGCCTCGATCGAGGTGGACAGTTTGGCGACGATTTTGCCCGCGACGATGGCGGCATCGGCCGGGGTGGTGATGCCGGGCAGGATGACGACGAATTCGTCGCCGCCCAGACGCGCCACGAAATCGGTTTCGCGAACCACGCTGGAAAGACGGCACGCGACTTCGCGCAGAAGCTCGTCACCAACCTGATGGCCGAGTGTGTCGTTGATGATCTTGAAGCGGTCGAGGTCGATGAACATGATGGCAACCGACCATTGATGCCGGCGCGCTTCCGGCAGCAACTGGGCGAGGCGCATGAGCAGCGCCAGCCGGTTGGGTAGGCCGGTCAGTGCGTCATGCTGGGCAATGTGACGCATGCGCTCTTCAGCCTGACGGCGTTCGGTAATGTCGGTGAGAATCCAGATGTAATGCGCTGGCATGCCGGTCTTGGGGTCGTCGACCTGATTGACGCGGATGCCTACCGGAACCTCGGCCCCTTTTTTTTGCGTAATTTCGAGTTCACCGCTCCAGTTGCCGCGCAGGGCGATGTTCTCCTGCAGCGAGTCGGTCGTGTCGCCCGGCGCCGGGGTGATCAGCCCGAAAACCGTGTGGCCGAGCAGTTCGAACGGCTCGTAGCCGGTCATCTGCGTGGTGGCCGGGTTGATCGACAGGATGCGGTGGGCTTCGTCGGTGAAGATGATGCCGGCCGGGGTGTGGGCAAAAACTTTCTGGGCGAGCTGTTCGCGCTCCTCGCTGGCGATGCGCTCGGAAATGTCGGTGTAGACCGTGACAAAGCCGCCGTCCGGCAGCGGAACGCCACGGATGTCCAGAGACTTGCCGTTGGGGCGGGTGCGCTCGAGGTGATGCGCCTCCGGTTTTTTCGCACGGGCGAGCAATGCGCGGACAATCGCCTCCGGTTCGCCCGGGCCGTATTCTCCGCGCTTGGCATTGAAGCGGAAAATTTTTTCCAGTGTGACCGGCTTCTCGTTGATCAGTTCGGCCGGTAGATCGAGCAGATTCAGCAGGTTCTGGTTGTGCAGGACGAGTTCCTGGTTGCGGTCGAACAGGCTGATGGCACTCGGGATGTTGTCAATCACTGTTTGCAGCAGATCATGCTGGGCACGCAAGGCTTCTTCGGCAGTCTTGCGCTCGGTAATGTTGGTGTAGGTCGTGATGAAACCAGCCAGTTGCTCATCGATGAAGAGCGGTTCGCCTTGCACAAGATACGTGCGGCCATCCGGGTGGGTACGTTCGAAGCAGTGCGGTTCGAATTTCCGGGCCAGTGCCGTCATGCGCTCGACGTGGTCTTCAACGTCACCCGAACCATATTCGCCGCGCAAAGCCGGAATGCGGCTCAGCTCGGAAAAATGGACTCCTTCGTAAACTGCGCCTTCCGGCGGATTGAGCACTTCGATGAAGCCCTGGTTCCAGACGCGTAACTGCAGGTTTTCGTCGAACACGCTGATGCCCTGCGGCATGCTCGACATGACCGCTTGCAGATAAGCATGCTTGCGCCGTGTTTCAGCAATATTCAGCGATGAGGGTTCAGAAGATTCCACGTCGTGCCGGACTTGGGGAGGGAGTGAGATGATAGCCGAATCGCAGCCCAGGTCGGCATTGTCGACACGAAGCCGGGTTCACTCAGCTTTCCATTTGATCGAGCAGCCGATGGAGGCGCATTGTTCGGCGGGGCCCCGGCCGGTGTCGGCAATCTGCCGCATCGCCTCGAACAGTTCGCGACGTGCGTCGGCCGGTCCTGGTGTGCGTCCCGAGGCATCAAGGCGGCCGCGGTACTGCAGTTCGAGTTTGCCGTTATAGCCGAAGAAATCCGGTGTGCATACGGCGCCGAAGGCTCGGGCAACGGACTGGGTTTCATCGTACAGGTAGGGGAACGGGAAATCCTTTTCGTTTGCCCAGCGTTGCATCAAGGGAGGGGCGTCGTCGGGGTAGGCGGCAACATCGTTGCTCATGATTGCGACGCAGCCGATGCCGAGTTTGGTGAGGTCGCGGCAATCCCTGGTCAGACGGTCGATAATGGCCTGTACGTAGGGGCAATGGTTGCAGATGAACATGACCAGCAGACCATTCGGGCCGCGGCAACCGGCCAGCGTATGCCGCTTGCCGTCAATGCCGGAGAGGTCGAATCCGGGGGCGGTTTGGCCAAAGTCGCACACGGGCGGGTTTAATGCCACCATGTTTTTTCCCAGAAAAACGCAATTCGCTGATAATAGCACCGATGAATCTGCCCCGTTTTTACTGCCGTGAAGCCCTCGCGCCGGGGGCGCATGTCGAGCTTCCCGAGCCGGTGGCCCGGCACGCCGTGCGCGTCCTGCGCCTGCCACCGGGGGCGCCGATGGTTCTCTTCGATGGCCGTGGCGGCGAATATCCCGCGCACATCGAGCGCATCGAGCGCGACCGGGTCTATGCCGAGCTGGCTGCCTGGCGCGATGTGGAGCGCGAGTCGCCGTTGCATGTCACGCTGGTCCAGGCCTTGCAGGCCGGCGAAAAAATGGATTTCACCATTCAGAAGGCGGTTGAACTGGGTGTTCGCAATATCGTGCCAGTGGAAAGCCGGCGCAGTGTCATGCGTCTTGCCGGTGAGCGTGCGGCCAAGCGGGTGGCACATTGGCAGGGCGTGGCGGCTTCGGCCTGCGAGCAATGTGGGAGAAACCAGGTGCCGCTGGTGGCGCCGCTCGAAAAACTCGAAAACTGGCTGGCGCGGCCGGTACAAGGTGCGTTGCGCCTGATGCTGGCGCCGGATGCCGAACAATCTTTGGCGGATCTGCCGCCTGCCAGCGAAATTCAATTGTTGATCGGCGCCGAAGGGGGGCTCGATCCGCAGGAGATGCTGGCGGCGAAACAGGCCGGCTTTCAGGCCGTGCGCATGGGGCCGCGTGTCCTGCGTACGGAAACGGCGGGTCTGGCTGCCTTGGCGGTAATCCAGGCCTTATGGGGTGATTTCAGGGGAGGATGAGATATGTTCGAATCAGCAGAACTGGGCCACAAGATCGATAAGGAAACGTTCAAGAAGGAAGTGCCGAAGCTGCGCGCTGCCTTGCTTGACGCGCAGTACGACATGCTGGAAAAAAAGGAGTTTCCGGTAGTCATCCTGATCAGCGGTGTGGACGGCAGCGGCAAGGGTGAAACCATCAATCTGCTGTATTCGTGGATGGATCCGCGACATATCTCGACGCTGGCGTTTTCGGCACCGTCCGACGAGGAGCGCAGCCGGCCCTACATGTGGCGTTACTGGCGCGCGCTGCCGCCCAAGGGCAAGGTCGGCATCTTTGCCGGTTCCTGGTATTCGCAGCCGATCACCGA
>CAZOWA010000073.1:0-10018 GCA_964583695.1 uncultured Dechloromonas sp.
ACTACACCGCCAACTTCATGCGCATGATGTTCGGCAATCCGTGCGAGAAGTACGTGCCGAACCCGGTGCTGGTCAACGCGCTGGACACCATCTTCACGCTGCACGCCGATCACGAGCAGAACGCTTCCACCTCGACCGTCCGTCTGGCCGGTTCTTCCGGTGCCAACCCGTTCGCTTGTATCGCTGCCGGTATCGCCTGTCTGTGGGGCCCGGCGCACGGTGGTGCAAACGAAGCCTGCCTGCAGATGCTGGAAGAAATCGGCGATGTCTCGCGCGTCGGTGAATACATCAACCGCGCCAAGGACAAGAACGACTCCTTCAAGCTGATGGGCTTCGGTCACCGCGTCTACAAGAATTTCGACCCGCGCGCCAAGCTGATGCGCAAGGTCTGCGGCGATGTGCTGGCCGAACTGGGCCTGCAGAACGACCGTCTGTTCAAGCTGGCCATGGAACTGGAAAAGATCGCTCTGGAAGATCCGTACTTCGTCGAGAAGAAGCTCTACCCGAACGTCGACTTCTATTCTGGCATCGTCCAGAAGGCCATCGGTATTCCGACCGAGATGTTTACCTGCATCTTCGCGCTGGCTCGTACCGTCGGCTGGATGACGCAATGGGAAGAAATGATCACCGATCCGGAATACAAGATTGGCCGTCCGCGGCAACTTTACATCGGCGCCGCAAAGCGCGATGTGGTACCGCTTGCCCAGCGCGGCTAAAATCAGAAAAGGGCGGCTTTGGTCGCCCTTTTTTTCACCCGTGGCAACTTTGGCGCGCCACGGCCTTGCAGCTACCCAAAAAGACAAAACCCAATAGGGGACGCTTATGACTACGATGAATGACCTGTTCGACAGCACGATGTACTTCGGCGGCAATGCGCCGTTTGTTGAAGAACAGTATGAGAACTATCTGAACGACCCGACTTCGGTTTCGGCCGAGTGGCGGGAGTACTTTGACCGCCTGGCCCAGATGCCGGGCTTTGTTGCCCGTGATGTGGCCCACGCGCCAGTGATCGCTGCCTTCGCAGAGCTGGCCAAGGAAGGCGGTTTTCGCCAGGCAGCACCAACTTCCACCTCAAGCGAACACAAGAAACAATCGGCCGTCGGTCAACTCGTCACCGCCTACCGTTCGCTCGGAACCCGCTGGGCTGACCTTGATCCGCTCAAACGTCTGCCTCGTCCGAAGATTGACGAACTGGAACCGTCTTTTTATGGTTTTACCGATGGCGACCTGAACCAGACCTTCAGCGTTGGTTCGCTAAAGGGCCTGCCGGAGACCGCCAAGCTCGGCGACATTCTGGAAACCCTGAAGCAGACCTACTGCGGCACCATCGGTGTCGAGTACATGTACATGATGGATTACAACGAGAAGCGCTGGCTGCAAGAGCGCCTCGAAAGCATCCGTTCGCGTCCGTCCTACAACGCCGATCAGAAGAAGCGCATTCTTGAGCGCCTGACCGCCGCAGAAACTCTTGAGCGCTACCTGCATACCAAGTACGTCGGCCAGAAACGCTTCTCGCTGGAAGGCGGCGAATCCCTCATCGTCTCCATGGACGAAGCCATTCGTACTGGCGGCAAACTGGGCGTCGATGAAGTCGTCGTTGGCATGGCCCACCGCGGTCGCCTGAACGTGCTCGTGAACACGCTGGGTAAGGCGCCGTCGATGCTCTTCGCCGAGTTCGAAGGCAAGAAGAAGAGCGATTTGTCGGCAGGTGACGTCAAGTACCACATGGGTTTCTCGTCCGACGTGTCCACCCCGGGAGGCCCATGTCACCTGACGCTGGCCTTCAATCCGTCGCACCTCGAAATCGTCAATCCGGTTGTTGCTGGTTCCGTCTACGCTCGCCAGGTGCGTCGTGGCGAAGGCAGCAAGAGCAAGGTCCTGCCGATTCTGGTTCACGGTGACGCGGCCGTTGCCGGTCAGGGCGTCAATCAGGAAATGGCCAACTTTGCCCAGACGCGTGGTTACGGTGTGGGCGGCACGCTGCACATCGTCGTCAACAACCAGGTCGGCTTCACCACCTCGGATCCGCGCGACTATCGCTCTGGCCACTACTGTACCGACATCTTCAAGATGATCGATGCGCCGATCTTCCACGTGAATGGGGATGATCCGGAAGCTGTCGCGCTGGTGACCCAGCTGGCCATGGAATACCGTCAACAGTTCCAGAAGGATGTCGTGATCGACATCATCTGTTTCCGCAAGCTCGGCCACAACGAACAGGACGAGCCGATGGTTACCCAGCCGCTGATGTACAAGATCATTAGCAAGCACCCGGGTACCCGCAAGGTTTATGGTGACAAGCTGATTGCCGAAGGCGTTTTGCCGGCCGATGGCCCGGATACCATGATCGCCGAGTACCGTGCGCATCTGGACAAGGGCGAGTTGCTCTATAACCCGGTCCTGGCTGGCTACAAACACCCGAACACCATCGACTGGACACCGTTCCTGACCAAGAACTACATCGAGAACTGTGATACGACGGTTCCGTCCAAGGAGCTCAAGCGTCTGGCTACACGCCTGACCGATTTGCCGGAAGGTTTCACGCTGCATTCTCGCGTCAAGAAGATCGTCGAGGATCGCGCTGCAATGGGCGAGGGCAAGATGCCGGTTGACTGGGGTATGGCCGAGAACCTGGCTTATGCTTCGTTGCTGGTTTCCGGTTACGGTGTCCGCATTTCCGGTGAAGACGTCGGTCGTGGCACCTTCTTCCACCGCCATGCTGCTTTCCATGATCAGAATCGCGCCAGCTGGGATCAGGGCACCTACTACCCGCTGAAGAATCTGCAGGAAAAGCAGGCTGGTTTCCAGTGTTTCGATTCCGTGCTGTCGGAAGAAGCTGTACTGGCATTCGACTACGGTTACGCCTCCGCCAATCCATACGAACTCGTCATCTGGGAAGGTCAGTTCGGCGACTTCGCCAACGGCGCCCAGGTCGTTATCGACCAGTTCATCGCCTCCGGTGAAGCCAAGTGGGGTCGTGCCTGCGGTCTCGTCATGCTGTTGCCGCACGGTTACGAAGGCCAGGGTCCGGAGCACTCCTCCGCACGCCCCGAGCGCTTCATGCAGCTTTGTGCAGAAATGAACATGGAAGTCTGCATGCCGACGACGGCTGCCCAGGTTTTCCACATGCTGCGCCGTCAGGCTGTTCGCATGCAGCGCAAGCCGCTCATCGTCATGTCGCCGAAGTCGCTGCTGCGTCACAAGGATGCCGCATCGTCTCTGGACGAACTGGCCACGGGTCAATTCCAGCCGGTCATCGGTGAAGTCGACGACATCGACGCCAAGAAGGTCAAGCGCGTGCTTCTCTGTTCCGGCAAGGTCTATTACGATCTGGTCAACGCCCGCCGCGAACGGAAGATCAACGACATCGCCATTGTTCGTCTGGAACAGCTCTATCCGTTCCCGAAGGAGGCGCTGGAAGCCGAACTGGCGAAGTATCCGAAGGCGACCGAAATCGTCTGGACCCAGGAAGAGCCGCGCAATCAGGGCGCCTGGTACTGGATCGCCTCGCGTCACCATCTGGATACGCAACTGGGCACCAAGCAGAAGCTGTTGCTGGTTTCCCGTCCGGCCTCGTCTTCGCCGGCCGTCGGGTACCTGGCCAAGCACAACGAGCAAACCAAGGCACTGATCGAGTCCGCATTGGGCAAGATCGAGTACTAATAACTAGAGCAGAGTGGAGTCACTATGAGCATTATCGAAGTTCAAGTTCCCCAGCTTTCCGAGTCTGTTGCCGAAGGCACGCTGGCTTCCTGGAAAAAGAAAATTGGTGAGGCCGTCGCCCGCGACGAAATCCTGATCGATATAGAAACCGACAAGGTTGTTCTCGAAGTGCCGTCGCCGGGCGCCGGCGTACTGGTTGAAATCATCAAGGGTGATGGCGAGACCGTCGTCTCCGGTGAATTGATCGCCAAGATCGATACCGCTGCCAAGGCTGGCGCGGCTGCGCCTGCTGCCGAGGCGCCGAAGCCTGCTGCCGCTGCACCGGCTGCCGCCCCGGCTCCGGCCGCTGCTGCGCCGGCTGGTACGGCCAGCCCGTCGGCTCGCAAGATTCTTGACGAGAAGGGCATTGCTGCTGCTGACGTCGCCGGTACGGGCCGTGGCGGTCGCGTCACCAAGGAAGATGCCATTGCTGCTGCACCGAAGGCAATTCCGGCTTCCCCGGCTGCTGCGCCGGCCGCTTCCATCGCTGCACCGAGCACCGGTGTGGCTTTGGGTGACCGCACCGAACAGCGCGTGCCGATGACCCGTCTGCGTGCCCGTATCGCCGAGCGTCTGCTGCAGTCGCAACAGACCAACGCCATCCTGACCACGTTCAACGAAGTCAACATGGGCCCGATCATGGCGCTGCGCAAGCAGTATGGCGAGAAGTTCGAGAAGGCCCACGGCGTTCGCCTTGGCTTCATGGGCTTCTTCGTCAAGGCCGCTTGTGCTGCCCTGCAGAAATTCCCGATCCTGAACGCCTCGGTCGATGGCAATGACATCGTCTATCACGGCTTTATCGACATCGGTATTGCCGTCGGTTCGCCGCGTGGCCTGGTTGTGCCGATCATCCGCAATGCAGACCAGATGAGCATCGCCGAGATCGAAAAGAAGATCGCCGAATTCGGCGTCAAGGCCAAGGATGGCAAGATCTCCATCGAAGACCTGACCGGTGGCACCTTCTCCATCTCCAATGGCGGCATCTTCGGTTCGATGATGTCCACTCCGATCATCAACCCGCCGCAATCCGCGATCCTCGGCATCCATGCCACCAAGGACCGTGCGATGGTCGAGAACGGTCAAGTCGTGGTGCGTCCGATGAACTATCTGGCCATGTCCTACGATCACCGCATCATCGACGGCCGCGAAGCCGTCCTCGGTCTGGTGACCATGAAGGAAGCGCTGGAAGATCCGTCCCGCCTGCTGCTCGGCGTCTAATCATCGCCCTCCGGCGCCAGTGCTCCGCAACGGGCGCTGGCGCTTTTGCACATCTGAATTCTGAAAGGTTGTCCCATGTCCAAGCAATTTGACGTTGTCGTCATCGGTGGTGGCCCCGGCGGTTATGTTGCTGCCATCCGCGCTGCCCAGCTCGGTTTCAACACGGCCTGCGCCGAATCGGCCGCCTATGCCGATCCCAAGGGTGAGCCGCGCCTCGGCGGCACCTGCCTGAACGTTGGCTGTATTCCGTCCAAGGCGCTGCTGCGCTCCTCCGAGCTGTTCGAGGAAGCCAACCATTCCTTCGAGATGCACGGCATTTCGGCCAAGGGCGTCAGTATCGACGTGAAGACGATGGTCGGTCGTAAGAACACCATCGTTACCCAGCTCACCGGCGGTATCCGTGGCCTGTTCAAGAAGAACAAGGTCACCGGCCTGAACGGCCATGCCAGCTTCGTCGGCAAGGAAGGCGATCTGTGGAAGCTCAAGGTCGGCGCCGAAGAAGTGCTGGCCAAGCACGTCATCATCGCCACCGGCTCCAAGCCGCGTCACCTGCCGGGCATTCCGGTCGATAACAAGATCATCTGCGACAACGTCGGCGCGCTCGACTTTGATGCCGCTCCGAAGCGTCTCGGCGTCATCGGCGCTGGTGTCATCGGTCTGGAAATGGGCTCGGTCTGGCGCCGTCTGGGTACGGATGTGACCGTGCTCGAAGCCGCGCCGGATTTCCTGCCCTTCGTCGATCAGGATATCTCCAAGGAAGCCCTCAAGCTGTTTACCAAGCAGGGCCTGAAGATCACCACCGGTATCAAGATCAACAAGGTCGCCGTCGCCAAGAAGGGCGTCACGGTCGATTACGAGGACAAGGATGGCGCCAAAAAGTTGGAATGCGACAAGCTGATCGTCTCCGTTGGCCGCATCCCGAACACCGATGGCCTGAACGCCGAAGCGGTCGGCCTCAAGATCAACGAACGCGGCCAGGTCGATGTCGATGGTCACTGCAAGACCAACCTGCCGAACGTCTGGGCGGTCGGTGACGTCGTGCGCGGCCCGATGCTGGCCCACAAGGCTTCCGAAGAAGGCGTCATGGTTGCCGAGCTGATCGCTGGTCAGGCTGGTCACTGCAACTTCGACACCATCCCGGGCGTGGTTTACACCCATCCGGAAATCGCCTGGGTCGGCAAGACCGAGCAGCAGCTCAAGGCCGAAGGCATTGCCTACAAGCCGGGCAAGGTGCCCTTCCTGGCCAGCGGTCGTGCGCTGGGCCATGGCGATGCCAGCGGCTTCGTCAAGGTGCTGGCCGATGCCAAGACCGACCGTATCCTCGGCGTGCACATCATCGGCAACAACGCTTCCGAGCTGATCGCCGAAGCCGTCGTTACGATGGAGTTCGCCGGTGCGTCCGAAGACCTTGGCCGTATCTGTCACGCTCACCCGACCCTGTCGGAAATCGTGCACGAAGCGGCACTGGCCTGCGACAAGCGCTCGCTGCACTTCTAAGCCAGAACTTCTGTTCGCGAAAAGCGGTTGCGGCAACGCAACCGCTTTTT
This sequence comes from uncultured Dechloromonas sp., assembly GCA_964583695.1. Classification (GTDB taxonomy): domain Bacteria; phylum Pseudomonadota; class Gammaproteobacteria; order Burkholderiales; family Rhodocyclaceae; genus Azonexus. The sequence continues at coordinate 6,468 of CAZOWA010000073.1, forward strand.
TTTGCACAGGATAAAAATGGCCCGTTTTTCCGGTTTACCGTGGAATTGTGTTTCGCAGTCAGACGATCCCCATCGGTGCGCCGAATTTGCGAAAATAGCGACTTACCCAACTGGCTGGATTCAGAATTACCATGCCCCATAAAAAGCTCAAGGTCGCCGCCAACGGCATGCTCGATGCCTATCAGGCGCTGCTCGATGCGCGCGGCTTCACCGCAGATGCGGCCCAGATGTGCGCGGCAAACGCCTTGCAGGCGCTGTACACCAATCTGCTGTCTTTCAAGGTCGACCGCGGTAGCACTTTCAAGCGGCTGCTCAATCCGCCCAAGCCGCCAAAGGGCGTCTATTTCTGGGGCGGCGTTGGCCGCGGCAAGAGCTTCCTGATGGACTGCTTCTACGATTCCGTGCCCTACCGGCGCAAGCGGCGCATCCACTTCCACGCCTTCATGCAGCAGATTCATCGCGATCTCGACCAGTACAAGGGTGAGGCCGACCCGATGCTGAAGATCGCCGAGCAGGTGGCGAAGCAGACGCGGCTGCTCTGTTTCGACGAATTCCACGTTTCCGACATCGCCGATGCGATGATCCTAGGTCGCCTGATGGATGGGCTCTTCGCGCATGGTGTCATCGTCGTGATGACTTCCAACTATCCGCCGGAGAAGCTTTATCCTGACGGTCTGCACCGCGAAAGCTTCCTGCCGACCATTGCCCTGCTGCAGAAGCATCTCGATGTCTTCGAGGTTGAGGCCGGTATCGACTACCGCCTGCGTGCACTGGAACAGGTTGAGATCTACCACTATCCGGCTGATGCAGCGGCGGAGGCCAAGATGCTCGACTACTTTCGCATGGTTGCGGGCGAGGAGGGTAGAAAGGGCGGTCAGATCGAGGTGCTCGGCCGTCAGATCGATACCGTGCGCCGTGGCCACGGTGTCATCTGGTTCGATTTTCGTACTCTTTGTGGCGGCCCGCGCTCGCAGAACGACTACCTGGAAATCGCGCGCAGCTATCACACCGTGCTGCTCTCCGGTATTCCAAAGATGACCGTGCACCAGGCCTCGGAAGCGCGTCGTTTTACCTGGTTGGTCGATGTCTTCTACGATCACCGGGTCAAGCTGATTGCCACTGCCGACTGCGCACCCGAGCTGCTCTATACCGAAGGCACTCAGGCCAGCGAATTCCTGCGCACGGTCAGCCGCCTGACCGAGATGCACTCACGCGAATACCTGGCGCTGCCGCATATCGACGCCGCCTGAGGGAGGTTTTGCCATGAAAAAGCTGTTCACCGCGCTATTCCTTTGCTGGAGCCTGTTGGCGTCGGCGCAGCAAAGCATGGAAATCCTCCAGTTGCGCGCGAAGAGCGTCGAGCAGGTTCTGCCAGCGCTGCTGCCGCTGCTTGAGCCGGGCGGTACCCTGACCGGCATGAATGACCAGCTCTTCCTGCGCGCCTCTCCGCGTAACCGCGCCGATATCAAGCGGGCGCTGGAGGCAATGGATCGACCGGCGCGGCAACTGGTCATTCAGGTGAGCACGCAACGCCAGGGCGAGGACAGCAGCCGTGGCGGCGGCGTCAATGGCCAGGTGGTGATCGGTACGCGGTCGCGTATCGATGCCAATGCCCGCGTATGGGACACGAAAAGCGTGCATGGTGATCGTGGTGCGCAGATGGTGCGCGCGCAGGAGGGGAGCCCTGCCTTCATCCAGGTCGGCCAGTCGGTCCCTATCCCCATGCGCCAGGTGATCGTCGGTCCGGGCGGCGCCATCGTCAATCAGGCTACCGTCTATCAGGATATCGGTCGCGGTTTTTATGCGCTGCCGCGCGTCAGCGGTGACCGCGTTACGCTGGAAATCAGTCAGCATGCTGACAGCGCCGGTCAGTACGGCTCCGGCAGCGTGCAGACGCAGCGCCTGAGCACCACGGTCTCCGGTCGTCTTGGCGAGTGGATCGAACTCGGCGGCAGTGGACAGCAAGGAAGCAACCACGAAAGCGGTACGACCAGCTTGTCCACCAGCGAAGTACGCGAGCGTCGCTCGATCTGGCTGAAGGTGGAAGAAGCAAACTGATCTGCACGACAGGACAAATGAAAAACGGGCCAGGCGGCCCGTTTTTCATTGTGGCGATCGGATGTGGCTCAGGCCGCTTTTGCCGGCAGCGCTGTCACCACCGGGGCAGGACCCTTGCTGATGAAGCCGAAGGGCTTGCCGAGTGGCAGGATGGTGCGACCAAAGAAATTATTCAGGAAGACAGCACCGGCCGCGTAGAAGCCGAGCAGGGAAATGCCCAGTTCCGACCAGGCGGCGAGCGGTCCGAACAGTTCGTGGTTGATGCCGAGAATGGACAGGGCCAGCGACGGCAGCAGCACGTTAATGAGCACCAGGATGGCGGCGAAAACCTTGTTGGCCTCGAAGGCGGCGACCATGATGAAAAGCGAGAAGATGAAATAGCCGATGCAGGCAAAGGCCAGTTGCTTCGGGTCGGCCTTGTCGCCGACTGCGCCCAGCCAGCCCAGGCTGGTCGCCCAGTGCATGGCGACGGCGATCCAGAAGAGGCCGTAGGCACCAAGAACGATGGCGCCGAAATAGTTGTTCTTCTTGAAGTCGACCATCGACGCCCAGATTTGCGCGATGGAACCGAGGAAGAGCGCCCAGGGAATCAGGTAGGCAACGCCGGTGGTCCAGCCCATCTTGGCTGAGGCGGCGACAAAGGTGACCATGGACAGACCAAACACGCCGAGAGCGGTTGGGTCGGACATGACGATCTTGGTTTCGGTAACTTGAGTTTGCATACGCGCTTTCTTCTCCAGATGTCGTTATTCGAGCCGTTTAAAACGGAGTTTGAACTACCGGGCCATTCTGGTTGCGCTGGTATTAGGTACTTATGATCCAAGTCAAGAACAAGGCGGAAATGTTGCAAAAAACAAATTCTAAATAGTTGAATTAATTGCGATTTGTTTAACTATTGGTGATATCTGGACGAAAAAAAGCCCGGCATGGCCGGGCTTGTCTGAGTAGCTGAACGGGTCAGGCAGCGTTCAATGCCTGATCCAGATCGGCAATGATATCGTCGATATGCTCGATGCCGACGGACAGTCGGATCATGTCTTCGGAAACGCCGGCCTTGGCCAGTTCTTCTGGCGACAACTGGCGGTGCGTGGTCGAGGCCGGGTGGCAGGCCAGCGTCTTGCAATCGCCGATGTTGACGAGGCGAGTGACGAGTTGCAGGGCGTCCTGGAACTTGCCGCCGCCTTCGCGGCCACCTTTGACTCCAAAATTCAGGATGCCGGAGGCGCGGCCGCCCATGTATTTCTGGACCAGCGCGTGGTCCTTGTGGTCGGGCAGGCCTGCGTAGTTGACCCAGCTCACTTTTGGATGATTCTGCAGGAAACGTGCGATGGCCAGTGCGTTGTCGCAGGTGCGGTCCATGCGCAGGGCCAGGGTTTCGATGCCTTGCAGGATGAGGAAGGCGTTGAACGGGCTGATCGCGGCGCCCATGTTGCGCAGAGGCACGACGCGGGCGCGGCCGATGTAGGCGGCGGGGCCGAGGGCTTCGGTGTAGA
>CAZOWA010000074.1:0-9792 GCA_964583695.1 uncultured Dechloromonas sp.
TGCCCGGGCCAACCGCCAGGACTTCGCCCTGATCCGGCTTCTCGCCGGCGGAATCGGGGATGACGATGCCGGAGGCGGTGGTGCGCTCGGCTTCAACGCGCTTGACGATCACACGGTCATGCAAAGGACGGATATTCATAAATCAGACTCCTTACTATCGGTTCAACAAATCGAAATTGGGCGGAATGCTCTTGAGCGCTCCGGAAATCGCAAGCGATGCGTTTTGTTAGCACTCATCGCGATCGAGTGCTAATAATAGGGGCGACACTCGCCTTATTCAAGAGCCCTTTTTTTCAAATTCCGAAAAAACAGCGAATTTTCCGGTTGACCGCAGCAGGCCATATATCTGTCATGACGGCTCTGGTATGCTCCGCCAATACTCAAAAGACACCGCTTTCACCCATGGATGCCAAGCCCGCCCCGCTTCTTCTTATCGTCGACGACAGCCGCATGTCGCGCATGCTCATCCGCGCCATCGTTGCAGAAACGCGACCGGACTGGCGCATCATTGAAGCGGCAAGCGGTGACGAAGCAATCAGGCTGGCTGACGAAACCCCGCCGGATTTCGTGAGTATGGACGTCAACATGCCGGGCATCAGCGGTTTCGAAGCTGCCGGCCGCATCCGCATCCGCCACCCGGAAGCGCGCATCGCCCTGTGCACTGCCAACATTCAGGAAAGCACCCGCGAAGCCGCCCAGCGGGCCGGCATTCATTTCGTGGCAAAACCGATCACCCAGAACTCGATGAACGACGCCATCGCCTTCTTCGAATCCTGAAATGACCGAACTCAACGAACTCCAGCTTGACGCTCTCGGCGAGATTTTCAACATCGGCGTCGGACGTGCCGCAGCCAGCCTCAGCCAGATCGTCAACGACACCGTACTGCTTACTGCACCCTCGGTACTCATACTGCCACGGGAACGCGCCACGGAAATGCTGGCCGGCACGGAACAGCGCATGTTCAGCACGGTCAGCCAGACATTTTCCGGCCCCTTCGAGGCGGACGCCATGCTCGTCTTCCTCGAGGCCAACGCTCTCGAAATCGTCCGCCTGATGGTGGGGCCACACATGAGCATTGAGGAACTGGCGCAGTACGAGCAGGAAGCGATGTGCGAAATCGGCAACATCATCCTCAACGCCTGCATGAGCTCGCTGGCCGACCTCCTTCGTGTCAGCTTCCACAGCACCCTGCCCAGACATCGTTTTGGCAGCACCGAATCGCTGCCCATGCTCGAAGGCGACGAGGAACACATGATCCTCCTCCTGCAGGTTGACATGATCATCAGTCAGCAGCGCATCGAGGGCAACATCATCTTTCTGCTCAGCATTGCCTCGCTGACCAGTCTGGTGGGCGCGCTTGACAACTACCTGCGAGAACACGGCCTGGCATGAACACCCTTTCCCGGGAAATGCTGTGTGCCATCGTCGACGGTCTTGAAGCCGGCATCATCCTGCTCGGCGATGGCGGACGCATCCTGCACTGGAACGACTGGATGGCACGGCGTAGCGGCATCGACGCCCACCGGACGACACATTCGCCGATTGTCGAGATCCTGCCTTCAATCATCAACACACGATTCGAACAAGCGATTGATCACGCCCTCCGCAACGGCCTGCCATCGCTGCTATCACCTGCCCTGCACGGAACCTTGCTGCCGCTCTACCAGACACCGGAGGACCAGCGCCTGGAGCGGCGCATGCACCAGCTGATTCATGTCATCCCCCTGAAAAGTGGAGACGGCGCCGCCTGCATCATCCAGATCAGCGACGTCACGGCAAACATTTCCCGCGAAAGACAACTGCGCGAACAAACTGAAGCCTTGAGGCGCAACACTACGCAGGATGTACTGACCGGGCTGACCAATCGGCAGACTTTCGATGAATTGCTGGCGACGGAATTTGCTGGCATGGCCAGGAGCCACCGGCCGATTGCACTGCTCATTGCCGATATCGACGGCTTAACCGCCTACAACAGCCATTTTGGACGCGACGAGGGCGACCGCCGCCTTGCCGAAATCGCCCAGGCTCTCTCTGCCGGCCTGCCCCGCGGCAAAAACATGCTCGCCCGCTACGGCAGCGACGAATTCGCACTCCTCCTGCCCGATACGGAAGAAACCCCGGCCTGCGAAATGGCGGTCAGCTTGCAACGTATCGTCAACGACCTCACCATCCCCAGCCAGACGGCCAGTTTCCCTCTGACAATCTGCATCGGGGTCACCGTCATGCACCCCGACCAGGACAGCGACGTGCACACGCTCCTTGCCTCGGCTGACGTAGCGCTTTACCAGGCCAAAAGCGAGGGTAAAAACCAGGCGGTATTTTTCTCGGTCGAAGATGGCTCATTCCACGCCTGCGCAACAAATCGGGGCCAATAGCCAGTTTTACAAAAGTTTTACAGTGTGGCATTCGAATTAGCTTAAAATCGCGAGCGCTGTCATATTTTTATGACTAAAGACATAACCCAAAAGGTGTAGAAGCGCAGCCATGAAGAACAACCAACCCGTCACCAACCGCGAAATTCCCTTTCCTCCCAATACCTATCTGGTTTCGCGTACCGACCTCAAGGGCATCATCACCTACGCCAACGAAGCCTTTGTCAACATCAGCGGCTATTCCCGCGAAGAGCTGATCGGCAAGAATCACAACCTCGTCCGTCATCCGGACATGCCCGAAGCGGCATTCCGCGACTTGTGGGATACGGTCAAGGGCGGCCTTCCCTGGCGCGGCCTGGTCAAGAACCGGGCGAAAAACGGAGACTATTACTGGGTTGAAGCTTTCGTCACTCCACTGAAAAAAGATGGGCAGATCACCGGCTTCCAGTCGGTGCGCACACCGGCACCACGCGCCGCCCGCAGCGCGGCCGAAGCCGCCTATGCCGCTGCAGGCCAAAAAGGCAGCCTGCCCGGCAGCGCAAAACGCACACTGACTTTGCGTGCACGCATGTGGGCTGCAATTGCTGTCATCCTGGTGTTGATGACAGCAATTGGCGCCATCGGCCTGCGGGGGCTGGTCGCCACGGACCAGGAAATGAGGGCCATGTACGAGCGGCAGCTGCTGCCCTCGAACCTCGCCAACAAGATGATGTTCCTGCTTTCCGACAATCGCTCGCAGATCATGCTTGCGCTCCAGCACGATGCAAGCAACCCCAGCGCCAAACTGCACGACCACCCGCTCGACATGCACGTAGACGCCACCTTGCAGAACCGCAAGGAAATCAACGAACTGCTCGAAGCAATCCAGAAAGTACCGCTCAGCGACAAAGAGAAGGAACTGCTTGCCCGTTTTGGCGAAACGCGCGAACGCTATTCGAAGGAAGGCATCAACGCAGCACGCGACCTGCTCAAGGAAGGGCAGTTCCAGCAAGCCAATCTCGTACTGCTGCTCAAGATCAATCCGCTCTACAAGGAAATGCGCCGCGATGGCGAAGCGCTGATCGAAGAATTCTCCCACAACGCCGAAGCTAGCCATCTCGCAGCAGAGGAACGCTATACCTCAATCCGCAACCTGACCATCGGCAGTCTGGTCGTCGCCATTCTTCTCGCCGTTACCGGCGGGATATTGATGATCTCGGCGATCGTCAATCCGATCCGCAAGGCGATCACTTACTTCGAGCGCATTTCCGAAGGCCGCCTGACCGACGACGTCGACATTTCCGGCCGCGACGAAACCGGCGTACTGCTTTGCCATCTGGCCATCATGCAGGCTTCACTGAAGGCCATGCTCGACGAAATCAGCACCGCATCGGCAACGATCGATCAGCGCAGCAAGGAACTTGAAGAGCAAATGACCCAGGTGGCCGATCAGTCCGATCAGCAGCAGAACAGCGTTGAAGGGGTCGCCGCCGCCACTGAGGAATTCAGCCAGTCGGTCCAGGAAGTAGCCAGCAACGCCCAGGATACCGCCGCTGCCGCGCACGAATCGCAGGAACAGGTCAGTCTGAGCAACACCAACATCAACCAGAGCATGGATGCCACCAACCGGGTCGTCGACGCGGTGCATTCCTCGAACCAGACCATCGACCAGCTCAATCAGTCGATTGCCAAGATCGGCAACATTACCCGTGTCATCGCCGAAATTGCCAGCCAGACCAACCTACTGGCCCTCAACGCCGCCATCGAAGCCGCCCGCGCCGGCGAACAGGGGCGCGGCTTTGCCGTGGTCGCCGACGAAGTGCGCAAACTGGCCGAACGAACCACCACTTCGACTGCGGACATCAACAACACCGTCAACGAAATCCAGTCCGTGACGGCACAGGCAGTAGCCAGCATGGAAGTCGCAGCACATGAGGTAGAAACGGGAATCGGGAAGCTGCGTGAAAGCGTTGCCGGGCTAGAAGGCATTACCCAATCCTCGGGGAAAGTGACGCTGATGGCGACGCAGATTTCCGATGCAGCCCGCCAGCAAGGCATTGCCAGCGAGGAGGTCGCCGTGAGCATGCAGCACATTACCGACCTGATCGAGCAGAACACCCACTCGGCCAAGTCGGCGCGCGCTGCAGCCGGCGAACTTCTGGCCACCGCGCGTCAGCTCGACACCCTGATCGCCGGCTTCGAACTTCACCGGAAATAAGGCTCGCCAAGTAGAATGGAGCGCTTTCAGGCGCTCCATTCTTCATGAACCTCAGATTGATTGCACTGCTGGCCGGCGCCAGCATTTCCTTCGCCACGATGGCCGAAGGCCTGCCCCCTACCGTTCTCAAGGCGCTGAAGGCGGCGCAGATTCCGGCAGCCAGTGTCGCCGTCGTGGTGCAGCCCGTCGAAGCCCCTGCACCGCTGGTTTCCCACAACGCTTCGCAGGCCATGAATCCGGCTTCGGTGATGAAACTGGTCACCACCTATGCCGCCCTCGACCTGCTCGGCCCAGCCTATACCTGGAAAACGACTGCCTGGGCCGACGAGGCCGATGCCAACAACGGCACCCTCAAAGGCAACCTCACCCTGAAAGGCAGTGGCGACCCGCGCTTTGCCATCGAACACCTGTGGTCGCTGCTGCGCCAGTTGCGCGTTCGCGGCGTTCGTCACATTGCCGGCGACATCGTGCTCGACCGCAGCAGTTTCAACGTTCCCGCCATCGACCCCGGCGCCTTCGACGACAAACCGATGCGCCCCTACAACGTCGGGCCGGACGGACTGCTCATCAATTTCCGCGCCCTGCGCTTCACGCTTCTGCCGGACATCGGAAAACCGCGCGTGCTCATGGAAACCCCGAGCGACAACCTGCGCATCGACAACCAGCTGCGCATGGCAGAAGGCGCCTGCAGCAGCAACTGGAAAGACCTGATCAACACCCGCCTGATCCCGGAGGACAAAGGCAGCCGCCTCGAACTGAGCGGCACCTACAACCGGCAGTGCGAAGAAAAGTCGCTCAACCTCGCCCCGCTTTCGGCCGACGAACAGGCCGCCGGCCTCATTCGCAGCCTGTGGTCGGAACTCGGCGGCACGCTGGGCGGCCGGGTGCGGGCCGGCACACTCCCCGCCGGAAGCAGGCTGCTCGCCCTGCATGAGTCGCCGCCGCTGGCCGACGCGGTGCGCGACATCAACAAATTCAGCAACAACGTGATGGCCCAGCAGGTTTTCCTGACCATCGGTAACAATACCGCCCCGGCCAATGCCGAGCAGGCGCGGCAGCGCATCACCGACTGGCTGAACAGTCGCGGCATGCGCTTTGCCGAACTGAACCTGGATAACGGTTCCGGCCTGTCGCGCAGTGAGCGGATCAGTGCGGGCAGCCTCAACCGGCTGCTGCTCGATGCCTGGCACAGCCCGGTCATGCCCGAACTGGTGTCCAGCCTGCCCATCGTTGGCATCGACGGCACCATGAAGAAACGCCTCAACGGCTCCGACGCCACCGGCCGCGCCCATATCAAGACCGGCACGCTGAACGGCGTGAAGACCGCCTCGGGTTTTGCCCTGGACGCCGAAGGCCGGAATAACGCCGTCACTTTCCTCATCAACCACCCGCGCGCCCAGGCCGGCGGTGCAGCCATCGACGCCCTGCTGCTCTGGGTCGCCCAGCGCCGCAGCGGAGAGAAGCCGCCCGTTCTGGAAAATGAGTGATGCACTGCCGTCCGAAGTTTTCGATGCTGCCGGCCTCAACCGGCAGCATGTCTTCGCGCTGGCCGGTTTACCCGCAGACATTCGTGAATCGTTCGGCGACTGCCGCCCCTATCGCCAACTGATTCTGCTCGGTCATGCCGGACGGCGACTCTGGGAATGCGTCAAGGCCACCGGCCTGCATGGCGAAAACCCCATCGACGAATACGTGATTGCCACGGTGAACCGGAATTTTCGCGATATTTTGCCAGGCACCGCCTACCGCATTCTGTACCCGGCAACGCAGGACATCCGCCTGCAAGCACTTGGCCAGCTCGCCGGCTGGCATTCCCCCTCGCCATTCATGGTCGGCATCGATCCCGAATGGGGCAGCTGGTTCGCCTATCGCGCCGTGGTGCTTGCCGACACGGATTTCACTCCAAGCCCGGCGCTTGACCAGCGCGACCCGTGCCGCGACTGCCGCGACAAACCCTGCATCGGCGCCTGTCCGCCGGGTGCGCTCGCCAGCGGCAAGCTGGCACTGGACACCTGCAGCGCCTGGCGCCGGCGCGAAGCCTCACCTTGCGCTCACACCTGCCTGGCTCGCCTCGCCTGCCCGGTCGGCACAGTCCATCGCTACGATGCGGACCAGATGCGACACAGCTACGCCCGATCCCTGTGTTTCATTAAATAAAAACGGCACCGATTTTCATCGGTGCCGCTTCATGACTGCTCAAGCGAACAGCGAACGGTCGCTCAATAACCGGCAAGATCCAGATAACGCTGGCGGTACGAATCAAGCATGCAGGCCTCGGTCGCACAGGCATCACGCTCGAAACGCCGCCATTCGCTCTGGTCTTCGCGCAAGATCTGCTGATCAGCCCCGCGGGCGATGGCCGCCTTGAACGCCTGGCTGAGTTGCACATCCGCTTCCGACAGGGCGCGGCTCGAGCAAATCATCCGCTCGGCACCGGTCGTCGCCTTGGTGCAATCGAAGCTCGGCGCAAAGTCGACAACCGGCGCCGCCTGGGCCTGGGCCTGGGCAGCAGCGTTATCCTGCGCCACAACCTGTGCTGCCAGACGATCCATTTCCGCCTTGGCCTCCTGCTCGATACGGTCGGCTTCGACCCGGGCCTGTTCCGCCTGCTGCGCTTCAGCAGCACGTTGCGTGTAGCTGAAATAGGCGGGAATGCTGATTGCCGCAACAATGCCCAGCAACATGCCGCCAATCATCAGACCGACGCCCCATGCCGACCACTTGCGCTGCACACGGTTGAAGTGTTCGACGCTTTCCCACTCCTTGTTCTTCCATGCCCATTCGCGCCCCTTGATACCGAGCACGATGGCCATGATGAAACCGAAATAGGGCACCAGCGCGATCAGGCCGATCCACGTCTTGTTACCGATCGCCCAGATCCAGTTAAGCAGAAAGGCGCCCCAGGACCACCCCCGGACGCCATCCGGAATATCGTCGCTGGGCACCGACACTGTAGCCACCTTCTGCGGCGCACCGCAGTGCGGACAGGTCGGTGCCGTTTCGTGAATTTCCTTGCCACAACCACGACAAAAAACCATCGCCATAAACTACTCCCTGTCTGATTCCTGATTCGGCTAGGCCGTAATCTTGTTGCCCTGCTTGTCGGAGAAATTACCGGTCAGGATCACGATGAAATCGATCAGCGACCAGATGCCGAGGCCACCCAGGGTCACCAGCATGAGAATGCCCGTGCCGATCTTGCCGACCATGAAGCGGTGAATGCCAAACGCGCCGAGGAAGAAACAGACGAGCGCCAGGACAAGCTTGCTCTTGCTGCTCACCACGACCTGCTGCGTCTGGGCGCCCTGCGGTGCGCCGCAATGCGGGCATGCCGATGCCGAATCATGAATTTCCTTGCCACACCCACGACAAAAAACCATTCCCATTTTCAAACCTCCGTGACTAGTTATATTTCGACTTGAATTCCTGATCGCTCTGGGTCAGATAAATGATGCCCTCGATCACACCAACGATCCCGGGTATCCACGTCCAGAAGAAAATCAGATACAGAAAACCCAGGCCGACATGGCCCAGGTAAAAACGGTGCGCACCAAACGAACCGAGCAGGATGGCAAGCAATGCCGCCGTCACCCGATCCTTTCCGGCCGAAGCGACGCTGGTGCCGGAAGTATTCACCCGCTGCACGGCGCCGCACTTCGGACAGGTCGGTGCGCTCTCGTGAATGTGCGCCGCACAGCCGCGGCAAAACACGTGATGGGGCGGCAAGGTGCCTGCGGCTACCGGTTGCAGGCTGGTTGCCTGTTCTGCCGGGCGATATGGAGAAACCGCCATATCCTTATGAACGGGCTGGACCGCGCCACACTTCGGACAAGCCGTTGCCGAATGATGCAGCAGTACGCCACAGGAAAAACAGAATTTCTGGTCCGCCGCCTTGGCTTTTTCGACGATCTCGTCGGCAGTTTCGGGAATTTCTGTACTCATATCTCGACGTTTTCCTTGGACGGCCAGCGCAGGGGAAGGTGATCAAGGAACGAGCGTCCCATTCCAAAAATATGTTCGGCAATGGCCGGCCAGTCGATCCCGCCGACCCGGGTAACGAAATAGTAGAACAGCGCACCACCCAGTGCCGCATTGATGGCGCCGACCAACATGCCGGCAACGATCATGTTCTTTTCGCCCAGTTCGAGCTTGCCGCTCTTGTAGAGCGAGTAATTGAAGGCGGAGACGACGAAGCCAAGCAAGGCCACGGGAAACAAGGGAACCAGGGAAAAAATGAACCCCAGCAGAACCGCCCGGTCATGTTTCGCCATACCCCCACGCAACGCATAGAGTTTGCGGGTCAGTTCCTGCTCAAGCACGCTTTTTGTCATTTTTATCTTTTGGCCATCATAAAAGGCCGGAGTTGGATCAAGCGGCGTGAACTCTAGCATATTTGCGTAAGGGCTCCACCCGCTCAGGCGATGTACTTCTGCAAAAACAGCGCCTGTCCCGCCATTGGATCAAGCACATAGGGCGCAAAACCGGCCCGTTCGTAGGAAGCGAGCGCTCGCTGATTATTGGAGAGCACTTCCAGCGTCAGCTTGCAGCAGCCGAGGCGACGCGCCTCCTCCTCCGCCCAGCCGAGCAGCGCCTGACCAACGCCCTGTGCGCGCCGGCTGCGATGCACCACGATATCGTGGATATTGAGCAACGGCCTGGCGGCAAAGGTGGAAAATCCGGTAAAGCAATTGATCAGACCGACGGCCTCGTCGCCCTCGAAAGCGATGGCGCCGTGAAATGTCGGCACCGCCAGCAACTCGCGCACCAGATTGGCCCGTACTTCATCCGCCAGCGGCTTGCCGCCACCCATCGGATCACTTGCGTAATGATCGAGCAACGCCAGCCAGGCTGCCGAAATTTGCTCGTTTTTCAGGTCGACCGCAGCAATGCGTAAACTCATAGTCCCAACTCGCTCCACATCGTATCGACGCGCTTCTTCACGTCGTCATCCATGACTATCGGCCGCCCCCACTCGCGCGTCGTCTCGCCTGGCCACTTGTTGGTCGCATCCAGCCCCATTTTGGAACCGAGCCCGGCCACCGGCGAGGCAAAGTCGAGGTAGTCGATCGGAGTGTTGTCGACCAGCGTCGTGTCGCGCACCGCGTCCATGCGCGTCGTCATCGCCCAGACCACTTCCTTCCAGTCGCGGATATCGATGTCGTCGTCAACCACGATGATCGTCTTGGTGTACATGAACTGGCGCAGGAAGGACCAGATGCCGA
>CAZOWA010000075.1:0-9324 GCA_964583695.1 uncultured Dechloromonas sp.
CTTAAAGCGCTCCCCGTTTAATCGTCGTGCTGACTTCGCATAATTTGTATTATGTTAAATCGCGTATGAAGCGGTCATGGAAAAAGTCGAAGCTGTTTGGGGCCGTTCAGGTGTTCGTCAAACGCACTTTCAAAACGATTGAGGCGATTTTCCCGCGTCGGGTTGCGGAGATATAGACCGTACAGTCTGACAACCTCCTGAGAGTATCCAAGGGCCAGCAAATGGCCCTTTTCTTTTGCCGCTCGTCTGTACCATCGTCTTAGACATGCATGGCTTCTGCACGATCTAATCATCCAGTAGCAGTTACGGTATCTGTACGCTGAGTTTAAAAACAAGTTCAAAGGCTTCAAAACCGGCGAATTCCTGAGGAACCGAGTGCGGCCACCCTAGCTAACGTTCGTTATCTATCCCACAAGGGGACAGGGGGTTATGCCCTCTTTCGCTTTCGTCATCCTGACGACCAAGGGGAACCCTTGGAACCCAAAAGCAAACCGCTGAAAACCCCCTCTGCTTGGGGGAATTCTACGTTCACGGTTCTACTTTATCCATATGAAGATTTTAGGCTCGCTGCGCTCGCCGTGTCTGCGGTGCGGTAGCTCCTCGCCACATGGCGGCGACAGACGAGACTACATTTTCATGGGGTTTTTATACCTGGCATTCGACAAATCAAAGTCAAAGGCGGGTTTGCATGAGGGGGGTTGGTTTGGGGTTGGTGAGGGGCTACGCATGACACTGGTCACGGGGAGGCTTACCGCCCTCAAAACCGCCCTCCGGGCTATCAGATCATCACAAACTCAAGAGGCGTGATGATCCGATTTTTGAGCCTCTGTAAGACCCGGGGCCGTATTAAAAAGACGACGGTAGACCGGCACGGCGCCTTTTTTCCATCATCATGGCTTCTGCGATTTTGTAGGCGCGTTCAGCTATGACGTGCGGTGATTCGGGCATCTGAGCACAAAGACCTGTGAGCGCAGACAGGGCGAACGTGTCGAGCAGGTCAAGAGAAGCGGCTTTGTTCTCACGCTGGATTTTGTCGGGCATGTTTAGCTCGTTCAAAATACCCATTTTAAATACGATCCGCCTGCAACATCAAAACAATTTCGGTCTTTACGTTTTCGGCTCGATAGGAACGCAGAAAATCAGGAAGGAAGGACAGGCCGGTATTGTTGGCAGTCGATTTTTCGTCATCGAGGCCACCTAACAAAACGATCTGACCATCGGAAATCGTGACTTCCGTGGATAGCTCCCGTTTGATCAGCGTCGGGGAATTATTGACACCGTTTGAAGTCGGCACGAATTGGCTTAGCTGCTGTGTGACTTTGCAATCTGACACCGTCTCACGCACATAAGGCTTCAGCTCGAAAATTACGCCGCTTGGTTTGTAGTCGACGGACTGGATAGGTCGACCGTCGGAATCATAGGACACCGACGATAAAACCGGTGTTTCATTGCCGACCGAAAACCGGGCAGACGCACCGGACTTGACACGCATTCGGGGACTTGTCAGCACTTTAAAACGATCATCGGACGACAACGCATCAAACACCGCAGTCAGATCGAGAGAGCCGCCCGAAAACTTGACGGAGGCAAACCCTCCCGACGTCGACGCCGATCCGTCGAGAGACAAGCCAAATTTGCCTTTGAGAAGCGATAGCGCCAGATCAACCGCCGAGGCTTCTTTGCGACCTGTTTGCACTTCAAACACGACCGCTTTAACGATCAGTTCCCCGGCAGACTTATCCAGTTGCGAATACAAAGACTGAAGACGGGACACGTCTTTTTTCTCGCCACGAAAAACGATCAAATCGGCTTCAGTCTGTAAATTGCGATTCAGACCGTTATCAAGCACGCCCGGATTTTGTTGTTGCCCGAGCACCGGCACGGCTTGGGCCTGAGTGAAAGCGTGTTGGTTGAGTTGGCCAACGTTGAGCGCTTGCGAATTATTGCGCGACGTGACGAACGATCCGGTTTTAAAAAGAGACTGCGACAAGTCCAGCAGATACTGAGCCGACCGGTATTGAGGCCTGTACACGAAAATTTCCGCGTCATCTGAGAACGATTCCGACCGCTTTACGATCCGATAAACACCACCGGACGAGGACACGTTAAACCCCCTCCCCTCAAGCAGCGTGCGAACCTCAGACAGCGCCTTATCAACCGGCACAGAACGCAGCGTGAACGTAACCGGGCTTTGATCCGACAGCAGCGCGGAATCGACCACATAATTTGCCTTCAGCACGTCATTAAAAACCACGCGAACAAGATCAGACAGCGGCACCTGATGAAGATCAATGCTGAAATCAGCGGCTAATACGGAGAACGGCCAGAGCAACAGCAGCAGAAGTTTTTTCACATCATCCCCCTACCCTTTTCATCCTTGGCACCAGACCAACGCGTGACGACCTCGCCAGTTGGCAAAATCAACTCCGATTCACCTGGCGAAAACTTATAGGCCGGTGGATTAGCCAACGAGCGCACACGGCGACCATCGGACAAGACAAACACGACCATTCCAGACTGTTCATAGTGGCCAACAATGCGCCACTCGTCAGATACGTTTGATTTCGGTTTTTGTGGAGCGCCTAGCGGGGCACCGGGTAACGCAGGATCAGACGACTTGTGTTCAGCAAGGGGCACCGGATCAGGCTTTTTTTGCGGCTCAGGATGAAAAAAACGCCACATGAACCAAACGGCACCACAGATCCACAGAACAGCGACCGGGATACCGTACTTGATGATTTTTCGGTTGAGCAGATTGCCACGACTATCGGCGGCAACCTCAACACCGGACGCCAACTTAGCCTGCGAATACGAGCTATAAAGCGGGAAAATTTCGGGATCATATTGACGCTGAATCGACTCAGACAGCGCACGTTCACGCACCGTATTACCGGAATAGACATTGACGACATAGCGGTTGTCGAAGCCCAAATCCTTGTGCTTTTTCATCCAGAAGGTCTTTTCGATTGTCGCCTTGACCTTACGCTGTAAATCGCCAATGTCCTGCACTACGAAAACAATGTCACAGGAAACACCGGTCACCGGGTGAAGAAAATGGCGGTGCATCCGGAAAAACACCATATGAGCCGGTAACAGCTTTTCCCCGGTGGCGTACCAGCGCCAGCACTCATCAAAAATCACCAAGTCACCGCCCTGCACGATCGAATCTTTTTCAATCGTCACGCGTGACTTTGCCAAAGCCGGACTGGATACCTCATGGCCATCGAGATCGAGGTACACGTCAACCTTGAATCTCCCGCCGCCCTCTTTCGGGAAAAAATAATCCTTGGTCACATCATCATTCGACACCGGAACAATGACACCCTGCTTTTCGACAGGGACACCGCGGTGTTTTTCGACGTAAGCCGCGATCAAATCGGCTTTCAGCCCGGCAACATTGGTAACAACACGCCGACCGGCAGCGAGGGCCGACAGAATGACCGATGAAACGATTTCGTAAGATTTACCGGAGCCTTGCACCCCGGTGTACGCGGACATGGCCATCAGCCAATCACCGGCAAACGACGAATCAGAAAACGTGCGATGAAGGCCGACAGCACCCACGGAATGCCGAAATCAAGCCGGAAAAAATCCACGAAGTACCAGATGCCCGCGGGCAGATTTGCGAACGCCGAATTAAGCGCGGAGGTGCCGATATAGGCCGAGAGCTTATCGACCGCGAACGGCACGAGAAACACAACAAGAGCGACCACCGACGACAAAACTAGAAACTGGATGATTACAGCGCGAAGCAACCACGTAACCAACGGCGCGAGAAGTGCCCACATGTCAGGCTCCTAACAGTACGAACAAGGCGGCGACAACCCAAAACACCACCATCACGACGGAAAAAACCGCCCTAACCTGCTCAGCGATAATGCACTGCGCATCCATAACGTGGACTTGATGACTGCCGAACAACGTATAGTCAAACGTAGTCGTCGGGCACGTCGACGTATGGGCAGGGAGACGCCACGACGCGAGTTCAGCGAACGTGCCATTAAAAAACGCATTCTGAAATTCGCTGGCCTGCGGTACGGTCGGGTCAACGGGATCAGTACCCTTTTCCGTCATGTCCCTGTGCAGGGTATCCAGTCGAGTGTTTATTGACGACGCAGCAGTCGACGCCTCGCCAGTTCGGGCGTAATCGGTCGGGAAAACAATGCTCCCGGTATTCGTGCCGGTGCCGGTGCCCGTACCTGTACCGGCATCAATGGCGGGAACCACAGCCGGGGTATTTATCGCAGTGGGGGCCGAAATCGTACCTGGCACAGTTTGGGCCGTGACATTCGTGACAACACCGTTTGCACCGACAGTGATTGTTTTGGCGGCAACGTTGCCGGATTCTTGAGTGTAAACATTGACCTTGGCACCACCGTCGGCGGTAGGAGTGACATGGACATACACGGGTTTTCCGTCGGCATCCTGACCGTAGACACCAACACCACCACCGGAGTTATTGGCATATGCGGGCATTCCGTCTGCATCGGTCATGGTGTATTCCTGACCGTTCCGGCGAAAGTCGGCGAGAAAATCCTTTGACGCTGCTTTCGGGTCAGTCAGCGCACAACCAGAATCCGAGTTTTCCGAGGGGGAATAACCGGGCGCGCAGTGACCCTGACCTTGATAAAACGGGTAAATCCGGCCACCTTGCGAAATATCACCAGACGGCGACTTAACGAAGGTATTACAGCGCGCTGAATAAGGATCAGCCGGGTCAGGAATCCAGCAACTATAAGCCGTGGGGACTTGAGGTGTAGCCTCAGCTTGCATCGTTGCGAGCGGCGGAAACGACAAATAGCGACCGTTTGAGGCGGCAGCATCAAGCGTGGGGTAAAGCTTGTCACCGGACGCGAGCCACCCGGAATAATTGACATCATCAACCGTACCTTCAGCGGGCGCGGTGCCAGAATAAGGCGCGTCAGCCGGAACACCCGTAGGAGCAGGCATATAGCTGGACGGGTCGGCGGTTGTAAGGGGGATACGAATCGGCGTCGGGTTTGTTCCGTCCGAGAGTTCAGTAGGGGTAAGACCAAGCGCGAAGATCGTGCCGCCGATCAGCGCCGATCCAATGGACGTAAGAGAGAACGCCGCAGAACCACCACCAAGCGAACTAGCACTTAAACCAAACGCAATCGGCACAAGCGCAAAAGCCTGACGAGCCGGAAAAATGGACGCGAAAAAAACAAACGCGGCCATGGCCAAGGCATGAAACCGCTTCTTATTCACCGGACAATCCTTTCACAGCGGCCCAGCCACACACCATGCCGAACGCCGAAAACATCAAGTACCAATAAGCCGCCGAAGTCATCGCATCACCTCTGAAAAAATGGGGGTCAGCATCGACCCCCAAATGACCGCATTAACGGCCGGACTTGATCTTCGCGTTGATCAGGCCGGAACCAGTCATAACGACATAGACCGCAGCCAGACCACCAGCGACGAGCAACAGCGCGGCAATAGCCGTAGTCCAGTCAATTTGACCGGTCATGCCGGAAAAGTCAGGGCCAGCGGCACGGGCAAAAAACGACATGAAAGAAAGGAAGAAACCACAAATGGCCATGTAGACAGAACGCAACATTTGAACACCTCATTTAGAAAATGCTAGGGAACCGCCTAGCCGGTTTTCCGGGGATACACCCCAAAAATCAACCACGCCCGAGAGGACGCCTGACCGTTTCAAGAATCGCCCCAGCACCACGGGCGACACCGTAGAAAAACAACGTCGTGGAGAAGAAAAACGCGAACGCCGCCAGACCTGTTTGAAGGTCAAAAGGCTCGTTGAGAACTTGATTGAGCGTGCCAACCGCTTGCGTGTTTTGGGCAATGGCGGAATCCCATTTAGTGACCTCTGTTTCAAGGGCAGACACACGCGGATACAGGGCATTCAAACCGGACTCGACGTTCGTGACACGGGTTGTCAACGTCGGAACCGTGTTGATCGAATTTGCAATGGTCGAAAACTCAGAACCGGAGAGCGTGAGATAGTTACAAGACGCAGCCGGGGTGCCGGGGTCGGGGATCAGCGCGGTAACGGCGACTTTTGTGCAATAAGTACCAGTAGGATTAGCACAACCGTAAAAACTGACTTGGGTGTAGCAAGTCACAGCAAATAACGGGGTGGAGACGAGCGCCAACAACAGCGCGAAAATTTTAGTCACCATGGCAAGAACTCCAAGTCAGAATTCACCACTGACCACGAAAACGGCAGAGAAGACGGGGATTCAGATGAAAGCGAACTAAACCACGCCATCAAATCCGATCCATGCTGAGACGCTTCAGCGCGGGTCATGGGTTGCCCGAACTGGATGTAGGAAGCGCAGGGACCGTTTGCGATCCACGACAAGACAACAAGAACGGCAGAGCCAAACAGAGGGGAAAACAGCCGGATTTCATGTTTCATCACAGACCCCCGAACACCAATAGACCGCGCCATCGTTCGTGCTCCAATGCATCCGAAGCGCGAATCCTTCCGAAAAACTCAGCGTTGAAATAAGTTCGTGAATTGCGTCAAGCATGTTGGTAGCGACGAGCCAATGCCGATACTGCGACGGTGCATCAATGTCTTTTGAGCGCCAGTAACGGTTCTTTTCCAGCGACGTTTCGTCAAATGTCTTTTGCATGTATTTGACGATGTAAAAAGCGAGGCGGGAGGTTGCCCATTCCTTTTTACGCCGTGGCCCCTGATCGTTACGGGGAGGCGTGACGTTGATCTGCCCTGGCGTTTCCGATCCGGTTGCATCCATGTCGGCACCGCAGGCGCGATACCAGCACTGACGCAGGAATTTAACCGGTTGCCAGCCTCTGACAGCGATATGGACATGGAACGCACCACGCTGCTGTTTTTCGAGCACTGCAACATATCGCCAGTCCTTTAGACCGGGCTGACCTTTCCAGCCGTTTGCGACGAGACGGCGAAAGCGGGAGAAATCCCCTTTGACCTTTTCCCGATCTTCGACGTTATCGCGGTAGGTCAGGGTCAAGAGGCGATCCGCTTGCATTTGCTGTACGAGCCAACGGGTTGTTTGTTTGGCCTTGCGGACAGCACGACGGTGATTCGCCTCCCGTTCGGCTTCAATTTCAGATGCTGACTTTTCGTCTTTGGGCGCAAGCGACACCGGAAAATGGTTTTCCCATTGTTCGGCAAATTTCGCTTGGGCCATCGGGCGAACGTTTTTCATACAGACCTCAAGACACCCGCCGCGCAGCTTTGTAACCTTGGCGTAATAGTCCCCGCGTAGATCAACGGGCGTTGAAATACGCATAGATTCGCAGGGGTTGTCAATATCGAAATCAGCATTTAGAATTGTGTCCATGTCATCCATTTAGTGCAGATAAGTGGGTGATACGGGGTTAGCCGGTTCCAGCCGACTAGCCCCATTTTTTTGCGCCTTTACTTGACGGCAGCAGCGGGCTTGGAGGCGGTTACAGGATTCAAGGCAACTAGCTGGCTCGTAACCTTGCGATCCATGTCGACGTGAATCTCAAACACGGCGGTGAATTCGCCCTGCTTTACGTCGACGTCTTTGTTGAAATTCCAGAGTTCCCCGACTTTCGGGATGCCATCTTCATCAAGGACGACGCACTGGGCGACTTGATACGAATTGCCTTTTGCGGACTTGCGCGGGTCGACGTGGAGAATTTGAACGCGCTTAGAGACTGAGGACATGATGTTTCCTTTCCAAAAATGGCCGGTTTGGGCCTAGAATTACGCTATGGGGATACGCCCCGATGTATGTGAAATTTCACATGTGCAGATAACATCATATGAAAACTCACATGTCAATACTCGAAAGGAATTTTTTTATGATGCTCAAGGACTACATCGACGAAGGATCGAAAAAGGCAGGCAGCCTCACAGCGCTTGGGCGAATGCTGGAAATCAGCCAACCCAACATGAGCCACGCGAAAAACGGAAAAACCGGATTGCCTGTTAAAGCATGCGTTCAGCTTGCCGAGTACATCGGCGCAGACTTGAAAGCCGTAATTGCGGCAAACGAACTAGCGACCGAGAAGGACGAAAGGAAGCGCGCATTCTGGAGCCCTTTTGTAGAACATGCGCGTGCAGCAAGCTTTGTGCTGACACTCGGTCTTGTCACAAATTTTGTGACACCCACCCCGGCTGAAGCCACGGTGTATAAGGAAACGTCAGGGACTACTTTGTATTATGTAAAATCGTGATTGAAGCGGTCATGGGAAAAGTCGAAGCTGCCGGCGATGAATGCTGAGATTCTGCTATCAACGACAAAAGTATCCCTGCTTCGAAAAAATCGAACTGATTGGCCGGTATTTATCCGGTTCAACATTCCGCAAATCAGATTAGTATCAGCACACTGTTCCACTACACCAGAGGTTCTGAAACATGAAAGTTACGACTTCCATCAAACATGGTGCCCAATATCTTTGCGTCAAATTCGGTGCTGTGGTGACAGCCATTGAACAAGTCGCAGTGATCAAAGGATTGCCGATGTGGGAAGTCGAACGTCAGCTTGGGGCTGGCGCACGGAAACGTCTGATCGTTTCGGCCCGCTCACTGATTCCTATCGAAAGCGCTTGATGCCGGTGCTGCCCTGATCTGGTCAGTGCTCGTCCTTGACGTCCGGCAGACGCATGACGGCGATGCCCTCGTCGGCGAGCGCTTCGCATTCCTCATGGGTGGCATGTCCGCGTATGGCCCGTTCCGGCGCCTCGGCATAGTGAATTTTTCTCGCCTCTTCCGCAAACGAGCTCCCTACGTCTTCGCAACTGTTGATTAGCGTACCAACCAGCTGACGGTATAGCGCCATAGCCTGTTGTCCGGCAGGCAGCATTGCCGTGCTGGCTGGCGTTGAGGCAGTTGACGCTTTTTCAGGAGGGTTGCCTCCGATGGCAACGGCAGAAGGCACTCGCCTGACGTTGTGACTTTCGCATTGCGGGCACAAGATCATATGCCGATCCTGCTGACTTTCGTAGTCGGCAGCACTGCCGAACCACCCTTCAAATCGGTGGTTGTTATCGCAGCAAAGGTCGTAAATGATCATCGTAACGAGGTGTTGAAGTGAAATGGGGGCGGATCATATCACCTTTTCTGTAAGGGATATCTCCACCGACAGGGACTGTCACTTTCACTTGAAATGTGGTGCCTGGGACGGGAATCGAACCCGTACACTCAATGAGCGAGAGATTTTAAGTCTCTTGTGTCTACCAATTTCACCACCCAGGCCACGTACTACCCTATCTTGGCAGCCAAAGCAAAAGAGGGAAAGCGATATTCGCTTTCCCTCTTCATGACTGGAGCGGCAGAAGAGTCTCGAACTCTCGACCTCAACCTTGGCAAGGTTGCGC
>CAZOWA010000076.1:0-9272 GCA_964583695.1 uncultured Dechloromonas sp.
ATTCCATGCGCGCCGCCGGAATCTGGTTGAGCTGCGCCAATGGCAGCGTCAGCGTGACGCCGTCCCTGGGCGAGCCTGGCTCGAAGTGATAAGTGAGCGCGTACTCCACGCCGCCGGCCTTGAGCTTGTGCGGGAAGGCCTCGGTGGTGACGCCGGCCGCCGAATGGCGCATCAGGTCGTCCTTGGCCAGGAACAGTAGCTTGGCGTTCTCCTGCTCGGCGTTCTTGCGCCAGTGGTCGAAGGTGGCGCCGTTGTGGATGTCTTCCGGAATGAGATGATCGTAGAAGGCGAAGATCAGCTCGTCGTCGACCAGCACGTCCTGGCGGCGCTGCTTGTGTTCGATCTTCTCGATCTCGCGAATCTGCTTCTGGTTGTGCTGGAAGAAAGGCCATCTCTTCGCAAACGACTCCTCGATTTCCTCGCCGACCAGCCCCTGGCGGATGAAGATCTCGCGCGCCTCGGCCGGCGCCAGCGGGCCGTAATGGATGCGCCGCTTCGGGTTGATGACGATGCCGTAGAGGGTCGTCCGTTCCCAGCCGGCGACCTGCATCGCCTTCTTTTCCCAGTGCGGGTCGAAGTACTGGCGCTTGATGAGGTGAGCGCCCACTTTCTCGATCCAGCCATCCTCGATGCGGGCGACGCAGCGGCCGAACAGGCGCGTCGTCTCGGTGATCTCGGCGGCCATGATCCACTTGCCGGCCTTCTTCTGCAGCGGCGACGAGGGGTGAATGAGGAAGCGGATGCCACGCGCGCCGAGGTAGTAACCGGACTCGTCCGACTTGCAGCCGATGTTGCCCAACAGACCGGAGAGCAGCGCCATGTGGATGGCGTCGTAGGTGCCGGGAAGGTCGTTTCCCTTCCAGCCCAGTTCGGCCACCATCGCGTGCAACTGGCCATGCACCTCGCGCCATTCGCGCAGGCGCAGGTAGGAGAGGAAGTGCGCATGGCAGGTGTCGACCAGCGACTTGTTCGATTTCTTGTGCTCGACGGCGTTCTGGAACCACTGCCAGAGTTTGACCCAACTGAGGAATTCCGATTTCTCGTCGGCGAACAATTTGTGCTTCTCATCCGCCGCCTGTTGGCGTTCCTGCGGCCGCTCGCGCGGGTCCTGCGTGGACAGCCCGGCGGCGATGACCAGCACTTCCTTCAGGCAGCCGAGGTCGCGGGCGGCGACCAGCATGCGGCCGATGCGCGGATCAAGCGGCAGTTTGGCCAGCGCCTCGCCGACCTTGGTCAGGCGGTTTTCATCGTCGAGCGCGCCGAGCTCCTGCAACAGCGCGTAGCCGTCGCTGATCGCCTTGGCCGGCGGCGGTTCAATGAAGGGGAAGCTCTCGACGTCGGTCAGGCGCAGCGACTTCATGCGCAGGATGACGCCGGCCAGCGAGGAACGCAGGATTTCCGGATCGCTGAACGGCGGCCGCGCGTTGAAATCGGCCTCATCATACAAACGGATGCAGACGCCGGCGGCGACTCGGCCGCAGCGGCCGGCGCGCTGCCGCGCCGCTGCTTGCGAAATCTTTTCGACCTGCAACTGCTCGACCTTGTTGCGGTACGAGTAGCGCTTGACCCGCGCCAGGCCGGTGTCGATGACATAGCGGATGCCCGGCACGGTGAGCGAGGTTTCGGCGACGTTGGTGGCCAGCACGATGCGCCGCTGGCCGCCCGAGGGCTTGAAGATGCGGTCCTGCTCGCCGGCCGACAGGCGCGAGAACAGCGGCAGGATTTCCGGCGCATGCGCGGTGCTCAGGCCGGGCCGGGCCAGCGCGTGCTTGCGCAAGGCCTCCGCCGCCTCGCGGATTTCGCGCTCGCCGGGCAGGAAGACGAGGATGTCACCGGAACCGAGGCGCGACAGTTCGTCGGCGGCATCGACGATGGCGTCGTAGAGGTCGCGCTCGTCGTCCTTCTTGTCGATGTCCTCGACCGGGCGATGGCGCACTTCGACCGGGTACAGGCGGCCGGACACCTCGATCACTGGGGCGCCATTGAAATGCTGCGAGAAGCGCTCGGCGTCGATGGTCGCCGAGGTGATGATCAGCTTCAGGTCCGGCCGACGCGGCAGCAACTGCTTCAGGTAGCCGAGCAGGAAGTCGATGTTCAGGCTGCGCTCGTGCGCCTCGTCGATGATGATCGCCTCGTAGGCGTTCAGGTAAGGATCGCTTTGTGATTCGGCGAGCAGGATGCCGTCGGTCATCAGCTTGACCCAGCTCTCCGGCGTCGATTTGTCGTGGAAGCGGATCTTCACGCCGACACCGGCACCGACTTGGGTCTTCAACTCCTGCGCCAGGCGCGTCGCCACCGAACGGGCGGCGAGGCGGCGCGGCTGCGTGTGACCGATCAGGCCACGGGCGCCGATGCCGAGATCGAGGCAGATCTTCGGCAACTGCGTCGTCTTGCCCGAGCCGGTCTCGCCGCAGACGATGACCACCTGGTTGTCGGCGATCAGCCTGGCGATTTCGTCGCGCCCCTCGTTGACCGGCAGGTCGGGCTGGAATTCGGGTTTGGGCAGCTTGCCACGCCGTGCGGCGACGGCGGCCTGCGAGGCGGCGAGCAGCGCGCCGAAATCGGCCTGCATTTTTTGCCGTTTTTCCGCGGTCGACCGCAGGATTTCGCGTTGCAGCCCGCGCAGACGCTTGGCGTCGGCGGTCAGGGTGTGCTGGAGAGGATCGTCGCGCCGGGGAGCGGCGCCGGGTTGTCTTGCCTTGGTCATGGGGCGGGATTATCGCATTGGCAACGACCTCAACCAATGTCACCGCTTGCCCCCTTACATTTGAGGCCCATCGCGACTGGACACTGCCGCCTTGTCCGCTCCGTATGCAGCTGTCCGATTGTCGGGCAAGAAGCCGCCACCACGATGATGTCACCATGGATATCCGCCAGGCTTTTGCCATCACGCTTCTTGCTGCCTGCTCCATACAGCCATCGAGGTTGCCCTTGGCACGCCTGTTGCACAGCGTGTGAAATCCGCTGCGCACTGTCGTCTTTGCGACATCCTTAACCCGAGAGCACCACCCACGGAGCCAACATGAGCATTACCACCGACTGCAAGGGCGAGAGCGTCGCACCAGGCGACACAGTCCGCATTCTCGACATCACACCAGACCCTGATCTCGACGAAGACGACCTGGACATGTTCATGAACATGGTCGGCTCACGCTGCGAGGTTGAACGCATTGATGCGGACGGTACCGCCTGGGTCGTGGTCTGGTGGAATACCAGCGAGGGCAGCCTGATTACCCAGGCCGGACTATCGCCCGCGCAGATCGAGAAAGTCACGACCTGAGCGGACACATCCGCAACGACGGGCACGCCCGCACGCGCTGGCGTCAGGAAAGTCGCAGTTCAGGCAATGCTGCGGTCAACCCGAAAAAACGCCGGTTTTTGCCACGGCAAACTCCGGCTTTTTTTCGGGTTGACCGTGGAAGCCCTCGCTGGCGAGGCCGAAGCCGCGCACCTTGCCCTCATCACTGGCCAATGGTTATCATCATTCCGCCATGCCAAATCAATCCTGCCTGACGAAGAGAACGGCCCCCGCGTGACGTTCATCCTCGTCCAACAACCCGGTGGCAACACCGCCTGCGGCGCCGACCTGATACAGGCCATCGCCCGGGATGCCGGCTTCACCACGCTTCGCATGGCCGAGGTCCGGGATTATCCGGATGCGCCCGTGACGCGCTGCTTCGGCCACTACAAAGGCCACGAAGCAGAAATTGGCGACAATCTGTACATGGACACCGGCCAGGAATACGCAGCGTTCATTTCGCTGAAAAACTGCGCCGGGCGCAAGCTGGCCAGATGCAATGCCGAAATCGCGTTGCGTCTCGCGAAACATGGATATGGCGCCTCCATCTGGCCATGCCCCCGACAAAACCACGACATGCCGGAGCAACCATGACTTCCCGTAACACCCCACGCCTGATCGCCGACCGTCTTGCCACCGTGCTTCATGGCCAGGAAGGCAATATCCGCAAGATCGTTTCGGCCTGGGTAGCCGGACTGCACGTATTGCTCGACGATTTTCCCGGCACCGGCAAGACTACGCTGGCGAAAGCGCTGGCCCGTTCGGTGGAAGCCACCTTCTCCCGCGTGCAATTCACGCCTGACCTGCTGCCCAGCGACATCGTCGGCGTCTCGATTTTCGATGTGCCGAGCCAGGCATTTCGCTTCCACGAAGGCCCGGTATTTGCCCACGTACTGCTTGCCGACGAAATCAACCGCGCTTCGCCACGCACCCAGTCGGCGCTGCTCGAAGCCATGGCTGAAGCCCAGGTGACGGTGGATGGCCAGCGCCGCACGCTGCCCCATCCCTATTTCGTCATCGCCACCCAGAACCCGGTCGAGCAGGCCGGCACCTATCCCCTGCCGGAAGCGCAGATGGACCGTTTCGGCATCCGCATCGGCCTGGGCTATGTCAGCGCCGAAGAGGAAGTACGGCTGCTCGACTATCGCGCTGAACACCAT
The DNA here is from genome assembly GCA_964583695.1 of uncultured Dechloromonas sp. Lineage (GTDB taxonomy): Bacteria > Pseudomonadota > Gammaproteobacteria > Burkholderiales > Rhodocyclaceae > Azonexus. Next base: position 4,459 of record CAZOWA010000076.1, read on the forward strand.
CCCCTCGACGATCTGAGCCCCTGCGCCAGCGTCGCCGACCTCCTCGCAGCGCGTGAAGCCGCGGCGCAAATCACGGTGGCGCCCGCCCTGCGCGACTACATGGTGGCCCTGGTTCAGGCCACGCGACAGCACCCGGCAGTGCACATGGGCGCCAGCCCGCGCGCCTCCATCGCCCTCTTCCAGCTCGCCCGCAGCCTGGCCCTGTTTGACGGCGAGACCTTCGTCACCCCCGACCTGGTGCAGGAAATTGCCGCAGACGTACTCGCCCACCGGCTCACCCTTGATCCGCAGGCGCGCTACGCTGGCACCACCGGCATTGACGTGGTTCGCGAGATTCTTGCTCAGGTCACGGTACCGGTTTAGCGACATGGCCAAACTGGCCCTGTTTCGCCGCGTCTTTCTCGTCACCCGCTGGGTGCGGGACCGGCTGACGCCCAGCGGCATGACGCTGCTCGGGCTGACCGCCTTCGCCGCCGCTTTTGGCATCGACACCCGAGCCAATCCGGCGCATCTGCTATTCACTCTCGGCGTCAGCCTGCTGGCGGTGGATGCGGTCGCCGTCACCCTGGCGCGGCGCCGCAGCGTTTCCCTTCGGGCGCAACGCCTGCTGCCCCGTTTTGTCAGCGCCGACCAGATCGGGCGCTACCGACTCCAGGTGTGGAATGCCGGAAAACAGGCCCTGGCGCCGCAGATGCTGCAGGAACACCTCGCCCAGCCATGGCCCGAAGCCGGAAGCCTGCCTCGACGGGCCGGCTATTCGACCTATCTGGCGCTGCTGCGTCGACTGCGTACGTTTGAGGTGGATCGGCTGAGCCTGCCGATCCTGCTGCCGGGACAGCGCGTCGAACTGGATGCGGTGGCACCCCCCAACGCCCGCGGCCTCGCGCAGTTCGACGGCTTGTATCGTGTCATCCATGGGCCACTTGGCCTGGTGGAAAACCGCGTGCGGGTGGACGCGCCAGTCGCCACCCTAGCAGTATTGCCGGCCCGCCTGAACGTTACCCTGCCACCCTCTGTCAGCGAACGCCTGCTTCAGCCCGGCGGTATTTCACTCGCCCTGCATGTGGGCGACGCCGAGGAATTCCGCTCCCTGCGCGATTACCGCCCCGGCGACCCCCTGCGCGCCATTCATTGGCGCAGCTTCGCCCGCACCGGAAAACCGCTGGTGCGCGAATATCAGGAAGAATTTTTCTCTCGCCACGCGCTGGTGCTGGACACGGCGGGCGGACAAGCCTTCGGCGCAAGTTTCGAAACGGCCGTGTCGCTCGCCGCCGGCCTCGTCTCCCGCCCACGCGAGGCAGACAGCCTGCTCGACCTGATGTTCGTCGGCGACCGGGTGCATCGCCTCACTAGCGGGCGCGGTCTGGGGGAAACCGATACCCTGCTGCGCGTACTCGCCACCGTGACACCAACCCCGGCCAGCGGCATCACGCCGCTGCTCGCCAGCATGGAGCGCCACGCCGGCCGGGTCTCTTCGCTGATCATCATCTTCCTCGCCTGGGATGAGGTACGACGCAACGCAATAGATCGACTTCTCGCCCGTGGCCTGCGCCCTCGGGTACTGCTGGTCGGCGATGCGACTGTCAATGTCGGCAGCGCCGCCGATGACGGCCGCTATGCGGGCATCCTTCAACGCATCCCTGCGGCGGAGGCGGCATGAAGCATCTGACCTTGGTCGCATCAGCAAGCCTTGTGCTTTGGGGCTTCAGCGCCGGCCAGCTCTGGCTCGGCGCACTGCTCGCCGCGGGACTGCTCGGCACCACCCTGGCGCACCTGCAACGGCCCATCAACGCGCTGCAACTGGCCCGCCTCGCCAAAGCTTCCGTACTGGCCTCCGTCTCCACCCTGACCGGTTTTCTCGTCATTCAGGGTTTGCCGCAGGGTCTGGTGAACGCCGCCGGCTGGCTGCCTCTGGCGCTGTTCCCGCTGGCCCTGGCCACGACCCTGAGCGATGCTCCCTTGCTCTTTGCTTTCCGCTTATCCGGAAGCAAGGCAGGCCTCCACGCCAGGCCACCGGGCGATTTCGCCCGTTTTTATCTCGCCGTCACCTTGCTTGCCTCCAGCCTCACCCCCACCACGGATGAGTACTACTGGGCGCTGGCCGGCGTCGTGGCGTTCTGGCTCTTCCTCGTACGCAGAAGTGCGAACCCCGCGCCCGCCAGCAGGGCCAACACAGCCGCCTTCGCGCTCGCTGCCGCACTGGCGACCGGCGCAGGCCTGCTGCTTGGCAACGGCCTGGAACGCAGCCATCAAGCCGTGGATGATTGGGCGATGGATTTTCTCTCCGACATCGACACTGACCCCTACCAGAGCCAGACCCGCATCGGCGATCTTGGCCAGGTAAAGCTTTCCGAACGCATCGTCTGGCGCGTGCGGCTACAACCGGCCACGCCCTCCCTGCTTCTGCGCAGCGGCGTGTTCACCTACTTCAACGGCCAGACCTGGATCGCCCGCCAGGATGCCTTCACGCCCCTGACACCGGCGCCCGCTCCCCAAAACGGCATCCACCTGCGCGGACAAAGCCGCAAAGGCGTGGCCCTGCTGCCGCTTCCGCCAGCAACAGCGCAGATCCACGGCGCCCAGGGACGGCTGGAGCAGAATCGCTATGGCGTGGTGCGATTGAGCGATGCACCCGCTGCGATCGAAATTACCGCCAGCCCTGGCGGCCCGCCCGAAGGGCCGCCGCAAGCCGCCGATCTGGCGCTGCCGCCGCGTTACCATCAACTGCTGCCCCGCATTCCGCAACTCGCCGCACTTGCTTCAGCCAGCGAGCAGCAGCGCCTGGCCGGACTGCAAGACTGGTTCAGCACCAACTTCCGCTACACCCTCTTCCTCGGCAGCGGCAAAAATACCCAGGAAGGACGCGACCTGGAGCGCTTTCTGCTCGAAGACCGGGCCGGCCACTGCGAATATTTCGCCAGCGCCACGGTTCTGCTGCTGCGCAGCTTGGGCATCCCGGCGCGCTATGTCACTGGCTATGCCGTGCAGGAGTACAGCCCTCTCGAAGACGCCTTCCTGGTTCGCCAACGCCACGCCCACGCCTGGGCCGAAGCCTACGTGGACGGCCGCTGGGTGGAAGTGGACACGACACCCGCCACCTGGTTCGCCGAAGAGGAACAACGCACACCCTTCTGGCAGCCGCTGAGCGACCTGCTTTCCTACCTCTGGCAGCGCTTTGGCGAATGGCGTCAGAACATCGTAATCGGTGATTTGCAACGTCCCGCAATCGGCCTGACCGCCGCCTTGTTGCTGGGTCTCGCCACCTTCCTGCTACGCCGTCTGCGGCGCAGCACGCGCAGCAAGTCAGAAAACACCACGCAAACCGAAAGCGCCAAAACCCCGGAGCGTATCGCCCTCGATCAACTCGAAGCCGAATTCACCGCCCGCGGCCTGCCGCCGCGCCACGCCACTGAACCGCCCCGACGCTGGCTCACGCGGATCAGGCGCGAAGGCGCCGCAATGCTCAGCGAAGTCGACCTCGCTCGTGCCCACACCATCGTGACAGCCGCTTATCGGCGGCGCTACGGAGCGTAGTCCCGACCCGGACTAAATGCTGCGGTCAACCGGAAAAAATGCCGGATTTCGCCATCGGTAAAAAATGGCCGTTTTTCAGGTTGACCGCAGCAACCGCAAAGCCAGGCTTCGTCGCTGGATCAACCCCAGATTCGCGTCGCGCCGACCGTCAGCAAACCGAGATAAGTTGCCGTCAGGGAGCCGACCAGATGCACCGAAGCCAGCCCGATCGCCAACGCTGGCTGGCCGGCCAGAAGACGCTCGACGACCTCTGCAGAGAAGGTTGAAAAGGTGGTCAATCCGCCGAGAAAACCGGTAATCACGAACAGTTTCCAGGCCAGCGGGAAATGCGTATTGAGGTGAAAAATACCCACTGCAACGCCGACCAGATAGCCGCCGATCACGTTGGCAACCAGCGTTCCAAGCGGCAGCGCGATAAACAACGGATTCAGGACCATGCCCAGCAGCCAGCGGACCCAGGCGCCGAAAGCGGCGCCAATGCCGACAGCCAGGAAGTTCAACGCAGTCAGGTTATGCAAGGCGGACATGCCCGAATTGTAGCGGTTTAATCCACACTGCCGGTTAAAATAGCATGATCAAAAATTGAGGTTCAACCGTGAGCAGCCCAGCCAAACCAGAAGTCGCCCCCGCCGCCAATTTCATCAAGAACATCGTCGAGGCCGACCTGGCCGCCGGCAAGCACGCGCAGCGCCGCTGGGCCGGGCACCCCGGCACCGCCGCCGACCACGCCGCGGCGCCGCTCGACCCGGCCAAGATCCGCACCCGTTTCCCGCCCGAGCCGAACGGCTATCTGCACTTCGGCCACGCCAAGTCCATCCTGCTCAACTTCGGCCTCGCCGAAGCCTTCGGCGGCCGCTGCCACCTGCGCTTCGACGACACCAATCCGGAGAAGGAAGAGCAGGAATACGTCGACGCCATCGTCGATTCCGTCAAATGGCTCGGCTGCTCCTGGGAAACCGGCGGCGAAACCAATCTTTATCAAGCCTCCAACTATTTCGACTGGATGGCCGCTTTCGCCGAATACCTGATCTCCGCCGGCCATGCCTACGTCGATAGCCAGTCGGCCGAGGAAATGCGCGCCAATCGCGGCACCCTGACCCAGCCGGGCAAGGATTCGCCCTTCCGCAACCGCTCGGTCGCCGAAAACGCCGACCTGTTCAAACGCATGCAGGCCGGCGAATTCGCCGACGGCACCCACATCCTGCGCGCGAAGATCGACATGGCTTCGCCCAACATCAACCTGCGCGACCCGGCCATCTACCGCATCCGCCACGCCACCC
>CAZOWA010000077.1:0-9116 GCA_964583695.1 uncultured Dechloromonas sp.
ACCCCCTTCAGCTCAAACTGAAGGGGGTTTTTGCGTCGGGAAAAATCTCAGGAAATTCGGGGTATTTGGCTCGAAATTTCAAGCTTGTTTGGCAGTCAATATCTTTTCGATGGCATGAGACGCAGCCACCATGCCAAACGTCGACGTAACACAGACGGAAGATCCATAACCAGCACAATTCAACCCAGCACTATTCAGGTTCTTTTCGCACGAGCCATTCTGTATTGGACGTCGAGGGGGTTCAGCGGAGAAGATTGCCTGAACTGAAAATCGTTTCTTGCTGTCGCGAGGGAAGTTGTACTCTCGTCGCAGGATTGAGCGAACCTTAGCGAGTAAGGGGTCTTGAAAGGTTAGGCTCAAATCCCCCACTTTTATTTGAGTTGGATCTGTTTTCCCCCCAGCTGCGCCAGCGACGACAATAGGCACTTTTAGTTTTCGACAACAGCCAATCATTGCTGCCTTGACGCGGGTCTGATCGATCGCATCGATAACCACGGAAAAGTTTCTGTTTAAAAGATGCTCCGTATTTTCCGGAGTTACAAAGTCTTCGATTGAATTGACTACGCATAGAGGATTGATCGCTAGTATCCGTTCAGCCATGGCATCAACTTTTGCCTTGCCATACATGGCCTCCATGGCATGGATCTGGCGGTTGGTGTTTGACTCGGCGACCATGTCCAGATCTATCAGCGTAATTTGACCGATACCTGTCCGAGCTAGGGCTTCGGCACACCATGATCCGACCCCGCCGATGCCAACAATACATACGTGAGCGGCACGCAGGAGCGCCGCTCCATCGTCTCCATAAAGCCGGCTTATGCCCCCAAAACGGCGTGCGAGATCAACTGTCATCAGTTTTCGATGGTTTTGCGAATTACGGCGTTGAATGGTGCGATCCATTCCGGCGCAAATTGTTTGTCGCAAGCATTTACTTCAGCTATGGCACGAAGTACCGAACGGTTTTTCCCTCGATGAATGTGTTTAAGCATGACCGCTTCGAATGCGTCAACAATAGCGAGAATCTTCGCGCCAGGACAAATATGCTCGGCGGTGTGCTGACCTGGGTAGCCCGCGCCATCGGGCATCTCGTGGTGTTGAGCAACCATCTCGGCAGCGCCTTCCCAGCCGGGCATCCTTTGCAAAATACCTGAGGCGGATGCTGGATGGTTGCGAAGAATCTGTTTTTCCTCGTCGGTCATCTTGCCGACTTTTAGCCATACAGCTTCAGGAAGGAACATCATCCCCACGTCGTGCATATAGATCGCCGCCTCCAGTTGAACCGGATCAACCGGGTGCCCCCCAGCCTTATTTGTTTCGAGTGCCAAGCGAAGAATCCGCATTGTCCTACCCTTGAATAGAGGCGATCGACTTTCAAGTTGCAAGGCTAGCGAACGGAAAAACTGGAGATCAGTAGTTGCGTTTTTTTGCTCGCCTTTGGGCGGGTTGATGCGTGTCGTACGCGTGGAGATGTCGCTAATGACGGATGGGAAACCGGTTACGGTTTCGATGAGTTCGGCGCACTTTTTGTCGATCTCGTGGGCGTTGGCCAGTGCTAGTGTATCCAGGCCTTGGACGAGGTCCAGCAACCGCAGGTTGTCGAGAGACTTCCCCGACAGAAGGGCATCAGTGGCAAGCTCCAAGCGGTCGACCGCGAGAAGAATCATTTCCGCCAATAAATCCGAGAAAGGGATTTCACCCTCCCGGAAACGCGACATCATGGTTTCTATCGGATGGGTAATTGCGACGCCTAACTCGAATTTGCACAGAGATGCATCGCCTTTGACGTTGTGAATGGCCCGGAAAAGATCAGCAATGATTTCTCGGTCTGCTGGAGCTTTTTTTAGGCGCGCCACGTCGTGCTCTACTTGGGGGGCACGGTCGGTGAGAACGTCGGCAAATTCTTCCAGAGCCTCCCTGTCCTGAACTACTGGCTTGATGATCGAACGAATATCCATTTCCCGCTCCGCCTTCGATTTTTCGATCCGAAGAGTTTAGCTGAAACCTAAAACGATTCGCAGTCTGTGTGTAGTTTTGCAACCTTGACTCACCTTGTTTAGCCCCATAAGATTCGGCGCTTCGTCAGGAAAGAAGCGACTGTGACACTGGAACAACTTTATGGGCTGATTGGTCCGGACATGAAAGCGGTGGACGCGGTCATTCGTGATCGCTTGTACTCGGACGTTGTGCTCGTTAGACAGGTTGCCGAATACATAATTGGTAGCGGAGGAAAGCGCATGAGGCCAGCTCTTGTTCTCTTGGCGGCTGGCGCCATGGGTTATCAGGGCGGGCGACATCATGAAATGGCTGCGGTCATCGAGTTCATTCATACAGCCACTCTTCTGCATGATGACGTGGTCGACGAGTCAGCCTTGCGGCGTGGTCGTGATACGGCAAACGCCATGTTTGGCAATGCAGCCAGTGTTCTGGTTGGCGATTTTCTGTACTCGAGAGCTTTTCAGATGATGGTGGCCGCGGACAACATGCGTGTCATGCAGGTCCTATCCGACGCCACGAACATCATTGCCGAGGGTGAGGTGTTGCAGTTGATGAATTGTCATGACGCGAATGTCGATGAAGCGCGTTACATGCAGGTCATTCACTATAAGACAGCCAAACTATTTGAGGCAGCGGCCCAACTGGGGGCAATTCTTGGAGGGGCGGCGCCAGAGGTTGAACAGGCTCTGGCGGCCTATGGTATGCACCTAGGTACGGCTTTTCAGCTGGTGGATGACGTGCTCGACTACTCGGGTGAAGAGGCCGATACCGGAAAACATATCGGTGATGATCTGGCTGAAGGAAAACCCACGCTGCCGCTGATTTACGTGATGCAAAACGGTTCGCCGCAGCAGGCTGCTTGCGTCCGAAAAGCAATTGAAGAAGGTGGGCGTGACGATTTCCCTGCGGTACTTGAAGCGATCAGATCCAGTGGGGCACTTGAGCATGCAAAAGCACGTGCCGCGCAGGAGGCGGAGCAGGCAAGAGAGTCAATTGCGTGTCTGGGGGCTTCAAATTATAAAAATGCTCTGCTACAATTGTCGCTCTTTGCAGTTGAGCGAAATCACTGATTTCCTTGACCGCTTCGGAGTGTAGCTCAGCCTGGTAGAGCACTGCGTTCGGGACGCAGGGGTCGCATGTTCGAATCCTGTCACTCCGACCAATTAAGAACCCCGTAATTCTCTGAATTACGGGGTTCTTTCAATTTCAGCATGAGGAATTGGCGAGAGTAACTGAAGGCTGGTAATGCCAGCCAAAAGAGGTATCCTTCCCCACTTCCGATAGCTTCCCTTTTGAGGCGTATGAAGTACCTGCTTCTTCTAGCCGTGCTTGGCGTAATCTGGTGGCTATTAACCAAGCGGGCTCAGACGCCCTCTGAACCGAGTGCACGAGTTCGCAACCTGCCCCCGGAAAAAATGTTCACCTGTGCCTATTGTGGAGTGCATTTCCCGGAAAGCGATGTTATTTCCGATGGTGATGATGTTTACTGCTGTGTTGAACATCGCCAGGCCCGTCGGAGCAAGGAATGACTGACTGGTTGTCATCAACCTGGGAGGCCAGCTGGCGCTCGCTCCAGTATTTCAATCTATATCGGCTGATTCTGGCCGGGCTTTTTTTTGTAGCTCTTCTTTTTCCTTTTGGTTGGATCGGACAGCTTAATTTTTCGGCTACGAGCATTCTGTATGTGCTTGCAGCAGCCTATATGGCGGCCATCCTTGGCGGTTTGCTGTTATCGATTCACTGGCAGAAACACTTCAATTTCCAGTTGTCAGGCCAGGTCGCGGTTGACGTTTTTTTCGTATGCCTGGCGATGTTCGATGCGGGTGGGGTTGGGAGCGGGCTGGGGGTGTTGTTGCTGGTTTCGCTGGCAGCGGCGAGTCTGGTTGGGCGCGGCAGATTGGTGCTTTTTTATGCGGCGCTGGCAACACTCGCGGTATTGTTGTTGCAGATTTATGGTGTTTTTTTTCGTGCCTATGAACCGAATTCGATCATGCAAGCCGGTTTGGTCTCGGCTGCATTTTTCGCGACGGCGATTCTGGCCCGATTGCTTGGGCAGCGTGTCATGGTCAATGAGGATCTTGCTCGGAGACGGGGTGAGGCGCTTGATAACCAGATACGGATCAGCCAGCGCGTGGTTGAACGGATGCAGGACGGAGTTCTTATCGTCAGCCAGGCCGGGCGGGTGGCTCGTTATAATCCGGTAGCTCAGGCCATGCTTGGCTTGCCGGATGAGGCGGAAGTTGATCTGGCAACCTACGCGCCTACACTCGCGGCAGCACTTCAGCTTTGGGAGCGCGATGGGGGGCAGGAAGCAATTCAGTTTTGCGGGGCCGATACCTGCGATCTGAGTGCTCGTTTTGAGCACACAACCAGCTCCGATGGTGCTGTCCTCGTTTTTCTGGAGGATGTGGGGCGAGTCAAAGAGCAAGCACAGCAACTGAAATTGGCTTCGCTTGGCCGACTGACTGCGAGCATCGCGCACGAGATACGCAATCCTCTTTCAGCGATCAGTCACGCAGGAGAACTGTTACGGGAGGAGCGCCGGGGGGCGATGCAGGATCGCCTCTTGCAGATACTCGGTGACAACGTTGTTCGTCTGGATCGAATTGTGCAGGATATTTTGGACCTTGGGCGGCAGAGCCGGGCGCAACCCGAACTGCTTTCACTAGACGATTTTTGCGCAGCGTTCATCGAAAATTTTGCGGTTGCTGAGGAGTTGTCCCCGGAAGTCATAGAAGTGGTTCGATTCCCGATGGCGACGATTTGTTTCGACCGCTCGCATTTGCATCGCGTTTTGTGGAATTTGTTGAGCAATGCCTTGCGTCATTCGACGCGCGGGCCAGCTTCCGTCCGCCTTGAGCTGTCGCAGCCAACATCGGGCGGGCGTGCTGAGTTGCACGTATTCGATGACGGTTCGGGAGTTCCTGAGGCTGTCAGAGAGCAGATTTTTGAGCCTTTCTTCACAACGCATCATCAGGGGAACGGCCTTGGTTTGTTTATCGCTCGTGAGTTATGCGCCGCAAATGGTGCAACGCTTGAGCTCCTGCCCGGCCCGGGGGGGGCACATTTCATGATTGTCGGGAGAAACGATACGTGTCAGTAGCGAAAAGTGAACGACGTCCGCGGGACGAATTGATGCGGGTACTGGTGGTCGATGATGAATCCGATATTCGCGAGTTGATCGATCTCACCCTGATGCGTATGGGTCTGGTTGCCGAATGTGTTGGTTCTGTGGCGGAGGCAAAGGCAACGCTGGATGCAGGAAGTTTTCAGCTGTGTTTGACGGATATGCGTCTGCCAGACGGAGAGGGCCTGGATATCGTTCGTTTTATCGGAGAGCATCACGGCCAGACGCCGGTTGCGGTGATTACGGCGTTCGGTAGTGCGGAAAACGCTGTTGCCGCGTTGAAGGCAGGAGCTTTTGATTACCTGGCCAAGCCGGTTGGCCTGGAGCAATTACGTGCCCTGGTCAAGGCGGCGCTTCGTTTGCCAGGTGGTGGGCGTGAGGCGGAAGACCCCCTGCAATTGTTGATCGGCGATTCGCCGAGCATGCATCAGGTGCGGGAGATGATCGAGAAACTGGCACGCAGTCAGGCGCCGATTTACATTTCCGGCGAATCCGGTAGTGGCAAGGAGTTGGCAGCCCGGCTCATTCATACGCGTAGCGCGCGGAATGGCGGACCTTTCGTGCCGGTGAACTGTGGCGCCATTCCCGAAAACCTGATGGAGAGTGAGTTTTTTGGTTACCGCAAGGGGGCGTTCACTGGGGCTGACAGTGATCGTGAGGGCTTTTTCCAGGCGGCCAGTGGCGGTACGCTCTTTCTTGATGAGGTCGCTGATTTGCCACTTGCGATGCAGGTCAAGTTATTGCGCGCCATTCAGGAAAAACGTGTGCGCAAGGTCGGTTGTGTGACCGAGGAACCGGTCGATGTGCGAATTATTTGCGCGACGCATCGTAATCTCCGCGAATGCGTCGACAAGGGCAGTTTCCGTCAGGATTTGTATTACCGGCTGAACGTCATTGAGCTGCGCATGCCGCCGCTTCGTGAGCGTGTTGAGGACATCGAACCACTGGCGACGTCGATCCTGAAACGGCTGTGTGGTGATGGGGCGCAAAAGCTCTCCTCAGGAGCACTGAAAGCGCTTCAGCTCTATTCGTTCCCGGGAAATGTTCGCGAACTGGAGAATATCCTCGAGCGAGCGACTGCGCTTAGCACAGGGACGGAAATTGAAGGAGAGGATCTGCATCTCGATGTGGAGGACATGCCGGGTGAAGTGGTCGGGCGTGGCAGTGAAACCCTGGATGATTATCTCAATCGACTTGAGCGGCAGGCCATTCTGGAGGCTTTGCAGAAAACCGATGGGAACAGGACGGCTGCGGCCCGCTTGCTTGGTGTCACGTTCCGTTCCATGCGCTATCGCCTCGAGCGCCTTGGCATCGAATGATGAAGTGTTTGCCAACGGGTTGGATGGAGGGGGCTGAGTGCTTGCCCTCGCCAAATTTCGGCGAGCGGCCGGAGGGCGAAGTCTCCCTTGTCGTCATGCATAACATCAGTTTGCCGCCGGATGAGTTCGAAGGGGATTGGGTGGAGCGCTTCTTCCTTAATACCCTCGATGCCACGGTCAACCCGTATTTTTCCCAAATTTCGGGAATGCAGGTTTCGGCGCACTTCTATGTGCGGCGTGATGGTCGGTTGATCCAGTTCGTCAGTTGCGACCAGCGTGCCTGGCATGCGGGGCACTCGGCGTGGCGGGGGCGGGAGAACTGTAACGACTATTCTATTGGCATCGAGCTCGAAGGTTCAGATACCCGGGCATTTACAAAGGCGCAGTACGCCACGCTCTGGCCGCTGCTCGATGCCTTGTGTTATCGCTATCCGATTGCCGCGATTGTCGGCCACAGCGACGTGGCGCCGGGAAGGAAGACGGATCCCGGTCCGCACTTCGACTGGCAGGCTGTCCGCAATCGCTATCCGACGCTCGATTTACCTGCCGAAATAGCTTCGTAAGCGCTCGACCGCCTCGCCGAGCCGTTCGACGCGCGTCGTGTAGGCGAAACGGATGTGCTTTTCCGGGGCGTTGCTGCCAAAATCCAGCCCCGGCGTTGCGGCAACTCCGGCTTTTTCGAGAAGGTCGCGGGCCAGCGCAAAGCTGTCGTCGCATAAATCCGAGCAATCGCAATACAGGTAGAAAGCTCCTTCCGGGCGCGCGGCAATCCGGAATCCGATGCTTTCCAGTGCCGGGGCGAGAAAATCCCGGCGTTTGCGGAATTCGCTACGGCGTTCTTCGAGGATATCGATGGTGCCCGGCTCAAATGCTGCCAGTGCCCCGTACTGCGCCGGGGTGGACGGGCAGAGCACGAGATTCTGCGCCAGCTTCTCGATATCCCGCACATAGGCTTCAGGAATGACCATCCAGCCGAGCCGCCATCCGGTCATCTGAAAATACTTCGAGAAACTGTTGATGACCCAGACATCCTCACCGGCGCTGCACGCCGTGACTTCCTCGCTCTCGCCATAAGTCAATCCCTGATAGATTTCGTCGACCAGAAAATGCCCATGGTTTTCACGACAGAAGTCGGTGAGCGCCGAAATTTCATTTGCAGTCAGCAAGGTGCCGGTCGGATTGGCTGGTGTGGCGACGAGCAGTCCGGCGGTATTTTTATTCCAGTGTGGACGGAGCAAGTCTGGCGTTGGCTGGAAATTACTTGCGCAGGTGACCGGAACATTGATGGGGCGTCCTTCGTAGGTGCGGAGAATATGGCGGTTGCACGGGTAACCAGGGTCGGCGAGGAGCCATTCGGAGCCCGGGTCAGCGAGGCAGGCAAACGCCATGTTGAGTGCGCCGGATGCGCCGTTGGTGACGGCAATCCGAGAGGGCGGAACGCTTGCGCCGAAACGCTGCTGATAGAAATTGCTGATTGCCTCGCGGAGTTCCGGCAGGCCAAGCGCCTGCGTGTATAGCGTTTTTCCGCAATTTATCGCGTTGACCGCAGCATTCGTGATGGGGGCGGGTGTCGGGAAATCTGGTTCGCCTACTTCCATGTGAATGATGTCGCGGCCTTCTGCTTCAAGCTGGCGGGCCCGCGTCAGCAGTTCGACAACGTGAAAGGGTGCTATGTCACCAAGGCGTGCGGCGGGGCGGTACATGGGGTTCTCCAAAAGAAAACGGCCACCCGCAGGTGGCCGCTTGATCATAGCCTAATCAGCGAAATCAGGCTGCATCCTTGAAAATGCCCATCTCGAACAACTCGCGCTTGAGCACCAGTTCGCGCGGCATCTTGTCGCCCATCTTGTCGAACCACTCCTTGTGGCCTGCCAGTTCGGCCTTCCAAGCGTCGGCATCGATGGTGGTGAGCGCTTCGAAATCTGCCTTGTTGACCTCCAGGCCGGTCCAGTCGATATCCTCGAACTTCGGCATCCAGCCCAAAGTTGTTTCCTTGGCTGCAACCGTACCCTTGCAACGCTGGACGATCCACTTCAGCACGCGCATGTTGTCGCCGAAGCCAGGCCACATGAACTCGCCCTTCTCGTTCATGCGGAACCAGTTCACACAGAAGATCTTCGGTGTGGCATCGACGGCCTTGCCCATCTTCAGCCAGTGGTTGAAGTAGTCGCCCATGTGGTAGCCGCAGAACGGCAGCATGGCGAACGGGTCGCGACGGACGACACCCTGCTGGCCGAAGGCGGCAGCGGTGGTTTCCGAGCCGAGGGTGGCGGCCATATAGACGCCGTAGTTCCAGTTGAAGGCCTGGTAAACCAGCGGCACGGTGGTGGCACGACGACCGCCGAAGATGAAGGCGGAAATCGGCACGCCGGCGGGATCTTCCCAGGCTGGGTCGACCGACGGGCACTGGCTGGCCGGGGCGGTGAAGCGCGAGTTGGCGTGGGCGGCCTTCTTGCCGGCCTTACCGTCTTCCGGCGTCCAGTCGTTGCCCTGCCAGTCGATCAGGTGATCCGGGGCCTGCTTGGTCAGGCCTTCCCACCACACATCGCCGTCGTCGGTCAGCGCGACGTTGGTGAAGATGATGTTTTCCTTGAGCGTGGCCAGGGCGTTGTAGTTGGTCTTCTCGCTGGTGCCCGGGGCGACGCCGAAGAAGCCGGCTTCCGGGTTGATGGCGT
>CAZOWA010000078.1:0-8475 GCA_964583695.1 uncultured Dechloromonas sp.
GGCCGGCCAGGGCGCACATCGCGGCCAGTTCGGCGGAGCCGAGGTAGACGCGGGTATCGATGCCCAGACGGTTCGGGAAGTTGCGGGTCGAGGTGGAGATCGCGGTGGAACCCTTGCGAATCTGGGCCTGGTTACCCATGCACAGCGAGCAGCCCGGCATTTCCATGCGGGCGCCGGACTTGCCGAGGACGCATCCTCGGCCAGCGCCTCGCGCTGGAACAGCCCGAAGGCGACCGAACCGGCCTGGAAGAAGGCGATGGCATCCTGGCTGGCCGAGGACTCCTGCCAGCCTAGGGCCTTGTAGAAAGCGCGACTGCGCGCCAGATCGGCGACGCCAAGGGTGATGAAGCTGATGGTCTGTTGCATGGGATGTAAACAACGGTTGGCCTGCCCGGATAGTAATCGGGAAGATTTCAAATTTGGGCATTATTTCCGGTTGACCGTACAAAGCTGATCGGCGAGCGGCCATCGCCCCCAGCAGACCACTTCCCTGGGTGACGCTAGGCCTGGCGTGCCGCCAGCCAGTCTTCCAGTTGGTCGCTGATCAGGGCGGGCGAAAATATGAAGCCCTGGATGCTGTCGACCTGACCGTCGCGCAGGAAGGCCAACTGCGCATCGGTCTCCACCCCTTCGGCGACGATACTGACCTGCAGGCTGGCCCCCAGCGCGAGGATGGTGCGGACGATGGCGACATCGGCCGCATTGCCCGGCAGCCCTTGCACGAAGGACTTGTCGATCTTGAAACAGGTGATCGGGAACATCTTGAGGTGCGACAGCGAGGAATAGCCGGTGCCGAAGTCGTCGACGGCCAGCTGGACGCCCAGCGCCCGCAGCTTGTGCATGATGTTCCCGGCCGCTTCGCCCGACGACAGGGCGCCCTCAGTGATTTCGAGCTCCAGGCAACGGGCATCAATGCCGAACTGGTGGATAGCCAGATCGACTTCCGCGACGAATTGTTCGCTGATCTGAACCGGCGCAACATTGACCGACACTTTGGGAATCCGGATGCCCTGCTTTTGCCATTCGCTCATCTGGCGGCATGATTCGCGCAGTGCCCACAGTCCGAGCTCGCCGAGCAGGCCAATTTCCTCGATCAGCGGCAGGAATTCCGACGGCGGCAGAACGCCCCGCTGCGGATGCTTCCAGCGAGCCAGTGCCTCGACACCGGTCAGCCTGCCCGTGGTCGGCGAAACCTGGGGTTGATAGGCCAGGAAAAACTGGTTTTCCTGCAGCGCATGGCGCAATTCGACGGTGAGCTGGAGCTTGCTGACCAGATTGCGCGACATTTCCTGCGAATAGAATTCGATGCAGTTGCCGCCCCGCTGCTTGGCGCTGTACATCGCGGTATCCGCCGCCTTTATCAGTTCGGATGGCCGGTGGCAGTCCGTCGGATAGAGCGCGATGCCGATGCTGGCCGTCGGAATGACCTCCTGTCCGCCCAGCAGCGTCGGCATGGAAAGGTTCTTCAGCAGGCGTTCGAGCATCTCGTTGATAACGCCCACGTCATTGCAGTCTTCCATGATCAGAACGAATTCGTCGCCCCCCCAGCGTCCGAGCATGTCGTTCTTTCGCGTCGACGCGAGGAGTCGCTCGGAGACGAGCTTGAGATATTTGTCCCCGTTCGCGTGGCCCAGCGTGTCATTGATGATCTTGAAGCGATCGAGGTCGATGAAGACCACTGCGGCCCCGCTTCCGTTGCGCTTGCAACGCTGCAGGGACTGGTTCAGCCCCTGGCTGAAATTCATGCGGTTCGGCAGATTGGTCAGGGAGTCGTGATTGGCCAGGTAATAGAGCCGTTCCTCGGCTTGCTTGGCCTTGGAGATGTCGGAGAACACCGAGACATAGTTCTTGACCTCGCCATGATCGCCCAGGATGGACGAGATGCTGCCCCACTGCGGGTAGATTTCACCGTTCTTGCGGCGATTCCAGATTTCACCTGCCCAGCGCCCCTTCGCTTCTAGCTGCGCCCAGATTTCCTCGTAGAAATGCGGCGTATGGACGCCCGATTTCAGCAGGCGCGGGGTCTTGCCCAGCGCTTCGTCAGCGCTGAAGCCGGTGATCTCGGTGAACGCCCGGTTGATCGACAGGATCTTCCCCTGCGGATCAGTCAGCATCACGGCCTCGACCGCCGTATCGAGAATGATGTCGGTCGGCAACGCATTGCTGCTCGTACCGTGCTCGCCGGCTTCGTCGAACACCATCACGCAACCGGTAATCCGCGACTCTTCGACGAGCGGCGTGCACACATATTTCATGGTAACCGGCAGACCGCCGTCATTGGCAGCAGCCAGATACGTGCCCTGACGCGTTTCGCCATCCTTCAAGGTAGCGACAAACGGGCAGTCGGAAGCATGCAGGCCTGACTGTTCGGTGCACAGGAGATCGCAGCATGCCTTGCCGGCGAGGAAGCCCTCGTCGCAGCCCAGCATCTTGGCCGCGATTTCGTTGGCAAACACGATCCGCCCGTCGATATCAAGGCTGATCAGGCCCTCCCCGGCCGCCTCGAGAATCTTGGTGTGGCGCCGATGGACCTCCTCGATGGCGAGCTGGTAGTTGTAGCGCTGCGTGACGTTGCGCGCGTTGATGAGGATCTCGCTTTCCCCATTGGCACCAAGCGTGTGCTTGAAGGTCGCTTCCACCCAGAGTTCATTCTTGTCCGGCCGCCGGCCGCGCATGACGCGGGTCAGTTGCGTGCCGAGCGGACGCAGCACGTCAAGCAGGCCAAGCGCGCTGTCCGAAGGCTCTTCGACGACGTCACTCAGCTTGAGACCGGTCATCTGGGTGCTTTCCAGACCGAAAAGATCGCGGCAGGCCGGCGAGGCGAAACGGAACACGCCATCCAGCGAAAGCCGGGCTATGACGTCGGTCGAATTCTCGGCCAGCAAGCGGTAGCTCTCCTCGCTGTTTTTCAGTGCACGCTGGGCCATGACCTCGATCAACGCGAGGGAGAGCGAACTGGCGGCATCCTTCTCGATGCGCGTCCAAGGCGGCGATTTGTCGTTGTACGATTGAATCCATGTTGCAAACGAGGTACGCGGCGAAACCCGCGGGCCGTTTTCGTCGACGACCACCATCTTCTTCGGATTCCCAGCCCAATGCAGGGTTCTCAGGATGCCTTGGCGGAACCACATGATGAAGTTGTCCATCCGATGGTCGAGCGGCGCAACAATCATCCCGCTCAGGTCCTCGGCGCCGTGTGCTTTCAATTCGCCGGGTTCGAACAGGTCGCCGAGCGTGTCGGTGGCAAACACCGATGCCACCGGCATGCGCCTCATGCGCTCAACCAGCGTGTCGATCAATGCCGGAGGCAGAACGCTACCGATGGTATGGCGTATCCCGTCGATGCTCATCACCGCCCCGGCTGCATGTACAAGGCCAAGCAATTGGTCCTTGACGATCAGAATCGCCGGGTCGAGCGCCTTCGAACTGCGAATGAGGTCCGTCAGTTCATGCAGCAGGTTGCGTATCCGCTCCTGCAACTGCTCCCGCTCACGATTGTCCATGTTGATGAGCTTGAGCGACACGATGCGTCCGATGAACTCATCCATTTCGCGGGCCCGCAGGCCGACGTGCTTGGGCGTGAAATGGTGGCAGGCGATCAAGCCCCAGAGCTGACCGTTCTGCACCAGCGAGATGCTCAGGCTGGCCCGCACGCCCATGTTGCGGAGATATTCGATATGGACCGGCGAAAGACTGCGTAGCCAGGAATCGCTGAGATCGAGCGGCTCGGACTGCTGGCCTGCCATGACGATGGGAATCGGCGTGGCCGACACATCGCTGATGACACGGACCAGGTTACGCACGTACAGCGCCCGAGCCTGCGGCGGGATGTCGGATGCCGGAAAACGATTGCCCAGATAAGAATCGACGGTGTCGATCCTGCTCTCCGCAATCACCTCACCATCCCAGTTGGCATCGAAGCGATACATCATCACCCGTTCGAACCCGGTCAGCAGCCTGACCTGCTCGACCGTGAGCTGCGCGTAACGGTCCAGATTGGATTCTGAATCGAGTTTCCAGAGCGAATCGCGAATCGGCACGAAGAGGTTGTGAAAAACGTCGCCGCTTTCCGCAGGGGAATACTCGATCTCGATGATCAAGAGCGAGTCATTGAGGAAAACCTGACCATCAAAACAGCGTTTGCTGCCCCCGATCTCGAATTCGAAAAAACAGATGCGCCCGCCTTCCCAGGCCGGTTCTTGCAACAAGCTTCGGATGGCGCCCAGCTGCGATAAACCGAACACGTTTTCCAGCGGCTGACCAATGATGTCGTTGGCCGAATAAGGAAACAGCCAATCGACGTTTTGACTTGCCGCCTGTACGACCAGATCGTCCCGCCCTGCGGCGAGCAGGATACCAAAGGGCTGGATGCTGCCGATCCGGTGAATCGGTTCTGCAGCACAGGTCTTGAGCGCTTCCTCGAGCGCGGCAATCGACAGTTCAGGCGAGGAGGCTGGCGGCATGTTCATCCAGAGCGGTTTCAATCAATCGGAAGCTGCGATTGGCAGACAGGCAAGCGCTATCGAGTGCCGCCGGCTCGCTTAGCCGGTCGTTGAGCAGCGCCACGATGTTGCCCCAACGCTGATCGATCGCATCGCCGTACCCGGCAAAGAAGCGGGCGCCCTGCGCCGACGTCAGCCCGAGGTGCTTGCCGAGGGCCTGAGCGATGACCCGCCCGCCCAGTGACGAGCCTTCGATGGCGTATAGGACGCCGTACAGGCCATGCTGGTCGACAATCAGCCCGGGAGCCGGCGCCACCGGCGCCACGGGCACTTCCATCCCGAACCAGGCGAGATCGTCGGCCAGCCAAGACAACTTGCGGCGGTCAGCATAGGAAAAATCGATGGGCCAGCGCCGCAAGGCATCGTCGATCGACGCCTCGATGCGGGCGTAGCAATCGAAATACGCCATCAGCACCTTCCGATAATCGGCCAGAGGATAGCCGAGCGCAGTCAGATTTTTGAGCAGCGGATGCTTGTTCAGGCGGACATGCGCCGGGTGGGTTGCTTCGCGCAGGGCTTTACGGGGATCCACCTGTACGCTCAAGGACACGGGATGGCACCCGTGCTTCGCCCGCCGGCGAACTGTTCGAGATGCCGGCCCGCCAGCACCAAGTCGGAGAATATCTGCACGCCGTGCAGCTTTCGGCGAATACCCGCAGCCCCGGCCCCCCCGGCCCATATCGCAGTGCCGGACGGCAGCAGTCCCTGCAACTTGGACAACCACGGACGCACGAAACGTTTCGGATAGGCAAAGCTGAACGATATGGCGACGATCTCGGCCTGACAGGCATGAACCGTCTGGGCGATTTCATTGACCGGAATCTGGGGGCCAAGGCTGATGCAGTTCGCGCCAATGTCGCCAAAGACGCATTGAGCCATGAGCAGGCCGAGCAGATGCGACTCGTCTACCGGTGTACCGAAGACGATGGTCGGGAAACCGGGCTTGGGTGAAACGGTCAGCAATTCGGCTGAAAGCAGGCAGACCAGAATACCGGTACAGAGATGCTCATGGTGGATGCCGATCTCGTTTCTGGCCCACGCCACCCCCATGGCGCTGGTCAGCGGGGAAATGACGTCGCAAACATAGTCTGTCAGGCTCAGACCCGCCCTCGCTGCCTGCAGGCGTTGCTTCAGGCCATGCAAATCATAGGCCTTCAAACAATCGATGGCGTCTCGGGCAAACGGATGCGCGAGAATCTGCGCTTCGTCGCACAGGCTGCTCCCGGCCAGGGAATCCAGCTCTTTCGCCGATTTGCCGACGATCTGGGACGGACGATAACCTTCGTCGATCAGTCGCCGGATCAGTCGTAGCTGGGCCAGCTGTTCTGCGCTGTAAACCCGGCCGTTGTGGCTCGTCGCGACCGGGAATCCGTAACGCATCCGCCATTTGCGGAGCAAATCGTTACTAAAACCGGTCTCCAACTCCAATACGGTTGCAGTAATGATTTGGCTTGGCTTCATAGGCCGCCATACTATCCGAATTCGGCGACTCGTCTGTGACGCTACCTATTGGACAAATACAAGCTTTGAGCGGGTATTTGACGTCACATTTTCGGACAAAAAGGGCGAGTCCAAAAAATACGAAGAATATGCGATTTTCTTCAAATTCGCATGTCATTTATCCAAACTCAGTCTTTCCCTTACCGGGTGGCCGTTGCATCGGATTCACCCAGGGCGCCTGCATCAAAATGGCGCGGCAAAATCACTGAAAAACACGTTCCCTCGCCCACTTCGCTGCTGACTTCGATTCGCCGCGATGTTTTTTTAAGATGCCGTATGACAGGGACAGGCCCAGACCGGTACCCTTGCCGACCGGTTTGGTGGTGAAGAAGGGTTCGAAGATGCGGCCGATGTTCTCCGGCGGTATGCCGCGTCCGGTGTCCTCGATGTCGATGCGTATTTCGTCGTTCGTGCCCGCGGTGCGGATGGTGATCTGGCCGTGCTCCTCAATGGCCTGGGAGGCAAAGCATAGGAAATTCAATTCCCCACGAGGAAAGTGTCGCCGCGCTTTTCGCTCGATGTCAAACGAGAACAACGAGAAAATTAACCCGAAAATCGCCCGCGCCCATGCGAAACCATCACCTGAAAGCTCAAGGCCGGCCGAATTTGGCCGGCCTTGAGCTTTCAGGTACGAGTCGTCCCGCGACAAGCCTCAACCCTTGTCGTTTTCGTCTCTATCATGCAACGCGCTGATCGAATTCGTAGTCCGGTACCGGTTGGGCCTGCAGGTCGCTTTCCCCCTCGGCCTGTTCGGTCGCCGGCAACTCCCACAGCGGCAGAGCGCGCGCGGGCGCTCGACGTGGGCGGGTATCGAACGGCACGATTCATCCTGAGCCAGTTCGAGCCAGGTGGCCAGGTGAGTCTGCACGATACGGTAGAGCACGGTGCGTTCGGGCTGGCGACGACGATAGGTGGCAGTACGCAAAGTGGCACACGCGACAGCTGCGGCGGGCATGGGCATCCTGATCGCAGATCGGGATGAATAACTGCATACATACAGTTGTTTGCACAGTAGCGAGCCGCTGTCACTGCTGCATTACGCATAGAACCTATTAATCCCGCAAAAAAGCCCCCGCCAGTTTCCTGATGGGGGCTTTTTCATTTTGCTACGGTCGACCGGAAAAACCGGCCGATTTTTGCCAATTACATCTCGACGGTGTCGGCGACTTCCACGAAGGCCGGAATCTGGTCGAAATTCATGTAGCGATAGACTTCACCGGCCTTGGCGTTCACCAGCTTGATCTGCTCCATGTATTCCGCAACAGTCACGATGCGGCCGGCCAGGGCGCACATCGCGGCCAGTTCGGCGGAGCCGAGGTAGACGCGGGTGTCGATACCGAGGCGGTTCGGGAAGTTACGGGTGGAGGTGGAGATCGCGGTGGAACCCTTGCGAATCTGTGCCTGGTTACCCATACACAGCGAGCAGCCCGGCATTTCCATGCGCGCGCCAGACTTGCCGAGGACGCCGTAATAGCCTTCTTCGGTCAGGATTAGCGCATCCATCTTGGTCGGCGGAGCGATCCACAAACGGGTCGGGATGTCGGACTTGCCTTCGAGGACCTTGCCGGCAGCGCGGAAGTGGCCGATGTTGGTCATGCAGGAGCCGATGAAGACTTCGTCGATCTTGTCGCCGGCGACTTCGGACAGCAGCTTGACGTCGTCCGGATCGTTCGGGCAGGCCAGGATAGGTTCCTTGACTTCGGCCAGGTCGATTTCGATGACCGCGGCGTACTGGGCGTTGGCATCGGCCTTGAGCAGCGTGCCGTTGGCGATCCAGTCTTCCATGGCGGCAATGCGGCGCTTCAGGGTGCGGGCATCCTGGTAGCCTTCGGCGATCATCCACTTCATCAGGGTGATGTTCGAACGCATGTACTCGACGATCGGCTCCTTGTTCAGGGCGATGGCGCAAGCAGCAGCGGAGCGCTCGGCAGCGGCGTCGGACAGTTCGAAAGCCTGTTCGACCTTCAGATCCGGCAGACCTTCGATTTCGAGGATGCGGCCGGAGAACACGTTCTTCTTGCCCTTCTTCTCGACGGTCAGCAGGCCAGCCTTGATGGCGTAGTACGGAATGGCATTGACCAGGTCACGCAGCGTGATGCCGTCTTGCATCTTGCCCTTGAAGCGGACCAGCACGGATTCCGGCATGTCCAGCGGCATGACGCCGGTGGCGGCAGCGAAGGCGACCAGACCGGAACCGGCCGGGAAGGAGATGCCGATCGGGAAGCGGGTGTGCGAGTCACCGCCGGTACCGACGGTATCCGGCAGCAGCAGGCGGTTCAGCCAGGAGTGGATGACGCCGTCGCCCGGACGCAGCGCAACGCCGCCACGGGTGCTGATGAAGGACGGCAGTTCGCGGTGCATCTTGACGTCGACCAGCTTCGGATAAGCGGCGGTGTGGCAGAAGGACTGCATCACCATGTCGGCGGAGAAGCCGAGGCAGGCCAGATCCTTCAGTTCGTCGCGGGTCATCGGG
>CAZOWA010000079.1:0-7891 GCA_964583695.1 uncultured Dechloromonas sp.
CGCGAACTGGCGCGCCGCTTCAACCACATGTACGGCCGCGAGCCGGGCTTCGAGGAAAAGGCTCGTGAAGCGGTCAAGAAGCTGGGCAGCAAGAAAGCGCGCCTGTACGAAGAACTGCGCACCGGTTTCGTTCAGAACGGTGACAAGGAAGCGCTGGAGCAGGGCAAGGCACTGTTGAACGAGATCCAGCATCTTTCGGCACTCGACCGCGAGCGCCTGTTCGGCTATCTGGAAGGCTCGGGCAAGATGATTCTGGTTGAGCCGGGGTATCTGTTGACGCCGGAATCGAAGATGCCGGGTCTGGACGGCCAGAAAATGTCCAAGTCCTACAGCAACACGATTACCCTGCGCGAATCGGAGGAATCGGTTGCCAAAAAGGTGAAGAGCATGCCGACCGACACCAACCGCATGAGGCGTACCGATCCTGGTGATCCGGCACGTTGCCCGGTGTGGCAACTGCATCAGGTCTATTCCGACGATGCGACCAAGGAATGGGTGCAGCAGGGTTGCAAGACGGCGGGTATCGGCTGCATCGAATGCAAGCAACCGGTGATCGAGGGCATCCTCAAGGAACAGATCCCGATGCGCGAACGCGCGCAGGTCTATCTCGACGATCCGACGCTGGTCAAAAACATCATTGCTGACGGCTGCGACAAGGCGCGTGAACTGGCGCGTGAGACCATGCGTGACGTGCGCGAGGCCATGGGGCTGGAATACCACTGATGCCGTTTGGGGGCTGCCGATGAGCGCGCTGGTCGAGGTGTTGGAAAGCGCGGAAATGCATGCCCCGTTTGCGCCGGTGGCGCGCATCTATGGCGAACCAATCCAGCAATTGCCGCTGGATCTCTATATTCCGCCCGATGCGCTGGCGGTGATGCTCGACGCCTTCGAAGGGCCGCTCGACCTTTTACTCTACATGATCCGGCGCGCCAATATCGATATCCTCGATATTCCGATGGCGCCGCTGACCCGGCAGTATCTCGATTACGTCGAGGCCATGCGGGCGAGCAACCTGGAACTGGCGGCAGATTATCTGGTGATGGCCGCCATGCTCATCGAAATCAAGTCGCGGATGTTGTTGCCACGGCATCAGGCAGCGGATGGCGAAGAAGCGGAAGATCCGCGTGCCGAACTCGTTCGTCGCCTGATGGAATACGAGCAGATGAAAATCGCCGGCCAGAAGCTCAACGAACTGCCGCAGGCTGATCGGGAGTTTTTTTGGGTCGAGACGCTGGTTGAAAAGTCGCTCTACGTCCGTCATCCGGAAGTGACGGTGGCTGATCTGAAAGAAGCCTGGGATGCCATTTTTCGTCAGGCGAAACTGAACAAGAATCACAAGATCAGTCGCGAAGAGTTGTCTGTACGCGAACATATGGGCATCATCCTGCGTCTCTTGCAGGAGCGAGGTGGTTTCGTGCAGTTTGAAACCATGTTTGATCCGGAAATGGGGCCGCCGGGATTGGTGGTTCATTTTCTCGCCATGCTTGAGCTGGCCCGTGAAAAGCTGGTCGAATTTACCCAAACCGAGGCGTTTCAGCCCATTTACGTGAGAGTGCATCAAGGTGGAAGCGAGTCAGGTCAAGAGAGTGCTTGAAGCGGCGTTGCTCGCCGCCCGCGAGCCGATGACGCCGCTTGAACTGCGCAAGATGTTCGACGAGGGGCTGTCGACTGACATCCTGCGCAAGCTGCTCGACGAATTGCGTGAAGAATGGGCCGAGCGCCCGGTCGAACTGATCCAGCTCGCCTCCGGCTGGCGTTTCCGGACGCGTGCCGAATATCTGCCTTATCTGGAGCGCCTCAATCCGGAAAAGCCGCCCAAATATTCGCGGGCCATGCTGGAAACCCTGGCCATCATTGCCTATCGTCAGCCGGTGACGCGGGGTGATATTGAAGAAATCCGCGGCGTGGCGGTTAACGCCAATGTTATTAAAACGCTTGAAGAGCGAGGCTGGATTGACGTCGTCGGCCATCGCGACACGCCGGGCCGGCCGGCGCTATTTGCCACGACGAAACAATTTCTCGATGATCTGGGACTGCGCGCCGTCAGCGAGCTGCCGCCGCTTGAACAAATCAGCCAGACACTGGAGCTGAACCATGAAAACTAAACGAACACCTTTCCGCCAGGCTGTCGCCCCCGGCGAACAAGCTTCCCAAAAACAGCGGAATTTTCAGGTTGACCGTGGAAGTGCTCCGCGCGGTACCGGACGGGGTGCCAGGAACGATGCGGCCGCGTCTGAAGGTGCCGGGCACGATCCGCGGCCGCACGACGATACAGCGCCGGTTGCCGAGGTGGTCGCCAAGCCGAAGCGCCAGCGTCTCGGGCCGCAGTCCGGGCGGGCCAATCGCGGCACCATCGGGCGCAACGGCAAACCCCTGCTCGAATCGAAACCGGAACGCCTGCAAAAGGTGCTCGCGCAGGCGGGCATCGGGTCGCGCCGCGAAATGGAAGAATGGATTGCCGCCGGCCGCATCAGCGTCAATGGCGTGACCGCCGTACTGGGGCAAAGTGTGGTGCCGACCGACAAGGTCAAGATCGGCGGTCGTCTGGTCAATCTGCGGTTTACCACGACGCGTACCCCGCGCGTACTCATGTATCACAAACCGGAAGGTGAAATCGTTTCCCGCGATGACCCGGAAGGCCGCCCCTCGGTTTTCAGCGCCTTGCCCCGCATTCGCGGCGGTCGCTGGATTGCGGTCGGGCGCCTCGATTTCAATACGTCCGGCCTGTTGTTGTTCACGACCTCCGGCGAACTCGCCAATCGCCTGACGCACCCGAGTTCCCAGCTGGTTCGTGACTACGCCGTGCGGGTGCTGGGCGAGCTGACGCTGGAGGCACAAAAGATGCTGCTCGACGGTGTCCAGCTTGAGGACGGCCCGGCTAATTTCGCCAGCCTGGAAGACGCCGGTGGCGAGGGCGCCAATCACTGGTATCGCGTCACCATCTACGAAGGCCGCAATCGCGAGGTGCGGCGTATGTTCGAGGCGGTGGGGTGTACGGTCAGCCGTCTGATCCGTGTGCGTTACGGCCCGTTTGGTCTGCCGCCCCAATTGAAACGTGGTCGCGTGCATGAACTGAGCGAGGCTGACGTCAGGGCCTTCATGCGGGAGCTCGAAAAATCCGGGAAAACCGCCGAAGAGCCCGGGGGGAGCGCATAAAGTCGCCGAGATTCATTTACCGGAGGGAATAAACTCGTTATAATTCACGGGTTTGTTCCTCCTGTCGTTTTCGGCAGGGCATCTTTTTTCTATAAGGTGGGCGTTTCGCCCATTTTTTATTTGTGGCTATGGATTTAAACACGCTGATTGAAACGACCGTGGTCGGTCTGGGTTACGAACTCGTCGATGTCGAGATGTCGCCGCGCGGCCGTACCATTCGTGTCTTCATCGACATTGCTCCCGGCAAGGAGGGAGGTGTCGACGTCGAGGACTGCGCCAAGGTGTCGAATCAACTGTCGCGTGTTTTCGAAGTCGAGAATGTCGATTTCGACCGCCTTGAAATCTCTTCTCCGGGCCTTGATCGTGTTGTCAAGAAGGCTGCGGATTTCGAGCGTTTTGCCGGTCAGGATATCCAGATCAAGTTGCGGATCCCGCAAGGTGGTCGTCGCAATTTCCAGGGCGAACTGCTGGGCTGCAAGGATGGCAAGGTGGGTTTGCGTCTCGAAAAAGATGATGTGGAACTGGAATTCACCAATATCGAGAAGGCACGTCTGGTGCCTCGTTTCGACTGAAGGACTAGGAGGTTTTAGCCCATGAGCCGTGAAATTTTACTGTTGGTCGATGCGCTGGCCCGCGAAAAGAATGTTGGCAAGGAAATCGTTTTCGGTGCCCTTGAACTCGCGCTTGCGTCCGCAACCAAGAAGCGTATCCACGACGAGGCCGATGTGCGTGTCTCGATCGATCGCAATACAGGCAACTACGACTCCTTCCGTCGCTGGCAGGTTGTGCCGGACAACGAATACGTCAACGAATTCCTCGAGGTGCCGCTCTCCGAAGCCCAGAAGGGCGATCCGGATGTCGAGGTTGGCGACTCCCTTGAAGAGCCGCTGGAGCCGATCGATTTCGGTCGTATTGGTGCGCAGGCGGCCAAGCAGGTCATTCTGCAAAAGATCCGCGACGCCGAGCGCGAACAGATCCTGTCCGACTTCCTCGATCGCAAGGAACACGTCGTTTCCGGCACCATCAAGCGTATGGAGCGTGGCAACGCCATCGTCGAGGCCGGCAAGATCGAAGCGCTGCTGCCGCGAGACCAGATGATTCCGAAGGAAAACCTTCGCGTTGGCGACCGTGTGCGCGCTTATCTGCTGCGCATCGACCGCAATGCCCGTGGCCCGCAGATCATCCTGTCGCGTACGGCGCCTGAATTCGTCATCAAGCTGTTCGACATGGAAGTGCCGGAAATCGCTGATGGTCTGATGGAGCTGAAAGCCTGTGCCCGCGACCCCGGTCTGCGTGCCAAGATCGCCGTCAAGTCGAACGACCCGCGTGTCGATCCGATCGGCACCTGTGTCGGTCTGCGCGGTTCCCGCGTTACCGCCGTGCGTAACGAAATCGGTGGTGAAAACATCGATATCGTCCTGTGGTCGGCTGATCCTGCCCAATTCGTGATCGGCGCGCTGTCGCCGGCCGAGGTTTCCTCCATCGTTGTTGATGAGGAAAAACACGTCATGGACGTCGTGGTGGATGAAGACAACCTGGCCATCGCCATCGGGCGCAGCGGCCAGAATGTCCGCCTCGCTTCCGAGTTGACCGGCTGGACCATCAACCTGATGACCCAGGATGAGTCGGCCAAGCGCTCCGAGGCTGAATACGCGGTGACCCGCGTTACCTTCATGGAAAAGCTGGATATCGACGAGGAACTCGCCGATCTGCTGATCGAAGAAGGCTTCTCGACCCTGGAAGAAGTGGCTTACGTGCCGCTTGCCGAAATGCTCGAAATTGAAGGGCTCGACGAAGGCATCGTGAACGAGTTGCGCAACCGTGCACGTAACGTGCTGCTCACCGAAGCCATCGCAACGGAAGAAAAGCTGGAATCCGTGTCGGAAGACCTGATTGGTCTTGAAGGCATGGACAAGGATTTGGCAGCCAAACTGGGCGGTCACGACATCAAGACCCGCGACGACCTCGCGGAACTGGCTGTCGATGAACTCGTTGAAATGACCGGCATTGACGAAGAGCGTGCCAAGGATCTCATTCTGAAGGCACGGGCTCACTGGTTCGAGTGAGCGGGAGGTGGTAAGTATGTCCGCAACAACTGTTTCGCAATTCGCTGTTGAACTCAAAATGCCGGTAACGGCCCTGCTCGAGCAATTGGGCAAGGCCGGTGTCGGCAAGCAAGGCAATGACGACACCCTGACCGATCAGGATAAGGCCAAGCTGCTCGATTACCTGCGCCGTGCGCATGGCGACGAGTCGAAGACCAAAATTACCCTGACGCGCAAGCAAACCTCAGAAATCAAGGCGACCGATTCGCATGGTCGTGCCCGTACCGTTCAGGTCGAGGTGCGCAAGAAGCGCGTCCTGATCAAGCGTGACGAGGTTGGCGAGAACGCAGCCGAGCATGCTGCCGAAGCCGAGGATCTGGTGGTTGAGGCGCCGGTCGTGGAAGTCGTCCCTGAACCGGAACCGATCCCCGAGCCGGTGGTCGAGATTGTTCCTGAACCGGAACCGATCCCCGAGCCTGAACCGGAACCGATCCCCGAGCCGGTCATCGAGGAAGTCGAGTCTGAGCCGGCAGTCAAGGCAGTCGCTCCTGCCGCAGCGCCGACCCGTGCCTCGATCATTGGCGAAGAGGAGCTGCGCGCTCGTGAAGAGCAGATGCGCCGCCAGAATCAATTGCGCGAAATTCAGGAGCGCGAGCTCAAGCAGAAGCAGGCTCGTGAAGCCGAGCTGGTGCGCATGCGCCAGCAAGCCGAACAGGCTGCCATCGCAGCCCGTGAAGCAGAGCAGGCGAAGCAGGCTGCCGCGGCTCAAGCCAAGGCGCAGGCACCGGCCGGTGAAAAAGGCACGCTGCACAAGAAACCGGATGCGCCGGGCAAGGATTCCAAGAAGGGCGGTGGAAATGCCCGCGGCGATGACGGAAAGAAAAAACAGGGTATCAAGACGCGCTCGTCCGATACGGGTTCTTCCTGGAAGACGGGGCGTGGCGGTCACAAAAAGCATGGTCAAGGTGGCGACGAGGGTCAGGGCAGCTTCCAGGCGCCGACCGAAGTCATCGTGCGCGAAGTGCATATCCCGGAAACCATTTCTGTCTCTGACCTGGCGCACAAGATGGCTGTGAAGGCCATCGAAGTGATCAAGGTCATGATGAAGATGGGTTCGATGGTCACCATCAACCAGGTGTTGGATCAGGAAACGGCGATGATCGTCGTCGAGGAAATGGGCCACAAGGCGTTTGCTGCCAAGCTGGACGATCCCGATGCCTTCCTCGAGGATTCTGCCGAGCACAAGGACGTGCCGCTCGAGCCGCGCGCTCCGGTCGTGACCGTTATGGGCCACGTCGATCACGGCAAGACCTCGCTGCTCGACTATATCCGCCGCGCCAAGGTCGCCGCGGGCGAAGCCGGCGGCATTACTCAGCACATCGGTGCCTACCACGTCGAAACTGACCGCGGCATGATCACCTTCCTCGATACCCCAGGTCACGAAGCCTTTACGGCCATGCGTGCCCGCGGTGCCAAGGCGACCGACATCGTCATCCTGGTTGTGGCTGCCGATGACGGCGTGATGCCGCAGACCAAGGAAGCGATTCACCACGCCAAGGCGGCCGGCGTGCCGCTGGTGGTTGCGGTCAACAAGATCGACAAGCCGGATTCCAACCCGGACCGCGTCAAGCAGGAACTGGTGGCCGAAGGCGTCATTCCGGAAGAATACGGCGGCGATTCGCCGTTCTGCCCGGTGTCCGCCAAGAAGGGCACCGGCATCGACGAACTGCTTGAGCAGGTTCTGCTCCAGGCTGAAGTGCTTGAACTGACCGCGCAGAAGGATGCACCGGCCAAGGGTCTGATCATCGAAGCGCGTCTCGACAAGGGGCGTGGTGCAGTGGCAACGATGCTGGTTCAGTCCGGTACCTTGAAGCGCGGCGATGTCGTGCTGGCCGGTCAGGTTTTCGGTCGCGTCCGTGCCATGCTTGATGAGAACGGAAAAGCGATCAATGAAGCGGGTCCGTCCATTCCGGTCGAAATTCTCGGCCTGTCCGATGTGCCGGCCGCCGGTGAAGAAGCCATCGTGCTGACCGACGAAAAGAAGGCGCGTGAAATCGCCTTGTTCCGTCAGGGCAAGTTCCGCGACGTCAAACTGGCCAAGCAACAGGCTGCCAAGCTGGAAAACATGTTCCAGCAGATGGAGGAAGGCGAGGTCAAGACCCTGCCGCTCATCGTCAAGGCCGACGTGCAAGGTTCGCAGGAAGCTCTGGTGCAAACCCTGGCCAAGCTGTCGAACGAAGAAGTTCGCGTTCAGATCATCCACGGCGCAGTGGGTGCGATCAGCGAATCCGACGTCAATCTGGCCCAGGCTTCCGGCGCGGTCATCATCGGCTTCAACATCCGGGCCGATGCAGGTTCGCGCAAGCTGGCCGAGAGTTTCGGTGTCGATATCCGCTACTACAACGTGATCTACGACGCGGTCGACGAAGTCAAGGCAGCTCTGTCCGGCATGTTGTCGCCTGAAAAGCGCGAACAGATTACCGGTATGGTCGAAATCCGCCAGGTCTTCAACGTTTCCAAGGTCGGTGCCATCGCCGGCTGTTACGTGCTGGAAGGTATCGTCAAACGCAATTCCCGCGTCCGCCTGCTGCGCAACAACGTGGTCCAGTGGGACGGCGAACTCGATTCGCTCAAGCGCTTCAAGGACGACGTCAAGGAAGTGCGTTCCAACTTCGAGTGCGGTCTGTCGC
>CAZOWA010000080.1:0-7189 GCA_964583695.1 uncultured Dechloromonas sp.
TGGCCTCGCCGACCGCCCACATCTGGTTCCTGAAGTCCCTGCCGTCCCGTCTCGGTATGGTGCTCGACATGACGCTGCGCGATATTGAGCGCGTCCTGTACTTCGAAGCTTATGTCGTGACCGATCCCGGCATGGTTAGCAACCTCCAGCGCGCCCAGCTGCTCACCGAAGAGCAGTATCTGGAAATGATGGAAGAGCACGGCGATGAGTTCGTCGCCTACATGGGTGCCGAAGGCATCCGCGAACTGCTGCGTAACCTCGACCTCAATACCGAAGTCGAGTCCCTGCGTGCCGAACTCGAAGTCACCGGTTCCGAAGCCAAGAACAAGAAGCTGGCCAAGCGTCTCAAGATTCTCGAAGGTTTCCAGAAGTCCGGCATCAAGCCGGATTGGATGATCCTCGAAGTGCTGCCCGTGCTGCCGCCAGACCTGCGTCCGTTGGTCCCGCTCGACGGTGGCCGTTTCGCCACTTCCGACCTGAACGATCTGTATCGTCGCGTCATCAACCGCAACAACCGTCTGAAGCGTCTGCTCGAGCTCAAGGCGCCGGAAATCATCGTGCGCAACGAAAAGCGCATGCTGCAGGAGTCGGTTGACTCCCTGCTCGACAACGGTCGTCGCGGCAAGGCAATGACTGGCGCCAACAAGCGTCCGCTGAAGTCGCTTGCCGACATGATCAAGGGCAAGGGCGGTCGTTTTCGTCAGAACCTGCTCGGTAAGCGCGTCGACTACTCCGGCCGTTCGGTCATCGTGGTTGGTCCGCAGCTCAAGCTGCATCAGTGCGGCCTGCCCAAGCTGATGGCGCTCGAACTGTTCAAGCCCTTCATCTTCCACAAACTTGAGGTGCTCGGCTACGCCACCACCATCAAGCAAGCCAAGAAGATGGTCGAAGGCCAGGAGCCGGTCGTTTGGGACATCCTTGAAGATGTCATCCGCGAACATCCGGTCATGTTGAACCGTGCGCCGACCCTGCACCGCCTCGGTATCCAGGCGTTCGAACCGACCCTCATCGAAGGCAAGGCCATCCAACTGCATCCGCTCGTCTGCGCGGCATTCAACGCCGACTTCGACGGTGACCAGATGGCTGTCCACGTGCCGCTTTCGCTCGAAGCTCAGATGGAAGCGCGTACGCTGATGCTGGCTTCGAACAACGTACTGTCGCCCGCTAACGGCCAGCCGATCATTGTGCCATCGCAGGATATCGTGCTTGGCCTGTACTACGCGACCCGTGAGAAGATCAATGGCAAGGGCGAAGGGATGTATTTCGCTGATATCGCTGAAATCGAACGTGCTATGGCAGCGAAGGAGCTTGACGTTCAGTCGCGCATTTCTGTTCGGCTGAAGCAATACGAGCCGGCTGCGGTCGACGGTGAGTGGACCGAAAAAATGGTTCGAGTCGAGACCACTGCGGGACGCGCGTTGCTCTCGAAGATCCTGCCGAAAGGCCTGCCTTTCAAGGTGATTGACCGTGCCTTAAAGAAGAAGGAAATTTCCAAACTTATCGATGAGTCCTTCCGTCGCTGTGGTCTCAAGGAAACGGTTGTCTTTGCAGACAAGCTCATGCAGAACGGCTATGCACTGGCGACCCGTGCCGGTATTTCCTTCTGCTCCGACGACATGCTGGTGCCTGCGAAGAAGTACGAAATCATTTCTGCGGCTGAAGCTGAGGTCAAGGAAATCGAAACCCAATACACCAATGGTTTGGTGACCAACGGCGAGCGCTATAACAAGGTCGTCGATATTTGGGGTCGTACCGGTGACCAGGTGGCCAAGGTGATGATGGAAGAACTCGGTCACGAGGATGCCATTGATCGCCACGGCAAGAAAGTCAAACAGGAGTCGTTCAACTCCATCTACATGATGGCGGACTCCGGCGCTCGCGGCTCGGCAGCCCAGATTCGTCAGTTGGCCGGTATGCGTGGCCTGATGGCGAAACCGGACGGCTCGATCATCGAAACCCCGATTACCACAAACTTCCGCGAAGGCCTGAACGTCCTCCAGTACTTTATTTCAACTCACGGTGCCCGTAAGGGTCTGGCCGATACGGCGCTGAAGACAGCGAACTCTGGTTACCTGACGCGTCGTTTGGTTGATGTAACCCAGGATCTGGTTATTACCGAGGATGATTGCGGCACTGCCAACGGCTTTGCAGTAAAGGCGCTGGTCGAAGGTGGTGAGGTTATTGAGCCTTTGCGTGAGCGTATTCTTGGTCGCGTAACAGTAGACGATCTGGTCGATCCGGAAACACAGGAAACAGTCATTTTTGCTGGAACCATGCTTGATGAAGATCTTGTTGATCTGATCGACAAGCTTGGTATCGATGAAGTAAAGGTCCGGACCCCGCTGACTTGCGATACCCGTTATGGTCTGTGCGCCAAGTGTTACGGACGCGATCTGGGGCGCGGTACGATGGTCAATGCCGGCGAATCGGTAGGTGTTATCGCTGCCCAGTCCATTGGCGAACCTGGCACTCAGCTCACCATGCGTACGTTCCACGTCGGTGGTGCGGCGTCCCGTGCGGCTGTCGCGTCACAGGTTGAAGCCAAGTCTGCAGGTACGGTTCGCTATACGTCTAATATGCGTTTTGTAACCAGCGCAAAGGGCGAGAAGGTTGTCATCTCCCGCTCTGGCGAAGTCTTGATTACGGATGATCACGGCCGCGAACGTGAGCGCCACAAGGTGCCTTACGGTGCCACCCTGTCGGTTGATGAAGGCAAAGTGGTCAAGGCGGGCGCCAAATTGGCTACGTGGGATCCGCACACCCGTCCGATCGTTACCGAGTATGCTGGTACCGTTCGTTTCGAAAATGTCGAAGAAGGCGTCACTGTCGCCAAGCAGGTCGATGATGTAACAGGGCTTTCGACGCTCGTTGTGATTGACCACAAGCGTGGTGGTAAAGCGGCAACAAAGGGGGTTCGTCCCGTGGTCAAGCTGCTGGACGAGAATGGTCAGGAAGTCCGGATTCACGGCAGTGACCATCACGTATCGATCGCCTTTCAGGTTGGTTCGATTATTTCTGTGGTCGACGGCCAGCAGGTCGGTGTTGGTGATGTTCTCGCGCGCATGCCGCAGGAGTCTGCGAAGACACGCGACATTACCGGGGGTTTGCCGCGAGTCGCCGAGTTGTTCGAGGCGCGGACGCCGAAAGATGCTTCGGTTCTGGCCGAGGTTACCGGCACGATCAGCTTCGGCAAGGACACCAAGGGCAAGCAGCGTCTGGTGATTACCGATCTCGAAGGAAATGTTCACGAGTTCCTGATTCCGAAGGACAAGCATGTCCTGGTGCACGACGGCCAAGTCGTTAACAAGGGCGAAAAGATCGTTGAGGGTCTGCCGGATCCTCACGATATTCTCCGCCTGCAGGGCGTTGAGGCGCTCGCACGTTACATCACCGACGAAGTTCAGGATGTCTATCGCCTGCAAGGTGTGAAGATCAACGACAAGCATATCGAGGTGATCGTTCGCCAAATGCTGCGTCGCGTGACCATCGTCGAGCCGGGTGATACCAAGTTCATCAAATCCGAGCAGGTCGAACGCGCTGAACTGCTGGCAGAAAATGATCGGGTGATCGCGGAAGGCAAATTGCCGGCAACCTTCGAGCATATGTTGCTTGGTATTACCAAGGCCTCGTTGTCTACCGACTCGTTCATCTCCGCGGCTTCGTTCCAGGAAACCACTCGCGTTCTTACCGAAGCCGCAATCATGGGCAAGCGGGACGAACTTCGTGGCCTCAAGGAAAACGTTATCGTCGGTCGCCTTATCCCAGCAGGTACCGGTTTGGCCTATCACCGCAGCCGCAAGGCTCAGGGTGCAGGAGAGGACATCGCAGCAGATCGTTCGATCGAGAACGCAGTTGTCGAAAATGCAACACAAGAGGCAGATCAGGGTCTCTGATGTCGTAGGGCAACCCCCATGTCTCGTTGACATGGGGGTTGATCAACCATAAAATCTATGGTCTTTGTCGGCGGTGACTAATCATTGTCTCCGCTTTGGATAACAAAATTGCCGTCGTGCACCGCTGGGTGCCCGGCCGTTGAAGGAAGTTCGATATGCCGACTATCAACCAGCTCGTGC
Source organism: uncultured Dechloromonas sp. (assembly GCA_964583695.1). GTDB lineage: Bacteria > Pseudomonadota > Gammaproteobacteria > Burkholderiales > Rhodocyclaceae > Azonexus. The sequence continues at coordinate 4,074 of CAZOWA010000080.1, forward strand.
GCAAGCCGCGCGTTGCCGAGGTCACCAAGAGCAAGGTGCCTGCTCTGGAAAAATGCCCGCAAAAGCGCGGCGTTTGCACCCGTGTTTACACCACCACCCCGAAAAAGCCGAACTCCGCGCTGCGTAAGGTCTGCAAGGTTCGTCTGACGAATGGCTTTGAAGTCATTTCCTATATCGGTGGTGAAGGTCACAACCTGCAGGAACACTCCGTGGTCCTGATCCGCGGCGGTCGTGTGAAGGATTTGCCGGGTGTGCGTTACCACACGGTGCGTGGCTCCCTTGATACGCAGGGTGTCAAAGATCGTAAGCAGTCCCGTTCCAAGTACGGGGCCAAGCGTCCGAAGGCTGCCTGATTCATCAGGCGGCTTGAGTAAGTGGCCATCCCTTTGGGTGGTCGGGAGAGGCCGGGAGGGTGAAACCCTAGCCCGGCTTTTCAACTGAATCGTGTTTATTTTTAGAGGTTAATATGCCCCGTCGTCGTGAAGTACCCAAGCGTGACATTCTCCCGGATCCGAAGTTCGGTAATGTCGAGGTTTCCAAATTCGTGAACGCCATCATGCAAAGCGGCAAGAAATCTGTCGCCGAGCGCATCGTCTACGGTGCCTTCGAGATCATCACCACCAAGGGTGGGAAGGATCCTCTCGAGGTTTTCAGCGCTGCCATGAATAACGTCAAGCCGATGGTTGAAGTCAAGTCTCGTCGTGTTGGCGGTGCCAATTATCAGGTTCCGGTTGAGGTTCGTCCCGCACGTCGTGCTGCTCTGGCAATGCGCTGGTTGCGTGAATCTGCCCGCAAGCGCTCGGAAAAATCCATGGGGCAGCGTCTGGCAGCCGAGATGATGGAGGCTGCCGAGAATCGCGGTGGTGCGGTTAAGAAGCGCGATGAAGTGCATCGTATGGCAGAGGCCAACAAGGCTTTTGCTCACTTCCGCTTCTAATTAGCAAAGGGATTAAAAGTGGCACGTACAACCCCCATTGAGCGCTACCGTAACATCGGGATCAGTGCGCATATCGACGCCGGCAAGACGACGACAACTGAGCGTATTCTTTTCTACACCGGCGTTAATCACAAGATCGGCGAAGTTCATGATGGCGCCGCTACCATGGACTGGATGGAGCAGGAGCAGGAGCGTGGTATTACCATTACCTCGGCTGCGACTACCTGTTTTTGGAGCGGTATGGACAAGCAGTTCCAGCCGCACCGTATCAATATTATCGATACGCCGGGACACGTTGACTTCACTATTGAAGTTGAGCGTTCCATGCGCGTTCTTGATGCTGCTTGTATGGTCTACTGTGCAGTCGGTGGCGTTCAGCCGCAATCCGAGACTGTGTGGCGTCAGGCTAACAAGTATGGCGTGCCGCGTTTGGCCTTTGTGAATAAGATGGACCGTTCTGGCGCCAACTTCTTCAAGGTTGTTGATCAGCTCAAGCTGCGTCTCAAGGCCAATCCTGTGCCTATCGTCATCCCTATTGGCGCTGAAGACAAGTTCGAGGGCGTGGTTGATCTGATCAAGATGAAGGCCATCTACTGGGATGAGGCTTCGCAAGGCATGAAGTATGATGCTCGCGACATCCCGGCTGAACTGGTTGATGATGCCAATGCTTGGCGCGAACAGATGGTCGAAGCTGCTGCAGAAGCTTCTGAAGATCTGATGAACAGATATCTGGAAGATGGTGAGCTGTCTGAAGCCGACATTATTCTCGGTCTGCGCACCCGCACCATCGCCTGTGAAATTCAGCCAATGCTGTGCGGTACTGCTTTCAAGAACAAGGGCGTGCAAAAGATGCTTGACGCCGTTATCGAGCTGTTGCCGTCGCCGGTCGATATTCCGCCGGTCAAGGGTATTCTCGAGAACGAAACTGAAGGTGAGCGCCGTGCTGCGGATGACGAAGCTTTCTCCGCGCTGGCCTTCAAGATCATGACTGACCCCTTCGTCGGTCAGCTTATTTTCTTCCGCGTTTATTCCGGGGTGATCAATTCTGGCGACACCGTTTACAACCCCGTCAAGGGTCGTAAGGAGCGGCTTGGTCGCATTCTGCAAATGCACGCCAATCAGCGCGAGGAAATCAAGGAAGTTCGCGCTGGCGACATCGCGGCTGCGGTTGGTCTGAAGGAAGCGACGACGGGCGACACGTTGTGTGATCCCCAAAAGATCATCACGCTTGAGCGCATGGTTTTCCCGGAGCCGGTGATTCACGTTGCCGTTGAGCCGAAGACCAAGGCTGACCAGGAAAAAATGGGTCTGGCTCTCGGTCGTCTTGCCCAGGAAGATCCTTCGTTCCGCGTTCGTACGGACGAAGAATCCGGTCAGACCATCATTTCGGGTATGGGTGAACTGCATCTGGAAATTCTGGTTGACCGCATGCGTCGTGAATTCAATGTCGATGCCTCTGTTGGTGCTCCGCAGGTTGCGTACCGCGAATGCATCAAGAAGGCGGTCGAACAGGAAGGCAAGTTCGTCAAGCAGTCCGGTGGTCGCGGTCAGTTCGGTCACGTCTGGCTCAAGATCGAGCCGAACGAGGCTGGCAAGGGTTACGAGTTTGTCGATGCAATCAAGGGCGGTGTGGTTCCTCGCGAATATATTCCCGCGGTGGACAAGGGCTTGCAGGACGCTGTCAGCAGTGGCGTGCTCGCCGGGTTCCCTGTTGTCGATGTCAAGTTTACGCTGTTCGACGGCTCCTACCATGATGTGGATTCCAACGAAAACGCGTTCCGCATGGCCGCATCCATGGCTTTCAAGGAAGGCATGAAAAAAGCCAGTCCGACCCTGCTTGAGCCAATGATGGCGGTCGAGGTTGAGACGCCCGAGGATTACATGGGTAACGTCATGGGCGATCTTTCTTCCCGTCGTGGCATCGTTCAGGGCATGGAAGACCAAGTGGGCGGTATCAAACTGGTCAAGGCAGAAGTGCCGCTGTCCGAGATGTTCGGTTACTCGACCTCGTTGCGCTCGTTGTCGCAAGGTCGTGCAACTTATTCGATGGAATTCAAACACTATACCGAAGCGCCGAAGAACGTCGCTGAGGCTGTCATTAACAAAAAGTAATTTGTTATTGGAGAACTGGAATGGCTAAGGAAAAATTCGAGCGTACGAAACCGCACGTGAACGTTGG
>CAZOWA010000081.1:0-6438 GCA_964583695.1 uncultured Dechloromonas sp.
AATCCGTAGAGCTTGAAAGCTGCGCGTCGCCGGGTCCTGCCCTGGTTCACGGGTGCGCACGGCCTCGCGTACGAGGGCCGCGAACTGACCTGTTGTGACAATAGGTTGCTCGAGCCGAGCAGCCACAACCTTCTTTGCAATCTGGAAAGCAAACCGTTCTTCGCCATAGTTTCTAATAACCTCCGTTATGTCCCTCACCTCGGCCCGCGCCAACCACTCCGCCGCCGTCTCGCCCTGCGTGGTATCCATACGCATATCGAGCGGCGCATCATGGCGAAAACTAAAGCCACGCTCCCCATCGTCGATTTGCGGCGACGACACCCCAACATCAAACAAAACCCCATCCAGCCCATCGACGCCGGCGTCCTGCGCCGCCTCGCGGATTTCACCAAAAGCCCGATGAATCAACTTGAAGCGCACATCCTTGATGGCCACCCCGGCTGCAATCGCTTGCGGATCACGATCGAGCGCAAAAAGACGCCCCTTTTCACCCAAAAAGGAAAGAATGCGGCGGCTGTGCCCGCCACGACCAAACGTCGCGTCCATATAGACACCATCGGCCTTGATCGCAAGTGACTGAACCGCCTCTTCGAGCAGCACCGTGACGTGGGTGCTACCCGCGGTCACAGCACCAGATCCCCAAAACCAGGCGGCAGATCACCGGACAATGCCTCGGCGGCCAGATCGTTCTGCTGCCGCCAGCCAGCCTCGCTCCAGATTTCAAAGTGAGTACCCATACCCACCAGATAAACCGTCTTTTCGAGATTGGCGTAATCGCGCAACTCCGGCGCAACAAGAATGCGCCCAGCGGAATCAAGCTCTTCCGTACGCGCATTACCCACCAGCACACGCTTGATGGAGGCAGCACGCGGATCAAGGCTGGATGCCTTGAGAATCTGGTCGCGAATCGGCTGCCAGGCCGGCGAGGGATAAAGCAACAGGCAACGATGGGGATGAGCCGTCAACACCAGAGAGCCTTCAGCCGCAGCCAGCAGGGACTCACGGTGCCTTGCCGGTATGGCAAGACGACCCTTTGCGTCCAGACTGAGTGCTGTAGCTCCCTCAAACATTCGCTGCCCTACCCCCGTTTACCCACTTTTCAACACGTTTCACCACTTTAAAACACGAAAGACGCTCAGTCAATAGAGAAATTGGTAATTTTTTCTTACGCAACAATGACTTATGCTCGCTTTTGCATCGATTTTTAACAGAAATTTATCCTTAAAAATCAATACACGAAAAACGATACTTAAAGTGACTTATAAGGAGTTATGAGGGCCAAGCCGTTTTACCAGTGGCATGACGGTGGGGCAAAAAACAATCGTGACCGGAGGCTCGCCCGCAACGAACGAACCCCTGGCACCCGACTGCAAGCCATCGTTAAAAAAGACAGCTCTCGAACGACCACCAAAAGAAAAGGGCGACCTGAAAGGTCGCCCTTGCAATGAGCAGACTTGCTATTTAGCGCGCTTTGCCGAGGCGCTGGTCAATTTGTTCCAGAGGCATGGCACCCGGCACCCGTTCGCCGTCAGTGAAGAAGATGGTAGGCGTTCCGGTGATATTAAGTTTCCGGCCAAACTCCTGATTCTTGGTCACTGCACTCGTATCACAATCCTCCTTCGCGGGGGGCGCCTTGCCGTCAATCATCCAGTCATTCCAAGCCTTGGCACGATCCGGAGAACACCAAATCTGACGGGATTTGCGAAGCGAATCCTCGGAAAGAATCGGATAGAGGAAGGTGTAAACAGTGACGTTATCGAGCTTCAGTAACTCTTTCGCCAAGCGCTTGCAATAACCGCAATTGGGATCCTCAAAGGTCGCCAGAACCCGCTTGCCATCTCCCCTGACCTGCTTGATTGCACGATCGAAGGGAAGCTCATTGAATTTGATGGCGGTCAGCTTCTTCATTCGCTCTTCCGTCACATTTTTCATCGTCTTGCCGTCGATCAACTGCGCACCAACAATGATGACGCTCATTTTTTCGTCGGTATAGAAGAGATTATTTTCTGCGTAGATTTCGTACAGTCCCAAGTAGCCTGACTTGGTCACGCTCACGACCTTGGCGCCGAGCTTGGCTTCCATCGCCTTCTTGATATCGGCTTCATCAGCCTGGGCAAGCGTCGCAAACACCAACGCCAGGACGGGCAAGACTTTCTTGAGCATGTGCATCTCCTAAAGAGTCCCCAGCGCGTAACGCGCAAGGGAATTTTTAATAAACGGCAGACCATTCGTCAGGTTCAGCCCAACATTACGCAGCGGCCGCAATCCGGGAGACGACTCCCGGAACAGTCGGCGCAAACCGTCTGTCACGCCTTGCATCATGACCGTTTCTTCGCGACGCGCCCGCTGATAGCGCTGCAAAAAGCGCTCTTCGCCGATATCTTGCCAGGTTTGCGCACCAGCAAGCAGCTCACCTAAAACACGTGCATCCTGAAAACCAAGATTGATGCCATGCCCGGACAGCGGGTGAATACCATGCCCCGCATCACCAACCAGCGCCAAACGCGGCGCAACCGTTTGCGGGACGCGGATCAAACGCAAAGAAAAGGCAGCCGCCGGCGTAAGCAACTCAAGTCCGCCAAGCGCATAGTTTCCCGCTTCGGCAACCCGATCGCAAAGCAAGTCTGCCGGTAAAGAACATAATGCATCTGCATGTTCATCCTGCGTCGACCAGACAATCGAGATGCGGTTCCCTGGCAAGGGCAGATAGGCCAATACACCGTCATCACGAAACCACTGATAGGCGATATTACGGTGCGACCTCTCGCACGAATAGTTGGCAACCAGCCCCTTCTCCGCATAAGGCGTGTCTATGGCCACCAACCCGGCCGCCTGGCGAACCCAGGAATCACGCCCGTCCGCACCAACAAGAAGACGCGACGACAGCACAGATCCATCGTTCAAATGGAGCACAGCAGCATCATGACGGAGCTCGAGATTGGCTGGCTTCGCCGGACAAAACATAGTGAGATTAGCCTGGCGCTTGGCCCCCTCCCAGAACTCCACAGCCATCAGGGAAGATTCGAGAATCCAGCCCAGCTCCGAAACGCCGCAATCGTACGCCGAGAAATCGAGACGCCCGCCCGCATCACCCGCAACCTCCATGGCACGAATTGGTGCTACGCGGCTAGCATCGAGATGGCGCCAGGCCCCTATCGATTCGAGAAAGGTGACGTTGGCCGGACTGATTGCGTAGATACGCGCATCCCATCCGTCTGGACGCTGCGGAGCTTGGCTCTCCACCAGCGCTATACGCAGACGGGTGTCGCGCAGCGCCAGAGCAAGACTCGCCCCGGCCAGACCGCCACCGACAATGATCAGATCAAATTGCTGCATGACGGCGATTATGCCGCTTCAGGATATCGAGGCAAAGCAGATCAGGCTGGGGTGCCGCCAGAAGGAGGCTTGTTTTGACGCGGACGACGATTGTTGTTCGTACGCGGGCGGTGCTTTTTCTGCTGTTGGCCACCACCGCCGGGCTTCCCCTGGGACATTGGCCCCCGTCCGACGTGCCCGCCGGCTTGCTCATTACCGGAGATGCGATTGCCCGGTGCGAGCTGGATTTCCAGTTCGATGATTTCATCCCACTGTTCATCCGAGCGGTCACGCTCCGGAATCGATAGCAGGTCACGCAAGCGACGCCGATTGTCGTTCGGCGGCACCACAACGGGCGGATTTTCAGGAGGATTTTCGGGATTCGGTGTGTTCATCGCAAATTAAAAGCGGAGCCCGTCCAGGACGAGCCCCGCATGAGATAACGCCAGATTATTTCTTCTTGGCAGCAGTTTTCTTGGCGGCGACAGCTGCCTTGAATGCAGTACCTGCAGAAAACTTGGGTACCGTGGTTGCCGGAATCTTGAGGGTGGCGCCGGTTTTCGGGTTCTTGCCGGTACGTGCAGCGCGCTTCGCAGATTTGAAGGTGCCGAATCCGACCAGCGTTACGGATTCCCCTTTTGCAACGGTTTGTACAACGGCAGCGACGATTGCGGAAACCGCCTTGTCGGCCGCAGCCTTGGTAATACCAGCTTCTTTTGCAGCAACTTCGACCAGCTCGGATTTATTCATCTAAGTGCCTCCTGTTACCTGAAAATGTTTAAGAAAACTGGCCGTTGAAACGGCAGCGCGATAAAAGTAGCATACCTTTTGGAATAAGTGTTGGCGTAGCAAGGTTTTATGGCCGCTCAACCCGGTTTTTTGCAATATTGAGACGACTTGTCCGCGATTCCCGTTTCGAATAATAGCTATCAACTATCCATAAAATAACATCAATCAATTAGTTTGATTGATTGTCGTGCGCTAATCTGTCGCTGTTCTGTAAATCAACCCACCCCCAGGAGAAACCCATGTCCGGAATCAATTCTGAAATCAAGCCTTTCACCGCCCAAGCTTTTCACGCAGGAAAGTTCGTCAGCGTCTCCGACGCCGATCTTCGCGGCAAGTGGTCGGTGGTCTTCTTCTACCCGGCTGACTTCACTTTCGTCTGCCCGACTGAACTGGGTGACCTTGCCGACAACTATGCCGCCTTCCAGAAGCTCGGCGTTGAAATTTACGCGGTATCCACCGACACCCACTTTACCCACAAGGCCTGGCACGACACCTCCGAGACCATCGGCAAGATCCAGTTCCCGATGATTGGCGACCCGACGGGCAGCATCACCCGCAATTTCGGCGTGATGATCGAAGAAGTCGGCCTGGCCGATCGCGGCACCTTCGTCATTGATCCGGCCGGCAAGATCCAGATCATCGAAATCAACGCTGGCGGCGTTGGTCGCGATGCGTCCGAACTGCTGCGCAAGGTCAAGGCTGCCCAGTACGTCGCCTCCCATCCAGGTGAAGTCTGCCCGGCCAAGTGGAAGGAAGGCGATGCCACCCTGGCTCCGTCGCTCGACCTCGTCGGCAAGATCTAAAGCGCAGGACACCGCCCCCTCGTGGGGGCGGACTTCAAGGGGAGTTTCCGGTTCACCGCAGATTTCCCTTTCCGGATCAAGAAACCGAGACTATCCGCAAATTTGGACGCGCTGCTGCAAAGCGCTAACATGCGGATCTTCAAAATCCGGGGCGCCCCGCCCGAAACACGAAATGTCCCTCCCGACCGACTTCGACACATGGTGGAATGCTCCCGGCAACTGGGTTGAAGAGCCCAACAAACGCCGCAGCGGCTGGAGCGGCATGATGCGTGCGCCAATCGATGGCGTCACCTACTACGTCAAGAAGCAGAACAATCATCTCTACCGTTCGTTGAAGCATCCGTTCGGCCGGCCAACCACGGCGCGCGAATACGAAAACATCCTGCGCCTGCAAAAGCTGGGGCTAACCGTACCCAAACCGATATTTCACGGCATGCGCAAAACAGCAGCAGGCTTCGAAGGCTTGCTGGTCACTGAAGAGCTCAGTGGTTTCGTTTCGCTGGATCAACAACGCAACCTGGACACAGCGCAGATCAGCGCCCTGGCCGAAGCCGTCGGGAAAGCCATCGGCATCATGCATCGCGCCGGCTTTCAGCACAGCTGTCTGTACGACAAGCACATCATGGTGCTCTGGACCAATGAAAACCCGGAGATCGCCCTGATTGACCTGGAGAAACTGCGCCCCACCCGGAGGGCTACCGCGCACGATCTCGACCAACTGAAGCGACATCAACACCTCTGGAACGACGATAGTTGGGCATTGTTGCTGGCGAGCCACGCCCGGCAGATTTAACAGGCGCCTGACGCCTCTCCGGCGAAACGGTATACTTGCCGGCTGTTTATCCACGGGCTTTGGTCCGTCAACCGATTACCGACTCTGAGAAGTTAACTTGGCACTGACCATCCTCGGCCTCTCCGGCGCCCTCACCCACGATCCTTCGGCAGCCCTCTACATCGACGGCAAGCTCGTCGCCGCCGCCGAAGAGGAGCGCTTCGTCCGCGACAAGCATGCCAAGAACCGCATGCCCTACGAAGCCGCCCGCTTCTGCCTGGATTTCGCCGGCATTAAGCCGAAGGACGTCAGCGCCGTTGCCATTCCCTTCGCGCCGATCAGCCTCGCCGACAAGGCGCGCTGGCATTACGCGAAGCGCTACTGGTACGCTCCCGACCGTGCGCTCGACGCACTGCTCACCGGCAACCGCCGCTTCAAGCGCTACAAGAAGCGCATCGAATGGTGCCTGGCGCAACTCGGTTTCGACCTCAGCAAGACCGAAATCATCCCGGTCGAACACCACCTGACACACGCCTCCTCCGCCTATCACTGCTCCGGCTTCAAGGAAAAAACGGCAATCCTCGGCATCGACGGCAAAGGCGAATACGCAACCACCTTCTTCGGCGTCGGCGAGAACGGCAAAATCCGCAAGATCAAGGAGTTCTACGATCCGGATTCGCTCGGCGGCCTGTACGGCGCAATTACCGAATACCTCGGCTTCGAGATGCTCGACGGCGAATACAAGGTGATGGGCATGGC
>CAZOWA010000082.1:0-6298 GCA_964583695.1 uncultured Dechloromonas sp.
AGGTCGAGCAGTTCGAAGCGCGCTTCGTGATGACTGAAATCCTCGATTCGCCGTCGATCTTCTTCGCCGGCATGGAAGGCTCGCAGGTACCCATCGTCGTGTCGCACGGCGAGGGCAGGGCGGTGTTCGCCAACGCCGACGACCAGGCCAAGTGCCTGTCGGCCGTCCGCTACGTCGACAACAAGGGCGAGCCGACTGAGGTCTATCCGTACAACCCGAACGGCTCGCCGGGTGGCCTGACCGCCGTGACCACGGCCGATGGTCGCTTCACGATCATGATGCCGCACCCGGAACGCGTCTTCCGTACCGTGCAGATGTCCTGGCACCCGGAGACCTGGGGCGAAGATTCACCGTGGATGCGCATGTTCCGCAATGCGCGGCGCTGGGTCGGGTAAACGCAGATTCTCCGGGACGAGGACTTGATTTTCGTTCCAGTCTCGGCGATAGTTCGACTCCGCTTCAATAAAATTTACTGGAAACCCGCATGATCGCTACCCGCCAACTCCGCTCCAACACTGCTCGCGCAGTGCTGCCGGTTGTTGTACGCGTCGTAGTCGTAGGCGTCGTTATGAACGCGCCGTCGCGGACCGGGTAACAGAAGCAAAACAGATTACCCCAAAACCCGCCGGCGCAAACCGGCGGGTTTTTTGTTTTGGAGCCCCTCGGTTGTGCCACTAACCGAAAGGAAACTTCATGACAGAAACACTTACCGGTGCCCAAATTGTGGTGCGCCTGCTCGAACGCCAGGGAATATGCACGGTAGCCGGTATTCCCGGTGGCGCCATTTTGCCGATTTACGATGCGCTGGGGCAGTCGAGCCTCATTCATCATGTGCTGGCTCGCCACGAACAGGGGGCAGGCTTCATGGCCCAGGGCATGGCACGGGTCAGCGGCCAGCCGGCTGTCTGTATCGCTTCATCGGGGCCGGGCGCAACCAACCTGCTGACGGCCATTGCCGATGCGAAGCTCGACTCCATTCCGTTGATCGCCATCACCGGGCAGGTGTCGCAGGCAATGATCGGCACCGACGCGTTCCAGGAAGTCGATACCTACGGATTGTCGATACCGATCACCAAGCATAACTTTCTCGTCACTTCAGCCGAGGAGCTGCTGGAGGTGATCCCACATGCCTTCAGGATCGCTACCTCGGGTCGCCCCGGCCCGGTGCTGATCGACATTCCCAAGGATGTGCAGACGCAGGCCATCGAAGTCGGCGAGTGGCCAGTGCCGGGCGTGGCCGGGCCGGGGCCGGCGATTGACGCCGAGCTGATCCGTCAGGCGGCGGCGATGATCAACGCCGCCGAGCGCCCGATTCTTTACCTGGGCGGCGGCGTGGTCCACTCGGGCGCTTCGGCCCTGGCTGTTGAGCTCGCCGAAAAGGCGAATTTGCCGACCGTGATGACGCTGATGGCACTGGGTGCCATGCCGGTCGATCACCGGCTGTCGCTTGGTATGCTGGGCATGCACGCGGCGCGCTATGCCAACATGGCGCTCGAAGAGTGCGATTTGCTGATCGCCATCGGGGCACGTTTCGATGACCGGGCCACCGGCAAGGTGCCGGCCTTTTGCCCGCGGGCGAAAATCATCCACATCGATATCGACCCGGCCGAACTCGACAAGATCAAGACTGCCCACATCGGGATCACCGCTGACGTCGGACAGGCGCTTGCCGATCTGCTGCCGATGATTTCCCAAAATACGCGAAAAATTTGGGTTGACCGCAGCATTCAGCTGCGCGCGCAATATCCGCTGAACATGCCGGGCGCTGATGACCCACGCTCACATTTTGGCCTGATTCGTACCGTTGCGGCTTGTCTGGACAACGACGCCATCATCGCCACCGACGTCGGACAGCACCAGATGTGGGTTGCCCAAGCTTACCCGCTGCGCCGGCCGCGCCAGTGGCTAACGTCGGGCGGGCTGGGCACGATGGGTTTTGGCGTGCCGACGGCGATTGGCGCAGCACTGGCCGAACCGGGCCGGACGGTAGTCTGTTTTACCGGCGACGGCTCGATCCTGATGAATATCCAGGAACTCGTCACCGCGGCTGAGGAAAACGTCAATCTCAAGATCGTCCTGCTCGACAACGCCTCATTGGGGCTGGTGCATCAGCAGCAGACACTGTTTTACGGCGAACGCCTGTTCGCATCGAAATTCAGGGCCTCACCGGATTTTGTCAAGATCGCCCAGGGCTTCGGCATTGCCGCCGTTGATCTCGACCTGGCCGCCAATCCTTGCGCCGCCTTGATGGACGCGATCAGCCGTCCCGGTCCCTGCCTGATTCACGCCAGTATCGATGTCGAGCAAAAGGTTTTCCCCATGGTGCCGCCGGGCGCAGCCAACCACGAAATGATCGGACACTGAAAATGAATGCACTGACCCGCAACGAACAAAAGAACATTTCCCGCGCCGTGCTGGAAATAGACGTAAAAAATCACCCAGGCGTGATGTCTCATGTAATTAGCATGTTCTCCCGGCGTGCTTGCAACGTCGAAGGCATTCTGTGCCTGCCGGTCGGCGATGGGCAGCAAAGCCGCATCTGGCTGCTGATCAACGAAGACATCCGACTACCACAGATGATCAAGCAGACGGAAAAGCTCGTCGACGTCATCACAGTACGGCGTCACGACCCGGATCACGCAGTATTTCAAGGGCTGGCCTCGTTCTTCAGAGACAACGGCAGCTGTCGTGAAGAACGTCGTTCAGCGTAGAAAAAAGTAGGGAGAGGCGTGCTTTCATATTCTCATATCGCCATCCCTACATTAGTATCGAAGCATGAGCGACAATGACAACCAGACCCTGCTGTTCGTCGACGACGAACCGAGCATTCTTTCCGCACTGCGCAGACTTTTCCGTCCGCATGGCTATCGCATCCTGATCGCCGAAAGCGGTGCCGAAGGGCTTGAAGTTCTCGGAAAGGAGGCCGTCGATCTGGTTATTTCCGACATGCGCATGCCGGAAATGGACGGCGCCACCTTCCTCAAGCACGTACGCAAATCCTGGCCGCAGACCATGCGCATCCTGCTTACCGGGTACGCCGACATCACGTCGACCGTCGCGGCGATCAACGAAGGCGAGATCTATCGCTACATCTCCAAACCCTGGGACGACAACGAGATTGTTCTGGTGGTTCGCGAAGCCCTGGAACGGCGGCGTCTCGAAAGCGAAAACCGGCGCCTCAATGAACTGACACAACGTCAGAACGAGGAGCTCAAGGAACTAAACGCCGGGCTAGAGAGCAAGGTTGCCGAACGTACCGTCGAGCTCCGTGCGGCGCTGGGCGAACTGAAAAAAACCTTCATGGCCACTGTTCAGGTCTTTGCCGGCATGGCTGAACTGCGCTCTGGCATGGCAGGAGGAGGGCTGGCCGGGCACGGCCGTCGCGTTGCCGAATACGCGCGTACCCTGGCTCACCGCCTCGGCATGAGCGATGTAGAAATCCAGAATGTCATGCTGGCCGGACTGCTTCACGATATCGGCAAAATGGGCCTGCCTGACGGGCTTCTCGACAAACCCTACAACACGTTGACCCCGGAACACCGTGCGCTGGTGATGAAACATCCTGCGGTTGGCCAGAACCTGCTGATGTCGATCGAAAAGCTTCGCGATTGTGCGCTGCTGGTGCGACATCATCATGAGTTATACGACGGTAGCGGCTATCCCGATCATCTTTCGGGTATCGCCATTCCGCTGGGTAGCCGGATCCTCTCGGTCGCCAATGATTACGACGCCCTTCAGGTTGGCACCCTGGTTCAACGCCCACTAAAGCCGGATGAGGCCGTAACCTTCCTCATCGACAATCGGGGCAAGCGCTACGATCCGCAAGTGGTCGACGCCCTGGTGCAACTGCTGGCCGAAACCAGCAAAAAAGCCATTACCGAGCTTCCGGTCCGGCCAGCCCACCTTCAGCCGGGCATGGTGCTGGCGCGGGAGCTTAATCATCGCGATGGCTACCTGCTGCTGGCACGGGGCAATGTACTGACCAGGGAAATCATCGGGCAATTGCTCAAACTCGAGTCTGCCGAACAGCAGGCCTATACCCTTTATATTCGTCAGGAAGAATCATGAGTCGTGTCCTGCTTGTCGATGACGAGGAATCCATCCTCAATTCGCTGAAACGATTGCTGAGAGTCGCTCCCTGCAATGCAGGCGGGCGTCAGTACATGCTCGATGTGGAGGCGTTCACGTCGCCCTTCGAGGCGCTTGAACGCGCTGCTGAAATGCCCTTCGATATCGTATTGAGCGACTATCGGATGCCGGAAATGGACGGGGTCGAATTCCTCAAGGCATTCAAACAGATACAACCGGATACTGCACGGTTGATTTTGTCGGGCTACGCAGACCTCAACGCATTGCTCCGGGCCGTCAACGAGATCGGGATTGATCGTTTCATTGGAAAACCCTGGAATGATTACGAACTGATGTCGGCCATTGCCCAGTCACTCGCACATCGCGATCTCACGCTGGAAAACCGGCAACTGGCCAATCTGATCCGCCTCGAAATGGGCGAGAAAACACCCGAAGCCATCGAGGCAGAGCGCCTGGAGGCGCTGGAACCGGGTATCACGCAGGTAAATTGGGGGCCAGATGGATCGGTCATGCTTGAGCCGGACTGGATGAGCAAACTCTGAAATACCTGACAACGCAGCCTGAAACGAGAATAGAGCAGGGGGCAAATGGAGTTCCCCGTTGCCATAGCCCGTATATCTTCATACCGAGAGCGTAACCACGAATTGAAGAAATCATGAGGGTTCGATTCGAGACCCGCAAATGGGAGATTGACCATGAAAGCCTTTATCTGGGATGCACGGTTTGAAACCGGACTGACGACCGTGGACCAACAGCACGAACACCTGGTTGAGGTCGTGAATCAACTGGGAGAAATGCTCGCGGTCGGAAATGCGCTCAGGGAAGACGAACTCCAGGAAATGTTTCATCAACTGGCGCAATACGCCCACCGGCATTTTGCCGACGAAGAACATTTGATGGCAGAAACCGGGATCGATAGCCGTCACCTGCAATTGCACGCTCTGCATCACCGGCAATTTGTCGAACAGGTAGTATCGATGTGGAACTCGCGTTCTTCGTTGGCTCACCCGGCAGAGACCATGCATGGTTTTCTTGCTGCGTGGCTGACAGTGCATATTCTTGGTGAAGATCAGGTCATGGCCAGGCAGATCCATGCTGTTCGACAGGGCATGTCCTCCGAACAGGCCTTCGTACACGAGACTTCGGGCGAAGATAGCGCTACGTCGGTTCTTCTCGATGCTCTGGAGCGCTTGTATGGGTTACTGTCAGAGCAGAACCGGAATCTCGCAGAAACCAATCTCTCGCTGGAAAAAAAGGTTGAGCAACGTACCCACGAACTGAAGGAAAGCAACGAAAAGCTCGAAAAGGAGCAATTCGAGCTTACCCAGTTGCTTAAGAAGGTCGAAGATGCTCAACAACAATTGCTGCAATCGGAAAAGATGGCGGCGATTGGCCAATTGGCGGCCGGCGTGGCTCACGAGATCAACAACCCGATTGGCTTCGTCAATTCCAATCTGGGCACCTTGAAGTCCTACATCGAGAATTTGATGAGCGTTGTGGACGCCTATGAAAAAGGCGATACGACAGCGATTGCCGAAGCAAAGCGCCGCGCTGATCTGGAGTTTCTACGGGAAGATCTGCCGTCGCTGGTTAGGGAGTCGCAGGAAGGGCTTGGCCGGGTGACCAAAATCGTCCAGAACCTCAAGGATTTCTCTCACGTCGATCAAGCAGAATTGCAGGAAGCAGATCTCAATGCCGGTATAGAAAGCACACTCAACGTAGTGTGGAACGAACTGAAGTACAAGGCAGAAGTAATCCGTGAGCTCCAGGAAATACCGTTGGTGCCTTGCGTACCGGCTCAAATCAATCAGGTCTTCATGAACCTGCTGGTAAACGCAGCTCAGGCTATCGAGCAACGGGGGAAAATCACGGTCCGATCTGGCAAGGATGCCGAATTCGTTTGGTTCGAAATAGAAGATAACGGCAAGGGCATGAGCGAAGATGTCCTGCGCCGAATTTTCGAACCTTTCTACACCACAAAACCTGTTGGCAAGGGTACCGGACTGGGGTTGTCCATTTCCTACGATATCGTTGTCAAAAAGCACGGTGGGCGTATCGATGTAAAAAGCGCGCCTGGTGTCGGTACAACATTCAGGATGTGGCTGCCAGTCAAGCGTCAGGAGTCGTAAATTTCGACTCAAGACTCAAGGGGGGCTTAAAGCGCTCCCCGTTTAATCGTCGTGCTGACTTCGCATAATTTGTATTATGT
>CAZOWA010000083.1:0-6283 GCA_964583695.1 uncultured Dechloromonas sp.
GTTTCGACATCCTGCGTTCGCCGCACGTGAACAAGGCTTCCCGCGATCAGCTCGAAATCCGTACCCATCTGCGTCTGATGGATATTGTTGATCCGACCGACAAGACGGTTGATGCCCTGATGAAGCTGGACCTGCCAGCTGGTGTCGACGTAGAAATCAAGTTGCAGTAATTGTAGGTTTGCGGATATAATTCGCGCCTTTCGGGGGTGGCCGGCGACGGCTGCCCATTTGTTGTTTTACATCGACCGGCCAATCGCAGCCGGCGATGAGGAGAATAACCATGAGTCTAGGCCTTGTTGGTCGCAAGGTTGGCATGACTCGCATTTTTGCTGAGGATGGTGCATCCATTCCGGTAACTGTGCTTGACGTGTCAAACAACCGCGTGACCCAAGTAAAAACGCCGGAGAACGATGGCTATGCAGCTATCCAGGTCTCTTTTGGCAAGCGCCGTGCTTCTCGTGTTTCCAAGCCTGCTGCTGGCCATTTGGCCAAGGCAGGGGTGGAGGCGGGGCATGTCCTCAAGGAGTTCCGTATCGAAGCTGATCAGCTTGCCTCTTTCAAGGCGGGTGATCAGGTTGCGGCCACCATTTTTGCTGAAGGGCAAAAAGTGGATGTGAGCGGTAAGTCTATCGGTAAGGGCTTCCAGGGCGGGATCAAGCGCCATAATTTCAGTTCCAATCGTGCCTCTCACGGTAACTCGGTTTCGCATAACGCGCCCGGTTCCATTGGTATGGCGCAGGATCCGGGTCGTGTTTTCCCGGGTAAACGCATGGCGGGCCATCTTGGTGATGTTCAAACCACGATGCAGGGCCTGACGATTGTTCGTGTTGATGCTGACCGCCAGTTGCTGCTGGTCAAGGGTGCCGTTCCTGGTGCCAAGGGTTCCGACGTCGTTGTGCGTCCGGCAGTCAAGGCTTAAGGGGGCGACATGGAACTTAAGGTTATTAACGAGCAGGGTCAGGAGTCGGCTAAGTTGCAGGCTTCGGATGTTCTGTTCGGTCGCGATTTCAATGAAGCGCTGGTGCATCAGCTGGTTGTTGCCTATCAGGCAAATGCCCGCTCTGGTGACAGCAAGCAGAAGGATCGCTCCGAAGTGCGTCACACCACCACCAAGCCGTGGCGTCAGAAGGGCACAGGTCGTGCTCGCTCTGGTTCCAACGGCAGTCCGTTGTGGCGTGGAGGCGGTCGGATTTTCCCGAACTCGCCCGATCAAAATTATACCCAGAAGGTCAACAAGAAGATGTTCCGCGCCGGTATGGCCGCGATTCTTTCTGAGTTGGCCCGCCAAGAGCGTCTTGTTGTCGTGGACGATCTGACGGTTGATGCGCCGAAGACCAAGCTCTTCTCGCAAAAGCTCAAGGCATTGGGGTTGGAAGGCAATCTTCTGGTTGTTACGGATGCGCTGACTGAGAATCTCTATCTGTCGTCGCGTAACCTGCCCAACGTTCTTGTGCTTGAAGCGCAGGAAGCAGACCCGGTTTCTCTGGTTCGCTTCTCCAAGGTGCTCGTGACCAAGAATGCTGTGGCCAAGTTCGAGGAGATGTGGGGATGAACCAAGAACGTTTGTTGCAGGTGCTCCTAGCGCCGCAAATCTCCGAAAAGGCCACTTACGTCGCCGATAAGCATGAGCAGGTGATTTTCCGTGTCGCCTCGGATGCAACCAAGCCTGAGATCAAAGCCGCCGTGGAAATGTTGTTCAAGGTGGAAGTTGAGGCCGTTCAGGTGGCTAATGTCAAGGGCAAGGTCAAGCGCTTCAAGGGTGCGGTTGGTCGTCGCAAGGGCTGGAAGAAAGCTTTTGTAAGTCTGAAGCCCGGTCAGGAAATTAATTTTGTTGAAGGGGGGAATGCCTAATGGCTCTCGCTAAAGTCAAGCCGACTTCCCCGGGCCGTCGTGCCGTGGTTCTGGTCGTCAATCCTGATTTGCACAAGGGTAAGCCTTTTGCCGGTCTGGTTGAGTCCAAGTCCGGAAATGCCGGTCGCAACAATAATGGTCGGGTTACCGTTCGTCACCAAGGTGGCGGTCACAAGCAGGCTTACCGTCTGGTTGATTTCAAGCGCTCCAAGGATGGGATTCCCGCCAAGGTTGAGCGCCTTGAATATGACCCGAACCGTACTGCCAACATCGCATTGTTGTGCTACGCCGATGGTGAGCGTCGTTACATCATCGCCAACAAGGGCATGGTGGTGGGGCAACAGGTTATGAGTGGTTCTGAAGCGCCGATCAAGTCTGGTAACGCGCTCCCGATCCGTAACATTCCTGTTGGTACGACGATCTGCTGCATCGAGATGTTGCCGGGCAAGGGTGCCCAGCTGGCTCGCTCTGCCGGTGCGTCTGCACAGTTGCTCGCTCGCGAAGGTAGCTATGCTCAGGTTCGTCTTCGTTCTGGTGAAGTTCGCCGTGTGCACGTCGAGTGCCGCGCGACCATCGGTGAAGTCGGCAACGAGGAGCATAACCTGCGCAAGATCGGCAAGGCCGGTGCTCAGCGCTGGCGCGGTATTCGCCCGACTGTTCGCGGCGTTGCCATGAACCCGGTTGATCACCCGCATGGTGGTGGTGAAGGGCGTACTGGCGAAGGTCGTGTGCCGGTTAATCCGTGGGGTCAGCCCACCAAGGGTTATCGTACCCGCAGCAACAAGCGCACGAACAGCATGATCGTTCAGCGCCGTCACAAGCGTTAAGGGGTAGGAAATGGGACGTTCTCTAAAAAAGGGCCCGTTTGTAGATGCGTATTTGATCGACAAGGTCGAGGCGGTGCGCGCAACTAACGACAAGCGCCCGATCAAGACCTGGTCGCGTCGTTCAACGATCCTCCCCGAGTTCATCGGTCTGACGATCGCTGTACATAACGGCAAACAGCATATTCCGGTGTTCGTCACCGAGAACATGGTTGGTCACAAGCTCGGCGAGTTCTCGCTGACCCGTACGTTCAAGGGTCACACCGCCGGCAAGAAGGCTAAGAAGTAAGGAGCTGACATGGAAACTCGTGCAAGTCTGCGGGGCGTACGCCTCTCTGCGCAAAAAGGTCGCCTTGTGGCCGATCTGGTGCGTGGCAAGCCGGTTGGTCAGGCTCTCAACATCCTGGCCTTCTCCCCGAAAAAGGGAGCCGGTATCGTAAAGAAAGTGCTGGAGTCGGCTATTGCCAACGCCGAGCACAATGATGGTGCTGATATCGACGAACTCAAGGTGAAAATCATCTACGTCGAAAAAGGCATGGTGCTCAAGCGTTTTACTGCTCGTGCCAAGGGTCGTGGCAATCGGATCGTGAAGCCGACCTGCCATATCTATCTGACCGTTGGTAACTAAGGAAGAGCCATGGGACAGAAAATTCATCCGACTGGCTTTCGCCTGGCAGTCACCAAAAACTGGAGTTCGCGCTGGTATGCTAACAGCAAGGATTTCCCGGGGATGCTTAACGAAGATATTAAGGTTCGTGAATATCTGAAGCGTAAGCTTGCTCATGCATCGGTTGGTCGTGTTCTTATTGAACGTCCGGCCAAGAATGCCCGTGTCACCGTTTTCTCCGCCCGTCCGGGTGTGGTTATCGGTAAGAAGGGTGAGGATATCGAGCAGCTTCGTTCCGATCTTCAACGCATCATGGGTGTTCCCGTTCATGTGTCGATCGAGGAAATTCGCAAGCCGGAAGTTGATGCTCAGCTGATCGCAGATTCGATTGCTCAGCAACTCGAAAAGCGCATCATGTTCCGTCGTGCCATGAAACGCGCAATGCAAAATGCGATGCGTCTTGGTGCCCAGGGTATCAAGGTGATGAGCGCTGGCCGTCTGAACGGTGCCGAAATTGCTCGTAGCGAATGGTATCGCGAAGGCCGTGTGCCACTGCATACGCTGCGCGCTGACATCGATTACGCAACCTCTGAAGCTTTGACCACGTACGGTATCATCGGTATCAAGGTCTGGGTTTATAAGGGCGATATGCTTGATCGCAACGAGCAGCCGGAAGTTGTTGAGCCGGCAGCTGACGATCGCCGTCCGCGTCGTGCTCCAGCCAAGCCGGAGGGTGACAAGCCGCGCACCCGCACCGTCAAGAAGGCCGATGGCGCTGGTGAGCCGGCCAAGCGAGTAAGAAAGGCAGGTGCTTAACATGTTGCAACCTAATCGTCGCAAGTTCCGCAAGGAGCAAAAGGGACGCAACGAAGGTCTTGCGACCCGCGGCACGAAGGTGTCGTTTGGTGAGTGGGGCCTGAAAGCGACCGGTCGTGGCCGCCTGACCGCGCGTCAGATCGAAGCTGCTCGTCGCGCGATGACCCGTCACATCAAACGGGGCGGTCGCATCTGGATCCGTATCTTCCCGGACAAACCGATTTCCAAGAAGCCTGCCGAAGTCCGTATGGGTAACGGTAAGGGCAATCCGGAGTATTGGGTTGCTGAAATTCAACCGGGCAAGGTTCTTTATGAGATGGATGGTGTGAATGAGGCTCTGGCTCGTGAAGCGTTTGCGCTCGCGGCTGCCAAGTTGCCGATTGCTACCACCTTCGTGACTCGTCATCTGGGGTAATCATGAAAGTTAGTGAATTGAGAACCAAGAGCGTGGACGAGCTCAACAAGGAATTGCTGGACCTTTTGAAGGCTCAGTTCGGCTTGCGTATGCAGCTTGCTACCCAGCAGCTGTCCAATACCAGCCAAATGTCCAAGGTGCGTCGCGACATCGCTCGCGTCCGCACGCTTATCCGTGAAAAGGCGGTGCAGCAATGAGCGAAACCACCAGTATCAAGCGTACGCTGATCGGTCGCGTTGTCAGCGACAAAATGGACAAGACGGTTACCGTTCTTGTCGAGCGTAAGGTCAAGCACCCGATGTATGGGAAAGTGATGATCCGTTCCAAGAAATATCATGCCCATAACGACGGTAACACTGCAAAGGCTGGTGACCTCGTGGAGATCGTGGAGACCCGCCCGGTTTCCCGTACCAAGACCTGGGCCGTGACTAGCGTTCTGGAAAAGGCAATCGTTGTATAACGATAGTTTTCGGAAAACGCTTGCGTTAGCATCAAAGAAGCCGGTATAATCCGGCTTCTTTTTTGCGAGCCCTGGTTCTCGGGGGTTGCGAAGTTGTTCGACCCGTACGGGTTCCAAGACTGACCGCGCAGGCGGATTAAGTTGGAGTTAATTTAAATGATTCAGATGCAGACGACTCTGGACGTCGCCGATAACACC
Organism: uncultured Dechloromonas sp.; assembly: GCA_964583695.1. GTDB lineage: Bacteria > Pseudomonadota > Gammaproteobacteria > Burkholderiales > Rhodocyclaceae > Azonexus. Next base: position 5,172 of record CAZOWA010000083.1, read on the forward strand.
GGTGCTCGTTCAGTAATGTGTATCAAAGTGCTGGGTGGATCCAAGCGCCGGTATGCCGGTATTGGCGACATCATCAAGGTCAGCATCAAGGATGCTGCGCCGCGTGGCCGTGTTAAAAAGGGTGACGTGTACAACGCCGTGGTAGTTCGCACTGCCAAGGGTGTTCGTCGTCCGGACGGTTCGTTGGTTCGCTTTGATGGCAATGCCGCAGTTCTTCTCAACAACAAGCTCGAGCCGATTGGCACGCGCATCTTTGGCCCGGTAACCCGCGAACTGCGTACCGAGCGTTTCATGAAGATCGTGTCGCTGGCTCCTGAAGTGCTGTAAGGGACGCGTGATGGAAAAAATTCGCAAGGGCGACGAAGTCGTCGTGATCACCGGTAAGGATAAGGGCAAGCGTGGCTTGGTTCTGTCCCGTGTTGGTGAAGAGCATGTTCTCGTCGAGGGTGTTAATCGTGCCAAGAAGCACGCCAAACCGAACCCGATGAAGGGTGTGGCTGGTGGTATTGTCGATAAGGACATGCCGATTCATCTCTCCAATGTTGCGCTATTCAACCCTGCTACCAAGAAAGCCGATCGTGTTGGCTTCAAGCAGCTGGAAGATGGCCGCAAGGTTCGCGTGTTCAAGTCGAACGGCGAACTGGTGAACGCATAAGGGGCAGTCATGGCGCGTTTGCAACAGTTTTACAAAGAAACCGTGGTTGCTGACTTGGTCAAGCAATTTGGTTACAAGTCGGTTATGGAAGTTCCGCGCATTACCAAGATCACCTTGAATATGGGTGTTGGTGAGGCGGTTGCTGATAAAAAAGTGCTTGAGAATGCGGTTGGCGACATGCAGAAGATCGCCGGGCAAAAGCCGGTCACGACCAAGGCGCGCAAGTCCATTGCTGGTTTCAAGATTCGTGATGGTTATCCGATTGGTTGCATGGTTACCCTGCGTGGTCCTCGTATGTTCGAGTTCCTGGATCGTCTGGTGACCGTGGCCCTGCCGCGTGTTCGCGACTTCCGTGGTATTTCGGCCAAGGGTTTTGATGGTCAGGGTAACTACAACATGGGCGTCAAGGAGCAGATCATTTTCCCGGAAATCGAGTACGACAAGATCGATGCTCTGC
>CAZOWA010000084.1:0-6064 GCA_964583695.1 uncultured Dechloromonas sp.
CCCGCCAGCTCTGCGAGATGCACTGTGGCCTCTACGCCAGCCCGGCCTACCTCAAACGCTACGGCGAACCGCAAACGCCGCCCGACTTGATGCAGCACCACGCCCTGCAACTGATCGGCGGCAACGGCAGCGCCCAGCCCTGGCGCCTGACGCGCGGCAACGAACACTGGGAAGGCCTGCCCAACGGCCCGCTCGCCGCCAACTCCCCCGGCCTGCAACGTGAAATGGCCGCACACGGCCTCGGCATCGTCGGTCTCGACGACCGCCTCGCCCGCTCCTGGATCGAACGCGGCCTGCTCCAGCGCATCCTGCCGGACTGGTCCCTGCCCTCGGTCACCCTCTGGTGCGTCACCCCCGGTCGGCGACTGATACCGAGCCGGACGACGGCGTTCATTGAATTGCTGAGGGCGGCGCTGATTGGGGAGCGGTGAAGGTTCAGCCATAGGTGCTGTCTTTCCATTTTCATTGGCCAGCCTTCCACTTGGGCGTACATCGGGCCTCATGCTATCGGCAGCAGACAAGATCTCGGCCTTTTCTGGCCGTTGGGTGGCCTCAGCGACAAAGTCAGCGAAGTGACAGATTGCTGACAGGTCAATATTGGAGCGCCAAAGATTCTATTTTCCGTCGGCTAATTCGTTGGCCCGACGCCCGGTTCGTCAGGTCGACCGTCAGCTTTAATCAGGCGCGACCATGCGCATGGGACGCGTCCCGATCTTCGCTCCGGTGACTTCATCCACCGCCACCGCCTTGATTTCTGTTCCGGTTTCAGCATCGAAAAACTGAATCAACTTGCCGCCACCCCGGTATTGACGTCCCCAGGCGCCAATTATGAAGAGCACTGGCAGAAAGTCGCGACCGGCCTCGGTCAGCAGATACTCCTCGCGCGGCGGATGTTCCGAATAGCGCCGCTTCTCCAGCAACCCCTCTTCCGTCAGCGTCGCTAGCCGCCGGGTCAGCATCGTCGGGACGATGCCCAAGCTTTTCCTGAATTGGTCGAAGCGTGTCAGGCCAGCATGGGCATCGCGCAGGATCAACAGGCTCCACGCGTCACCCGCGAAACTCAGGCTGCGTGCGATCGGACATGGCTCATTGCAATTATTTTCACTGTTCATACTATTTCAGTAGTGACTTAATATCAAATTGATAGTATCGTTCATTTCAATTTGATAGTAACACCTCGGCGACCAGCAATCCACCCCGCACGGAGAATTCATAGATGAGCAATGTGAAATGGAAAAATGCACCGACCCGCACGATAGCCGTGGGCGGCGTGCCTTTTGTCTATCGGCGACTTGGCCCCGATTCCGGTGTGCCTGTGATCTTCCTGCATCACCTGATGGCTGTGCTCGATGACTGGGACCCGCGGATCATCGACGGCATCGCCGCACAGCGTCCGGTGATCGCCTTTGATAACCGAGGGGTCGGGGCCTCGGGCGGAGTGGTGCCGTCCACCATCGAGGAAATGGGGCGCGATGCCATCGCGTTCATTCGGGCCTTGGGATTCAAGCAGGTTGACCTGCTCGGCTTCTCTCTGGGCGGTGGCGTCGCGCAAATGGTGGCCTTGCAGGCGCCCGAACTCGTGCGCAGGATGATCCTTGCCGGAACGGGACCCAAAGGCGGTGGCGGGATCGACGAGATCAACAGAGTCGCTGCCCTTGCTTACCTCAAGGCAGCGCTCACGTGGAGCGATCCCCGGAATTTCCTGTTCTTCCCTCGCACAGCAGAGGGCAAGCGCGCCGCGAAAGATTACTTCGCCCGGCTCAAGGAGCGCACCGAGAACCGCGACAAGCCGATTTCCCTGCAAGCCCGACGCGCCCAGTTACGGGCTATCAAGACGGCCGGGCTGAGCGCGCCCGATGACCTGTCGGTCATCAAGCAACCCGTCTTTGTAGCTAATGGCGACCGCGACCTCATGGTGGCCAGCAGTCTATCGGCCGACATGGCGCGTCGTCTGCCGAATGCTCAACTGACGATCTACCCAGATTCCGGACACGGCGGCGTCTTTCAGCATCACCGGGCCTTTGTGCCGGCGGTGCTGGACTTCCTCGCCGACTAAGCAGACCGGATAACAACCAAAGGCAATAAATGAAAACTCAAATGATGAAAGCACTTACTTTCAAACGCTATGGCAAGTCGCCCGACATTGGCTTCGCCGACGTGCCGCGTCCGACGCTGAAGGCCGACGAATTGCTCGTCCAGGTTCACGCCGCGAGCGTGAATCCAGTGGACAACATGATCGTGACAGGTATCTTCAAACCGGTCCTGCATTTCGATCTGCCGGCCACGATGGGCAGCGATCTGGCCGGCGTGGTGGTCGAGGTCGGCAGCGGCGTTACGAGTTTCAAGCCGGGCGATGCCATCTTCGCCAACATCTTCGACCTGGGTACCGGCGCTATCGCCGAATTCGCTGTGGTGCCCGAGCGCCTTGCCGCAATGAAACCCGCCAATCTCGATTTCGTGCAGGCAGCATCGATCCCGATGGTCGGGCTTACCTCCTGGCAGGCGCTGAAGGAGCGGGCGAATCTTAGGGCTGGCCAGAAGGTGTTCATCCCGGCAGGTTCCGGCGGTATTGGCACGTTTGCGATCCAGTTGGCAAAGTTACTGGGCGCCAAGGTCGGAACGACCACCAGTACGGGCAACGTCGACCTGGTGCGTAGTCTTGGTGCCGACGAGGTGGTCGACTACAAGAAACAGGCATTCGAGAATGTCTTGCAGGGCTACGACGCGGTACTCGGCACCCTCAGAGGTGACGAGATTGAAAAATCGCTCGCCATCCTCAAGCCGGGGGGCACCGTCGTTTCTCTGGTCGGGCCACTGGACGCCGCATTCGCACGCGCCCGACGCCTCAACTTCGTCCTGAAATTCGTATTCGGCTTGATGAGCCGCAAGATCATGTGCCTGGCGAAAAAGCGGGATGTCACTTACTCATTTCTCTTTGCCCGCCCCGATGGCGCCCAACTGGGTGAAATCGGAAAACTCCTTGAGACAGAGCGCATCCGGCCTGTGATCGACAAGGTATTTCCGTTCGAGCAGGCCAGGGAGGCACTTGAGCACCTTGCTCAGGGACGATCACGGGGCAAGGTAGTCATCAAGATGCGATGAGTTGGGCGTTGGGGCGATGAATTAACAGCGGCTTCTAGACTTAGTGTGTAAACCACGGGCAAATCCAGATTTAGGCAGTTGCGATCTGATTAAGGCACCACAAAATCTGGCCCAAGAGTGGTACTTACGACGAGGTTCCCCCGCCCCGCTCAATCCCAAGCCAGCGCCCCACCCGTCTGGTATTCCGTCACCCGCGTCTCGAAAAAGTTCTTTTCCTTCCGCAGGTTGGCCTGCTCATCCAGCCAGGGCAGCACGTTTTCGGCGCCGGGGAACGGTTCTTCGACACCCACCTGCCGTGCCCGGCGGTTGGCGATGAAGCGGAATTGCTGGACGTGCAGGTCGGCGTTGTAGCCGAGGATGGGGTCGCGCAGGATGTAGCTGGCGTAGGCGCGTTCGGCGGCTTCGGCTTCGTCCCATAGCTCGCGCAGCGCCTGCGGGTCGAGTTCCAGGCCCTCTTCCTTCAACAGTTCGCGCACGACGCGGATGCCGAAGGCGCAGTGCAGGACTTCGTCGCGCATGATGTATTGCAGTTGCTCGGCGGTGCCTTTCATCAGGCCGCGCCGCTGCAGCGCGAAGATGGGCGTGAAGCCGTTGTAGAACCAGCAGCCTTCGAAGATCACCGCGAAGAAGAAGTAGGAGAGCGCGAATTCGTGCAGGTTGGCGCGGTCGGTGAGGTCGAAGTCGGAACGCAGCACCTTTTCCAGCCGCCGGTTGGCGAGCGCGATCTTGCCGTGGATCTCGGGCACGACGCGGTAGCGGTTGTAGATTTCCTGCTGGTCGAGGCCGATGCTTTCGATGCAGTGCTGGTAGGTCCAGGTGTGCAGCGCTTCTTCATAGACCTGGCGGGCCTGGTAGATCTGCAGCTCGGGCGCGCTCATTTTTTCCATCACCGCCAGGCCGATGTTGCGCATGGCGAGGATGTCGGAGGTGGTCAGGTAGGCGAGCACGTTCTCGAAGACGTGGCGCTCGGCCGGGCTGAGCTTGTGGTGGTAGTCGTGCACGTCCTGCGCCATGCTGATTTCGAGCGGCGTCCAGTGGTTGCGGTTGGCCTTGAGGAAGAACTCCCAGGCCCAGGGGTACTTGAACGGCGCCAGCTGGTTGATGTCGGCCTTGCCATTGACGATGCGCTTGTCGGCGGCGTTGATCGGCGCCAGCGCGGCGGCGGGCAAAATGCTGCGGTCAACCTCGATTTTTGGCGCAATTTTGGCGTCGACCGCAGGATTTTGCGGTGCGGCAGCGGGGGTTTCCCAGTCGTCGAAGCGGTAGGCAGCATTCATGGCATGAACCTCGTGGTCAGTCGGTGCGGACGGACCGGAAGCGCCGGTGGCGATCCCAGTCCACGTAGAAAATGCCGCCCTCGGCGGCGGTGAAGGTGAAGACGCGGCGGCCGTCGATGGCGACGGCGCTCTCGCCGCGCGAGAAATCGAGTTCCGGTTCCTTGCCGCCGCGATTGACGACGACCAGCGGCAGGCCGGTCTGGCGCGAGCGTTTTTCCCAGACGTCGCCCGGCCCCATACCTTCGACCGGCGGCCAGTTGGCCGGCGAGAGCAGGATTTGCGCGCCGCGCGCGGCGAGCTGGGCGGCCGGCTCCGGGCGCCAGGCGTCGGCGCAGATCAGGGTGCCGACGCGCAGGCCATCGACCAGGAAAGGCTGCCCTTCCCCGCCGGCCACCGACCAGGCTTCGGCGCCGCCGACCGGGCGCTGCTTGCGGTAGCTGCCGAGCAGCTTGCCGCTGCGGTCGATGACGGCGACGCTGTTGTGCAGCTTCTGCGTCGCCGGGTCGCGCTCGGCAACGCCGACGAAGAGCGCGACGCCGTTGTCGCGGGCGACGGCGGTGAGGCCGTGCAGCCAGTTGCTCGGGAAGGGATGCACCCAGTCGCTGCCGATGCGCTTGGCGAAGTTGTAGCCGGTTTCGGCCAGTTCCGGCGTCACCACCCAGTCGGCGCCGTGGCGCACCGCGTCGCGGATGCCGGCTTCGATGCGGGCGCGGTTGCCGGCGATGTCGCCGGGCACCGGGTCGAGATGGAGCAGCGCGATGCGCAGATCGCCGGCGCGCTTGGCCGGGCCGGCCGGGGCATCGCCATAGCGGCGCGCGCCGGGAAGGTAGTAGCCGTTCTGCTTGCCCAGCGCCTCGACCACCGCGGCGTAGGTGGCCTTGCCGATCAGCTCGCCGATGCGGCTGTGGCCGCCGGTGTAGGTGGCGCGCGGCGCGCCGCTGCCGGAGACGACGATGATGCTGTCGGTGCCGGTGCCGGTGGCCTGCACGTCCTTGCTGTAGCTGCTCGCCACCTTGAGGTCTTCGAGCGCCGCCGTCTTGCCTTCGGTGACGGTGATCAGCGCGCGGGCGAGCGCCGCGTCGCTGAGTTCGATATTGCTCAGCACCAGGATGTTGATGGTACCGGCCGGCTTTTTCTCCTCGTCCAGCCCTTCGATGTAGGCGCCGGCATCGACGCCGGTGCGGATGGCGTTGCTGCGCGCGCCGGCGGTGGCCAGCACGGTCACCGTCAGCGGCCCGTGGGTCCGCGTGGCGACGGCGAGGTGGTCCATGTCGGCGGCCGTGGACATCTGCGCGACGGCGGCCGGCGGCAGTTCCAACTGCGCCGCCAGCGCATCGCGCACGCCCAGCGCGTAACCCTTGCTGTCGCTGCCCAGGCGGTGCCAGAGGAAGGGATGGGCGGCATGGTTGATCGCCGCGCGGGCGCTGAGCATGCCGTCGCTGGTCGACAACACCCGCCGCTCGCCGGCAAAACGCACGAGCAGCGTCTTCTCCCACAGCCCGTCACGCTCGCCACGGCGGACTTCGGCGCTGGCGGCGAGTTCGGCCGGCAGGTCGAGGTCGGCGGCCGGCACGATGGCGGGCCGCGCCAGCAGCAGGAGCGGGAGCAGGAGCGGCGCCGAACGCAGCAAAAGGGCGAGCAAAGGTTTCATTGCAATCTCTCGTGACACGAAAAGGCGGCAAGCT
>CAZOWA010000085.1:0-6018 GCA_964583695.1 uncultured Dechloromonas sp.
CGACCTCGGATTCATTACGAGTAGAACGATCTTGGATCATGACGCCCAACGTTGAGATGACCGGCGCTGCGCGGCTTTATCGCGTAGCGTCCAGAGAGCGAAGCGAACGGGGTCGATCGCCGGGTTAGCCACCCGCCGCACCCCGCGACTGATAGTGCGCACCCAATAGCGCAGATGGAATGGGCACGAGAAAGGAGAGGATGAAAGCAAGAGCGTCGATCTTAACTTCGGAAACTGGCGTTAGGTAAAGGAGCATGGAATAGACCAAGATAAGCGATCCAGTGACAGCGGCGTGAAGATAGCGCTTGCGGCCGCTAAGCATTGCGGCGACGTAACCAGCTCCAAAGTTGGACACGAAGGCCAGACATACAGCAAACGCCGAATAGCCGAACATTGTTGGGAGCGCAGCATATGCCTCGGAAAATGGGACTCCGCTTCCCATCGCGACGCGAACCAGTAGGTTGAACGTCAGTGAGCCAAAGACTGCACCGAATGCAATGCTGGTGGCGGCCCCAAGAAGGACGGCGTGAAGAACAAGTGATTTGCTGACGGTCATAAGGTGGCTAACGTTCTAGGTAAGGGGCAGCCGGCTTGCCGGCTGTCCCAGCGACCGAAGGGAGCGCCTTGACCGCGGTGTTAGCCCTCATGGCGCTCTATGCGGACGACTACAGGTGATTGAGCATCCATAAACATGTAGCACCGCCCAAAGAGTGCCTTTTTCCCGAAGTCGTCAAAGGCGTTTTGACCGAGTGGCGTGATTAAGACCTCCGACGTGGCGAGCGCCCGTTGGTGCTGTTTGTCAATTTCGCTCCAGTGTTCTTCAGCAATGTCGGAAAGTACGAGACTCGCGACATCATGGTTGTACTGAACGAGGATATTTCCGTCCTTCATATTTAGCGGGTTCATGTCAGGGTGAGCATGAAAGACGTTGTGAAGTGCCTGCTTTGCGTGTCCTTCGGCCTCAACGTCGCTAAGGCCATTTGGGAGGATAGCAACCGTGCCCTGGCCGAAAACGGCAAAGTCACGTGAGCCATTGGTATAGAAACGAAAGCGTTCAATGATGCGCTCAAGCGGTTGTGTTACCTCCGGCTTCCAGTCTGGAACAGGAGGGAACTGTCTAGGTGGTTCAGGCGGAGGTTGCTTTTTCTTGAAGAGGCCAAACACTGTGCATATCTCCTGAGGGCTAACGTGGAAGTGAGCGGACTGCGCGGCTTTTCGCGCAGGTCCGCTCGACTGAAAGGTTAGAACTCACCATAGGTCGCACAAGCTCAGGTGGCGAACACTGGTTGGCGACAGCATGGCGATTACGGGACCGTGCTCGATATAGATTGCGGAGAAGCCCGGGCGTTTAGACCAACAAGCGGCTAGCGTTGGCAGAAGAAATGCAATGGCCTTTTCAAGGTGAATATGGCATAGGGGTAGGTTGTCGTAGATAGACAGCCAATTTTCCGAGAAGTGGCGGAATCCCGGCTTAGCAAGCTTGACAAGTTTCGACTCGATCGCGCTCTGCATATACGACGCCCACTCACGCTCTGCACGATCTCCGACCCAAGGCGAGGCGGACAGCTGTGTTTGGCGAAGCAAAGAACGCATTTCATCAATCGAGAGCTTCGGCGAGCCCCAGCGGAAGTGCCCTGGTTCGAGAAAGACATCGGGAAACTCGCGCTCAGCCAACGCTGAATAGGCGGCATATTGCTCTGAAACAGCTTCGGTTACCTCAACACCGACTTCGGATGTTCCCAATTGGATTTGAAAGTCCGGTCGATCGCTATGCTCCACGGAGACCGGATAGCTGACGAGATTTGAGTCAGCGAGCGTGGCAAGCAGACGGCAAATTGCCCACGTTTCGGTATGTGCTGTGGTTCGCCCTTCCGTGCGCAACGGGACAGAGATGTCGGTGTCGCGAAGAACCGAATACAGATCGGCTTTGTTCTCGGCGGACGAGATAGCGAGGGGCATCTGGTGAGTTCTAACGTTTAGCTTGAGGGGCGGCCCGGCGCCGCAGGCGGCGGGGTACCGAGAAGCGCAGCTTCTCGGCCGTCCCCTCGAAGCGCCTGTTAGAGCCCAGCGGTAGGCTACATGAGTGGTGGTTTGACATCATCTTCAACAAACACTGGAGTGCACATGATTTTTTGTTCGTCGGTCAAGTCTTCCCACTTCCCTTCAAACCAGCCCAAGCACGAGTCGGTTCTGAGGATGGCCGAGGAAAATAATCCTCGTACAACATGTCGGAATTCTTCGTGAGATGGAGGAAATTGTATGAAGGAATACTTGTTCTGGAAGTGGCCGACTTTGTGCACCTCAAATAGATATCCCTTAGCAAAAAAGTAGAAGTGTTCGAAAGCGGAGTCTTCGCGGGTTTGGCCTTCAATGTGCATCAAATATGAAGCCATGTCTTTGTCGCAGACAATTTGCTTCGGGAGGCTATGCACATTCATGCTTTTGAGCCGCATGGTCTTCGAATCATCACATGCGCTATCTGCAATTACGCGGAGTATGTCCGCGACGGTCGAGTATCGAAGGGTGAAGGTCATAAGGGCTCTAACGTTGGAGTTCAGCGGACGGCTGCGAGTGGCGCGAAGCGCCGCTTGCAGACGGTCCGCTGGAACGATTTGTTCGGCGTCTTACATGCCCAAGACCCATAAGCATTTACTTTCCTTTGTGTTTGATTGGATGAATTCACACATCTTCTCGCCGCACTGACGAACAGCTGGGGCGAGATCTTTGGTTTCGACCGCGATCCAGATGTCCTGCGTGAATATCGAGGCGTAACGAGAGAAAAGTAGCTCACGTGTGGGCTTCGTCGCTACGTCGTCCAGGAATGCACGGAGTTCTTGAACCAGTCGCTCAATTTCTGCTTCTTCAAACCGCTGAAACGAGAAGTAATCGAAGGACTCGCTTGCAGCATGAAAACACTCAGCGAAGAAGTCAAAGGCAGCATCCCTTATAAAAAATGATCCCGGAAGCCAACAGGCATGAGGGCGCGGAAGCTCTTTGGGATGAAACTCAAAATACGACGTGCCATCACGGGCCTCAGGTCCTGGCAGGGGTGCAAATACCGAAAGATCCTCTATGCCGTAGCTCATGACGCCGAACGTTTGAAATCACCGGCCTGCGCGGCTTTTCGCGCAGGTCCGGTGGAATGATGGGTTGGGCCTTGGCTGAAGCGCCTTGTTGGGTTTGACTGCTTCATTTGGTGAACTCTGCTTCGACCAGCCTTCCAGTGGCGACAGCAATTTTGCAAGTGAAGCCAGCAAAGCTATTTGCCGTAATGAACTCAGGGGCGGAATCAACCCAGAAAGACGTGTATGAATCTGTCGCCGTTCGAATAGGATGCTCCCCTATCCACTCCGACACCCCACCCGGAGTGAATGCCTCGAGATTTGGGAAGTGCCCCCGCTTTGGTCCAGCCATGTAGTCATATAGAACGACTAGGTGCCCGTTTACTAGTGCTGCTTGATGTACGGGCCAGCGAACCCGCCATCGGACATCGCCAACGGAGATTTCGTTGCCACTGAACGTTACGGGGACGTTATTCATAGGCCCAACGTGCAAGCTCAGCCGACGGCAAAAAGCGTAGCTTTTTGAAGGTCGGCTGGAGCGGATTGTTATGCTGATTTTTCGAGTAGTTGAATCGCATTCGAATTTCTATTTCTCTTTGCTAGCTCAAGCGGTGTTTCGTAGTGGTCAATCCTTGTGCGAATGGACATGTCAGCACCAAAACGTATTAGCAACTTTAGTGACATAAGGTCGTTTCTCGCTATTGCCATGTGAGTCGGCGTCCAGTCGTTGAAGCCATGCGCATTGATAGAAGCCCCATGCTTTAACAACGATTCAATGATCGGATATTTGTCCGGCAAGCTACGGTCAATTGCTGAATGCAGGACAGTAAAACCCTCGTTATCTTCGAAAATTAATTCGACGTCACGCGAGAGCATCCAATCAACGGAAGTCTTCGAGCCACAGTCGATAGCATTAATGATCCACCTGCGCCCAATATAGTCGTCGTTCCCATTTGGAAAATCTTCGATTAGTTGCTCAAGCTCAACTAGCCGAGACTCGTTACCCGATTTAAGTATGTCGAGCACGTAGGCGTAGTCGTCCCAAGGTTTAGGCATAACGTGCTAGCTCAGGGGTGCCGCCGGCTTGCCGGCAGGCGTCCCTTGGAGCGGCGGGTTAGAACGCTGGATATTTACGACGGTAGCCAGATGGACGGCAACACGCCAGTAGAAAACAAACATAAAAGCGGCGGCAAAGACAAAAGAGTAGAGCTCCCACACGAAGGTAGGGTTACGAAAGGTGCTTGGCGTAACTATGTAACTAAAGCCCCAATAACCAACCTGCCCAAGCACGAGAGCAGCAAGAGAAATTTTGATGCCGATGGGGGCGCTTATGACCGAAAAACGTTTCAGGAAGTTAGCCCCCTGTGCCCCTCCGTTGGCCTTGTAGCACTCAGCGAGGCCAACGAGAGAAATGATTGTCACGGCAAGGAATTCATACAGCAACAGCCAGCCACGATAGCCACCGCTCCAGGCAGCGTAGTACACCGCTTGGGTATACAACACGGCATTAATCATTGCGTAGCGTAGCGACTCGTCTTCGGAGACGCTTCCGTCAGCTAAGCGCTGAACGAGTTTGTCAGTGTTCCACCAGTGTGTGGCCATTGCGTTCTAACGTTCGACGTAACCGGCAACCGGAGCCCGAAGGGCGGAGGGAACCTGCCAGCGTAGCTGGCAGGGCGTCCGGTTGACGGAGTGGTTAGATCTTGGGGCGGAGGATGGCAATGTCATTGCGGCAGCCATCTGCGCCACCAAGCATGTTTCTGCGACTCTTGTTTGGGCTTTGAGCTGGTCGCGACGAAACGCTCAATATCCTCTCGCTCAACGGGAAAGCTAATTTCCTTGAGCGCACTGTTCAGCAAAATGCCGCCGCAGTCCGGGTTGTGAAGCACGACCCTAAACAGCTCAGAGCCGGGCATTTCTCCATTGCACTGACCGCCGAATTTTCGAATGAATTCCTTTGGGTCGGCGTAAGCAAGGATTCTGGACTTTCCACCATGACTCGTGGAACCAAGCGTTACCCCGGGTGGAGTGTGGTTGATTGTGCGGCCCACCAACTCGGGAGGTACGCCGACTGCACAGACGCCCACACCTGCACCAGCCAGCAGTCGCAAGAAGTCGTCGTACTTCGTCGAGGTCCAGTTACTCGAGAGCGACTCGATAGCGTCAGAGATCGGCGTTGGGGTCATGGAAAGGTCTAACGTTGGAGGTAAGGGGCGCTGCGCGGCGCTTTATCGCGCAGCGTCCAGCGACCGGAGGGAGCGGCCTTGACCGCTGTGTTAGATTTCATAGCGAAACCCGACGCTCGTTGTTTTCCGGAAACGGATATTCCATGTGACGAGCTGCTGAGCGGGCAGTTTCTTCCCCAAAACAATCAGAGACAACTTGCAACGCCATATCAATACCTGCAGAAATACCTGCCGAAGTAATGATCTTGCCAGACTTGACTACGTGAGTCGCTGAATCGACCGTGACCTTGGGAAAAAGCTCCTGCATCATTTTCAGCGAACGCCAATGCGTTGTGGCACAAAGGCCATCAAGTAAGCCAGCATTTCCGAGAATTAGTGCCCCCGTACACACAGAGGCCAATGTTTCAACATATGGAGCGCGGGAACGCACAAACGACAACATGGCTTCATTGTGCATTTCCTTACGAGTGCCCCATCCCCCCGGCACTACCAAGATATCGAGAGTTGGGCAATCATCAAAGGTGAAATCGGGAATGACTTTCATGCCTCCAGTAGTAGTGACCGGCTGACGAAATTCTGAAACTAGAAGAACTTCATAGGGGGACGGTTCTTCATGACGCCGACTTTCGTTAAGGCGAGTGACCGAAAAAACCTCAAAAGGACCGCAGAAATCGAGGACCTCGATCTCTTCGAAAATAACGATGCCAAGCTGCTTGCGATTCATGCAAGACCCTCGTGAAATCTAACGCCTGAATTAAGCCGCGCCGCGA
>CAZOWA010000086.1:0-5790 GCA_964583695.1 uncultured Dechloromonas sp.
ACGTCGGCCTGCTCGGCCTGCCCAATGCCGGCAAGAGCACGCTGATCCGCGCCATTTCCTCGGCCCGCCCGAAGGTGGCGGATTACCCGTTCACCACCCTGCACCCGAATCTTGGCGTCGTCCGCGTCGATGACGAAAAGAGCTTCGTCGTCGCCGACGTCCCCGGCCTGATCGAAGGCGCTGCCGACGGTGCCGGCCTGGGCATTCGCTTCCTCAAGCACCTGCAGCGCACACGCATCCTGCTCCACCTCGTGGACATCGCCCCCATCGATCCGGAGGCCAACCCGGTACGCGACGCCAAGGCGATCGTTGGCGAGCTCGTCAAACACGACCCGGAGCTCGCCGACAAGCCGCGCTGGCTCGTCCTTAACAAGCTCGACCTCATTCCCGAGGAAGACCGCGAAAAAGCCATCAAGGACTTCCTGAAGAACTACAAGAAGGCCACCAAGTACGACGGCCCCGTATTCCCGATCACCGCCATCAGCGGCGAAGGCACCAAGCCCCTGATCTATGCCATCAGCGAAGCGCTCGAACAGATGGCAAAGCCGGAAGTCGGCGATCTCGACGATAATGAGCACGACGCCAACACCTCTGCCGAATTCGAATAAGCATGCACGCCACCCGTCTCGCCTCCGCCAAGCGCCTTGTCGTCAAAGTCGGCTCAGCCCTCGTCACCAATAACGGCGCCGGCCTTGACCTCGCCGCCATTGACGACTGGGCACGCCAGATTCACGCGGTGCGCCAGCAAGGCAAGGAAGTGGTGCTCGTATCCTCCGGCGCCATCGCCTGCGGCATGCAGCGCCTGGGCTGGAGCAAACGACCGCAATCGGTGCACGAACTACAGGCCGCCGCTGCTGTCGGGCAAATGGGGCTGGCCCAGGTCTATGAAGGCGCCTTCGCCAAATACGGCCTGCACACCGCGCAGATCCTGCTCACCCACGACGACCTGGCCGACCGAAAACGCTATCTCAACGCCCGCTCGACGCTCACCACCCTGCTCGAATTGGGCGTCGTACCGATCATCAACGAGAACGACACCGTCGTTACCGACGAAATCAAGTTCGGCGACAACGACACCCTCGGCGCCCTTGTCGCCAACCTGATCGAAGCCGAAGCACTCATCATCCTTACCGACCAGACCGGCCTCTATACCGCCGACCCACGCAAGGATCCGGCCGCCACACTGATCGGCGAAGCCACGGCCGGCGACGAGTCGCTCGAAGCCATGGCCGGCGGCGCCGGAACATCCATCGGCAAGGGCGGCATGATCACCAAGGTCATCGCTGCCAAGCGCGCCGCCCGCAGCGGCGCCCACACGGCGATTGCCAGCGGCCGCGAAACTGACCCGATCATCCGCCTGGCCAATGGCGAACCCGTCGGCACCCTGCTCGTCTCGCAAACCCCGCCGCTCGCCGCCCGCAAGCAATGGCTGGCCGACCACCTTCAACTTGCCGGCCGTCTGCTGCTCGATGAAGGCGCAGTGAATGCCCTGAAAGCCGGCAAAAGCCTTCTTCCCATCGGCGTCATCGCTGCCGAAGGCGAGTTCGAACGCGGCGCGGCTGTCGCCTGCATCACCCCTCAAGGCCACGAAATTGCCCGCGGCCTGACCAACTACGGCAGCGGCGAAGCCCGCCTGATCACCCGCAAATCAACCACCGAAATCGGGCAGATCCTCGGCTACGTAGACGAACCGGAAATCATCCACCGCGACAATCTGATCCTGCTGTAACAATCCCCACGCAAAAAAGAAGCCGGCGACTTACAAAAATCGCCGGCTTTTTCATGTTCACCGTGGAAACACCCTCAACAGGCTTCACGAAAGGAAAACGCAAAAAAACGGTGCCTGAGCACCGCTTTTCAGAAAACAAAACGGGCGCCGAAGCGCCCGCCTTTATTCAAATCTAGACAGGCTAGATTAGAAGTTGTGACGCAGACCGATGTTCAGGCCAGAGGTGTAGTCGTCGGTACCAGCAGCGCGAACCGAGAAAGCGCCTTCAGCATCGCTGTTGGTGCTGATCTTGGCGTACGCGACGTAAGCGGTGGTACGCTTCGACAGATTGTGGGTGTAACCCAGAGCGTACTTGCTGGCCTTGGCGTTCAGGCTGGCTTCGTCGGTGGTCTTGTTGCGGCTGTAAGAAGCCAGAACGTTACCAGCAGCGCCAACCGGAACGGTCACGCCGAGCATGTATTGCTTGGTCTTGGTGTCAAAACCAGCGGTGGTGTTCTTCATTTGGCCATACAGACCTGCCAGCTTGGCAACGCCGAAGTCATAGGAAGCACCCAGATCCCAAACCTTGTCCTTGTAGTCCAGGGCGTCGATCTTGACTTGATGGTAGTTCAAGCCAGCCTTGATCGGGCCGTTGGCGTAGTTCGGGTTGATCGCCCAAACTTTGGCGTTGGCGGAATCAGCACCCTTCAGGGTAACGGCTTCGTCGGTCAGACCAGCAGCGGTGTAACCAGCGATGACATTGAAACCGGAGAAGGTCGGAGAAACATAGGCGCCCAGGTTGTTCAGGCGGATGGTGGTCGGGGCAGCAGCAGCGCCCATGACATAAACACCACGACCGTAGGTCACGTCACCAACGGTGCCCGTGCCGAACGGATCGATGGAGGAAACCAGGCCGTATTGCGGGGTGTATTGACGACCAGCAGCAACGGTACCGAAGCCACCAGACAGAGCCAGAAGGGATTGACGGGTCATCGTCGGGCCAGAACCAACGTCAGCACCAACGGCGTTTTCCTGAACGAAGGAGACCTTCAGGCCATTGCCCAGATCTTCAACGCCCTTGAAACCGATACGGCTGCCGTTCAGCATGCCGCTGTCAAGACCGCTGCGGGACTTGAACGTGCTGGTATCAGAGCTGGAGGTATGCTGGAAGCCCATATCCATAACGCCGTAAACGGTAACGTTGGATTGTGCGAAAGCAGCGGTGGAAGCCAGGCCAGCAACAGCCAGAGCGATAATCTTCTTTTGCATCAGAATTTCTCCTTAGTGGTTAGTTTTTAACCGAGTCTTGCGAACCGATTAAGCTTCACCTCTCGGATCGAGAAGTTGGGATGGATTCTCGCAAAGCCAGGAACACACCGGCAACACATCTTTTCAACTCGCGCCGCATTTTGTTTCGTGTTGTTGTTTCCGTACAACAACGCCGTGCATCCGCAGCCACCAATCGCTCTTAGCGCACCATCTCTACCGCCTGCGCCTCCGCCTCCTGCTGCAGGTAAACCCAATCAACAATCTCATCACTGGGCACATAACCAGAGACTAATTGCTGCATCATCAACCGGATAACACCAACGTCGTTGACGTTCAACGCAATCTCCAACGCATTAAGTCTGGTTTCAAATTCATCCAGAGGAAGAAATTCCTCATGTGCCTTCATGATGCGCGGATGCAAAGTGGGCTGCGGGTTGTCGCCGATCAAAAGCTCTTCGTAAAGCTTTTCGCCAGGACGCAGGCCAGTTACGGCAATCTCGATATCGCCATCTGGATTTCGCTCATCCTTGACGACCAGCCCGGAGAGTTCGATCATGCGCCGCGCCAGGTCGATGATCTTCACAGACTGCCCCATGTCCAGCACGAATACATCCCCCCCTTTGGCCATTGCACCCGCCTGAATTACAAGTTGCGCAGCCTCGGGAATAGTCATGAAGTAGCGAGTAACCTCGGAGTGCGTGAGCGTTACCGGGCCACCATCGCGGATCTGCTGGCGGAATTTGGGCACAACCGAGCCAGAGGAGCCCAGCACATTGCCAAAACGCACCATGCTGAATTTTGTTCCGCCACCATCTGCCGCGAGCGCCTGAAGAGCCATCTCAGCCAAACGCTTGCTGGCCCCCATGACATTGGTAGGCCGAACCGCTTTATCGGTACTGATCAGCACAAAATCGCTCACGCCGGCATCCAGTGCGGCCTGCGCTGTCCGCAAGGTGCCGAGCACATTGTTTTTGATACCGGCGGCTGGATTGTGTTCCACCAGGGGCACGTGCTTGTACGCTGCCGCATGATAGACAGTATCCGGGTTCCAGGTGGACATGATTTCGCGCATACGTTCGGCATCCTGAACCGACGCCAGCAAGGGCACCAAAACGATATCACGCTCAGTCAGTTTCTCTTCCAGCTCCTGATGAATGCCATATAGCGCAAATTCGCTCTGCTCCACCAAAAGCAACTTGGATGGCGCCAAAGCCAGAATCTGACGGCACAATTCGCTGCCGATCGACCCGCCGGCACCCGTGACCAGCACCACTTTGGTAACAATATTCTTGGATAACAGCAAATGATTGGGTGCCACCGACTCGCGCCCGAGCAAGTCATCGATATCCAGTTCGCGCAAATCAGAAACACTCACCTTGCCTTGCGCCAGATCGGTCACGCTGGGCAGGGTACGAACGGCCACATGAGCGCCACGTATCCAGGCAAGAATTTCGTTGCGGCGGCGGCGCGACAAACTGGGCATAGCCAGCAGAACGTCGCTGATATTAAGTGTCGTAGCAAGATTTTCGAGATCGGCAGGGTTGTAAATAGGCTGGCCATTCAGTACATGACCGTGTAGCCGATCGTCGTCGTCTAGAAACCCCACCACCTGCATTTCATGGCTATTCGCCATCGCTGCCGCCAATTGGCGACCAGCCCCCCCTGCTCCATAGATCAGCACCTTGGGCCGGGCTGCACGCTTGAGTGCGCTCAAGTAATGCTCGCCCAACCACACACGAGCCAAGGCCCGGGATGCCCCCACAAACAGCAATAACAGTATGGGCTGAATGATACCGATGGTACGTGGGACACCAGCAACACCAATCGCCGTAAAAAGCGAGGCATACAACAGACCATAGACGCCAATCGCACGAGCCACCGCCAACAGTGCAGGCCAGCCGCTGTAGCGGAATATGGCGCGATAGAGACCCGAAACAATAAAGATGGGCAATGCGATACAAATCGAAGCCACCACCGCCCACTGCGCCGCTCCAGAGAGGGCAACAAATTCACCCAGCCGTAGGTACAAGGCCAGCCAAACGGTGAAAACACACAACCCCAAGTCAACGGACAAGGCAACGAAGCGTTTTGCTGCTCGCGGCAGCGCCAGGACGGGAACGGCCAACTGAAAAATCGGAGGTTTCAATGTGCCACCCCATCCCTTGCTATAACTTTCAGTACTGTCATCCACAGTATCTTCATATCAAACAGTAGCGACTGACGTTGCAGATACTCTGCGTCCAACTCAACCTTTTGAGGAATCGGCAACTCATCCCTACCATTGACTTGAGCCCAACCGGTCAAGCCAGGCAGCAGTTCGTGAACACCCTTTTCCGTCCGCAAAGCGATCAGATCATCTTGGTTAAACAGCGCCGGGCGAGGCCCCACGAAGCTCATCTCACCTTTCAGGATACTCCATAGCTGGGGCAATTCATCCAGGCTGGATTTGCGCAGAAAGGAGCCAATCGGTGTAAGCCATTGCTCTGGGTTATGCAGCAAGTGCGTGGCCACAGCGGGGGTATCAATGCGCATACTGCGGAACTTGGGCATTTTGAAAATGCGGTTGTGGCGGCCTATCCGATCACTCCAATAAAGTGCTGGTCCCGGCGAGGTTAGTCGCACTGAAAAAATCAAGAACAAAATGGGCAGCACCAACACACAAGAGGCAAGCACCGCGGCAGCCAAGTCAAATAGTCGCTTAATCATATCAGGGAGTCATCTTCAGCTTCGCGAGCCAAAGTTCAAGTCGATCCATCAGTGAGGTTCCCTCGGTTTTTCGTCTGCCAAAGGGTAGGTTTCATGCTACCAGTTTT
>CAZOWA010000087.1:0-5238 GCA_964583695.1 uncultured Dechloromonas sp.
GAGTACTGCCCTCCGAAGGCAGGGGTCGGACGTTCGAATCGTCTCGGGCGCGCCAGAAATTCAGGAAAAAGGTATTTCCCGTGTTGGGAGATGCCTTTTTTTGTGTCCCGATTTTCACCGGAGGCGTCGATAGCTGGTTCCAAGTCAGGCCATCCGTACACAGTTGCGTCCGGCTGATTTTGCTGCGTAAAGTGCTTCATCGGCGCGTTGTAGTGGTTGGTCGGTACTCTTGTCATCCTGACGCAATAGTGTGATACCGGTGCTGACCGTTATGGATACTGGCCCGAGTCCAGTATTTGTTGCCTCATTCTCCAGTGTCTGCCGCAAACGCTCGGCTGCCGCGTTCGCCTGCTCGGCATTGCAGCCAGGAAGAAGCATGGCAAATTCTTCTCCGCCAACCCGGCCGATGATGTCGATCTCACGCAGGGTGCGCTGGGCAAGATCGGTAAAGTGGCGCAGAACAAGATCTCCCGTTCCATGCCCAAAGGTGTCGTTGATCCGCTTGAAGAAATCGAGGTCGCACATCATGAGGGCAACTGATTGTTCGGTTCGCTGGTGCCGTCCAATTTCGCGGCTCAACAGTTCGAGGAAGAAGCGTCGGCTGGCCACGCCGGTCAGTGGGTCGGTGCGTGCCAGGCGCACCAGCGCATCTTCCTTTTCCTTCAACTCGGTAATGTCGCGAAAAACGACGACGGCTCCATCCTGCCGGTCGTTTTCCATGATGGGCGCTACAGTGATCTGCACCGGAAAGCCGGTGCCGTCACGCCTGATGAACCAGTCTTCATGGCTTCGACGTTGGCCGTCGGCGAGCGTCAGGGAGACCGGGCATTCTGCGTAGGGAAACGGAGAGCCGTCCTGTCGATGGTGGTGGATGATTTCGTGCTGATTTTGCCCGATGATTTCATCACGACTAACGCCCAGCATCCGTAGTGCTGCCGGGTTGATAAAGCTGGCTTTTCCATCTGGATTGACCCCGTAAATTCCCTCGCCGGCGGTCATCAGCAGAGCCTCGTTTTGTTCGAGAAGGTGCTTGATTTCCAGCGTCTGCCTGCGCAACTGCTTTTGCCATTCGCGCCGGGACAGCCTGATTACGAAGAGCAGCAGAATCTGGGTGACGACATAAGCCAGGGCAATGTAGGCAATGGTCAGCTGCTGCAGTTCGCGGTTTGCCTGCACTGCGGTGCTTACATCGCGCCATATGGCAACCGAGCCGATGGGCTGGTTTCCTTCAGCCGATTTTCCGAGGTAGTCGACCAGCGGGAACTGGATGAACTGAAAGGTGCTTCCTTGCCACTCAAGTGTCGATACAGAAAAACTGTCGTGGTAGGGCGGCAATTTCTCCGAGTCAAGCCATTGTCCAAGTTCATTTTTCGAGGCCGACAACAGGTAGCAGCAATGATTCCTGGTCGGTTGCGAACCGGATGGACGGTATTCCTCCCACATCGCCTTGCTGACCGCTTCGGGTTTGAGCAGGATGCCGAACCCGACACCGGTCTGCTTGCTCAGCCGCGCGATGTAGCCATCAAAAGTGATGCCCAGTTCCAGCGTGCCGATGAACCTGGCGGTGTCTTCAGTGACAACCGTAACCGGAACTGCGCCTCTGACGCCGGCGTAGGCTCGCCCGGTTTCAAAGCCGCTTTGAGGTATCAGAGTCCGCTCGGTTTCGCGCAGCATGGCACGCAGCTCCTGCAGTGAATCACCGTATTCGTCCGGGGCATGCATTCGCAGAAATGAGATATTCCCAGGGAGAACGAACTGCATTTGCTGTAATCCGAGATCCTTCCGCATGCGTACCCAGCGTGGGCTCATTGTCTTCAGCAGATTCCGTCGTACCTCCGCCGATTTTGTCTGGCCTCTGCCCCCGCCTTCTGCCGTGACGGTTTCGGTGGCGAGTGTCAGCAAGCGGCGGATTTCCTCATCAGCAGCCACGGTTGTTGCCAGCGCCAGCATCTGGTGTTCGAGCTCGGCTTGAGAAACCTCGAAGGCGGTTTTCAGTCTTTCCGCTTCACGCAAGAGACTGGTTTCCAGGCGCTCATTCCCGAGCCCGATCGCTACAACGGCAGTTGTAGCGAAGATAAGTGCCAGAAAGAGGCTGGAAGCGAAAACGAGGAGGCGGGATTGCATGGGAATGCGATTGGAAAATCGGCAATACTGTCAATACTACGCTGTCGCGCGGGTAATTTGGTGATTGTCGCGATTTCAGTAGGTGCCAGTTTCGTAGGCAGACAGCGTAATGCCCGCGTGCGTCAGGAATTCGCGTATTGCCTTGATATCCATCTTGTTGCAGGTGCTGCCGTTATGCGGGTGGTGCAGCAAAGTTTCGACCTTGTTCAGCGTAACCTTGAAGCGGCCACCATGGGTCGGACTGATTTCCGCCCCGAGATGATGAAGCAGGGATTCGATTTCGCGCCAGTGGACGTTAGCCGGGAGCGGGTCCTGAAAAATTGTCCGCATCAGGTGAGCATGCTTGTGACTCATGGCGAATCTCCGGGCAGATGACCCCCTTGATTCTATGCCGGTGTTGCCTTTGCGTCAGTTCAAAATGATTTTGATCAGTGCGAGACAGAGCAAGGTATACCCGGCAGCAATGAGGTCGTCGGCCATGACACCGAAGCCGTTTTTGACGTGTTCGTCGAAATAGCGAGCAGGCTGTGGCTTGGTGATGTCGAAGAGGCGGAACAGCGTGAAGGCGGCCAACTGCCAGAGAAAATCGCCCGGAGTTAGCGCCAGGACGAGCCAGAACGGCACGATTTCGTCCCAGACGATGCTGCCGTGGTCAGGGTCGCCAATGGCTCGGCCGGTAATGTTGATGAACCAGATGCCGGCAAGGTATGCCACGGTCAACAGGAAAAAAAGCCCAAAAATGGGAAAGTATTCGTGGAAAAGAGCAAACGTTCCCCACGCGAACAGCGTGCCGAAGGTGCCCGGCGCCTTCGGTGCCAGCCCGCTGCCGCAACCCAGCGCGAAGAAATGCGCCGGGTGGGCGATCAGAAAGTTGAGGTCAGGACGCCTGGCCAAAGTGGTCGTATCCCTTGCGGTCGAATTCGACAGGCTTGCCGTCCGGGTCGAGGACGGTCACCTCGCCGCTCGGGCCGGCGACCATCTCGCCGATGCACCACAGCGGCAATTCCTGCGCCGCGGCAATTTGCGCGATGGCCAGGCTTTGCGTGCCGGGGGCGGTAAAGCACAGTTCGTAGTCGTCGCCGCCGGTCAGCTGGCATTCGAGGGCGATGCGGCGGAGGTCGGCGTCGTAGCTTTCGCCCTTGGGCAAATGCGGCAGCTGGACGAGCTTGACGGCAGCCGCACAGCCGGAGCGTTCGGCGATGTGGCCGAGATCGGCGAGCAGCCCGTCGGAAACGTCGATGGCGGCGCTGGCTATGCCGTTCAGCGCGAGGCCGAGCGCGACGCGCGGGCGCGGCTTTTCGAGGGCGCCGACGCACAGGCGCGGCCACGGCTCGGGCAGCTTGACCTTGTCCTGCAGGTGGGCGAGGCCGAGGCTGGCCAACCCCGGACGGCCGGAAACCCAGATCTGGTGACCGGGCAGCGCGCCATCGCGACGCAGGGCGCGGCCGGACTCGACTTCACCCATGGCCGTGATGCAGACGTTGAGCGGACCCTTGGTCGTGTCGCCGCCGATGACGTCGACGCCGTATTCCGCGGCGCAGGCGAAGAAGCCGTCGGCGAAGGCGGCGATCCAGGCCTCGTCGACGGCGGGCAGGGCGCCGGCCAGCGTGACCCAGCGCGGCTGGGCACCCATGGCGGCAAGGTCGGACAGATTGACGGCCAGCGCTTTCCAGCCGAGGTTCTTCGGATTGGTGTCGGGCAGGAAGTGGGTGCCGGCGACCAGCATGTCGGTGGTCACCGCCAGTTGCTTGCCGGGCGTCGGCTGGACCAGTGCGCAGTCGTCGCCGGGGCCGAGGACGGCCGATGGCGTGGGCCGGGCGAAGTACTTGTTGATTAGGTCAAACTCGCCCGGCATGGCCTTACTTGCCTTGCTTGCGCGCGGCAACCTCGTCGGGGCGGACAACGGCCGCGACCTTGTCGAGCACGCCGTTGACGTACTTGTGGCCGTCGGTGCCGCCGAAGGACTTGGTCAGCTCGATGGCCTCGTTGATGATGACGCGGTAGGGCGTTTCTGGCGAATTGATCAGTTCGAAACTGCCCAGCATCAGGATGCAGGCTTCGATCGGTGACAGTTCGGCGAACGGCCGGTCGATGTGCTGGGAAATGCGCTCGATGAGCGCCTCGCTCTGGCCCATGGCACCGCGCAGGGTGCCGACGAAAAACTCGCGGTCGGCCTTGGCGAAACCTTCCATTTCCGGCGCATAGGCTTCGATGGCGGCCTCGTCGGCACCGCCGACGCGCCACTGGTAGAGGCCCTGCAGAACGAATTCGCGGGCGCGACGACGGGCCGACTTGGGCGGCGCCTTGGGGGTCTGTTCCTGCTCAGTCATTGCTCAGCGCTCCTTGCAGATTGGCCATTTCGACGGCGGCCTGGGCGCAATCGGTGCCCTTCGGCAACATGCGGACTTCGGCCTGTTCGTCGGTGTCGCAGGTCAGGATGCCGTTGGCGATCGGCACGCCGGTGTGCAGTTGCAGTTCCATGATGGCGCGGCAGGCGTCGTTGGACACCACTTCGAAGTGGTAGGTGTCGCCGCGGATCACCGCGCCGAGCGCGATCAGCGCGTCGTACTGGGCGGTCTGCGCCATCGTCTGCAGGACCAGCGGGATTTCCAGGGCGCCGGGGACGGTGGCGATCGCCATGTCCTCGTCGGCGACGCCGAGACGCTTGAGTTCGGCGACACAGGCGGAGAGCAGGCCTTCGCAGATGGGCAGGTTGAAACGGCTCATGACGATGCCGATGGACAGGCCATTGCCGTCGAGGTTGCTGTCGAATTCGAATACGTTGTCAAAACGGGACATGGCTCAAAGCTCCGCGGGTGAAGTGACGAAACCGGTGACTTCGAGGCCGAAGCCGGTCATGGAGGGCATCTTGCGCGGGCTGGAGAGCAGGCGCATCTTGCCGACGCCAAGGTCACGCAGGATCTGCGCACCGATGCCGTAGGTGCGCGGGTCCCATTTCTGCTGCGGCCGCGGGGCGCCGGTGTTTTCCGGGCGGGTCAGGCGCTCGAGCAGCGCCGCGCCGTCTTCCGGGCGGTGCATGAGGACGATGACGCCGTGGCCGTTCCTGGCCAGCGCCGCCTGCGCCTGGTCGATCGAGTAGGACTGGCGGCTGCT
>CAZOWA010000088.1:0-4540 GCA_964583695.1 uncultured Dechloromonas sp.
GCGCCCGAATGATTTGCGGAAAACGCATCGATACCCCGGAAAAATGCAGGAAGAACGGCGGGCGAATGTTATCACCTAGGTAATAGCCAAACTATGCCATTAGGGATAAACATGGCTCTGATTTGATTTAAATCAAAGGGATCGGTCCCCGAGGCTTGCGCTCGTTTTCCGCATTCACGGCGCGCTATTCTCGCCTGATTTCCGCGAAGCTTCGGATGCCTGATGAAGCATGGGCTACGGCAAGCCGGCTTGCCGTGCGCCCTCGCGCCGGAGAGAACCGGCACCTCGACTTTCGAGTCTCGCCGAATCCCAAAAATTGGCCATTTTTCGGGTTGACCGCGGAAGCCTTCCCGAAAAGGAAAAGGAAAGCGCGATCCGCGCCGCTTGCGGCCAAGCGCGGAGAAGTCAGGGCAGCGTCAGATCCCGGGTCACCAGTTTCTGGCGCAGGCTCCGTTCGTGCTGGTGCCGGGCCCGCAAGCGCGGGTCTGTGATCAGCAGCCCAACCGTTTCCCCCAGCACCATGATCACGCCCAACACTGGCAGCACCATCATCAGTCCGGGCACGCCGGCGACGGCGCCACCCACGAAAATCATCAGCACCGTGAGCAAGGGGTGCATTTTGAGGCTCTTGCCGATCGTCATCGGCATGAAAACGAAGTCATCGAGCAAGCGCACGAGAACGAACAAACCGATGGCGGCATAGGCCATACCCGGATTACCCGGAAAGTCGGTCGCCGCAACCAGTACGACAATGATGCAGCCAAGTACGGAGCCAACAAACGGAATCCAGGCCAGAACCGCTGCCAGCAAACCGAGCAGCAAGGCACCGGATACACCGATCAGCCAGAGCCCGAACGCAAGACATACTGTGTCGAGCAAGGTCAGCTTGATCAGCCCGATGAAATAGAGCCGGGCCGTCAGATCGATCTGCTCGATGAGGTAAAGAAAACGCTCGAAATAGGCGTTGGGAACGGCGCGAATCAGAAACTTGCGGAAGCGCCAGCCATCACGCAGCATGAAAAAGGCAAGGAAAGGTGCGAGCAGTAACGATGGCGACCAGGCTGCCACACCCATCGCCAGCACCGGCAGATATTTCTCGGCAAAATGTCCGGAAAAATCGGCAACCTGAGCGGCGACCGCCTCACTCGCATGCGCCTGGGCAAGCATCTCGAAACGTCCTTCCAGCTGCGTCACCACCGAACTCAGCATGGTCAGGCCGCCACTCAGATAGTGCATGGCCGATGCCTGCCAGGTAACCGACTCGGCAAGCAGTTTTGGAAACCCCAGAACCAGCAGAAGGGCAACCAGGCCAAAAGCGCTGGCGCTGACCCAGGCTGCAGCATTGTCGTGAGAAACACCACCCAGGACCAGACGCAGCTTGATCGGCAACAGCGCGTAATAAATGATCAGGGCCAGAACGAAGGGCACCACCAGCCAGAGTATTTTCTGGAACAGGAAAAGCACCAGACAGGTTCCCACAATGTTGGCCGCCCAGACGATGGGCCCGGCACGATAGTGTGCGCCGCCGAAGTTCAAAGCACGGCCCCCTCACCCAGGCTTTGCGCCAGCATCTGGCGCAGGCGCTGCCCGAGATGGTGCGCCAGCTTGAATGCGATGCGTGATGCGATGCGGGCGTGGGATTGCATCAGATGTTCGAAATCGGCACGGGCCAGTACGATCAGTTCGGAAGGCATCACCGCGCGCGCCTGAGCCGATCTCGGCCAGCCGTCGAGCAAACCGAGTTCGCCGAAGAAATCACGGTCCTGCAACTCGGCAAGCGGTGCTTCCTGCCTGCCTGGCAGGCAAATGGCCACTTTTCCGCTCACGATGACGTAAAGCGCCTGCCCCTCTTCACCCTGATCGAAAATAACCTCGCCCGCGAGAAAATCGCGGCGATGGACGAAACCATCCACGATTTTCAATTCGCGCTCGGTGAGATCGCAAAAAAGCTCGGTCTGCATCAAAGGATGTGCGCCCGAAGGCACTTCCGCCCGCTGTTTTTCCCCCGAAAACCACTTCATGGCTGTTTTTATCCGAAATTGACCGGACGGATTTTATCAGCCGGCAGGAGATGAACGGCAGGCCAGAAAAGAAAAAAGCCGGGGAAAACCCCGGCTTTTGCTGGTCAGACCTGAATTTCAGGAATCAGGCAGCCTTCTTGGCAGCAGCCTTCGGGGCAGCAACGTTGGCAGCCTTCAGGGTAGCTTCGGTTGCAGCAGCAACGCTGGCTTCAGCAACTTCAGCGGCCTGCTTGGCAGCCTTGTTGATGCCGGCGTAGGCTTCGTTGGCGGTCTTGATTGCGGTCTTGACAGCGGCAACGGCGACTTCAGAGCCAGCCGGGGCAGATGCCAGAGCCTTTTCGACCAGGCCGGAAACCTTGGCGTTGGTTTCAGCAACGTGGCTTTCGACTTCCTTGGCGATCTTGTCCTTGGTTTCGGCAGCGATGGCGATCACGTTGCGCGAGTATTCCATGCCCTTTTCGATCGAAGGCGTGGAGATATCCTTCTGGATGCTGACCAGGGATTGAACGTCCTTGGCGCCGAGCAGGCTCGTCATGTTGGACAGGGAGGCTTCGAAAACCGAACGGGCGGCGGCCAGGTTCAACAGGGCCAGGCGCTCGATGCCTTCAAAGGTGGTGTTGGCGAAAAACAGGGCAAAGTTGAAACCAGACTTTGCGAAATCTTCGGGCTTGGTCATCATGGTGCGTTCTCCTGAGGTTGGGTAATTTTTGCGGGCTACATCTTTGCTGCACCGCAACATGACTTCATTCTATACCCAAACAAACACCTGTCAACCGATTTTTGTGCACTGCGTCAAAACAACCCAATCAACCGCCGGAAACGGCTTACTGAATGATGAATGTAGTAAACAACACCTCTTTGACGCCCTTCTTGCGGTTGGCGTGAATGACATGATTCACCGTGTCGATGATTTCCTCGACAAGCGCTTTTTTCGCCTCAAGCGTGCGCAGCTTCTCGACGTTTTTGCCCGACATCAGAAGAATGATCTCGTGCTGGATTTTCGGCTTGTAGACAGAAATTTCGTGGCTGGCCTCGGGCGTGGCCGCCTCGAGGATGATGCCGAAGCGAAGAAAGGTATTGTTTTCGCCATTGATCACGAAGACCAGGGGCTCATTTCCCGACGAGCCGCCACCATGATCGCTGCTGGCCAATGCGCCGGGGACAAACACTACATTTGCTGCAACGCACATCATCAGTGCGTAATTTCTGATCCGGCGTAAAACGTCCATGGGATTCCTGTCGACAAAAATAGCTTCGGTAAGAAGCTTGCGAAGCTTATAAACCGGAACACGCAAAAAAGCCATCACAAACGACGACCAACAAACCGGCTGTCAGTTCGTCGACAATGTGACACTCACCACACCACCGACCACGAGAAACTCGTCCTCACCCTGCAACACTCCGGGCAACAAGCCGCAATAGAAGAAAATCTTGGTCAGCGGAACCTGTACCGAAAGAATGTAATCACCGAACTCGCAGGCCCGCTCCCGGCTGCAGGTAAAGGAACTCAGGTTGTTCAGCAGGATGATGTGCTCGCCATGACCGCGCTTTTCGAGCACTTCGTGATCGGCCATGCGGTTTACCCCGCGGTAGAGGGTGACATGGCGCGCTCCATGATGCTTGCGGGCGAGTTCGTACTGACAGAAGGTATAAACCAGATCGAGTTGCGCCTCCAGGGCATTGGTTCCGTAAAGGCCATGCGACCGCATTTCCTGATAGACACGATAGGCCTGCCCACCCGGATCACGCATCGCGCCTGCGTGGTAACGCGGCATCAGGCCAAAGCGGGATTCGACCCAACCTTTGAGCACTGCGCCTTCGCGACTGTCGGAATTGAAGCTCCAGCCCCGGATCATTTTGGCGTAATTGGCCTTGGCCCGGCTCTTTTGATTCCCTGAATAGCCCATTTCCTCTAGCCATTCAAGTTGAAAGCGAACCGTCATGTAGTCCCGGAAAACTTCTGCATGCAATTCAGGAGGCGCAGCCTCAAGGCGCCTGAAAAGGTCGGAATGAAGTTCCGCAACCCCGTCGATCAACAGGGGCATCGGGTGTTTCTGGAAAGTCAGGCTCCCTAGGACAACCGCGGGCAAATTGCAGCGATTAATTGGCAAACGTGCCTCACGAGGCAGGCTTGCATTGTCGTTACCCCTACAAAGCGACGGGGTATTGTCGGATGTCTGCACCGCGTCAGAAACCTGCGTATTTTCCATTTTTTGTTTTATTTCAATGGCTTGCGATCTATCAGTCGACCTGGCACGCAACGTGCAGAAGGTGAGGTGCGACTCTCAAAGATTCCTTCGCAAATCGACTGACAGACTAAGGAGATTACACCATGGCTAAACTGCGTCAATGCGCCATTTATGGCAAAGGCGGGATCGGCAAGTCCACCACCACCCAGAATCTGGTGGCGGCACTCGCTGAATCCGGCAAGAAAGTAATGATCGTCGGCTGCGACCCGAAAGCTGACTCGACCCGCCTGATCCTGCACAGCAAGGCTCAGACCACCGTCATGCACCTGG
>CAZOWA010000089.1:0-4514 GCA_964583695.1 uncultured Dechloromonas sp.
TCCCGGTGCACATGATCGAAACGATCAACAAGATGAACCGGATCAGCCGCCAGATTTTGCAGGAAACCGGCGCCGAGCCCGATCCCGCCACGCTGGCGCTGAAGATGGACATGCCGGAAGACAAGATCCGCAAGATCATGAAAATTTCCAAGGAGCCGATCTCCATGGAAACCCCGATCGGCGACGACGACGATTCCCACCTCGGCGACTTCATCGAGGATCAGCTGACCCTGGCCCCGGCCGATGCAGCGATGTATTCCAGCCTGCGCGGCGTGACCAAGGAGATCCTCGACACGCTGACCACGAGGGAAGCCAAGGTGCTGCGCATGCGCTTCGGCATCGAAATGAATACCGACCACACCCTTGAGGAAGTCGGCAAGCAGTTCGATGTCACCCGCGAACGCATCCGTCAGATCGAAGCCAAGGCGCTGCGCAAGCTTCGTCACCCGAGCCGCTCCGACAAGCTGCGCAGCTTTGTCGACGGCAACGGTAACTGAGTTTTCATTTTCCCGGGCCCGTAGCTCAGTTGGTTAGAGCAGAGGACTCATAATCCTTTGGTCCACGGTTCAAGTCCGTGCGGGCCCACCAAAAACGCATCAGGCAGTGCACACCGCCTGATGCATTCCGGCCGAATCAGGTCATCGCGGAGCAGCCCCAGGCTGGCATCCATCTGCCAACATCTTCACTTTAAGGATTTCAAATGGATACCTCACCGGTTCTCGAACACCTGAAAAAACACGGCCAGTTGCTTGATTCGGAAATCGCAGCGGCTACCGGCATCTCGCTCAAGCAGGTTCGCCTCACGCTTTCCGCCCTTTCCGAGCGCGGAGAAATCTCGCGTTGCAGCGTGACCCGCTACAACGACGGCAAGCCCTTTGAAGGTTTCCTCTGCCGCATCTCCGGTTACTTTCCGCCGGCCGCACCGGGCCGCAAGCCGGGAAGCAGCAGCAGCTAAGGTTTGACGCGGGGGTTTGCCGACCGGCTCGATGAAACATTATCATCACCACCATGAGACCGCCCCCCGCAAAAACCCGATGGACGCCCTACCCCGGCATCATCGCCACGTACACCGGGCGCACGGGCAGCAGCAAACGTAACGTACGGATCATTGCCGAAGCGGTCGGCGGACGCATGTGCGTCGAAGCGATCGGCCGCAAGGGCATCCCCGTGCGTTTCACGGTCAAGCGGGAAAATCTGAGCCAGCCGCAGCCCGACCTTTTCGAGTAAGCAGCGGCCCGCCGCCTTATTTTCTTTCCAGCTGGTCATATACGGCCGTCGCGATCCGCGCCAGTTCGGCCTTGTCGATGCCGGCCGACAGGGCGTAGCCGAAGCGGCCATCAACCCAGTAAAAGACATTGACCTCGCCTTCCCGCGCAAAGCGGAAACCGGCATCCTGAAGCCTCGCATTTTCCGTGCTGAGATACAGCGTCAGGCGCTGACCGCTGGCGTCCTGGTACATGAACTGCGCCACCGGCCCGCTGCTGCCGGGAAGCAGGCGACCACCGATCAGTTCGTAGCCCTGCGCGCCCAGCCGCGGTGGATTGACCGCCACCCCCAGGCGCTTCGACAACCATTTCACAAGCGCTTCTTCCTGATCCGCGCCAAGCTCGACCGGGCGCCGGATATCCGGGCTATAGACCACGTGGGCGATGGCTGCCTGACGGGAGAGCGGCACGGCATGGGCCATTTCCCTGGCGGTAAAGTGCCCGTGTCCCAGCCAGCCGGCCAGGCCGCTGAAGATCGCGACGGCGACGCTGGCGGCGATGCGCAGCATGGATCCGGATGGCAAAAAAACGCGTTTTTTCGGGTTCACCGCAGCAGGCGGAAAATCCGCACCCGCAGGTGGTGTGGCCAGTTGCCGCAGGTGATCCGGCAACGGTTCCTCCGCGACCGGGCTGAACAGCCTGTGCAGCGCCTCATTGTGGCTGCGATAGGCCTGCACGCGGGCGGCTTCCTCAGGATGTTCGAGTAACCAGGCTTCAACGCGCGCCCGCCCGTCTTCCGGCAAAAGGCCATCGACGTAAGCATGCAGATCGTGTTCACTGATCGGGGTCTGACTCATCGGACAACTCGCAAATGACTGGGCGCCGTCTGGCCCTCCAGAATCTGGCGCAGCCGCTCTCGGCCACGGGCCAGCCGGGACATCACCGTACCCGGGGGAATCCCCAGCGTAGCGGCCACTTCTTCGTAACGCATCCCTTCGAGTGCGACCAGCAACAGCACGGCACGCTGTTCTTCGGGCAAGCGGGCGAGCGCGGCATCGAGGTCATCGAGTTCCAGCCGGTCGGTCTGCGTCGCCCGAATCGGGGCATCACTATCATCGGCCATGTGCTGTGTCACCAGTACCGGGCGCCGCAACTGGTCGACGCGCAGATTGTGCATGATGCTGAACAGCCAGACCCGCAGGTCGCTGCCTGGCTGCCACTGCGCA
Organism: uncultured Dechloromonas sp.; assembly: GCA_964583695.1. Lineage (GTDB taxonomy): Bacteria > Pseudomonadota > Gammaproteobacteria > Burkholderiales > Rhodocyclaceae > Azonexus. The sequence goes on from CAZOWA010000089.1 coordinate 2,432, forward strand.
AGCCTTGACCAGGCACGTTCGAGCGTATCCTGCACGAGATCATCCGCCGCCGCGCGATCGCCGACCATGGCCCGTGCGTAGCGGCGCAGGCTTGGCAGAACGGTCAGGATCGCGCTGCTGTTCACAGCGACTCAGGGCTTGGCAACATGCCAGACATTATTGACGCCATCGCCGCTGCGGTCACCCGGTTTCTGGTCCTTGACCCAGAAATACAGGGGCTTGCCCTTGAGCGCCCACTGCTTCTTGCCATCGTCACGGGTGACGACGCTGTACTCGCCAGCCGGCGCGGCCTCGTCCATGGCATACAGCGGCGGCCAGTTGGTGGCGCAGGGGCCGTTGCAGCTGCTCTTGCCGGCCGAATCCTTGTCGAACACATAAAGCGTCATGCCATTGGCGCCGACCAGCACGCCGTCGACATGCTGCACGGGCGCAGCAGCCGAATGGCCGCCCGTAGACGAGCAGGCAGCCAGCGTTGCAGAAACCAGCAGGGCAGCGAAGAGTTTTGAATTTTTCATGATGATCTCCGTGGGGTTTTGGGGTGCTTCACCCGGATATACGCAGATCACTTCATGAATATTCCACCATCGGGAAAATTATTTTTCCCCGACACCCAGTCGCCACAGCGAGGTGACCTCGGCAGCGCGCGCGGCATGCAGCGGATCGTTGCGGTCGGTGGCCTTGGGATGTTGCGGCCGCGTGTCGATCCGACCGAGCACACGGAGGCCGGACGCGGCGATCCATCCTTCGAACTCGGCCCGTGAACGCAGACCGAGGTGTTCGGCAATGTCGGAAATGATCAGCCAGCCCTCGCCACCGGGCGTCAGATGCTCGGCCAGACCCGCGAGAAAGCCGCGCAGCATGCGGGAATCCGGGTCGTACACCGCATATTCGATGGGCGATGTGGGCCGGGCCGGCAGCCAGGGGGGATTGCACACTACCAGCGGGGCGCGGCCCGGCGGGAAGAGATCGGCTTCGAGCACTTCGATTGCTGCGGTCAACCCGAAAATTCGCCTATTTTCCGAAGCGCAGGCCAGCGCCCGCGGATCCTGATCGGTCGCCACCACGCGCGGAATACCGCGCCGGGCGAGTACCAGGGCAAGAATGCCGGAGCCGGTGCCGATGTCGAAAGCCAGATCGCAATCGGCCGGCAGCGGCGCCTTGGCGACCAGATCGACATATTCGCCGCGCACCGGCGAAAAAACGCCGTAATGCGGGTGCAGGCAAGCATCCAGGGCCGGCACGAAAATCCCTTTCTTGCGCCACTCATGGGCGCTGATCACGGCGAGCAATTCGCGCAGCGCCAGCACACTGTTGCCGCCATCGGGTTTCCCCAGGGCTTCGCGGCAAGCCGCGCGCACATCCTGTCCGCGCTGCACGGCCAGCTTGTAATCCGGGCCGAGCGGCACGAGCAGACGGGCGAGCAGCGCCGCGCGCTGACCTTGCCGTTCGCGGTGCCGGGCGAACAACTCGGAGGGAGAAAGCTTTGCCACGTCGCGCAAGACGAAATGGCGATCCGCCCGCCGCGTCAGTTCCTGCATCAGGCGTCGCGCCGCCATCCAGTCGCCGCGCCAGAGCAGCGCACGTCCGGCCTTCAGTGCGCTGAAGGCTGCTTCGGCATCCAGCGAATCGACCACATCGACCGCCAACGGCACCGGCAAACCGGCCTCGCTGCGCCAGCGCGCCCGGCGGGTCTGTCCGTTTTCCTGCCACTCAAGAATGGGGTGCATGACGCTATCTTCCACGGTCAACCGGAAAAAACGTTAAAAAATGGAAAGCCGGCCGATAAGCCGGGTTCTGTTCCCCTCTTGCGAGGTTCGGCAATCATTCCTCTAGGCCTGCCGTCACCGACAGGCTCAAGCAACCTACCCGGAAGCAGCGCGGGCCACGCCTCAGCTTCCCTATTTGGTCTTGCTCCGGATGGGGTTTACCGTGCCGTCCGCCGTTACCGTGGACGCGGTGAGCTCTTACCTCGCCGTTTCACCCTTACCTGATCTTCTTGCGAAGCCATCGGCGGTCTGTTCTCTGTTGCACTTTCCGTTGCCTTGGGTCTTGCGACTTATAGCACCCAGCCGTTAGCTGGCAT
>CAZOWA010000090.1:0-4504 GCA_964583695.1 uncultured Dechloromonas sp.
GTCTTGCGCAGTTGTTCGTCGGCGTAGGCCTGGCTGCGGCCGTTGTCGAGCAGGACCAGGTGGACTTCTTCGGGGCCGTCCTTCTCGCCGGGTTTTCTCGGCCCGGAGATCATGTTGAAGTAAGTCGAGATGTTCTGGCCGGTGGCCGAGCGTGTCAGCAGCGAGTAGAGCGGTGGCACGTGTTCGAGTTTTTCGACGATCTTTTCGATGCCGGTGATGGCGATGTGAATGGCCGGCGCGGTGGTGCACATGCGGCCGTTGCCTTCGTTTTCGACCAGACACAGCGTGCCGGTTTCGGCGACGGCGAAATTGACGCCGGAGAGGCCGATTTCGGCTTCGAGGAATTTCCGGCGCAGGACGTTGCGGCCGATCTGGATCAGCGCATCGACGTTGTCCGTGTAATCGACGCCTTCAACCTTGTCGGCGAAGAGGCGGGCGATTTCCTCCTTCGTCTTGTGGATGGCCGGCATGATGATGTGCGAGGGCTTTTCGCCGGCGAGCTGGACGATGTATTCGCCCATGTCGGATTCCAGCGCCTCGATGCCGGCGGCTTCGGCGGCGTGGTTGAGTTCGATTTCCTCGCTGACCATCGATTTGCCCTTGACCATCCTGCTCGCGCCGTGGCCCTGGATGATGCCGAGGATGATGGCGTTGGCCTCGTCCGGCGTTTCCGCCCAATGTACCTTGATGACGTTGCGGGTCAGGTTGGCTTCGAGCTGTTCGAGGAGGTCGGGCAGTCTGGCCAGGTTGTACTGGCGGATGTGTTCGCCCAGCGTGCGCAGGCTTTCCAGTTCCTCGGCGTCGGGGAACTGGGCGGTGCGCTTGCTCATCAGGAAATCCATGGCACCGCGGAAGCTCTGGCGCAGGAAGGGGTTGTCGACCACGGCCTTGGCGCGGGTGCGGAAACCTTCGGCTGGCTTGAAATGAATGGGTTGGGCGTTCATTGCGCGGCCTCCTCAAGCAGCAGCACGACCAGTTCCTTCGGGCCGTGCGCACCGTAGGCCAGCGTCTGCTGGATGTCGGCGGTCTTCGACGGGCCGGAGATGAGCAGGGCGTTGGTCGGCAGGCCGTCCTGCCAGTGTTCGGCGGTCATTGCTTCGAAGAAGGTGTTGTGGATTTTCGTGGCGTCGAGCAGGACGATGTGCAGCGGCGGTACCAGCGACATCAGGCGCGGTTCCTTTTCGTCCGGCCAGAGGATGAGCGTGCCGGTTTCGGCGATGGCGGCGCGGGCGCCGGTCAGGCTGGCCGGCGTGTGGTTGAAGAGTTCGCTCTTCCACGCTTCGATGGGCAGGTCGTAAAGGCTGCATTCGATGCCGCGCGGCAGCAGGTCGTCGAGCGCGGCATCGCCGTGCAGCGTGCCTTCGGCGACCAGCAGACGGTCGAGCTGGCGGGCGCGCAGCACGCCATACAGGGTATCAGTCCAGTTGTCGGGGGTGACGGAATGAACTTCGGCGTGGGCAAGTTCGATGAAATGGCGGAAGCGCTTTGCTTTTTCAGCAGTGCTTTCCGTCGGACGGTGCGTGGCGTACCACGGGGCGACCTCGGGTGTGGCGATGGGGGCGGCTTCCGCGGTCAACCCGAAATTTTGGCGATTTCCGGCACGCAGCTTGGCGAGGATACGTTCGCGAGCGCTCATCCCTGCGTCCTCCGCAGCAGAAAGCTGGCGATATGTTCGCCCGGTAGGGTGGGTGTTTTGCGGCCTTCCTGATCGTCCTTCCAGGCGGCGTGACCGAGGATGTTCATCAGGCAGCCGCAGTCGGCGCTGATGACGCGTTCGGCACCGGTGGCCTTGAGCGATTTCACTTTGTCTTCGACCATGGCAGCGGAGATTTCCGGCTGCTTGACCGAGAAGGTGCCGCCGAAGCCGCAGCATTCGGCTTCGTGATCCTGCTGGGCGACGGTGACGTGCGCCAGGTCGCCGAGCAGCTTCTTGCCGGTGAGATGGACGCCCATCTCGCGCCGGGCCGAGCAGGAGGTGTGGAGGACGACGGTGCAGTCGCCGCCTTTGTCTTCCGGCTGGTAGCCGAGGACATTGACGAGGAAGTCGGTGAATTCGTAAATGCGTGCCGAGAGCTTTTCGGCCTGCGCCTTGCGCGCCGGATCGGCGGCAAAGAGCGTCGGATAGTGGTGCTTCATCATGCCGGCGCAGGAACCGGAGGCAACGACGACAGGCCAGTCGTTGGGGAAGAGCGTCAACTGGTGCGCTGCCACCTTGCGGGCCTCGTCGGGGAAGCCGCTGGTGTAGGCCGGCTGGCCGCAACAGGTTTGTTCTTCGGGAAAATGAACGCGAATGCCCTGACGTTCGAGAAGGGTGATGGCATCCATGCCGGCATCGGGATAGAACTGGTCGATGGCGCAGGTGGCGAAGAAATAGATGTCGGCAGGGGTTTGGGCTTTTTGGGAGGGTTCGCTCATTTTTTCTCCGGCGGTAAATTGGTCAAACCAATATTCGATGATGGCGAAAATGTACGATACAACCGTGACTTAGTCAATGAAACAGGGGTTTTCCCGAGGCTTGCGGTTTACAGAATCAGTGATTAGAATGAGCTGGTCTTACCAATCGAGCTAGCTATTCATGCCGCAAAACAAGGTCCACGTGCCGCGTATTTCCGATGCCGTCGCTGCTTCGCTGGAGCGCCGCATCCTGGAAGGCTCGCTCAAGCCGGGCGACCGTTTGCCGCCCGAGCGCGAGTTGTGCATCGAACTTGGCGTCTCGCGTCCTTCGCTGCGCGAGGCGATCCAGAAACTGGCCTCGAAGGGCATGGTACAGAGCCGACAGGGCGGTGGCACCTATGTGACCGACAGGCTCGAATCGACCTTTTTCGACCCGTGGCAGGAGATGATGGGGAACCACCCCAATCTGCGCGAAGACCTGCTCGAATTTCGCCGCATGCTTGAAGGCCAGGCCGCCGAGTGGGCAGCCGAGCGCGCCACGGCGGCCGACCTGACGCGCCTCGATCAAAGTTTCGCAAGCCTGAATGCCGCGTTTGAAGGTGAGGACCTCGAACGTCGCTCGACCGCCGACATCGCCTTTCATCAGGCTGTCGGCGAAGCCTCGCACAATGCGCTGATCGGCCATCTGTCGGCCGCCTTGCTACGTCTGATGCACGACAACATCCGCCTCAATCTGGGCGAGCTGAAGAGCATTCCGGCGGCCGGGTCGTTGCTGAAAAGCCAGCATGCCGCCATTCACGCCGCCATTCGTGACCGCAAGCCACAAGCAGCCCGCGCTGCGGCCGAAACGCACATCGACTTCGTCCGCGAGACGCTGGCCCAATCGCTGCGCTCTGCCGCCCGCCGTGAAACGGCCGCGCGCCGCCTGAATACCGAATTTTCACCTTCCGATTCTCATTCTTCTTAAATTGACCTTCTGAAAGGAATCCGCATGGAGCCTCTGGTTATTCCCTTTGAAAAACTGCGCATGACTGACGTCGACCAAGTCGGCGGCAAGAATTCGTCGCTCGGCGAAATGATCTCGCAACTCGCCGATACCGGCGTGCGTGTTCCGGGCGGCTTCGCTACGACGGCACATGCCTACCGCGTCTTCCTGTCGCAGTCTGGTCTGGATGCCAAGATCAATGCGGCGCTGGACGCGCTCGACGTCGATGACGTCAACGCCCTGGTCAAGACCGGTGCCGAGATCCGTCAATGGGTTCTGGATACGCCGTTCCCGATGGAACTGACCATCGCGATTACCGAGCAGTACCAGCGCCTGGTCGCCGAATCGACCGCCGACATGTCCTTCGCCGTCCGCTCTTCCGCGACTGCTGAAGACTTGCCGGACGCTTCCTTCGCCGGCCAACAGGAAACCTTCCTGAACATCGTCGGCCTGGAAAACATAATGCACGCGATCAAGGAAGTCTTCGCTTCGCTGTATAACGACCGCGCCATTTCCTACCGCGTGCACAAGGGCTTCCTGCACGCCGACGTCGCCCTGTCCGCTGGTATCCAGCGCATGGTCCGCTCCGACAAGGGCGCCGCCGGCGTGATGTTCACGCTCGACACCGAATCTGGCTTCCGTGACGCCGTCTTCGTTACCTCCAGCTACGGTCTGGGCGAAACAGTGGTGCAGGGCGCCGTCAATCCGGACGAGTTCTACGTGCATAAGCCGATGCTGGAAAAGGGCAAGAAGGCTGTGATCCGTCGCAATCTCGGTTCGAAGATGATCAAGATGACCTTCGCCGCCGAAAAGGTCGCCGGTAAATCCACCATTACCGAAGATGTCGAGGAAAGCCTGCGTCACCAGTTCTCGATCAATGACGAAGAAGTCATGGAACTGGCCCGCTACGCCCAGATCATCGAGAAGCACTACCAGCGTCCGATGGATATCGAGTGGGGCAAGGACGGTGTCGACGGCAAGCTGTACATCCTCCAGGCCCGTCCGGAAACCGTGCAGTCGCAAGCCCACGCCGGCAAGCAGGAAAAATTCAAGCTGAAGTCCTTCTCCAAGGTGCTCGCCTCCGGCCGCGCCATCGGCCAGAAGATCGGCGTCGGCCCGGTGCGT
>CAZOWA010000091.1:0-4216 GCA_964583695.1 uncultured Dechloromonas sp.
TCGCGGACATGCTGACTCGCATCCGCAACGCCCAGCTCGCCGAGAAGGCGTCTGTCTCCATGCCGTCATCCAAGGTTAAAGTGGCTATTGCTGCGGTGCTTAAGGATGAAGGTTACGTTGATGATTTCGCAGTCCGTCAGGTGGACGGCAAGGCAACTCTTGAAATTGCGTTGAAGTATTACGCCGGCCGTCCGGTCATCGAGCGTATCGAACGTGTTTCCAAGCCTGGCCTGCGTATCTACAAGGGCTGTGAAGATATTCCTCGCGTCATGAACGGTCTTGGTGTCGCCATTGTGTCGACGCCTAAGGGTGTTATGACTGACCGCAAGGCACGCGCCAGCAAGGTTGGCGGCGAAGTGCTCTGCATCGTGGCGTAAGGGGGGTTTCATGTCTCGTATTGGTAAGAATCCCGTTATCCTGCCTGCCGGCGTTGAGGTAAAAATTGGCGAGCAAATCACCGTAAAGGGGCCTATGGGCACCTTGGTGACTGCAAACCATCCTTCGGTTCAGGTTTCCGTGGAAGGTCAGAATCTTCAGGTTTCCAAGGTTGAGGGCGCCGTAAACGGTGGTGCCATGTGGGGCACCATGCGTGCCAACCTCAACAATATGGTCACCGGCGTTTCCAAAGGCTTTGAAAGAAAGCTTCAATTGGTTGGTGTGGGCTACCGCGCTCAAGCTCAGGGTGACACCCTGAATCTGTCGCTGGGTTTTTCCCATCCGGTGGCTCACAAGATGCCTGTTGGTGTCAAAGTCGAGTGCCCGACGCAAACCGAAATCCTGATCAAGGGGGCTGACAAGCAACAGGTCGGCCAGGTTGCTGCCGAAATCCGCGCGTATCGCAAGCCCGAGCCCTACAAGGGCAAGGGTGTTCGCTACTCGGATGAAGTGGTGGTTATCAAGGAAACCAAGAAGAAGTAAGGGTGGCATATGTTTAATAAAAAACAAGCGCGTTTGCGCCGTTCCCGCCAGACCCGGGCAAAGATCGCCGAACTTAAGGCTGTTCGCCTGTGCGTCAATCGCACGAACAGCCATATTTACGCTCAGATCATCTCGTCTTGCGGCGGCAAGGTTCTGGCCTCTGCTTCGACGCTCGATAAGAATGTCCGTGGCGATGTTCAAAACGGTGGCAACAAGGCTGCAGCTACCGCCGTCGGCAAGCTGATTGCTGAACGTGCAAAGGCTGCCGGTATCGAACAAGTGGCTTTTGATCGCTCGGGTTTTCAGTACCACGGTCGCGTTCAGGCGTTGGCTGAGGCCGCGCGTGAAGCCGGTCTGAAGTTCTGATCGTAGCGAAAGGACAAGGTTAGAAAATGGCTAAACCTGAAAGAAACAAGAAGCCGCAGCACGCTGAAGAGCGTGATGACGGCATGCGCGAAAAGATGGTTGCGGTTAACCGTGTCACCAAAGTGGTGAAGGGTGGTCGGATCCTCGGTTTCGCTGCACTTACCGTGGTTGGCGATGGCGACGGTGGCATTGGCATGGGCAAGGGCAAGTCCCGCGAAGTGCCGGTAGCTGCTCAAAAGGCCATGGAAGAGGCTCGTCGCAAGATGGCCAAAGTCAGTCTCAAGAACGGTACTGTCCACCACACCGTGATGGGCCGTCATGGTGCAACGACCGTGATGATCCAGCCGGCGCCGGAAGGTACCGGGATCATTGCCGGTGGTGCAATGCGTGCGGTTTTCGAGGTCGTCGGCGTGACTAATGTGGTTGCCAAGGCGCATGGCTCGACCAATCCCTACAACATCGTGCGTGCAACCATCGACGGTTTGTCGAAGGTGAATACGCCGGCCGAAATCGCCGCCAAGCGTGGTCTTTCGGTTGAACAGATCCAGGGGTAAGCCATGGCTGACAAAAAAATCAAGGTAAAGCTCGTCAAGAGCATTATCGGCACCAAGCAGGATCATCGTGCGACCGTCCGCGGTCTTGGTCTGCGTAAGCTGAACAGTTCTGCTGAACTTATGGATACGCCGGAAGTTCGCGGCATGATCCAGAAGGTTCAGTATCTCGTGAAGGTTGAGGGTTAAGCCATGCGTTTGAATACTATCAAGCCGGCCGAAGGCTCCAAGAAGGCTGCCAAGCGCGTTGGTCGTGGTATCGGCTCCGGCTTGGGCAAGACTTGCGGCCGCGGCCACAAGGGTCAGAAGTCTCGTTCCGGCGGTTTCCACAAGGTTGGTTTCGAAGGCGGTCAAATGCCTTTGCAACGCCGTCTGCCGAAGCGCGGATTCAACTCATTGACTCGTGCTCGCAACTACGAAGTTCGACTGACCGATATTGATCGCCTGCCGATCGACGAAGTTGATCTCCTCGCTCTCCAGGCTGCCGGTATCGTTCCGGGTGATGCGTTGGCTGCTAAGGTCATTCTGTCTGGTGCTATTACCCGCAAAGTTGTTCTCAAGGGTATTGGCGTGACTAAGGGTGCCAAGGCTGCAATCGAGGCCGCAGGCGGCTCCGTCGCTGAGTAAGTCAAGGAAAGGTTAGAGCGTTGGCTGCAAATCCAAATACCGTAGGCAAAGGCGGCAAGTTCGGCGATTTGAAACGCCGTCTTTGGTTCCTGCTCGGTGCGCTGGTTGTATATCGTATTGGTGCGCATATTCCGGTTCCTGGAATTGATCCCAACGCGCTGGCTGACCTTTTTAATTCGCAAAAGGGTGGCATCCTCGGCATGTTCAACATGTTCTCGGGGGGCGCCCTGTCGCGATTTACCATCTTCGCATTGGGGATCATGCCTTACATCTCGGCATCGATCATCATGCAGTTGATGAGCGTAGCCAGCCCTCAGCTTGAGGCGCTCAAAAAAGAAGGCGAAGCGGGCCGTCGCAAGATTACCCAATACACCCGCTACGGTACTGTTGTCCTCGCCCTCTTTCAGGGTATGGGGATTGCTGTTGCGCTTGAGGCTCAAGCAGGTCTCGTAAATGATCCCGGTTTTCTGTTTCGTCTGACGACGGTTTCCACCCTGCTGACAGGAACCATGTTCCTGATGTGGTTGGGGGAGCAAATTACCGAGCGTGGGCTTGGCAACGGGATCTCGATCATCATTTTCGGCGGCATTGCAGCAGGTTTGCCCAATGCGATTGGTGGGCTGCTGGAGTTGGTGCGTACAGGTGCCATGCACCCGCTTACTGCCTTGGTTATCTGCTTCCTAGTTGTTGCGGTGACTGCCTTCGTCGTTTTTGTCGAGCGCGGGCAACGGAAAATTCTGGTCAATTACGCCAAGCGACAAGTGGGTAACAAGGTCTACGGTGGCCAGAGTTCTCATCTGCCGCTCAAGCTAAACATGTCCGGTGTAATTCCACCGATCTTCGCTTCCTCGATCATCCTCTTTCCGGCTACGGTTGCCGGCTGGTTTGGTTCCGGGGACTCGATGACTTGGTTGAAAGACGTGGCGGCTACCCTTTCTCCCGGTCAGCCTATCTACGTAATGCTTTATGCGGCGGCGATCGTATTCTTCTGTTTCTTTTACACCGCGCTGGTGTTCAATTCGAAGGAAACGGCTGACAATTTGAAAAAGAGCGGCGCGTTTGTTCCTGGCATTCGACCGGGCGAACAGACGGCACGCTATATCGACAAGATTCTGATGCGCCTTACCCTGATTGGGGCAGCCTACATTACCGTGGTTTGTCTGTTGCCGGAGTTCCTGATTTTGAAGTGGAATGTCCCCTTCTATTTCGGCGGTACGTCCTTGCTGATTATTGTCGTCGTAACCATGGACTTCATGTCTCAGGTTCAGGCTTATGTGATGTCGCACCAGTATGAGAGTCTCTTGAAGAAGGCAAACTTCAAGGGAACACCAATGATCAAGTAAAGCGATATGGCCAAGGAAGATTACATTGAAATGCAAGGGGAGGTTGTCGAAAACCTCCCTAATGCGACCTTCAAGGTCAAGTTGGAAAATGGGCACATCGTGCACAGTTTCATTTCCGGAAAAATGCGTATGCACTACATCCGCATCCTCCCCGGTGACAAGGTGACTGTGCAGCTGACCCCTTATGATTTAACGAAGGCACGGATCGTTTTCCGGGCCAAGTAAAAGTTCTCTACGCAATAAACCGCAGGGCAAGGAAACACGGCTGCTTCCGAGCCCTCGCAGACGAGGAGTGAAACATGAAAGTGCAACCTTCAGTGAAGCGCGTTTGCCGCAACTGCAAAGTCATCCGTCGTAAGGGTGTCGTGCGCGTCATTTGCAAGGACCCGCGTCATAAGCAGCGCCAGGGTT
>CAZOWA010000092.1:0-4063 GCA_964583695.1 uncultured Dechloromonas sp.
GCGCTCGTCGCCGTCGCCAGGTTTTCCAGGGTGACGAAGTTCATCACCAGCCGGCCGCCGGCTTTCAGGCGGGCGAGGATCAGGCGGATCAGCTCGTCCAGCTCGCCGCCCGAGCCGCCGATGAATACCGCGTCCGGGTCCGGCCAGGTGTCGAGCAGCGCCGGCGCCTTGCCCTCGCCCAGCGTGTAGTTGCCGACGCGGAAGCGCTCGGCGTTGGCGCGCGCGTTGGCGGCGTCGGCGGCGTTCTTCTCGATCGCCCAGACGTGGCCCAGCGGCGCCAGCCCGGCGGCTTCGAGGCCGACCGAACCGGAACCGGCGCCGATGTCCCAGACCGTGCTGTCGGCCTTCAGGCGCAGCTTGGCGAGCGACAGCGCGCGCGCCTCCTGCTTGGTGATCAGCCCCTTTTCCGGCGAGCGCTGGAGGTAGTCGAGGTCGTCGCGGCCGAAGACCGGTGCGGTGTCCAGCGAGCGTTCGACCAGCACGACGCTGGGGTCGGAAAATTGCCGTTTTGCCACGTCGACCGCAGACAAATCGCAGGCCACCATTTCATTCGCCAGCAGCAGCCGACTGGCTACCGACAGGCGGGCCTCGTCGCCGTAGCCGGCGGTAATCAGCGCCCGCGCCAGCCGCGCCGGGTCGTTGTCCGGGCCGGTGAAGGCGAAGACGCGGCGGTGCAGCGCCACCGCCCGCAGCAAGGGGTAAAGCCCGTGCGCCGGCGTCGCGCCCCACTGCCATTCGCCGGCATCCTGGCTGTGACAGGAGGCGATGGCCACGTCCTGCCAGGGTTTCTGCCAGCGGGCGAAAGCGATCTGCAGCGTCGATGGCGCCGGCAGCACGCGGACGCCGGCGCCGCCCAGTTGCCCGAGCAGGTAGCCGCCAATGCCGTGGCAGAGCGGGTCGCCGGTCGCCAGCACGGCGACCGTCTGGCCGGCAGCGCGCGCCTCGGCAATCCAGCCCGGCACGCGAGTCAGCGCACCGTCCATGGCGCGCAGTTCGGCGTCCGGCAACTGCATTTTCAGCAGGTCGAGCGTGCGGCCGACGCCGATCACCAGCCCGGCGCCACTCAGCGCGGTGCGGGCGGCATCGCCGAGACCGGCCCAGCCGTCATCGAGGATGCCGACGATGAAAACTTCCGCGCTCATCACACTGCCACCTCATCGACGCGACAAATGAAATTGCCGTCGAAATCGCAGACCAGCACGGCCAGCCGGTAACTGCCGGGGTATTGGCCCTTCAGTGCGCGGATCGCCTTCTTCGCCAGTTGCTCGTGGAAGGCCACCGAAAGGCCGAGCGTCGCCAAGCGTTCAGCGGCGAAGCGGGCGGTTTCGGCGGCGCGGATTTCCTCGACCAATTCGTCCGGCGCGCCGACTTCGCGCGCCGAGTCGGCGAGGATGTCGCGGTCGACTTCGGCCTTCCAGGCGTGCGTCACGGCCAGGCCCTGGCACATCTTGGTCAGCTTGCCGACCATGGCGCCGATGTAGACGCGCGGCAGCTTGCGCTTGGCCGCGCTGGCAAAGGCCGCCTTGACGAAGTCGCCCATCTGCACGAAGCAGGATTCGTCGAGTTCGGGCAACTGGCGCATGGCAAATTTCTCGGTGCGCCCGCCGGTGGTAAACACCACGCTGGTCTGCCCCTGCTTCGCCGCGACATCGACCGCCTGCACGATGCTGGCGCGGAAGGCGGCGGTTGAATACGGGCGGACGATGCCGGTGGTGCCGAGGATGGAAATGCCGCCGAGGATGCCGAGGCGGGCGTTCAGCGTCTTTTTCGCCATCTCGTCGCCGCCGGGCACCGAAATGCTCACTTCCAGGCCGTCGTGTTCGAGCAGTTCGCCAGCGACGGCGCGCACATTGTCGAGGATGTTGCGGCGCGGCACCGGGTTGATCGCCGGCCCGCCGACTTCCAGCCCCAGCCCTTCCTTGGTCACCACGCCGACGCCAACGCCACCCTTGAGCACGATCTCGCCGGCCCGGTGCGGCAGCAGGCGGACGTCGGCGGTCAGGTGGGCGCCGTTGGTCGCATCCGGATCGTCGCCGGCATCCTTGACGACGACGGCGTGCGCCAGCCCGGCGGCCTCCTCGACGCTGCCGTCGAGCACCGGGAAGGCCTGGTCCTGGCCGTTCGGCAGGCGGCTGACGATGGTCTCCGGCACTTCGCTCATTAGCAGCCCGAGGCTGGCGGCGCGCGCCGCCGCTGCGGCACAGGCGCCGGTGGTGAAGCCGGTGCGGTTGCCGCGCGCGCGCTTGCCGTCGCCCTTGCGCACCTTGGCGGGTTTTTCGCCGGCGCTCATGCGGCCTTTTTCTGTTCCGCTTCGGCCAGCGCGAGCATGGCGTGGATGGCGGCGACAACCAGCGTCGAGCCGCCCTTGCGGCCCTTGATCGCCACCCAGGGCACTTCATTGACCGTCATCAGCAAGTCCTTCGATTCGGCCGCCGAGACGAAGCCGACCGGCATGCCGACGACCAGCGCCGGGCGCACGCCCTCCTCGCGGATCAGGCGGACCAGTTCGATCAGCGCGGTCGGCGCATTGCCGATGCCGACGATGGCGCCGTCGAGCTGGCCCAGCCGCTGCGCCTTGCGCATCGCCTGTACGGCGCGCGTCGTGTCGGCGGCCTGGGCGGCAGCGATCACATCCGGATCGGAAATGTAGTGGTGCGTCGTCAGGCCGAAATGCTGCAAGCGCGGCTTGGACAGGCCGACGCAGATCATCTCGACATCGGCGATGATGGGCGTGCCGCCTTTCAGCACGGCGCGCATGCCGGCCTGCATGGCGTCCGGGTGGAAGGCGGTGAGGCCGTTGAACTCGAAATCGGCGTTGGCGTGGATCATCCGCCGCACCAGCGGCCACTGCTCGGCGCTGTAGGCGTGCGGGCCGGCCTCGGCGTCGATGATGGCGAAGGAGTCGTGCTCAATGGCGCGGCCGGCGGCGGTCAGTTGTTCGGTGATGGTGTTGGACATGCGGCTTCCGTTCAGGCGTGGCTGTGGGCGCAGCCGTGGTGGGCGTGCTCGTGCGCATGGTCGTGGCCATGGGCGTGCGCCGGGCTGGCGATGGCGGTGTGGCTGTGGTCGTGCAGGTGCTCGGCCTCGGCCAGTTCGCGGTACTTGCAGCCGTCGCATTCGAGCAGCCCGCCGGCCAGCGCGTCGGGCGACACGCGGGCGTCGAGCAGCGCGAAGATGCCTTCGTCGAAACCGAAATGCTGGCCCAGTGCGAAAGCCAGTTGCGGGTACTGCTGGCGCAGGCGGGCGACCTGCTCGCCGATGCGCTCAATGAGCACGCCGGTGAACAGATAGACCGGGATGATGGCGATCTGCATCATGCCCAGCCGCGCCTGCCGCTGCACGATGGTTTCCAGACGCGGCCAGGTAACGCCGGTGAAAGCCAGGTCGACCAGTTCGTGCTCGTTTTCCTCGTACAGCCAGCGCGCCATCTTGGCCAGCTCGCCGTTGGCGCCGACATCCGAGGAACCGCGGCCGAGCAGGACGACGCCGGTGGTCTGCGGGTCGGGCACGGCCAGTTGCTTCATCAGGCGGTCGAGCTGGCCTTGCAGGACGGCGAACAGCTCGCGCCCCATGCCGAGGTGGCGGGTGACGATGAAGTGCACCTGCGGATGCCGCGCGCGCGCCGCTTCCACCGCCGCCGGCAGTTCCATCTTGACGTGGCCGGCGGCGTTGAGGATGAAGGGAATGGCAACCACCGTGCCGGCGCCGGCGGCGGCGCGGTCCAGCCCTTCGTCGAGCAGCACGTCGGCGTGTTCGATGAAACACACCTCGATGCGCCAGTCCGGGTGGCGGGCCTGCCATTGCGCGGCGAAGGCTAGTGTTTCCCGGTTGCCGTCGCGGCCGCGCGAGCCGTGCGCAACGAGCAGGTAGGTGGTGGATTTCATGAGCTGGACTCCGGAGAAAGTTCGGGGGAAAGGCTGGCGCGGCGGAAGCGGTGGGCAAAGGCCGGGTCGTAGAGCTTGGAGCGGATGAGGTCGGGCCAGTCGGCGGCGCCCAGCGTCGGGCTGGCGACGATCATCGCCTGGCTGCCGATCTTCGCGGCCTGGCAGCGCTGCTTGATGTC
>CAZOWA010000093.1:0-3885 GCA_964583695.1 uncultured Dechloromonas sp.
TTTTCCCGGCGGCGAAATCGTTCCCGGCCTGCAAGCACTGGACGCTGTACAACAAGGCACGGTCGAGTGCTGTCATACCTGCTCTTATTACTACGTCGGCAAGGACAAGACCTTCGGGTTTGGTACGGCTATTCCATTTGGCATGAATGCCCGCCAGATGAATGCCTGGATCTACTATGGCGGTGGTCAGAAACTTCTTGACGAGTTTTATGCCAACTACAATGTCGTTTCCTTCGCTGGTGGTAATACCGGCACCCAGATGGGTGGCTGGTTCCGCAAGGAAGTGAAGACGCTGGAAGACGTCAAGGGCCTGAAGATGCGCATCGCCGGTCTGGGCGGCAACGTCTTCGCTGCTTTGGGCGCCGTGCCGCAACAGATCGCCGGTGGCGACATCTACCCGGCACTGGAAAAAGGCACCATCGACGCCGCCGAGTGGGTTGGTCCCTTCGACGACGAAAAGCTGGGCTTCTACAAGGTTGCCAAGAATTACTACTATCCGGGCTGGTGGGAGCCGGGTCCGGTCATTCACTTCTTTGTCAACAAGAAGGAATGGGACAAGCTGCCGAAGGAGTATCAGGAAGCCTTCCAGGCCGCCGCGTACGAAGCCAACGTGACAATGCTGGCCGAATACGATCACAAGAACCCGATCGCGCTGGCCAAGTTGCTGCAAAGCGGTGTCAAGCTGCAGAAATACTCTGACGAGATTCTCGAAGCCGCCTACAAGGCAGCCCAGCAGCTTTATGCTGACGAGGCTTCCAAGAACCCGGCTTTCAAGAAAATCTATACCGAGTACGAAAAGTATCGCAAGACGCAAAATGCGTGGTTCAGTGTGGCCGAACACCGCATGGATTCGTTCCTGCAGTCGCACAAGTGAGTTTTCGCGGCCGGCTTGTGTCGGCTGCGGTCAACTCGAAAAACCCGCATATTTTGCGGGTTTTTTTATGCTCGCTGGCTTTGTGTTCGTGTGCGTGGCCATCAACTCCTGCGGACGCGCTGGTGCACCGCGGAAATCCGGACGCGGATAATTTGCTAGACTGACGGGTGTTGAGGGCAAAAAAACGGTAGGGGGTTGTCCAGTGCAGGATCGGACTCCCCCCTGAGTCGCAGCGGTTGCCGCGAACTCCGAAGACCATAAAAGGAGAACAGCCCGCACAGAATATTGCAGTAGGCTTACAAAAATCTTACGCCAACAGGTTCTGATACATGCGCATCCTAATTGCTGAAGACGACGCCATCATTGCCGATGGACTGTGCCGCTCATTGCGCCAGGCGGGCTATGCCGTAGACTGGGCGCCCAATGGCCTGAATGCGGATGCCGCACTCAGTACCGTTGAATACGATCTCCTCATCCTCGACCAGGGGCTGCCCAAGATGCCTGGATTGGAGGTGCTCAAACGATTGCGGGCGCGCAACTCGCAGGTGCCTGTTCTGATCCTGACTGCGCTTGACGGTACGGGCGACCGCGTCAAGGGTTTGGATCTTGGGGCGGATGACTACATGGCCAAGCCCTTCGAGCTTGCCGAACTTGAGGCGCGGGTAAGGGCGCTGACCCGACGTTCGGCGGGAACCTCGCCGAGTATCCAGTGTGGGCAGCTGGTGTACGATCAGGTGGGACGTGTGGCTCTTCTTCAAGGCCAGGCGCTTGACCTTTCGGCTCGCGAAATTGGCTTGCTCGAAGTTCTTCTGACCCGCATGGGGCGTCTGGTCAGCAAGGACCAGTTGGTAGACCATCTTTGTGGCTGGGGGGATGAAGTCAGCCACAACGCGATCGAGGTTTACGTGCATCGTCTCCGCAAGAAGCTTGAGCCGGGGGGCGTCAAGATTGCGACGGTACGTGGCCTGGGCTATTGCCTTGAGCGACCCAAAGACGACTAACCCGTCCGTCTCTGCGGCGGAGACCGAGCGTTCGCTGTTTGGCGAGATCCTCGACTGGATGCTGGCGCCCTTGCTGTTTGTCTGGCCGCTCAGCATTGCGTTCACGCATTATTTCGCCAATAACGTCGCCAACTATCCCTACGACCAGGCGCTGCGTGAACATGTCGCAGCTATCGCTCGTCAGGTAAAGTTGGTGGATGGCAAGGTCTTGCTGACGCTCCCGGCATCGGCGCGTGCCTTGTTGCGGGCGGACGAGACGGATAGCGTTTATTTCCACGTGATTACCCGGGACGGGAAATTGCTTGCCGGCGACAAGGATCTTCCCCTTCCCGAGAAGGGTGGAGAGGATACGGCGCTGGCCGGAGAAATCTACCTGCGTGACGGGGAGTTCAATGGTCAGGAACTGCGTTTCGCGTATACCTACCTTGCGGATTCGGGGATGCCCAAGGGGCAGTGGCTCATCGTCGAAGTGGCTGAAACCACCGAAAAGCGAACCCAGCTCGCCAACAAGATTGTGGCCAGTGTCATTCTTCCCCAGTTCATCATCATCCCGCTGGCGGTCATGCTTGTCTGGTTCGGTCTTTCTCGCGGCCTGCGTCCGCTGACGCGCTTGCGCAATACCATCGAGACACGCGATCCGGCCGACCTTTCTCCGATTGCTACACGGCGTGTTCCGGAAGAGCTTGAGCCGCTGGTGGAAGCATTCAACGAAATGCTTGAGCGCATGAAGAAAAATGTCGGCGCGCAACAACGATTCGTTGCCGATGCGGCGCACCAGATGCGCACTCCGCTTACTGGGCTGAAGACGCAAGCACAATTCGCTATGCGCGAAACCGATCCTCAAGCCCTGCGTCACGCCTTGCGCCAAATCGCAACAGGGGTGGATCGCGCCGGCCGCCTCGTCAACCAGTTGCTGACCCTGGCGCGAACCGAGGGTAACGAGCCCGCCCAGCAACAGCAGGAGCCTTTGGATCTTGCTCAGTTGGCGCGCGAAGTCGTCGAAGAATGGGTCATGATTGCCCTTGAAAAACAGATCGATCTCGGGTTCGAGTCTTCCGGGCCGGCGATGATCAGCGGTAACGCCTTCCTGCTTCGGGAGCTCGCCAAGAACCTCATTGACAATGCCCTGCGCTACACGCCTTCTGCGGGTCATGTTACCTGTCGCCTGCTGGTCACCTATCAACAGGTCACGCTCGAAGTCGAGGATGACGGCATCGGCATCAGTGAAGATCACGCCGAACTCGTTTTCGAACGCTTCTACCGGGTCGATGATGCAACCACGGAAGGAAGCGGTCTGGGTTTGGCCATCGTTCAGGAAATCGCCCAGCAACACGAAGCACGGGCCAGCCTGCGCCCCAATCCTCGGGGCAAGGGCTCTGTGGCTCGGGTTGTTTTCCCGGCCTGGCATCCGCCCCCCCCGCCGCCTCCGCCTCCTGATGATTTCTCGGAGTTGTACCGTCAATCCCCGCCCATTGGCCCTTGAGCCCCAACGGGAGTCCTTGAAATCGTCAAATTTGGTTGCGCATCAGCTTTTGCTCCGCTATAATGCGCCCTCTTTTTGGCCAATTAGCTCAGTTGGTAGAGCAGCGGATTGAAAATCCGCGTGTCCGTGGTTCGATTCCGCGATTGGCCACCAGAATTTTCAAGGGCTTAGCCGAAAGGCTAGGCCCTTTGTTTTTGGTCGCCGTGACAGAAACGTGACAACGTGATCACGTTGCCTGCCGACCCGGTTTCGATCCTGGAAGCCGCTATTGCCAAATGATCCGTTGCAAGCTTGACATAACGATCCACGGCTTTGTTGCACAAATTAGTCTGAAGGCGAGCTCCCCCTGCCCTGGACGGATTTAGGCTAGGCGCACGGTTTGCGGGGTGCCAAGTTGACTGATGGGATGGACTCCCCCGTCTTTTCAGCGCCCAATTGGCGTTGCCGGTGCTCATGGGGATTGGGGATCGGTTGAGGTTCCCTCGGTTTTTCGTCTGCCAAAGGGTAGGTTTCATGCTACCAGTTTT
>CAZOWA010000094.1:0-3882 GCA_964583695.1 uncultured Dechloromonas sp.
TCTTGCGGGCGGTCTTGATGACGCGGCAGGCGATTTCGCCGCGGTTTGCGATCAGAATTTTAGTAAACATGTATGACCCTCAATTCGGAGTGACTAAGCAATTTGGGGCGCGCAGGGCAAGGCGGCGACGCTGGCCGCGACGAGACAGTACGCCAGTACGGCGAGGAGCGGACGAGGAAGCCAACGCAGCCATGCGCGATGCCAAATTGGTTAGAGGGGAATATTGCCGTGCTTGCGCCACGGGTTGTCGAGTTTCTTGTCGCGCAGCATGGCCAGCGAGCGGGCAATACGCTTGCGGGTGGCATGCGGCATGATGACGTCGTCGATGAAGCCACGTGCGCCCGCCACGAACGGGTTGGCGAACTTGGACTTGTATTCGGCTTCGCGCTCGGCTAACTTGGCCGGATCGTTCTTCTCTTCGCGGAAGATGATTTCCACGGCGCCCTTCGGGCCCATAACCGCGATTTCAGCCGACGGCCAGGCGAGGTTGACGTCGCCACGCAGGTGCTTGGAGCTCATAACGTCATAAGCGCCGCCGTAAGCCTTGCGGGTAATGATGGTGACCTTCGGCACGGTACATTCGGCGTAAGCGTAGAGCAGCTTGGCGCCGTGCTTGATGATGCCGCCGTATTCCTGTTGCGTACCCGGCATGAAGCCCGGGACATCGACGAAAGTGACGACCGGGATATTGAAGGCGTCGCAGAAGCGAACGAAACGGGCTGCCTTGATCGAGGACTTGATGTCCAGACAGCCGGCCAGCACCAGGGGCTGGTTGGCGACGATACCAACCGGGTGGCCGTCAACGCGACCGAAACCGATGATGATGTTCTTGGCGTAGTCGGCCTGCAGTTCAAAGAAGTCGTTATCGTCGACGACCTTGATGAGCAGCTCCTTCATGTCGTACGGCTTGTTGTTGTTGTCCGGCACCAGGGTGTCGAGCGAATAATCCATGCGGTCGACCGGATCGTTGGTCGGCGTGACCGGCGGCTTTTCCTTGTTGTTGGCCGGGATGAAGTTCATGAAGCGACGCAGCATGGACAGGGCTTCAACATCGTTCTCGAACGCCAGGTCGGCCACACCGGACTTGCTGGTGTGGGTGATGGCGCCGCCCAGTTCTTCGGCGGTGACGTCTTCGTGGGTCACGGTCTTGACGACTTCCGGACCGGTCACGAACATGTAGGAAGAATCCTTGACCATGAAGATGAAGTCGGTCATCGACGGCGAGTACACCGCACCGCCGGCACAGGGGCCCATGATCATGGAAATCTGCGGCACGACGCCGGAGGCCATGACGTTGCGCTGGAACACATCGGCGTAGCCGCCGAGGGAGGCCACGCCTTCCTGAATACGGGCGCCGCCCGAGTCGTTCAGGCCGATGACCGGCGCGCCGACCTTCATGGCGTGGTCCATGACCTTGCAGATCTTTTCGGCATGCGTTTCCGACAGCGAGCCACCGAACACGGTGAAGTCCTGGGAGAACACGAAGACCAGGCGACCGTTGATAGTGCCGTAGCCGACCACAACGCCGTCACCCGGGGTCTTTTCCGACTGATCCATACCGAAATCGGTACAGCGGTGCTCCTTGAACATGTCCCATTCCTCGAAGGAATCGGGATCGAGCAACAACTCGATGCGTTCGCGGGCGGTCAGCTTGCCCTTCTTGTGCTGGCTGTCGATACGCTTCTGGCCACCGCCGAGGCGGGCCAGTTCGCGCTTTTCTTCTAGCTGGCGGATGATGTCATGCATAGAAAACTCCCAAAATGGAACGGGTGATCAGTGTTTCAGATAGTCGAGCAAGGCATACGCGGCTGCAGCCGGTGTCGTATGGCCCAATTCGACGGAACGGGTCAGCGAAGGCAGGTTTTCCTGCACGCTGGGGTGGTGGCGAAAGTGTTGGCGCAGTCCGGCGTCGATCAGTTGCCACATCCAGGCCAGCGACTGGTGTTGGCGTTTTTTGGCAAATTCTCCGGTTGACCGCAGAACATGACTGAATTTCTCGACCTCATCCCAGAATTCGACGATGCCCTGCTTGTGCAACGCCGACAGGGCAATGACCGGTGGTGCCCAGTTGGGCGAGGCCGGTCGCAGCATGTGCAGGGCGTTGCGCCACTGGGCGCGTACGACCGAGGTTGCCTGTTTGTCGATATCGGCTTTGTTGATGATCACCATGTCGGCGATCTCGACAATACCTTTCTTGATCGCTTGCAAATCGTCACCGGCATTTGGCAGTTGCAGCAGACAGAACATGTCGACCATGCCGGCCACCGTCGTCTCGCTTTGGCCGACGCCCACAGTTTCGATGATGATCACATCGTATCCTGCCGCTTCGCAAAGCAGCATGGCTTCGCGAGTCTTCTCGGCGACGCCACCGAGCGAACCGGAAGACGGACTCGGCCGGATGAAGGCTTCCTCGCGCTGCGCCAACTGTTCCATGCGCGTCTTGTCGCCAAGGATGGAGCCGCCTGTCACGCTCGAAGAGGGGTCGATGGCTAGAACGGCCAGCCTCTTCCCTTGTTCGATCAGCCAGACGCCCAGCGCCTCGATGAAGGTTGATTTGCCGGCACCGGGGACGCCGGAAATGCCGATACGGATTGCGTTGCCGGTGTGCGGCAGCAGGGCGGTGAGCAGTTTCTGGGCGCGCTGCTGGTGATCGGCACGGGTCGATTCGATGAGCGTGATGGCCTTGGCGAGCGAGCGCCGCTGCCCGACCAGAACACCATCAAACAGTGTCTGATCGGCTGGTGCGAGCGTCGAAGACGCCACGGCTGAATCGTCCCGTTTCATTCAGCCTTAGCCGCGGGCCTTGCGAATCTCTTCCAGCACCTTGATCGCCGAATCCTCGATCCGCGTACCTGGCCCGAAAATGGCCTTGGCGCCAGCGTTGTAGAGGTAATCGTAGTCCTGTGCCGGAATGACGCCACCGGCGAAGACGATGATGTCGTCACCACCCTGGTCCTTCAGCGCCTTGACCAGCTGCGGCAGCAGGGTCTTGTGGCCAGCCGCCAGCGACGAAACGCCCACTGCATGCACGTCGTTTTCGATGGCCTGACGGGCCGCTTCTTCCGGGGTCTGGAAGAGAGGACCCATGTCGATGTCGAAGCCGAGGTCGGCGTAGGCAGTGGCAACCACCTTGGCGCCACGGTCATGGCCGTCCTGGCCGAGCTTGGCGATCATGATGCGCGGACGGCGGCCTTCTTCTTCGGCGAACTTGGCGACATCGGCCTTGATCTTCTCCCAACTTTCCTGACCTTCCACAACGCCTCCATACACACCCGAAATAGTCTGATTGTTGGCGCGGAAACGGCCGAAGACCTTTTCCAGCGCATCGGACACTTCGCCAACCGTGGCGCGCAGGCGGATGGCCTTGACGGTCAGGTCGAGCAGGTTGCCTTCTCCGGTTTCGGCGGCCTTGGTCAGGGCTTCCAGCGCGGCATTGACCGCCGCCGTGTCGCGCGTCGCGCGAATCTGCTTGAGGCGGGCGATCTGGGCATCACGCACGGCATGGTTGTCGATATCGAGAATGTCGATCGCGTCTTCCTTGGCCAGCTTGTACTTGTTGACGCCGACGATGACATCCTTGCCGGAGTCGATGCGCGCCTGCTTGTCGGCGGCGCAGGTTTCGACCTGCATCTTGGCCCAGCCCGATTCGACGGCCTTGGTCATGCCGCCCATGGCTTCGATTTCCTGGATGATGCTCCAGGCCTTGTCGGCCATGTCCTGGGTCAGCTTTTCCATCATGTAGGAGCCGGCCCACGGATCGATCACGTTGGTGATGTGGGTTTCTTCCTGGATGATGAGCTGGGTGTTGCGGGCGATACGGGCCGAGAATTCGGTCGGCAGCGCGATGGCTTCGTCGAGCGCATTGGTGTGCAGCGACTGGGT
>CAZOWA010000095.1:0-3680 GCA_964583695.1 uncultured Dechloromonas sp.
CGAGCAGGCGGGCGATCAGGCCCTTGCCGCCGCGCGGCACGATGACGTCGACGAATTCGCGCATGGTGATCAGCTCGCCGACGGCAGCGCGGTCGGTGGTGTCGATGACCTGCACTGATTCGGCCGGCAGCCCGGCCGCTTGCAGGCCTTCCTGGACCAGCGCGGCGATGGCGCGGTTGGAGCGGATGGCTTCCGAACCGCCGCGCAGGATGGCTGCGTTGCCGGATTTGAGGCAGAGCGCGGCAGCATCAGCGGTGACGTTCGGGCGGGCTTCGTAGATGATGCCGATGACGCCAAGCGGCACGCGCATTTTGCCAACCTGGATGCCGGACGGACGGTACTTGATGTCGGTCATTTCGCCGATCGGATCGGGCAGTTTGGCGACCTGTTCGACGCCTTCGGCCATGCTTTCGACGCCCTTGGCCGACAGCGTCAGACGGTCGAGCATGGCGGTTTCGAGGCCGGCAGCACGCGCCGCGGCGAGATCTTCGGCATTGGCGGCGACCAGTGCGGCACTTTCACGGCGGATGGCGGCGGCGATGTGGAGCAGGGCGGCATTCTTTTCTGCCGTCGTCGCACCGGCCAGCCGGCGGGAAGCGGTGCGGGCCTGGCGGCCCACGGTCTGCATGTATTCCTTGATGTCCATGATGTTCCGGATTCAGCGCAAAGGAACATTATAGCCAGACAAACAACAGGGAACTTCCGGAACCGGGTAAACTCTTACCCGCTACGACAACGAGGTTTTCCGTCGAGGACAAGATGACCGAAAAATTGATATTGCCGACCGAGGTCAAGGTCTGCGCAACTTGCAGCTATTGGGACGGCGAGCGCCAGGTCGATGCCGACATGAAGCTGGTGGTGGTCTCAGACAGTTGCAAGGGCGAATGCCTGGTGCAGGGGGAGTCGAGAATGGGCCTGCATGACACCCGCAGGGAGTGCTCCTGCATCTGGGAAGATCTCGATCCGGACGAATCTTCCGACGCACCTGCGCCCGTCTGATGGCCGGCTTGCGCGGTCAACCCGAAAAAACGCCGGATTTTGCCATTCACGGCGAGGCTTAGGCTGTTTTTGCGCCGCCTAGGCGGCCCTGCCCTGTTTGTTCTGGCAAAGGCTCAAACCCAGACGCAGGAATTCTTCCCAGACATTTCCCTGTCCGATTCCCTTGATCAGCCGGTCGATCTTTCCGGCGTCGCGCAGCGCATCCTCGAGCGTGGCGGTCGATAGGCGCTGCAAGGCTTTCTTGACCGGCGTGGCTCGCGGCCCCCAGACCTTTGCGTCCTTGAGCAACTGATCGACGGGGCGTCCGGAATCCATGCCGGCGCGAATAACGGCCAGTGCGCGAATTTCCTCATTCATCGCCCACAACACCAGGGGCGGCGCCTCGCCTTCCTGCATCAGGCCGTCGAGTGTTCGGGTCAGGCGGGCGAGGTCGCCGGAGAGCAATGCGTCGCGCAGGCCTTCAATATCGTAGCGGGCGACGTTGAGTACGGCATCGCGAATCTGTGCGGCGCTTAGTTGCCCGGTCGGGTAAAGCAGGCCGAGTTTCTGGATTTCCTGATGCGCTGCAAGCAGGTTGCCTTCGACGCGTTCAGCGATGAACTTCAGACTTTCAAGGTCGGCAGTTTGCTGCTGGCGGCGCAGGCGGCCGGCGATCCAGCCCGGCAGCTCGGTGAGTGGGGGGGCCATGAGCTTGATGGCGACGCCGGCATTGACCAGTGCGGTGAACCACGCCGCTTTCTCTTCCCGCCAGTCGAGTTCGGGCAGGGTGATGAGCAGCAGGTTGTCCATCGACAGGTTCTGGCACCACTGCTGCAACGCGGTGCTGCCTTCCTTGCCCGGCTTGCCGGTTGGGATGCGCAGGTCGATGAGCTTCTTGTCCCCGAACAGGGACATGTTGCCTCCGGCGGCCAGCAACTGGCCCCAGTCGAATTGCGGCAGAACGGTAAGCACTTCGCGTTCCGTGTAGCCCTGCTGGCGTGCCCTGGCACGGATGGCGTCAGCCGCCTCGATGACGAGCAGCGGCTCGTCGCCATACAGGACGTAGAGCGGACGCAAATCCCGTTCGAGGTGCGCCGCCAGCTGTTCGCCCTTGAGCAGCATTACTCGTCGTCTGCGACGTCAGGGTTTTTCGGTTTGACGATGGACAGCCGGCGCATGATCTGGTTGACCAGATCATTGTTCATGTCGCGCCAGAGCAATCCCTCTTCCAGATCCTTGGCGAGAACGCTCGAATCATCGAAAGTGATATCGCGGCTCAGGGATATTTCATTGGGCGGTACGAGGATCTGGCCCTTGGCATTGGCGACCTGGAAACGGTAGGTTAACTGCAAGCGGTATTCACGCACACGGCCCTGGGCATTGACGCTGAGAATGATCTTGTGCCGGGTATCGCTGATCTGCTGGAAGATCGCTTCGGCCTCCTTGCTGTTATCGACGATCTGGGTCGCATCGCTGGCCGTGATGTAGCGTTCCAGCCAGATACGCACGTCGGCGGTTTCGGGCAGCGAGATATACATCGTTTTGTAAGGCAGGTTGCCGCTGCCCACGCCACGCAGATGGAAGCCGCAGCTGGCAAGCACGGCTGCGATCAATACTGCAAAAAGCGGGGCGAACACTGGACGGAGCGGCAAACGCATGGCGGCTTTCCTCAGACGACGATATTGACCAGACGGCCCGGCACGACGACAACCTTCTTCGCCGGCTTGCCTTCCATGAACTTGACGGCGCCTTCGGAAGCCAGCGCGGCAGCTTCGATGCTCGCCTTGTCGGCTTCGGCGGCGACGCGGATCGAACCGCGCAGCTTGCCGTTGACCTGCACCATGAGTTCGATCTCGTCCTGCTTGAGGGCGGCGGGATCGGCCTTCGGGAAGGGCTGCACGCCGGCATCCTGTCCTGGCTTCAGTTCGGCGTAGAGCGCCTGGCCGATGTGCGGGACGATGGGGAAGAGCAGCAGCGCGATGCTTTCGAGCGTTTCCTGCGCCAGCTTGCGGCCGGTGGCGTCGGACAGGTCGGTCTTGTCGTAGGCGTTGAGTAGTTCCATGACGGCGGCGATGGCCGTGTTGAACTGCTTGCGGCGGCCGTAATCGTCGGCCACCTTGCCCATGGTCTGGTGCAGCTTGCGCCGCAGGTCGGCTTGCACGGTCGACAGGGAATTTTGCTCAAAATCGGAATCGACGAGGCCGGCCTGGACGTGGTCGTAAACCGTCTTCCACAGGCGACGCAGGAAGCGGTAGGCACCCTCGACGCCCGCGTCGGACCATTCCAGCGACTGATCGGGCGGCGAGGCGAACATGATGAACAGGCGGGCCGTGTCGGCGCCGTACTGGTCGATCAGCGATTGCGGATCGACGCCGTTGTTCTTCGACTTCGACATCTTCTCGGTGCCGCCGATGACCACCGGCAGGCCGTCGGCCTTCAGCGTGGCGCCGGTCGGGCGGCCGCGCTCGTCGGTGACGACATCGACGTCGGCCGGGTTGATCCACTGCTTCTTGCCGCCGTCGAGTTCGCGGTAGAAGGTCGGCGCGACGACCATGCCCTGGGTCAGCAGGTTGGCGAAGGGTTCGCCGAGGTCGCCGATCAGGCCGACATCGCGCATCAGCTTGGTGAAGAAGCGCGAGTACAGCAGATGCAGGATGGCGTGCTCGATGCCGCCGATGTACTGGTCGATGCCGCCCTTGCAC
>CAZOWA010000096.1:0-3454 GCA_964583695.1 uncultured Dechloromonas sp.
GGCACGACGCGGGCGCGGCCGATGTAGGCGGCGGGGCCGAGGGCTTCGGTGTAGACGACGCCGTGGTAGGAGACGTCCGGCTCGTTAAGGCGCTTGAACTTGGCCTTGTGTTCCGCCCACGGGAATTTGCCGCTATCGACGATGATGCCGCCGATGGAATTGCCGTGGCCGCCGAGATACTTGGTCAGGGCGTGGACGACGATGTCGGCGCCATGTTCGAAGGGGCGGCACAGGTAGGGCGAGGGTACAGTGTTGTCGACGATGACCGGGACGCCGTGCTTGTGGGCGACTTCGGCGAGCTTTTCAAAATCGACGACATTGCCGAGCGGGTTGCCGACGGATTCGCAGAAGACGGCCTTGGTCTTGCCGTCGATGAGCTTTTCGAAGGCATCCGGGTCGCGGTAGTCGGCGAAGCGCACTTCGATGCCGTATTGTGGCAGCGTGTGGGCGAACAGGTTGTAGGTGCCGCCGTACAGGGTGCTCGAGGTGACGATGTTGTCGCCGGCTTCGGCTATGGTCTGGATCGAAGCGGTGATGGCGGCCATGCCGGAGGCCATGGCGAGGGCGGCGACGCCGCCTTCCATCGCGGCGACGCGCTTTTCGAGCACGTCCTGCGTCGGATTCATGATGCGCGTGTAGATGTTGCCGGCGACCTTGAGGTCGAACAGGTCGGCGCCGTGCTGGGTGCTGTCGAAGGCGTACGAAGTCGTCTGGTAGATGGGGACGACGACGGCCTTGGTGGTCGGGTCGGGTGAATAACCGCCGTGGACGGCAATGGTTTCAATCTTCATCGGTTTTCCTCTCCGCTTGATTGTTTTTTCGGGACTGGGGAGTTTAGCAGGCTGCTTGGCCGCTTGCCGAACTCAGTCGTCTTCAATGTCGTTTTCTGACGGGCGAATCTGGCCGATCAGGAAGCGGCCGGGGTCAAGGGCGTCGACAAGGTCCATGGCAAGCGGCAGGGGCTCGCCTTCGAGGCGGCTGAGCAGCAGGTCAGCCATCAGCGCGGACCAGACGATGCCACGCGCGCCGAAGCCCTGTACGCACCACAATCCGGGTTGCCGGGGCAGGGCATGCAATCGTGTGTTGGGGCCCGCTCCGGCGGCGTCCGGAACGGCACCGACGATGGGCAGACGATCTGGTGACATGGGGCGAAAACCGACGCGGCCGTCGAGGCTGAAGGGATCAATGTCGGCGGTGAAATCGGACAGGCTGCGATTGATCTGCCGCAGGTTTTCCGCATGGTCTTTCGGGCGGACCGATGTGTCGGTGTCATTGAGTTGCGACGTGGCGCCGATCAGACGCACACCATCGATGGCTGGCATGGCATAGGCGTGGCGGAAAACGACTTTGTCGAGGGGCTTTGTCTTTTCCTCTGGCAGGTGGCTGACCTGGCCGCGTGCCGATCCCTGCGGCAGCCAGGCGAACTGGGTAAAACGAGAGGCGCCAGTGCCGGCAGCCATGATCAGCGTTGGCGCTGCGGCGAGCAGCTGGCCTTCGGCATCGAAAACCTTCCAGCCTTCGTTGTTGCGTTCGAGACGGTGTGCGACGACATCGAAACGGGTGCTGATACGCTCCGGAAAGGCATCGAGTGCTGCTCGACATACGGAAGAGGGCTGCACCCAGCCGGCTTGGGGGAACCACCAGCCGCCAATGTCAGCCGTCCAGCCGAGCAGTTCGCCGACTTTTTCGCGATTGGCGAATTCGGCAACCTCCTTTGGCCAGCCGAGCATTTCCATCGCATGTGCCTGCTTGGCTTCATGTTCCTCGTCGCGGGCCAGATGCAGGACGCCGCAGGCCGCCCAGCGCGCCTCGGGCAGCGTGGCAAGCAGGGCGCGGGTGGCCAGGTAGCCGGCGCGGGTCAGGCGTGAAAGGCGATTGTCGTCGCTGCTCGGCAAGGGGCGCAGCATGCCGGCGAGATTGCAGGAAGCTCCGGTAGCCGGAGCCGGGGCTTGTTCCAGAACTTCTACCTGCCAGCCAGCGGCTGCCAGCGCGTAGGCCGTGGCGCTTCCGGCGATGCCGGCGCCGATGATGATGGCCTGCCGCTGGCGAGGCGCCGGGTGACGGTCTGGGCGCCGCGAGCGGAAGCGGCCGGCCAGCATGTGTCTTTTGGAGGAAAAACCAGGACGTTTTTCGACGTCGAATTCGGCTTGCGCGAGTGCTTCGCGGACATGACCGGCTACTGACCAGGTGGCCAGTGTGGCTTCGGGCGCGGCAAGGCGGGCCAGCGCCTTGCACAGGAAGGGCGACCACATTTCCGGATTGCGCGCGGGAGAGAAGCCGTCCAGGAAAAAAGCATTCACTGAGGCGTTGAGTGTGCGCAGCAATTTGCTGCCATCACCAAAGGCCAGCGTCAGGATGAGCCGCCCTCCTGCCAGATGCAGGCGATGCAGGCCGGAAACGAGCGGTGGCCACTGGGCGCGCAGTTCCTGCGACAGTTCGGCGAATTCCGGCCAGGCACGGTGGGCGATAGCGAGGTCTTCCGCGGTGAACGGGAATTTTTCGCAGGAAATGAAATGCAGGCGGCGGCAGGCGTTTTCATCGGCACGCCATGCCTGCCAGGTGGCAAGAAAGTTGAGGCCAAGACCGAAGCCGGTTTCGAGAATGACGAAACGATCACGGTTCTGCCAGCGTTGCGGCAGATCGTTGCCGCCAAGAAAGACGTGGCGCGCCTGCTCGGGGCCACCGTGCGCCGAGTGATAGACATCGCCGAAGGTGGTGGAAAACGGCGTGCCATCGCTGGCGAATTCGAGGCGGGCAGGTTGCAGCGTTTCCACAGTCAGCGGGCGGGCAGCGCTTGCAGGGCCGGCGCTGCCCGCATCAATCATTCAGGACGCATCGAAGGGAAGAGAATCACATCCCGAATCGCCGCTGCATCGGTCAGCAGCATGATCAGACGATCGATCCCGATGCCGCAACCGCCGGTCGGCGGCAGCCCGTATTCCAGCGCGCGGATGAAGTCGGCGTCGTAATACATCGCTTCCTCGTCACCCGCATCCTTGGCCTTGGCCTGTTCCTGGAAGCGCGCCGCCTGGTCTTCGGCATCGTTCAGCTCGGAGAAGCCGTTGGCGATCTCGCGACCGACGATGAACAGCTCGAAGCGCTCGGTGATTTCCGGGTTGGTGTCGGAGGCGCGGGCCAGCGGCGAGACCTCGACCGGGTAGTCGATGATGAAGGTCGGTTCCCAGCACTGCGCTTCGGCGCAGGCTTCGAACAGCTGCAGCTGCAGGCTGCCGAGGCCGCCCGGCTTGACCGGCTCGCCGAAGGCCTTGATTTTGGCCTTGAGGAAGTCGGGATCGGCCAGTTCGGCATCGCTGAATTCCGGATGTTCGCGCTGGATCGCCTGGTTGATGGTCAGGCGGTGGAAGGGCTTGGAGAGGTCGAGCTCGCGACCCTGATAGGTGAAGACTTCCTTGCCCAGCGCCTCGCGGGCGGCGTGGCGGAGCAGGCCTTCGGT
>CAZOWA010000097.1:0-2683 GCA_964583695.1 uncultured Dechloromonas sp.
TCATCGGCATCGGCATCGGCGGCACGCCGGAAAAGGCCATGCTGCTGGCCAAGGAGTCGATCATGGCACCGGTGGACATCCATGAACTGAAGGCGCGTGGCGCGAAGAACCGCGCCGAGGAACTGCGCCTCGAACTGTTCGAGAAGATCAATGCGCTCGGCGTCGGTGCCCAGGGCCTCGGCGGCCTGACCACCGTGCTCGACGTCAAGGTGCTCGACTATCCCTGCCACGCCGCCAACCTGCCGGTGGCGCTGGTACCGAACTGCGCCGCCACCCGCCACTGCCACTTCCACCTCGACGGCTCCGGCCCGGCCAAGCTGGAAGTACCGAAGCTGGAAGACTGGCCGGCCGTCACCTGGACGCCGGACCTGAAGTCGGCCACCCGCGTCAATCTCGACACCCTGACCAAGGAAGAAGTCGCGTCCTGGAAGGTCGGCCAGAAGCTGCTGCTGAACGGCAAGATGCTCACCGGCCGCGACGCCGCGCACAAGCGCATCAGCGACATGCTGGCCAAGGGCGAGAAGCTGCCGGTGGACTTCACCAACCGCATCATCTACTACGTCGGCCCGGTCGATCCGGTGCGCGACGAAATCGTCGGCCCGGCCGGCCCGACCACCGCCACGCGCATGGACAAGTTCACCCGCATGATGCTGGAAAAGACCGGACTCATTTCGATGGTCGGCAAGTCCGAGCGCGGCCCGGTCGCCATCGAGGCGATCAAGGACAACAAGTCGGCCTACCTGATGGCTGTCGGTGGCGCTGCCTACCTGGTCGCCAAGGCGATCAAGTCGGCCAAGGTCGTCGGTTTTGCCGATCTGGGCATGGAAGCCATCTACGAGTTCGACGTGCAGGACATGCCGGTGACGGTGGCCGTCGATTCGGGCGGCAACAATGTGCACGAGAGCGGCCCGCAGGAATGGCAGGTCAAGATCAGCAAGATGACCGCCAAGGCCTGAGAAAAAAACAAAAAGCCCTGAAAATTCAGGGCTTTTTTATTTCGATGGTGGGCGGTACTGGGATCGAACCAGTGACCCCTGCCGTGTGAAGGCAGTGCTCTACCGCTGAGCTAACCGCCCATTCGAGAGGCGCGCATTTAAACACAACTCGGGCTGCGGGTCAAACCGACGTCGGCTAGAATAGCGAACCTTGTTTCCGTATGGATAGCCTCACCCATGAAGCCCGTTCGCACCCGTTTCGCCCCTAGCCCCACCGGTTTCCTGCATATCGGCGGCGCCCGCACCGCACTGTTCTCGTGGGCTTTTGCCCGCCGCCACGGTGGCACTTTCGTCTTGCGCATTGAAGATACCGATGTCGCACGTTCGACGCCGGAAGCCGTTCAGGCGATTATCGACGGCATGAACTGGCTGGGACTCGAACACGACGAAGGCCCGTTCTACCAGATGCAGCGCATGGATCGCTACAAGGAAGTCATCCAGCAGATGCTTGCCGACGGCACCGCCTACTACTGCTACACGACCCGCGAGGAACTCGATGCCCTGCGCGCCGAACAGGAAGCGCGCAAGGAAAAGCCGCGCTATGACGGCCGCTGGCGTCCGGAAGCCGGCAAAACACTCCCGACGCCCCCGAGCGACGTTCCGCCGGTGATCCGCTTCAAGAATCCCAAGGATGGCCTGGTGACCTGGGATGATGCAGTGAAAGGCCGCATCGAGATCGCCAATACGGAAATGGACGATCTGATCATTGCCCGTGCCGACGGCACGCCAACCTACAATTTCTGTGTCGTCGTCGACGACTGGGACATGGGCATCACCCACGTCATCCGCGGCGACGACCACGTCAACAACACGCCGCGCCAGATCAACATCCTCAAGGCTCTGGGTGCCGAAGTCCCGACTTATGGTCACCTCTCCATGATCCTCGGTGACGACGGCGCCAAGCTCTCCAAGCGCCACGGCGCCGTATCGGTTATGCAATATGACGAGGACGGCTATTTGCCGGAGGCCGTGATCAATTACCTCGGCCGCCTCGGCTGGTCGCACGGCGATGACGAGGTGTTCTCCCGTGAGCAGTTCGTCGAATGGTTCGACCTTGACCACATCACGCCCTCGGCAGCCCAGTTCAACACCGAAAAACTGCTCTGGCTGAACCAGTACTACATGAAGCAGTTGCCGCCTGCCGAGCTGGCAGCCAAGGTCAGGGCACGCCTGACAGCACGCGGCATCGATACCAGCGCCGGCCCCGATCTCGAAAAAGCTGTCGTTTTGTACGTCGACCGCAGCAATACCCTGAACGTACTGGCCGACGCCGTGGAAGTTTTTTACACCCAGGTCACGCCAAACCCGGAACTGCTCGCCCAACACCTGGGCGACGATGCCCGCCCTGCCCTCGCCGATTTCGCTGCAGGCATTGCCGGTGTTGCCTGGGAAACTCCGGCGATCAATGCACTAATCAAGGAAACTGTCACCAAACACGGCCTCAAAATGCCCAAGCTCGCCATGCCACTACGCGTCCTGCTGACCGGTCAGGCACAGACCCCCTCGGTCGACGCCGTCATCGAACTGATCGGACGCGAGAAGGTTTCAGCCTGCCTCAAGGAATATCTCTAAATATCGCAGAAGGCTCTTTACAAGGGCAAGGTCGATCCCTATAATGCGGCCTTCTTTCGCGGCGGGGGTATAGCTCAGCTGGGAGAGCGCTTGCATGGCATGCAAGAGGTCAGCGG
>CAZOWA010000098.1:0-2612 GCA_964583695.1 uncultured Dechloromonas sp.
ACGCCACAGACAAGGTGCTCGGCCGCCTCGCTACCGAAATTGCCCGTCGTCTGCGCGGCAAGCACAAGGCTATCTATACACCGCACGTTGATACCGGCGATTTTATCGTCGTCACCAATGTCGACAAGATTACCGTGACCGGCAACAAGGCCGATGACAAGACGTACTATCGCCACACGGGTTATCCGGGCGGTATCTACGAAACCAATTTCAAGAAGATGCAGCAACGTTTCCCGGGGCGCGCCCTCGAAACAGCCGTCAAGGGCATGCTGCCGAAGGGGCCGCTGGGTTACGCAATGCTCAAGAAGCTTAAGTGCTATGCCGGCGACCAGCATCCTCACACCGCCCAGCAGCCGAAAGCTCTGGATATTTAAGGGGTCGTCATGGCTGAAAGTTATTTTTACGGTACAGGTCGTCGCAAAAGCGCCGTCGCTCGAGTTTTTATGAAGCGCGGCTCTGGTGCCATTGTGGTTAATGGCAAGCCGGTCGATCAATTCTTTTCTCGCGAAACCGGTCGAATGATCGTCCGTCAGCCTCTTGAGTTGGTGGATCAGCTTGCTGGCTTTGACATCAAGGTCAACGTTTCTGGTGGTGGTGAGTCTGGCCAAGCCGGTGCGGTGCGTCATGGTATTACCCGTGCGCTCATCGAGTACGATGCAACGTTGAAGGCCTCGCTCTCCAAAGCTGGCTTCGTCACTCGTGATGCTCGTGAAGTTGAGCGTAAGAAAGTTGGCTTCCACAAGGCACGCCGCCGTAAGCAGTTCTCCAAGCGTTGAGTTTTCCTGCTTGCTGTCTTTCGAAAAAGCCGCCCCCTTGGGCGGCTTTTTTATTTTCTGGTAGGGTTGCGCCCAAATGGTAATTGGTTCTCGCGCCGTTCTTGCGGTGTTTGGTTAAGAGTCGCCGGGTCGATCGATAGTAAAGATTGGGAGCTCAATGAGGATTGCTGCTGCTAGTTTGAAGATCAAGAGACTTAAACGTCGCTTCGGAATTACGGCTCCGCGGGTTGTTGTCAGGGGGCATGTTCCCTGGTATTGGTTCGTGCCCCCGGTGGTGCTTGTTATTTTTTTGTTGTCCGCAATTGTTTGGGTTGCTCTTCAGCGCGATGAGGCTGGCGCGTTGGTTCGTGAAATTGATGTGCTTGAGCAGCGCCTGAAGGAGCAGCGAGAAGAGCTGATTTTGTTGCGTTCTACGGCAGGTACTGGGCAAAGTGCCGTAGATATAGAGCGTGCGGCTCAGCGACAACTGGTTGCTAGAATCGATGGCTTGGAGCGTGAAAATGCGGCGCTGAAAGAGGATATTTTGTTATTTGAGCGCCTTATTCCGGTTGCCGGAGATGTGGCGGTTGTTCGCATTGAGAATTTTCGAGTCGTGAAGGAAAGTCCGGGGCGGTACGTCTATAGGCTCTTGGTAGCGTTTCAGCCTGATAAGCAGACTCCAGAGTTTCGAGGGGGGTTGCAGTTATTGGTGACTTATTGGTTGGGTGGGCGAGAGCAGCATATCCTTCTGCCAGGAAAGGTCGAATCGACTATTGATTATCAGTTGTCTATCAAACATTTTCTTCGTCGTGAGGGGGTTGTGGAAATCCCGCAAGGGGCTCGTTTGAAATCGATAGAGGCCCGGGTTCTTCATGGTGATACACTGAAAAGCAAACGTTTGGCGCAACTTTAGGAGTGACAGATGTTCGGAAAAAAAACCGATGGCAAGCCGCAGGGCCGAATCGATAGTCTGATTGGTGCGGGAACTCGCGTCGAAGGTGGCATATGTTTCTCGGGTGGGCTTCGAGTGGATGGCGAGGTGGTCGGTAGTGTTGAGGCTGCTGAAGGGGCCTCCTCGTCGACGCTCGTGGTTAGTGAACACGCTCGGATAGAGGGGGCTGTCAGCGTTGCTCATCTGGTGATTAACGGCACTGTCGTTGGTCCTGTTGGGGTTACCGGGACGCTCGAAATGCAGTCGAAGGCCAAAATTGTTGGAGATGTTAGTTACGCCATCATCGAAATGCATCAAGGCGCCGTAATCGAAGGGCGTTTGCTGCATCGCGAAGAAAAAGGCGTGGAACTAAAGCTTGCTGCCTCCAACTAAGCGCATTGACCAGGGGCTTTCCTCAGCCCATAATTTTCTCTGAATTTCTTCAGGAGTAGTTTCCATGAGCGTAGTTGCCGAAGTGTCATCCCCGATTCTTTTTACGGATAGTGCTGCTAATAAGGTGAGGGAGCTTATTGAAGAAGAAGGTAATCCTGGGCTGAAGCTGCGTGTTTTCGTTACCGGAGGTGGGTGTTCTGGGTTTCAGTATGGGTTTACGTTTGATGAAGATGTGGCGGAAGACGATACAACGATGGAGAAGAATGGTGTCACGCTGCTGATTGATCCGATGAGCTACCAGTACTTGGTTGGAGCGGAGATCGATTACTCCGAAGGCTTGGAGGGATCACAGTTTGTCATTAGAAATCCTAACGCAACGTCGACCTGTGGCTGTGGATCGTCGTTCTCGGCGTAATTGATACTACTTTCCTAAAAGGCGGCGTTGGCCGCCTTTTTCTTTTTCGGCCCTTTGGTTGAGTTTTTTAAAAGACCGGTTGACGGCGTTCTGGGTATCTATATAATGCGCACCTCTT
>CAZOWA010000099.1:0-2602 GCA_964583695.1 uncultured Dechloromonas sp.
CTCGGGCTTGCCAGCCTCTTCAACGAGTTCGTTGATGGCGTTGATGGCCTTCTGCATTTCGGTGTGACCGAACACGACAGCCCCCAGCATGACTTCTTCGGACAGTTGGTCGGCTTCCGACTCAACCATCAGCACAGCAGCTTCGGTACCTGCCACGACGAGGTCGAGCTGGCTGGTCTTGAGCTGGCTCAGGGTCGGGCAAAGCACGTACTGACCATTGATGTAACCAACACGGGCCGCGCCGATCGGGCCGTTGAACGGCACACCGGAAATGGCAAGCGCAGCCGAAGCACCGATCATGGCCGGAATGTCGGAATCGATTTCCGGGTTCAGCGACATGACGGTGGCGACCACCTGCACTTCATTGTAAAAACCGTCCGGGAACAGCGGGCGAATCGGGCGGTCGATCAGGCGGGAGGTCAGCGTTTCCTTTTCGGAAGGACGGCCTTCGCGCTTGAAGAAGCCGCCGGGAATACGGCCGGCAGCATAAACTTTTTCCTGGTAATCAACGGTCAACGGGAAGAAATCCTGGCCCGGCTTGGCGTTCTTTGCGGCAACAACGGTCACCAGAACAACGGTTTCCTCCATGGAAACCATGACGGCCCCGCCGGCCTGGCGGGCGATTTCGCCGGTTTCGATGGTGACTTGATGCTCACCATAGGCGAAGGTCTTTTTCACAACATTAAACATATTTTCCTTTCACTCTCATCACAATTAACAACAATAACAACAACTTACAACAACAGAAAAACAACTTCCGAAAAAGCAAAAAAGCGGCCGGGATTTTCCGGGCCGCTCTTTCTTGGCTTCAGTCCAGCTTACTTGCGCAGACCAAGGCGGGTAATCAGGGTACGGTAGGAATCGATATCCTTGCCCTTGAGGTAGTCCAGCAGCTTGCGGCGCTGGGAAACCAGACGCAGCAGACCGCGACGGGAGTGGTGATCCTTCTTGTGTTCCTTGAAGTGCGGGGTCAGATCGTTGATGCGTGCGGTGAGCAGCGCGATCTGAACTTCGGAGGAGCCGGTGTCGCCAGGGGCGCGTTGGAATTCGGCAACGATGGCCGCCTTGTTTTCGGTGGTGAATGCCATTTCAAACTCTCTTTCATGGTTACGACGCCGCCCCGGTTTGATAGAGCAAAGCGCCAAGTTAGGATAATTTTTTCGTTGGCGACGAAAAGTGCAGGATTATACCTGCTTATATTGCCAATTGCACCAGCCGTTTTGGCCACAGGCGCTGATCAGCCCCCTGCTGCCCGATGCCGATCAACCGACCTTCTGTGTAAACCCGGATTTTTCCGGGCAGGTCTTCGGCCAGCGCGACCGGATTGCCGTGACTGAAACGTTCAGCTGCCTCGCCCTCAAGTGTCACGACCGGCAAGGTGTGCACCAGTGCATCGACCGCCTTGAGATGCGCCTTGCGTCCGGCATCGTCGAGCGCTTCAAGCTCGGCCAGGGTGACCGCCCCTGTCAGGTCTAGATCGCCAACCACGGTGCGTCGCAAGGCAGTGAGATGGGCGCCACAACCGAGCGCCTGACCGATGTCGGCGGCCAGTACGCGGATATAGGTTCCCTTGCTGCACGCCACGCGCAGGCGCAGGCTTTCACCACCAAAGTCGAGCAGGTCGATGGCGTGAATCATCACCGCCCGCGGCTCGCGCTCGACTTCGATGCCCTTGCGCGCCAGTTCGTAGAGCGGTCGCCCGTTGCGTTTAAGCGCGGAATGCATGGGTGGAATCTGCAGTATGTCGCCAACGAAGCGCGGCAGCATTGCCAAAATATCGTCTTTTTTCGTGTTGACCGTGGAAGTTGCGATCACCGTGCCCTCGGCATCGCCGGAATCGGTGGTGACACCCAGCCTGAGCGTTGCCTCATAGGTTTTGTTGGCATCAAGCAAGTCTGCGGAAAATTTGGTCGCTTCACCAAAGCACAGCGGCAACAAGCCGGTTGCCAAGGGATCAAGCGTACCGGTATGCCCCCCCTTGGCTGCAGAAAACAGCCGCCGCGCCTTTTGCAAGGCATCGTTGGAACTGAGGCCGATAGGCTTGT
Organism: uncultured Dechloromonas sp.; assembly: GCA_964583695.1. Lineage (GTDB taxonomy): Bacteria > Pseudomonadota > Gammaproteobacteria > Burkholderiales > Rhodocyclaceae > Azonexus. Next base: position 2,046 of record CAZOWA010000099.1, read on the forward strand.
CGAGCAATAACACACCGTCGACCCGTTGCCAGGTCTTCTTGACTTGCATGACGCTCAGTCTTCCGGCGTCTGGTCGCTCAGGGCGTTGGCCTGCTCGATCAGCGCCGACATGCTTGCGCCATGCTGGATCGAGTTGTCGTAGACAAAATGCAGTTCGGGCAAGGTGTGGATATGAATCCGCCGCCCCAGTTCGCGCCGCAGGAAGCCAGCCGCACGCTTCAGGCCGCGCTCGATCTCGTCGAGATGTTCATCGTTGAGCGTGGCGTAAAACACCTTGGCGTGCGCGTAATCCGGCGTCAGCTCGACAGCCGTGAGGCTGATCATGCCGACACGCGGATCCTTCAGTTCGGTGCGAATCAGGTCGGCGAGATCGCGGCGTACCTGCTCCGCGACCCGGTCACTGCGCTGAAAACCTTTTTTCTTCATTACAGCGAGCGCGCCACTTCCTGGATTTCGTAAACTTCGAGCTGATCGCCTTCCTGAATGTCGTTATTGCCACGCAGCGACAGACCGCACTCGAAGTTGGAACGCACTTCCTTGACGTCGTCCTTGAAGCG
>CAZOWA010000100.1:0-2552 GCA_964583695.1 uncultured Dechloromonas sp.
TTTGGTCGCTGGACGCTGCGCGATAAAGCCGCGCAGCGCCGGTCAGCTCTACGTTAGCCTGCACAAGACAGCATGCCCCAATACGACCTCTGGCTTGACTTGGAGTGCACCATCGACGGCACACGGACCGCTGTATGCACACTCTTTGCAAAACGAGATTTCCCCGTCCGCCCAAATATTGGAGAGAGCGTCACATTTTGGTCCGCCAAAGGTTCCGCCGTGAGCTTCAACCTGGTTGACGTCAGAGGTACCAATTCGCTCCACTACGTGCCGACCGAAATCGACGATCTAGCTCATCACTTCCACCCAAATGATGGTGCGGTGTCAGCCGCCATTTGCATCCGTTGCGTGCCAGTACATGTCGCAACCGTCACAGATGCTCGCCGAGTAGCCGCTTTTCTCTCCGAGCAACATGGCTTTGAAGTCGATCCCTATGGCATCAACAGGCTCTCCGAGGTCGACAATGCAGGCTAACCCACCGCTCGAGAGGGACCGCCTGCCGGCGCTGCCGGCAGGTTCCCTCCGCGGCTTCGCCGCTCCGGCGGCCCCTCAGCTAGCACGTTAGAGTTCACCATGCACGCGCATATTGCCGAATATCCGCCCGCACCAACCGAACGGGTAGCTGAAGCCGAAAAAGTCTTCCCTTATCGCTCAATGTCGCCAGAAGAATATGCTGCGCGAGAAGGTCACAATTGGGTGTGCTTCTCGTTCGATGACTTCATTTACCCATCCCCAGAGTTAAACGAATGGGTTCATAGCCTAGGCGATATTTTCTTTACCGAAGGGCGGCTTAGCGAAGCGAAAGAGAAGTGCCTCACTCCATCTGAGTTGGCACAAATTAAAAACCAAGCATCCACATGGTTGCCATGAACTCTAACATTCCGGTCAAGGCCGCTCCCTCCGGTCGCTGGACGCTGCGCGATAAACCGCCGCGCAGCGCCCCTTACCTACAACGTTAGGAGGCTTAGTGATCTCGCCAATGGAACTGATTGCCGGACGAACATACTTCTCCCTAGCCTATGAAGATGAACGGCTGACAAGGATGTTTATCCACTCGCTGGAATATGTGGGCCAATCGAGCTCTCCAGACTCCCCTGTGGCAACTTATGCATTTCGGTTTATTGGGAATGGTGGCCAAGGTGACGGAATTTACGATCAAGAGAGTTCGCAGCCGCAAACCGGAGATGAGTTTCACGTCTGTGAAAAAGAACTTGATTTGGTCTTTTCCTTCGAGGGTCTAGCTTCGGAACTTATCCGGCTGGCTCCAACAAACGGCGCCTGGGTCTATAACAATGCATCCCCAAGTGCCTCCTAACACTGCGGTCAAGGCCGCTCCCTCCGGTCGCTGGACGCTGCGCGATAAAGCGTCGCGCTGCGCCCCTTACCTACAACGTTATGCGTGAAAGCCGTGGCGACCGCTAGCTACGAGATGCTGCTTCACGACTTGCCTCACTCTGAGGTAAAGGTGAGGTTTGGCTCTGGTTTTGACGTCAACGCTCCTGACCCGTATGGCTCATTTCTGCTCACGTCGGCTTGCGAACAACTTCAGCCCGAGAACGTGCGTTACTTCATCTCTCTCGGTGCAAACCTGAACTGCCGCAACCTTTTCGGTGATACGCCGCTCCTCTGCGCAATAGATATCGCACACCACAATCCGGCTGCTGCCTATGAGATCGCCGGTGCGCTTATCTCGGCCGGCGCAGACATCGAGGCGCGTGGATACATGGACAAAACCCCATTTCTCAAGGCGTGCAGCCGTGGTTGCCTAGACATCCTCCGTCTTCTAGTAGCGAGCGGTTGCGACATCAATGCTGTGGTCACCGACTTAGGGCATTCCGCGTCAGGCATTGAGTTCGCCAACATCTTTGACACCTCACCTGAGTTCAAGGCGTATCTTCGTGGCATCTATCACGCATAACCACTCCGTCAACCGGACGCCCTGCCAGCTACGCTGGCAGGTACCCTCTGCCCTTCGGGCTCCGGTCGCCGGTTACGTCGAACGTTGGGCGGCTACATCATGAGCGGCGCTACTTCTCTTTCTGCTTTGGCTCAAGAGTTTCGCGCTATGGTGGCGGATCTCGACGTCGAGCCGTACTACAAGGCATTCCACACAACGCCTCAACACGACGGTTCGCCTCATATTGAGATCGAGGGAAAGAAGTTTGTGTTCGTGGTCACTGAGCGCGGGTCCGAGTTCGAGAGAATTCCCGGTCTCTCTGCCGATGAAGTTCTCTACATGCTGCTCAACGGCATTACCCAGCATATGGCCACCACCTATGAACTCCAAAACCGTGTGGCGGGCGCGGACGGAAGGTCTGTTTGGTTTCCCTATCAAGAACGCCTAATGGAAGAACTGAAACCCGATTGGGGAGCGAGGCTAAGGCAAGAACATCAGCGCGTTCTGGAAATCCACCCGTTCAGAAAATGAATCCGCCGCCCAACCCATCATTCGAGCGGACCTTGCGCGAAAAGCCGCGCAAGGCCGCCCAATTCAGACGTTAGACATTTACCCATGAAGCCCATCTGTCGCCGCTGTCATTTCCTATGCAAAG
>CAZOWA010000101.1:0-2540 GCA_964583695.1 uncultured Dechloromonas sp.
GAAGCCTACGCCAACGCCACACTGATTCTGCGTGTGACACCGCCGTCGATGGAAGAAATTGCGGCGATGCCGGAAGGCTCGGTGCTGATTGGCCTGTTGAAGCCCTTCGAAGACAAGGCCCGACTGGCGGCGTTGAATGCGAAGAAGATCACTGCCTTCGCGCTTGAACTCCTGCCGCGCATCTCACGCGCCCAAAGCATGGACGCCCTGTCTTCGCAAGGCGCCTGTTCCGGCTACCAATGCGGTCTCATCGCCGCCGCCCGATGCACCAAATTCTTCCCCATGCTCACCACCGCCGCCGGCACCATCCGTCCGGCCCGTGTGCTGGTGATTGGTGCCGGCGTCGCCGGCCTGCAAGCCATCGCCACCTGCAAGCGCCTCGGCGCCATGGTCGAAGCCTACGATGTCCGCGCTGCTGCGAAAGAGCAAATTGAATCCCTCGGCGCCAAGTTCGTCGACACCGGCGTCAGTGCCGACGGAGCCGGTGGCTACGCCCGCGAACTCACCGCCGAAGAGAAAGCTGCCCAAGCCGAGAAACTCGCCAAAGCCGTTGCTGCCGCCGACGTCGTCATCACCACCGCCGCCATCCCCGGCCGGCGCGCCCCGGTCATCGTCACCAAAGACATGGTCGCCCGCATGAAGTACGGCGCCATCATCGTCGACATGGCTGCCGAATCCGGCGGCAACTGCGAACTCACCCAACCGGGCGAACACGTCATCGCCAACGACGTAAACATCCACGGCCCATTGAACCTCCCCTCACGCATGCCGACGCACGCCTCCGAGCTCTACGCCAAAAACCTCTACAACTTCCTCTCGCCGTGGATCAAGGACGGCGAACTCGTCATCGACTGGGAAGACGAAGTCGTCGCCGGCACCGTGCTCTGCAAGGACGGTTCCACGGTCAACCCGAAAATTCGCGAAATAATGGGAGAAGCCTGATGAACGGCCTGCTCGCACTCTACATCTTCATGCTCGCCGCCTTCACCGGCTACGAAATCATCGCCAAGGTCCCGGTCATCCTGCACACCCCGCTGATGTCCGGTTCCAACTTCATCCACGGCGTCGTCGTCGTTGGTGCCATGCTCATGCTCGGCACCGCCGACACACCGGTCCAACAAGCCATCGGCTTCTTCGCCGTCGCCCTCGGTGCGGCCAATGCCGCCGGCGGCTACGTCGTCACCGAACGCATGCTCGCCATGTTCAAGAAGAAGGACGCCTGACATGACGCCACCGATCTACGTTCAAGGCGCCTGGTTCGTCGGCGCGCTGCTCTTCATCTTCGGCTTGAAGGGCATGAGCTCCCCGGCCAGCGCACGGCAAGGCATCATCATCGCCGGCTACGGCATGCTCGTCGCCATTGCCGCCACCTTCCTCATTCCCGGTTTGCAGAACCTCGCGCTGATGGCCCTGGCCCTCGCGCTCGGTGGTTCGGCTGCCTGGATCTCCGGCAAGAAGGTCAAGATGACCGACATGCCTCAGATGGTCGCCATCTACAACGGCATGGGCGGCGGTGCCGCCGCCGCGATTGCCGCCATCGAGTTCGCCAAGGGCGATAGCCACAGCCTCGCTGCCACGGTACTCGCCGTCATCGGTGCGCTGATCGGCGCCGTCTCCTTCACCGGCTCCTGCGTCGCCTGGGCCAAGCTGCAAGGGGTGCTCAAGAAAGCCCATCGCCTGCCGGCACAGAATGCGGTCAATGTGCTGCTCGCGCTGATTGCAGTTGCACTTGGTGGCGCCATGATCGTGCTTGCCCCGGCCCAGCCGCAACTGATCTTCGCCTTCTTCGCTGTCGCCCTCATTCTCGGCCTGATCGTCACCCTGCCCATCGGCGGGGCCGACATGCCGGTGGTGATCTCGCTGTTCAACGCCTTCACGGGCCTGGCCGTCGGTTTCGAAGGCTATGTCCTGGGCAATCCCTCGCTGATCATCGCCGGTATCGTCGTCGGTGCCGCCGGTACGCTGCTCACGCAGTTGATGGCCAAGGCCATGAACCGGCCGATCTCCAACATCCTCTTCACGCCCATGGTGGCGAGCGGTCCGGGCGAAGCGATCACCGGCAGCATGAAGGAAGTCGGGGCCATCGATGCGGCGGCGATGATGCGCTACGCCTCCAAGGTCATCATCGTGCCGGGTTACGGCATGGCCGTGGCGCATGCCCAGCACAAGGTGTGGGAAATGACGGCGATCCTCGAGGAAGCCGGGGTCGAGGTGAAGTTCGCCATTCACCCGGTGGCCGGGCGCATGCCGGGTCACATGAATGTGCTGCTGGCCGAAGCGGGCGTGCCGTACGACAAGATCATGGACCTGGAAGAGATCAACGGCGAATTCGCGCAGACGGACGTCGCCTTGGTCATCGGGGCCAACGATGTGGTCAATCCGAGTGCCCGCACCGACAAGTCCAGCCCGATCTACGGCATGCCGATTCTCGATGCGGACAAGGCGCAGAACGTCATCGTGATCAAGCGCGGCAAGGGTACGGGTTATTCCGGAGTGGAGAATGCCCTGTTCTATACCGATAATTGCCGCATGCTCTACGG
>CAZOWA010000102.1:0-2360 GCA_964583695.1 uncultured Dechloromonas sp.
CCAGGTGGGTGTTCGGGATGCGGGCGTGGATTTCGGCGATGCGGTCGATGGCGAGAATGTCACCGGTCGGGCGCTTGGTGAACTTGTACGCACCATGGCTGGTGCCGATGGCAATGGCCAGCGCGTCGCAGTTGGTCTGCTTGACGAAGTCGGCGGCTTGCTCGACATCAGTCAGCAGTTGCTCTCGGGTCATCTTGCCTTCGGCGCCGTGGCCGTCTTCCTTGTCGCCTTGCATGGTTTCCAGCGAACCAAGGACGCCGAGTTCGGCCTCGACGGAAACGCCGATCGAATGCGAGAACTTGACCACTTCGCGCGACACGGCGACGTTGTACTCGTAGGAGGCGGTGGTCTTGCCGTCGGCTTCCAGCGAGCCGTCCATCATCACCGAAGTGAAGCCGGACTTGATCGCCGCCATGCACACCGCCGGGCTTTGGCCGTGGTCCTGGTGCATGACGATGGGCAGGTGCGGGTAGGCTTCAAGCGCGGCCAGGATCTGGTGACGCAGGAAGGCTTCGCCGGCGTATTTGCGTGCACCGGCCGAGGCCTGCATGATGACCGGGGCGTCGATCTGGCTGGCGGCTTCGCAGATGGCCCAGACCTGTTCCATGTTGTTGACGTTGAAAGCGGGCAGACCGTAGCCGTTTTCGGCGGCATGGTCGAGCAGTTGGCGCATGGAAACGAGCGGCATGGGATCTCCTCTATATGTTTGTCTATTGGGTTGATTTCGCCATTCTACTATGCCGGCAGCTGGTGCTCGCCGACGCGCACGATCTTCAGGGTATTGGTGCCGCCGGCGCTGCCGATCGGCTCGCCGATGGTGAGCACAATGAGATCACCCAGTTCCACCACGCCTCGTTCGAGAAGCAGGGTCTCGGCTTCGGCGAGCAGCAATTCGCGCTCGGTGTGCTGGTGCTTCATGAGCAGCGGCGAAACGCCGCGGTAGAGCGTCATGCGCGTGACGGCTTCGGCGTCCGGGGTCAGGGCGTAGACCGGGACGCCGCAATTGAGGCGGCTCATCCACAAGGCGGTCGATCCGGACTGGGTCAGCGCGGCGATGGCCTTGACCTTGAGATGATGCGCCGTCCAGATGGCGGCCATCGCTACCGACTGGTCGATGCGGGTGAACACGCGGTCGAGGAATTCGCGGTCGAGCATGACTTCGGCCGAACGTTCGGCTTCGACGCAGATGCGGGCCATCGATTCGACGGTTTCCACCGGGTACTTGCCGGCGGCGGTTTCGGCGGAAAGCATCACCGCATCAGTACCGTCGAGCACTGCGTTGGCGACGTCGGAGACCTCGGCACGAGTCGGGACGGGCGAGGAAATCATCGATTCCATCATCTGCGTGGCGGTGATGGTCAGCTTGTTCTTGTCACGCGCCATGCGGATCATCTTCTTTTGCAGCGCTGGCACGGACGCATCGCCGACTTCGACGGCGAGATCGCCGCGCGCCACCATGACGCCGTCGGAGGCATCGAGGATTTCTTCGAGATTCTCGACGGCTTCGACACGTTCGATTTTGGCGATCAGAACCGCATCGCTGCCGGCAGCGCGCAGGAGCTGACGGGCCATATACATGTCGGCAGCGCTCTTCGGGAAGGAAACTGCAACATAATCGACGCCGATGGCCGCGGCCGTCTTGATATCGTCCATGTCCTTTCCAGTCAGTGCTGGCGCAGTCAGTCCGCCGCCCTGGCGGTTGATGCCCTTGTTGTTGGAAAGGTCGCCGCCGACCAGCACACGGGTAAGGATTTCGTGGCCGCGCACGCCGGTGACCGTCAGTTTCAGGCGACCGTCGTCAAGCAGAAGGATGTCGCCGATATTGACGTCCTTGGGCAGGTCCTTGTAATCGAGGCCGACGCGTTCCTGGTTGCCGAGCGAGCATTGGGCATCCAGGGTAAAGGTGTCGCCGATGGCCAGCGTGATCTTGCCGCTCTCGAACTTGCCGACCCGGATTTTTGGGCCCTGCAGGTCGCCGAGGATCCCGATCTGCCGGCCGAATTTGGCAGCCGAGGCGCGGATCGAGTTGGCGCGGGCCTTGTGGTCTTCCGCCGTGCCGTGCGAGAAATTCATGCGGACAACATCAACCCCGGCTTGCGCCATGCGGTCGAGAACTTCCTCACTGGATGAGGCGGGGCCGAGTGTGGCGACAATCTTGGTGTGGCGTGGCATGTCCTGATTCCTTTGGCTTGGTATTCGACTTTTTGTCGTCTTTTTCAGGTTGACCGTAACCCGATCGGCGATGCTACGGCCAACACCTTGCAGCATTATTTCGCGGCGCGCTCCTCCAGAACCGCAATCGCCGGCAGGGTCTTGCCTTCGAGGAACTCGAGGAAGGCACCGCCGCCGGTGGAGATGTA
>CAZOWA010000103.1:0-2221 GCA_964583695.1 uncultured Dechloromonas sp.
CCAGGCAGCCGGGTTGATCGGCTCGCCGACCGAACCGAGGATGCGCAGCGAAGACAGGTTGTAGCTCTTCGGATGCACGGCCGGGTTGGTGTCGGAAGCCTTGATCAGCGAACGGATCGCGGTCGGTGCGGTGTAGAAGATCGTTGCCTTGTGATCCTGGATCATCTTCCAGAAACGGCCGGCATCCGGGTAGGTCGGGACGCCTTCGAAAACGATTTCGGTGGCGCCGCAGGCGAGCGGGCCATAAGTAATGTAGGTGTGACCGGTCACCCAGCCGATGTCGGCCGTACACCAGAAGGTGTCGCTATCCTTGACGTCGAAGGTGTACTTCATGGTCAGAATGGCGTGCAGCAGGTAGCCGCCGGTGGAGTGCTGGACGCCCTTCGGCTTGCCGGTGGAACCGGAGGTGTAGAGCAGGAACAGCGGATGTTCGGCTTCGACCCATTCCGGCTCGCAGGCTTCCGGCTGGCTGGCAACCAGCTCATGAAGCCATTCGTCACGGCCGGCAACCATGTTCACTTCGGCGCCGGTGCGCTTGAAGACGATGACGTTCTTGCAGGATTCGCAACCGCCCATGGCGAAGGCTTCATCGGCGATCGGCTTCAGCGGGATGGCCTTGCCACCGCGATACTGGCCGTCGGAAGTGATGAGCATGACAGCGCCGGCATCGTTGATACGGTCACGCAGGGATTGAGCAGAGAAGCCGCCGAAGACGACGGAGTGGATGGCGCCGATACGGGCACAGGCCTGCATGGCGACAATGCCTTCGATGGTCATCGGCATGTAGATGACGACGCGGTCGCCCTTCTTGACGCCCTTGGAACGCAGCAGGTTGGCCATCTTGCCAACCTTGGCCAGCAGTTCCTTGTAGGTCACCTTGGTGACGTCGCCGTTGTCGGCTTCAAAGATGATGGCGACCTTGTCGCCCTTGCCGGCTTCGACCTGACGGTCGAGACAGTTGTACGAAACGTTCAGCTTGCCATCGGCAAACCACTTGAAGAAAGGCGCATTGGATTCATCGAGAACCTGGTTGAAGGGCTCTTTCCAGGTAATCAGTTCGCGGGCGCGCTTGGCCCAGAAACCTTCGTAATCAGCCTCGGCCTCAGCACACAAAGCATTGTAGGCATCCATCCCGGAAACCGCGGCATTCTTGACGATTTCTTCAGACGGATAAATAAGCTGCACGGACTCATTCGACATATTTTTCTCCTCTGCGCTACTTGGCAATTTATGTTGAAACAACCGACTGGATTCCGGGAACACCCTGGAGACCTGAAGCCGCAAACGCTGGCAATCAACTCGTTATTCTCACCAGCACCGAGGCAGCATTAGAGAGGAATAATCTTACAGAGGCCTTACGAAATCACGCTGCGCCGCAGCAATTCCGCATCTTCGAAGGCTTTGCCAGCGGCGTGATAAAATTTTGGTCTCTCCCATTTCATTCCCTGACAATGAATTCACCCATCAAATCACTCGAGTCCTTCATTTTCGCCAGCCGCTGGATTCAGGCCCCGCTCTATATCGGACTGATCGTTGCCCAAATCGTTTACTGCTGGTTGTTCATGGTCGAACTCAGCCATCTGGTCAGCAGCGCCTTCAACTCGGCGCACTTCAGCGAAACAGAAGTCATGCTGGTCGTACTCGGCCTGATCGATGTCGTGATGATCGCCAACCTGCTGGTCATGGTCATCGTCGGCGGTTATGAAACCTTCGTTTCCCGACTCGACCTCGATGACCATCCGGACCAGCCGGAGTGGCTGTCACACGTCAATGCCGGCGTCCTCAAGATCAAGCTATCGACCGCCATCATCGGCATTTCGTCAATCCACCTGCTCAAAAGCTTCATCAACGCCGGCAATCTGGCCGAGCATACGTTGATGTGGCAAGTCATCATTCACCTCGTATTCCTTCTCTCAGCCCTGGCCATGGCGCTTGTCGACAAGACCATGACCCAGACCCTCGCCCTGCAACACCATAAAAACCACTAACCCCGGAGTCCGCATGACCGCCATCAAACAGGAAGACCTGATCCAGTCCGTCGCCGACGCTTTCCAGTACATCAGCTACTACCACCCGCTCGATTACATCAAGGCGCTGGGCGAAGCCTACGAGCGTGAGGAAGCCCCCGCCGCCAAGGACGCCATCGCCCAGATCCTGACCAACTCGCGCATGGCCGCCGAAGGCCATCGCCCGATCTGCCAGGACACCGGCATCGGCATGG
>CAZOWA010000104.1:0-2174 GCA_964583695.1 uncultured Dechloromonas sp.
GCAGTTGCTGGGTGTTGGCGGCAGCGAGGAGTTCGATGTCGTTTTGGGCGGTGAGACTGAGGTCGTCTCCGGCGGTGAGCTCGCTGCCCTGGATGAGGAGGTTGCCGGTGGCGGGCTGGCCTTCTTTGCCGGTGGCGGTGAGGGTGATGTCACCGGCGGCAGCCAGGGTGCTGCCGGCGCTACCCGCCGAGGCCAGCGTCAGGGTGAGCAGGAGGAGAAGGCGGTTAAGGGGCACGGGGATTTTGAGGGGTGAGCGTGACTTCCACGGTCAACTTGAAAAATGGGCGGATTTTTGGGGTTGACCGGAAGAAGCGGAATCGGTGATCTGCTCTGGTTATTCTCGGTTTCGAATAATCTTGCTTAGCCATGGGAGGAATTCCGAGAGCCATGTAACCCCAGAAATCCAACATGTACAAAGAACAACAAAATTCCAAGCCCTCTCCAGCAAGTCTTTTTCGGGGAAAACAGACGGAGTATCAGTCGTCAACCACTGCGTGGCAGGAAACCCAACGTATAGACAAAGCAAAGCTGTTACTCCAACCCCAAAAAACGAGACAATTAGGCAGTAAATCAGTCTGGAGCCCCAGTATCGGACAGCCGACATCTGGCTCACGGCTGTTCTCCGACGGTTTTTTTGATTTTGTCTCCAGATAGTTCCTGTACAAAAGCGCCACCTGTTGCTCCGAACTTTGCAGGCCAAGCACTCCCCGTCACCGGCCCCGTAATCCCGAACGATAACGGCACCATGTCCGAGCTGAAGCCATTCCCGTATTGCCAGAACGTATTTTTGCTGACTGCGCTGATGTACTTGCTTCCAGCACTCTCAATCACTCCGCCCACGCCCCAACCCAAGACCGAGCCAGCTGCCGTCCCCGCCATCGAAGCCTCGATATTGTCGTTCAGCCAGGCAGAGGTATTCATCGCCCCACCCGTATTGATCAATACGACTGGGAGTAATTTTCGCCCCATCGTCAAACCTCCTGTAATACCGCCCATGATGACTTCCGAGATATTGATGCTTCCATCCGCACTAAGCTGACTCTGCGCCGCCAAGTTTACGCCAGAGCCGATTGCTGTGCCGACTGCAAATTGCCCGGCTGCAGGGATACCGCCCATGGCCCCGCCAGCTGCCATCACTGGTGTTCCGGCGATAAATGCGACGGCCCGTTTTTTTTCTTGGTCTAGCGCCGCAGCGTAATCAGCCAGAACCTTCTGGTCGTTTTTGTCGGTTGCTGCCCAGGCGATGGCTCCCGTGTTGTTACACCCTGTTGCCGGGCAGTCTGCCAAGGGGACGGTAAAAGTCTTGCCGTTTGCGGTAACCGTCGCATAGCGGGTGTTGTTGTAGTTTGACTGAGGGCTGTTTTGCCATGCGGAAGTATCCCAGCTATAGATTCCAGGCGTGTTCTGCTGGATGTAGCTCATCAGGTCGTCAGAGGGCTTGGCGACCTGAGCCAGGTTTTGTACCAAGACACCTTCGCCGTTGCTGAGGTAGGGCTGGCGGGCGGAGGTTGTTTGACCGGGAATCATGAGGTCAAAAACATTGCTGGCAACCCCATCGTTGGGCTTATTGCCCAGGGCTTCATCGGTTGTTTTATCAACAACCATGTTAGCCCATGCGGTTTCATCCAGTTTGGCGTTGTCAGCCCAGCGCAGTGCATCTTCAATCTGGGCGAGCGTGAAGGATTTGCCGTCCTTTTGAGCTTTTGCATGGATTTTTTTCGCGTTTGTTATATCTACGCGATGTAACTGCCGATTATTAACATCCCCATTAAACGCCGTCGCCCCGCCCACGAGGTTGCCGCCGCTGACGGCTGTGCCGATCAGCAAGGCAGTGCTGCCCGAGATCAGTTGCCCGGCAATCCCGGCCACTTTGTCGTTGGCGCCAGCATCTTTCAGGCTTTGCGTGATGTTGTTCTGGAACTCATTCAAGAGCGGTGCCGCGCTGGCGGCAGCGCCAGCGCCCAGGGTGCCCGGTGCGCCACCGGCCAACCCGCCGATGGCGGTGTGCAGGGCGATGCGGTAGATGCCGCCTTCACGCCATTTGGCCGCTTCTGCAAAGTCGCCTTGTTTCTGAAGTTCATCGACCCGTGCGTTAGCAAACTCGGCGACGGCCTTCGGTGCCTGCTGCCCAAACGCCTGCGTAATCTTCACCTGCGCATCAATTTCCTTCTGCA
>CAZOWA010000105.1:0-1763 GCA_964583695.1 uncultured Dechloromonas sp.
GCCGCTCTTCACGCGGAGCCCTCGGTAGTTGCGCCTGCGACGCTGAAGGAAGTCGCGCAAAGCGCGGTACTGAACAGTCCGGAAGTCACGGCCAAGTGGCACAACCTGAAAGCGGCGGAAGAAGAAATCGGAGTTGCACGGGGCGGCTACCTGCCGCGGGTCGATCTTACCGCCGGTACGGGCCGGGAAACCCTCAAGCAACCGGGCACCAACAAAGACAGCTACACCCGCAGCGGCTACGTTCTCAGCCTCAACCAGATGCTCTTTGACGGCTTCGCCACCCGCAACGAAGTCCGCCGCCTCGACAAAGCCCGTCTCGTCCGCTACTACGAACTCCTCGACGCCTCCGAAACCGTCGCCCTCGAAGCCGCCCGCGCCTACCTCGACGTCCTGCGCTACCGCCACCTCGTCAACCTCGCCGAAGACAACTACGTCCAGCACAAAGCCACCCACGAACAACTCATCCAGCGCACCCAATCCGGCGTCGGCCGGCGCGTAGACCTCGAACAAGCCGGCAGCCGGCTCGCCCTCGCTGAAGTCAACCTCACCACCGAAACCGCCAACCTTCACGACGTCACCGCCCGCTACCAACGGCTCATTAACGCCCAACCCCCGCACACCATCACCCCCCCGGTCAGCCAGTCCGGCACCTACCCGGCCCAAGCCAAGGCAGCCCTCGACACCCTCTACCAGAAAAACCCCGCACTCCTCGCCGCCATCGAAAACATCGAAGCCGCCCAATACGACCTCGACGTCCGCCGCGCCGCCTACATCCCCCGCGTCGACCTCAAGGCCCGCACCGACAACACCGACAACTACCAAGGCATCGACGGCAACCGCGTCAACAACGTCGCCGAAGTCGTCCTCACCTGGAACCTTCTCAACGGCGGCTCCGATCGCGCCCGTGACCGGCAATACGCCGAAAAGAAAAACGTCGCCCTCGACCTGCGGGAAAAAGCCTGCCGCGACACCCGCCAGACCCTGCTCATCGCCTACAACGACGTCCAGCGCCTGCGCGAACAAACCGCCTTCCTCACCACCCAGGTCAGCCTCCTCACCAAAACCCGCGACGCCTACCGCGACCAGTACAACATCGGCCAACGCTCCCTGCTCGACCTGCTCGACACCGAAAACGAACTCCTCAGCGCCCGTCGCGCCGCGGTGAACGCCGACACCGACCTCAGCCTCGCCTACCTGCGCACCCAGGCCGGCATGGGCACCCTGCTCGAAACCCTCGGCCTGCAACGCCTCGACAACAGCACCCCAGGCGCGGACGAACGCGCCAGCGTCGACGCCAGCCAACTCTGCCCGGCCGAACCCGTGGCCGTCCTCGCCGCCAATCGTGACGCCCTCAACGCCAAGGCCATGGAAAGCCTGAAAGCCACCAAGGCTGTCTTCACCCCGGCGCTGCCGGCCGACAACGGCGACGTTGCCAGCCGCGTCAAATCCTGGGCCGCTGCCTGGGCCGCCAAGGACTACAACGCCTACAGCAGCTTCTACGCCCGGACCTTCACCCCGGACGGTGGTCTCAGTCGTGAAGACTGGGCACAACTGCGCCGTGGCCGCATCTCCAACCGCGAAGCCATCAACATCGAGATTCGCGACCTGAAAGTGCAACAGGACGGTGAAGACCGGGCCTTTGCGCGCTTCACCCAGATCTACAGCTCGAACGTCTACAGCGACACGACACAGAAGACGCTGGAAATGATCAAGGTGGACGGCAAGTGGCTGATCAACCGCGAGAGCTCGCAGCCCTGTGCCGG
>CAZOWA010000106.1:0-1722 GCA_964583695.1 uncultured Dechloromonas sp.
CGTACCTGCTCGAAATGTCTCTCTCGCAGTCAAGCTCCCTTATGCCTTTACACTCAACGGCTGGTTTCCAATCAGCCTGAGGGAACCTTCGCGCGCCTCCGTTACTCTTTGGGAGGCGACCGCCCCAGTCAAACTACCCGCCAGACACTGTCCAAAATCCGGGTCACGGACCATTGTTAGAATTCAAAAACATCAAGGGTGGTATTTCAAGGTTGGCTCCACAAAGACTGGCGTCCCTGCTTCAAAGCCTCCCACCTATCCTACACATGATGTTCCTAAACCCAATGTCAAGCTATAGTAAAGGTGCCGGGGTCTTTCCGTCTTTTCGCGGGTACTCGGTATCTTCACCGAGACTGCAATTTCGCTGAGTCCCTGGTCGAGACAGTGCGGAAGTCGTTACGCCATTCGTGCAGGTCGGAACTTACCCGACAAGGAATTTCGCTACCTTAGGACCGTTATAGTTACGGCCGCCGTTTACTGGGGCTTCGGTTCAAAGCTTCGCTTGCGCTAACAAATCCCCTTAACCTTCCAGCACCGGGCAGGCGTCAGACCCTATACCTCGTCTTTCGACTTTGCAGAGTCCTATGTTTTTAGTAAACAGTCGCTACCGCCATTTATCTGCAACCCGCTTCAGCTCCACGAGCTAGTCGCTTCACTTACCACGGGCACACCTTCTCCCGAAGTTACGGTGTTATTTTGCCGAGTTCCTTAACCAGGGTTCTCTCAAGCGCCTCGGGATTTTCTCCCTGCCTACCTGTGTCGGTTTGCGGTACGATCACCCAATATCCTCGCTAGAGGCTTTTCTTGGCAGCATGGGATCAGTCACTTTATGGGCTTACGCCCTCGTCATCACGTCTCGGCCTCATGAAGAAACGGATTTGCCTGTCTCTTCAGCCTACTCGCTTAAACCGCCTATTCCAGCAGACGGCCAACCTACCCTCCTGCGTCCCCCCATCACTCAAACGGCTATCAGGTGGTACAGGAATATTAACCTGTTTTCCATCGCCTACGCCTTTCGGCCTCGGCTTAGGGATCGACTAACCCTGAGAAGATTAACTTTACCCAGGAATCCTTAGGCTATCGGCGAGCGGGCTTTTCACCCGCTTTATCGCTACTCATGTCAGCATGGGCTCTTCCATACAGTCCAATGTACCTCGCAGTACACCTTCAGCCCGTATGCAATGCTCCCCTACCAATGAACTTTCGTCCACTCCACAGCTTCGGTATCATGCTTTAGCCCCGTTACATTTTCCGCGCAGACTCACTCGACCAGTGAGCTATTACGCTTTCTTTAAAGGATGGCTGCTTCTAAGCCAACCTCCTGGTTGTCTGTGCATTTCCACCTCGTTTCCCACTTAGCATGAATTTTGGGACCTTAGCTGGTGATCTGGGTTGTTTCCCTCTCGACCACGGAAGTTAGCTCTCGTAGTCTCACTCCTGCGATTCAATTTTACGGTATTCGGAGTTTGATTGGGTTTGGTAATCCGGTAAGACCCCTAGCCCAGTCAGTGCTCTACCCCCGTAAATCATTCGCAAGGCTGTACCTAAATACATTTCGGGGAGAACCAGCTATTTCCAGGTTTGTTTGGCCTTTCACCCCTATCCACACCTCATCCGAATACTTTTCAACGTATATCGGTTCGGGCCTCCACATGATTTTACTCACGCTTCACCCTGGACATGGATAGATCACCTGGTTTCGGGTATACTGCATGCAACTAA
>CAZOWA010000107.1:0-1466 GCA_964583695.1 uncultured Dechloromonas sp.
TCGCGGTCGGCCGGCGGCACCTGCATGCCCACCAGCACGCGGCCGAAGTCGGCGCCGTGGTTGCGGTAGTGGAACAGGCTGATGTTCCAGTCGGAGCGCAGGGTTTCCAGGAAGTTGAGCAGTGCGCCCGGGCGCTCGGGGAACTCGAAGCGGTAGAGCACCTCGTTTTCGGCCTGGGGCGCGTGGCCGCCGACCATGTAGCGGATGTGGCTCTTGGCCATCTCGTCGTCGGTGAGGTCGAGGCAGGGCAGCTCGTGGCGCTGCAGCATCTCGGCGAGGCGGACGCCCTCGTCGCGGTTGTGCACGCCGACGCCGGCGAAGATGTGGGCCTCGGCCGCGTCGGCGTAGCGGTAGTTGAACTCGGTGATGTTGCGGTTGCCGAGCAGCTTGCAGAACTTCTTGAAGGAGCCGGGTTTCTCGGGGATGGTGACGGCCAGCACGGCCTCGCGCTTCTCGCCCACCTCGGCCCGCTCGGCCACGAAGCGCAGGCGGTCGAAGTTCATGTTGGCGCCGGAGGCGATGGCCACCAGGGCCTTGTCCTTCAGGTGGTGGCGCTTGGCGTATTCCTTGGCGCCGGCCAGCGACAGGGCGCCGGCGGGCTCGAGGATCGAGCGGGTGTCCTCGAAGACGTCCTTGATGGCGGCGCAGATGGCGTCGTTGTCCACCACGATCATCTCGTCCACGTATTCCTGGCACAGGCGGAAGGTTTCGGCGCCGACCAGCTTGACCGCCGCGCCGTCGGCGAAGAGGCCGACGGTGTCGAGCTCGATGCGCTTGCCGGCGGCCAGCGACTGGGCCATGGCGTTGGAATCCACGGTCTGCACACCGATCACCTTGATCTCGGGGCGCACGCGCTTGACGTAGGCCGCCACGCCGGCCAGCAGGCCGCCGCCGCCGACGCAGCAGAAGATGGCGTGGATCGGCTTGGGGTGCTGGCGCAGGATCTCCATCGCGATGGTGCCCTGGCCGGCGATCACGTCGGGGTCGTCGTAGGGGTGGACGAAGGTGAGCTTCTCGGCCTTTTCGAGCTCCTTGGCGTGGCCGTAGGCGTCGGAATAGCTCTCGCCGGCCAGCACCACTTCGCCGCCGTGGCGCTTGACCGCGTCGATCTTGATCGCCGGGGTGGTGGTCGGCATCACGATCACGGCGCGGGCGCCGAGGCGCTTGGCCGACAGGGCGACGCCCTGGGCGTGGTTGCCGGCGGAGGCGCAGATCACCCCGCGCTTGAGGGCAGCCGGGCCGAGGTTGGCCATCTTGTTGTAGGCCCCGCGCAGCTTGAAGCTGAACACCGGCTGCATGTCCTCGCGCTTGAGGAAGATCGGGTTGTGAATGCGCGCCGACAGGTTGGGTGCAGGGTCGAGGGGCGTCTCGATCGCCACGTCGTACACCTGGGCGGTGAGGATCTTCTGCAGGTAGTCGGGGTGCTGCGCGCTCATGGCTTGACCTGTGTGTCGGCTGGGGAAGCA
>CAZOWA010000108.1:0-1465 GCA_964583695.1 uncultured Dechloromonas sp.
GCCGCATCGACGCCATGCAGGAGGAAGAAAAGCACCGCGAGGAAGCCGCCCTCCACGAGCTCGGCCACGCCGCCGCCGAGCTCGAGGTCGCCTTCCTGCGCACGCCCCACGGCTTTGCCTTCGTGCCGATGAAGAACGCCGAGGCCACGATGTCCCAGGAGGAGTTCGAACAGCTCCCCGAAGAGCGCCAGCAGGCGCTCACCGGCCACATCAAGAGCCTGCACGAGCACCTGCACAAGCTGATGAACGACTTCCCGCGCTGGCGCCGCGAGATGCAGAACCGCATCAAGGAGGCTGGCAGCGAGGCCCTCCGGGCCACCGTCACCCATCTCGTGGACGACCTCAAGCCCCGCTACGCCGACCTGCCGGACATCAGCGCCTATCTCGACGCCGTCCTGCAGGACATCACCGAAAGCGGTGAATCCCTGCGCGAGAGCTCCCGCAGCGAGGACGACAGCGAGACCACCACCTACTCCGGGTCGATCGCGGTGCAGCGCTACCTGGTCAACCTCCTCGTCGAAAACCCCGCAGACAGCGGCCGGCCGGTGGTCCACGAGGATCATCCGACCCTGCAGAACCTCGTCGGGCGCATCGAACACCTGGTGCACATGGGCACCCTGATGAGCAACTTCACGCTGATCCGCGCCGGCGCGCTGCACCGGGCCAACGGCGGCTTCCTCGTCCTCGACGCGGTCAAGGTGCTCTCCCAGCCCTACGCCTGGGAAGGGCTCAAGCGCTGCCTGCGGGCCGGTGAAGTGCGGATCGAATCGCTATCTGACCTGATCGGCTTGACCAGCACCGTCCAGATCGAACCCGAACCGATGCCGCTGGAGCTCAAGGTGGTGCTGATCGGCGAGCGTCTGGTTTACTACCTGCTCAGCCAATACGACGCCGAATTCTCCGCCCTCTTCAAGATCAACGCCGACATGGAGAGCGAGATCCCCCGCTCGGCCGAGAACACCATCTACTACGCCCGCCTGATCGCCACGCTGGCCCGGCGGAACAAGCTCCGCCCCCTGTCCGCGGCCGCGATGGCACGGATCATCGAGCACGCCTCGCGGCTTGCCAGCGACGCCCAGCGCCTCAGCACCCGCACCCAGGCCCTCGACGACCTGCTCCACGAAGCCGATCATTTTGCCGCCGCAGCACTCGCCTCACGTATCGAGGTCGAGCACATCGAAGCCGCCCTGGCCGCCCACCGACAACGCCACGAACGCCTGCGCGAACGCTACCGGGACGAGATCCTGCGCGGCACCTTGTTGGTCGATACGGCAGGCAGGCATGTGGGCCAGGTCAATGGGCTGGCGGTCGTCCAACTGGGCGACGAAAGCTTCGCCCACCCGGTGCGCATCACCGCAACCGCCCGGGTGGGTGACGGCGAGGTCATCGACATCGAACGCGAAGTCAAGCTCGGGGGGCCGATACACTCCAAGGGCGTGCTGATCCTGTCGTCCTTCGTGGCCTC
>CAZOWA010000109.1:0-1460 GCA_964583695.1 uncultured Dechloromonas sp.
AAATCTACAAACTGGCCTGGAAGCGCGGCCTGAAAACCACCTACTACCTGCGCACCCTGGGCGCCAGCCAGGCAGAAAAGGCCGGTGGGCGCGACGAGGCGCCAGTGAGCGAAGAAGCACCGAAATTCTGTTCGATCGACAACCCCGAGTGCGAGGCTTGCCAATGAAACCGACTTGTCTGAATCGAGGGGTTGCGGCGCAGGCTAACCCGGTGTGCGGTGTTAAGCGAGCGAAAGCGAGCGGCTGTAGCCACAACCCCGAGTGTGAGGCCTGCCAATGAAATCCTTCGTTAAAACCTGGCTTCCCCTCGCCCTGGCACTGCTCGCCAATCTCGCCCAGGCGGCCGATTGTCCGCGCATCATCAGCCAGTCGCCCTACATCAGCCGGGCGCTGGCCTGGCTAGGGCAGGAAGATTGCATCGTCGGCGTCAGCCGTTACGACCGGCTGCCGCTCGCCCATACCGGCGGCGTCAAGGACCCGGACGCCGCGGCGATGGCCGATCTGGAGCCCGATGTCGTCATCTATTCCGAATGGACCGCCGAGGCAACCGTCGAGTCGGCGACGCCGCCCGGCGCGCGGGCCGTGCGGGTCGTGCGGGTCGGCGGTTTTCGCGGCATGGCGGGGGTCGAGGCCATGTTGCGCGAGGTCGGGCAGGCGGCCGGGGTGGCCGATACCGAGCGCCGCGTCGCGCAGTTTGCCCGCGACTGGCGGCAGGCCGCGGCGCGCGTCGACGGCCGCCAGCGCCGGGTGCTGATCCTTTCCGCCTGCGGCGAGGCGCCGTATTCCTTCGGGCGCGGCAGTACGCTGTTCGAAGTGTTTTCCGCCGCCGGCTTCAATGTCGTGGCCGATCACGAGCAGATACGCAATTTCAACCCGCGGACGCCGCAGGGCGATGTCGCGGCGTGGATCAGCGAGCGCCGGCCCGATCTGCTCTTCGCGCTGCAGGACCACAAGGCAGGCAGTTGCAATCCGGCGATCGCCAGACCCGGCATCCCCATCCTGCCGCTCACCGGCGAGCACTTCACCCATCCCGGCCCGGAACTGCTCAAGGGGCTGGAAGAGCTGCGCCGGACGATGGTCGAGTTCGGCGCTTGAGGTCGAAGCTGCTTTCCAGGGTTAAGCTTGCCGCCTTTTCGTGTCACGAGAGATTGCAATGAAACCTTTGCTCGCCCTTCTGCTGCGTTCGGCGCTTGTTTTGCTGCTGGCGCGGCCCGCCATCGTGCCGGCTGCCGACCTCGACCTGCCGGCCGAGCTCGCCGCCAGCGCCGAAGTCCGCCGGGGCGAGCGCGACGGGCTGTGGGAGAAGACGCTGCTCGTGCGTTTTGCCGGCGAGCGGCGGGTGCTGTCGACCAGCGATGGCATGCTTAGCGCCCGCGCGGCGATCAACCATGCCGCCCATCCTTTCCTCTGGCACCGCCTGGGCAGCGACAGCAAGGGCTACGCGCTGGGCGTGCGCGATG
>CAZOWA010000110.1:0-1432 GCA_964583695.1 uncultured Dechloromonas sp.
TCATCGGCGGCATCCACCGCGAGTACCTGGAAGCCGGCGCCGACATCCTGGAAACCTGCACCTTCAACTCGACCGCCGTCTCGCAGGCCGACTACAACCTGACCGAGATCGTCTACGAGCTGAACTTCGAGGGCGCCGCGCTCGCCCGCCGCCTGTGCGACGAATTCACCGCCGCCAACCCGGCCAAACCGCGTTTCGTTGCCGGTGTCGTCGGCCCGACCTCGCGCACCTGCTCGATCTCGCCGGACGTGAACGACCCCGGCTACCGCAATGTCAGCTTTGACGAGCTGGTCGCCAACTACCTGGAAGCGACCACCGGCCTGATCGAAGGCGGCGCCGACATCCTGCTCGTCGAAACCGTTTTCGACACGCTCAACGCCAAGGCGGCGCTGTTCGCCATCGAGAAATATTTCGACCTCGCCGGCCGCCGCTGGCCGGTGATGATCTCCGGCACCATCACCGACGCTTCCGGCCGCACGCTCTCGGGCCAGACCGCCGAGGCTTTCTGGAATTCGCTGCGCCACATCCAGCCGATTTCCTTCGGTCTCAATTGCGCGCTCGGCGCCAAGGAACTGCGCCAGTACGTCGAGGAACTCTCCCGCGTCTGCGACTGCTACGTCTCGGCCCACCCCAACGCCGGCCTGCCCAACGCCTTCGGCGGCTACGACGAAACCGCCGACATGCTGGCCGATGAGATCGAGAGCTGGGCCAAGGCCGGCATCGTCAATATCGTCGGCGGCTGCTGCGGCACCTCGCCGGAGCACATCCGCGCCATCGCGCAGCGGGTTGCTGCGGTCAACCCGAGAAAAACGCCGAAAATCGAACCGGCGCTGCGCCTCTCCGGCCTGGAGCCGTTCAACGTCACGCACGCGTCGCTGTATGTGAACGTCGGCGAGCGCACCAACGTCACCGGCTCGCGCGCCTTCGCCCGGATGATTCTCGAAGGACGCTTCGACGACGCGCTCGCCGTCGCGCGCCAGCAGGTCGAGAACGGCGCCCAGGTGATCGACATCAACATGGACGAGGCGATGCTCGATTCGCTCGCCGCCATGGACAAGTTCCTCAAGCTGATCGCCTCGGAACCGGACATTTCGCGCGTGCCGATCATGATCGACTCGTCGAAGTGGGAAGTCATCGAGGCCGGCCTCAAGTGCATCCAGGGCAAGGGCATCGTCAATTCGATCTCGATGAAGGAAGGCGAGGCCAAGTTCATCGAACAGGCCAAACTGGCCCGCCGCTATGGCGCGGCGGTGATCGTCATGGCCTTCGACGAGAAGGGCCAGGCCGATACGTTCGCGCGCAAGACCGAAATCTGCCAGCGCGCCTATGAACTGCTCACCGGCATCGGCTTCCCGGCCGAAGACATCATCTTCGACCCGAACATCTTCGCCATCGCCACCGGCATCCCGGAACACGACAACTACGCCGTCGA
>CAZOWA010000111.1:0-1383 GCA_964583695.1 uncultured Dechloromonas sp.
TGGCCGCCATCTTCCAGCATTCGCCGGTGGCGATCATCGCCCGCCGCGGCAGCAATCTGCAGAGCATCCACGACCTGGCCGGCAAGCGGCTGATGCTCGAAGGTCAATCCGACGAACTTGCCGCTTACCTGAAATACGAAGGTCTCGGACCGGACAAGCTGCACCGCCTCAAGCACAGCTTCAATGTCGAAGACCTGATCGAGGGCAACACCGACGCCATGTCGGCCTACCAGACCTTCGAACCCTTCCTGCTGCAGCAGCGCAATTTCCCCTACCTGCTGCTGACACCGCGCTCGGCCGGCATCGACTTCTACGGCGACGTGCTGTTCACCAGCGAGCGCGAACTGCGCGAACAACCGGACCAGGCACGCGCCTTCCTGCAGGCCAGCCTGCGCGGCTGGCAGTACGCGATGACCCATCCGGACGAGATCATCGCCCTGATCCGCGAACGCTACCCCGAGCGCCTGAGCCGCGAACACCTCGAATTCGAAGCGGCGCGGACGGTGCCGCTGGTACGCGCCGATCTGGTGCCGGTCGGCTACATGAATCCCGGCCGCTGGCGCCACATTGCCGACACCTACGCCGGACTCGGCATGCTGCCGGCCGACTTTCCGCTCACCGGTTTCCTGCCCGCCGACGAGTCGAGCGATGCCTGGAAGCGCCTGCTGCTACCGCTGATCGCCGCCCTGCTCGCGGTCGCCGCCCTCTCCGCCATCGCCCTCAACATGCGTCGGCTCAATCGGCGGCTACGCCAGAGCCAGCGCCAGCTAGCCGAACGCAGCCAGGAACTGGCATTGCAGAACCGGGTGCTGCAACAGCTCAACCATGGCGCGCCGCTCGGCGAAGTGCTCGACAGCCTGACCCGCGAGGTCGAAACACAGCGCCCCGGCGTGCTCTGCTCGATCCTCCTGCTCGACGCCGACGGCAGCCACCTGCGCCACGGCTCGGCGCCCAGCCTGCCCGATTTCTACAACCAGGCGATCGACGGCGTCGCCATCGGCGACGCTGTCGGCTCCTGCGGCACTGCCGCCTGGCGCGACGAACGGGTGATCGTCGACGACATCGAGCGCCACCCCTACTGGGCCGACTACCGCCCGCTGGCGGCGCGCGCCGGGCTGCGCGCCTGCTGGTCGCAACCTTTCCACGGGCGCGACGGCAAGGTCCGCGGCACCTTCGCGCTTTACCACCGCCAGCCCTCCACGCCCGACCAGCGCGACATCGCGCTGATCGAAGGCTACGCGCAACTGGCCGAACTGGCAGTCGAGCGCAGCCGCTCCGACGAAGCGCTGCGGCTCGCCGAAAGCCGTTACCGGCTGATCTCGGAAAATGCCAACGACGTCATCTGGCTGCTCGAACTGCCGAGCCTGCGCTTCAGCTACATCA
>CAZOWA010000112.1:0-1382 GCA_964583695.1 uncultured Dechloromonas sp.
GCCGAACTCAAGGTGGGTTACGTCGATACCCAGCGCATCTTCCGGGAGGCGCCGGCCGCCCAGAAGGCCGCCAAGAAGCTGGAAAGCGAGTTCTCCCGGCGTGACCAGGAATTGCAGCGCATGGCCAAGCAGTTGCAGGGCTTGCAGGAATCCCTGGAAAAGAACGGGGTGACGATGGGCGAATCGGAACGCCGCGCCAAGGAAAAGGAGTTGGGCGATCTGTCGCGTGAGTTCCAGCGCCGCCAGCGTGAGTTCCGCGAGGACCTCAACCTGCGCCAGAACGAGGAAAACGCCGCGATCATCGAGAAGGCCAACCGGGCGATCAAGCAGATTGCCGATGCCGACAAGTATGACCTGATCCTGCAGGATGTCGTCTGGGTCAGCCCGCGTCTGGACGTCACCGATCGCGTCATCAAGGCGCTGTCCGACGGCAAGTGATGCCGGATACCGCAGCCCATTCGCTGACGCTTGCCGAGATCGCCGCCCAACTGGGCGGCGACTTGCTTGGGGCGGGCGATATCCGCATCTTCCGCGTCGCCACGTTGGCGACGGCGGGAGAGGGGGATATCGCGTTCCTGGCCAACCCGAAATACCGGGCGCAATTGCGTTCATGTCGCGCCGCCGCAGTGATCCTTGGGCCCGACGCCGCCGCCGATTTTGCCGGGCCGCGCATCGTCACTGGCAACCCCTATGCCTATTACGCGCGCGTGGCTTCGTTGCTTAATCCCCTGGCAGCCGGGTTTTCCGGTGTTCATGCCAGCGCGGTGGTCGATTCCGCCGTGCCGGCCAGCGCCGCCATCGGGCCGCTGGTCAGCATCGGTCGCGGTGTGACCCTGGGCGAGGATGTCGTCGTCCATGCCGGTTGCGTGATCGGCGACGGGGTCAGCATCGGCAGCGGCAGCGTGCTCTATCCGAATGTCACGGTCTATCACGGTTGCCAGCTCGGTGAGCGGGTGATCATCCATTCCGGTACGGTGATCGGCGCGGACGGTTTCGGGTTCGCGCCCGAAGGCACACGCTGGATCAAGATTCCGCAGACCGGCGTAGTGCGCATCGGCAACGATGTCGAGATCGGCGCCAACACCACGATCGATCGCGGTGCGCTCGACGATACGCTGATCGGCGACGGCTGCAAGATCGATAACCTGGTGCAGATCGCCCACAACTGCCAGATTGGCGAGAACAGCGTCCTGGCTGGTTGCGTCGGGATTGCCGGCAGTACCACCCTGGGCGAACACTGCGTCGTCGGTGGTGCCGGCATGATTTCCGGCCACCTAGAGCTGGCGGCTGGAACCACGGTTTCTGCGGGGACTCTGGTGATGAAGAGCATCAAGGAAGCCGGGCGCTATACCGGGGTCTTCCCGCTCGATAGCCACGACGAC
>CAZOWA010000113.1:0-1350 GCA_964583695.1 uncultured Dechloromonas sp.
CGAAGAAGCCGAACAGCATCAGCCAGACGAAGACGTTGTCCACCGCCAGCGATTTCTCGATCAGGTAGCCGGTGATGAATTCCAGCGTTTTCTGGTTGGCCAGTTCGCGGCCGGCGGCGCCGTCCAGATACCACCACAGGCCGGCGGCGAACAGGAAGGACACGGAAACCCAGATCACCGACCAGGTGGCGGCCTCGCGCATGCTGACGCGGTGCTGCTTGCCGCCGCCGACCAGAAACAGGTCGATCGCCAGCATCACCAGCACGATGCTGCCGAAAGCCGTCCATAACCAGACATTGCCAATGGTTTCCATGATCCCTCCGGTTTTTCGGATTCAATCCGTTCAGTTGATGCGGATCGTGTTGCGCGCTGCGCCGCCGGCCAGACCGTTACCCCAGGCGTCGAGCGCGCCAAGGAACAGGCGTTCCTCGCCCCGCGCCAGGTGGCCGTCGCTGCTGATCACCGAGATGATCAGCCGGAGCACCGCATGCCGGGCCTGCACCTCGGTCACCTCGGCGAACAGGCCGGCCAGCAGGTCGGGCGAGACACGCCAGTCGGCGGCACCGCCGGCCAGCCGCGAGACGTCGGCGCAGAACTCGTGCAGGACCTGGACGAAGCCTTCGCGGCTGATGCCCAGCGCGGCGAAGCTACCGCGCCGGTTGAGCACTTCCAGCTCGCATTCGTCGAGTCGGCCGTCGGCAAGCAGGGCGAGGACGACCAGGCGTGCCTTCGCCTGCGCACTGTTGACCGGATAGGCGCGCAGCGGGTGGCGGGGTTCGCTGGGCTGGGGGAACATGGCTCGGGCTTGCATCGTCATCATCATCGTTTCCTTTCGTTCGAACGGCAGCGTCGTTATGTGCGGGACAGCGAAACTTCCCTGTCTCTGGGCGCGGGCAAAAGCCAGCACCGGGGCTAGCCCATCGCGGCGGGCGAGTTCCTCGACCTGGCCGAGCGGGGCATCGCAAAAGGCAGTGCAATCTTCGACGGTGATCATGGGGGGCTCCTTTGGCTATTGGCGGCGGGCAGTCCGCAGCGCATGGGCGCAATTTACGGGCTCATTGATTTCCAATGAATGGATAATATTGGTGTTCTAACTTCCGTTTCATGGAAACGTATGAAGCCCGACGATCTCAATTTCCGTCATCTGCTCTACTTCTGGGCGGTCGCCAAGGAAGGCAGCATCACCCGCGCCGCCGAGCGTCTCGGCCTGTCGGTGCAGGCGATCAGCACCCAGCTCGGCCAGCTCGAACGCCAGCTCGGTCAGGCCTTGCTCGCGCCGCGCGGCCGTTCGCTGACCCTGACCGAGGCGGGGCGGACCGCGCTCGCCCACGCCGACCAGATCTTCCAGCT
>CAZOWA010000114.1:0-1347 GCA_964583695.1 uncultured Dechloromonas sp.
CATCATGGGCATTCAATTAGAACTGAACAAGGGGCGCGTCCCGGTCAAGGTGTGGACGCGCGATATCGAAGCTTCGGCCATGCAGCAGTTGCTGAACGTGGCCAATCTGCCGATCGTGCATGGCCATGTCGCGGCGATGCCGGACGTGCATGCGGGCATCGGCGCCACCGTCGGCAGTGTCATTCCGACGCGGCAGGCGATCATTCCGGCGGCAGTCGGCGTGGACATCGGTTGCGGCATGAACGCGGTGCGCACGACGTTGCGCGCCGAGGACTTGCCGGACAGCCTGCGCACGCTGCGTCTGGGTATCGAAGGCAGCGTGCCTTGCGGTTTCGAGCAGCACGCGGCGAGCCGGATGCGCGGCAGCGCCTTGCAGCGGGTCGGGCGGGTGCTCGACCAGCGGCTGGACGCCATCGTTGGCAAGCATCCGGGCTTGATGAAGATGCAGCGCCGTTTCAACGAAACCTGGCTGTGCCAGCTCGGCACGCTGGGCGGCGGCAATCACTTCATCGAGCTGTGCCTGGACGAGGCCGGTGCAGTGTGGGTGATGCTGCATTCCGGCTCGCGCGGCATCGGCAACGTCATCGGCCGCTATTTCATCGCTGCTGCGCAGAAGGACATGCAGCGTCACCGCATCCATCTGCCGGACCGCGACCTCGCGTATTTTAGCGAGGGCTCGGAGCTGTTCGACGATTACGTCGAGGCGGTGGCGTGGGCGCAGGATTACGCGCTGCTCAACCGGCAGCAGATGCTGGCGGCGGTGGTCGAGGTGTTGAAGAAGCAGCTGCCGCCTTTCCGGCTGGAGAGCGAGGCGATCAACTGCCACCACAACTACGTGGCGCGCGAGCGGCATTTCGGCGAGAACCTGTTCATCACCCGCAAGGGCGCCATTTCGGCGCAGGCGGGCGAACTGGGCATCATCCCCGGCAGCATGGGGGCGCGCTCGTACATCGTGCGCGGGCTGGGCAATGCGCAGTCGTTCTGCTCCTGCGCGCACGGGGCGGGGCGGCGGATGAGCCGCAGCGCGGCCAAGCGGCGCTTTTCCCGTTTCGATCTGGAAGACCAGACGGCGGGCATCGAGTGTCGTAAGGACAGCGGGGTCGTCGATGAAATTCCGGCGGCGTACAAGGACATCGATCAGGTGATGGACAACCAGCGCGATCTGGTGGAAGTGGTCCATACCCTGAAGCAGGTCCTGTGCGTGAAGGGGTGAGCGATGGCCAAGAAACTTGAACCCCTGATCCTGCCGCAAAGCCGGCCGCGCAATCCGCTGCTGGTGCCCGGCCTGACCCGCCGCGCCGGCCCGCACGGCAACACCCGCAAGGCCGCCCGCCAGCAGGCGCGGCA
>CAZOWA010000115.1:0-1333 GCA_964583695.1 uncultured Dechloromonas sp.
GCCTGTTCGAGCAGCTTGCGCCCCTTGACGGTAATCAGGTCGGGATCGCCGGGGCCGGCGCCGACAAACCAGATTTTTCCGCTCATCAGCAAAATCCTGCCGTCAACCGCAAAAATCGGCCAAATTTCATCAAGCTTCCTCCAGGGAAAGTTGGGCCAGCAGCACGTCCAGGCTGCGGGCCGGTGCGCCGGCGGCGATGCCGCGCGCGGCCAGCGCGCCTTGCAGCGCAACCACCGCCGGCAGCGGCTGCCCGGCCTGCTTCAGCGCCGCGGCCTGCGCCGGCAGTTCGGCGGCGGCGAAGGATGCGAGGCAGCGGCCGGCGGCAAGCAGATGGATGTCGTCGGCCCAGCGATAGGCAAAATCGACATCGTGCGTGGACAGCACGATGGTGATGCCCTGCCCCGCCAGGCGGTCGAGCACGGCCAGCAGCTCGTGCTGCATGGCGGCGTCGAGCCCGGCCATCGGCTCGTCGAGCAGCAGCACTTCCGGCTGCATGGCGAGCACGCCGGCAATGCACACCCGCTTCTTCTGGCCGAAGCTGAGGTGATGTACCGGCCGGTTGGCTTGGTCGCTCATGCCGACTGCCGCCAGCGCCTCGGCAACGCGCCCGCGCACCGTCGCCTCGTCGAGGCCGAGATTGAGCGGGCCGAACGAGACATCCTCGACGACGCTGGCCGAGAACAACTGGCGGTCCGGGTTCTGGAAGACCAGCCCGACCAGCCGGCGCAAGGCGGCCAGCCCGGCGCGGCTCATGTCGAGCGGCGCGCCGGCAAAGCGCAGGCTGCCGGCGCTCGGTTGCAGCAGGCCGTTGCAGTGCATCAGCAAGGTGGTCTTGCCGGAACCGTTGGCGCCGAGCAGCGCATTGCGGCTGCCGCGGCGGATGGCCAGCGAACAGCCGTCGAGGCCGAGGCTGCCGTCGGCGTAGCGGTGGCTGAGCGAAAGCGCTTCGAGCAGCATCAGGATGCCCACCGCGCCAAAGCCAGCAGGCCGCCGCCGGCCAGCACGGCGAGCGCGGTATCGCGCCCGGCGTGGGCGAATTGCGGCGTCAGGAAGCGCAGGCTGCCGTCGCCGTTGCGGGCCAGCGCCGCCAGGTGCAGCGCCTGCGCGCGCTGCCAGACCTGCAGCGCCAGATTGGCCGTCAACTGGCCGAGCGAGCGCAGGCTGTGGCGCAGCGTCGCATCGCCCAGGCGCGCCTGCTGCGCCGTGCGCACCTCATGCACCGCCTGCGAGAAGACGAAGAGCATGCGGTAGCAGAGCACCATCAGGTCGAGCAGCACGGCCGGGCAACGCAGGCGGCGCAGCAGCGCGATCAGGTCGGACAGCGGCGTCGTCA
>CAZOWA010000116.1:0-1322 GCA_964583695.1 uncultured Dechloromonas sp.
AGGGCGACCGGCTCGTCGTTGACCATCGCCGCGCTGCAGCGCACCAGTTCGTCGTGCGTCGCTTCGAAGGTCCAGCCGAGTTCGCGGCCGAGGAGGTCGACGCCAATGGTTTCGCGCGCGTCGGACGCGGTGGTCAGCACCGCCTGGGCGCCGAGCGCACTGGCGAGGTGACCGGCCAGTGCATTGGCGCCGCCGAGGTGGCCGGAGAGGACCGGGATGGCGAATTTGCCGGCTTCGTCGACGACGACCACGGCCGGATCGACTTCCTTGCCCTTGAGGTGCGGCGCGATCAGGCGGACGACGGCGCCGAGCGAGACGATGGCGACGATGCCGTCGAAGGCGGCGAACAGCGCCGGCACCTGCTCGCCGACCTTGCCGGCGTAGCAGTGGGCGGCGCCGGGCGCGGCGGCCTCGGCTTCGGCGCGGAATTTCTCCGGTGCGAACAGTTGCGCGCCGGGCAGCGCGGCGACGACCCGGCCGGCCAGCGCGATACCGTGTTTGGTGATGGAGACGACGGCAATCTTCATTTTTTGCTCATTTTTCCGGTCGACCGCAGGATTTACGCCACTGCAGCGACTTGGCGCTTGCGGCAACCGCGGCGCAGTTCGCCGCGCACGCGCTTGGGGTTCTGGACGAGCAGCAGCGACAGGTAATTGACCTTCTCGCCGCGCAGACTGGTGACGTCGCGCACGATGCGCTCCGCGGGTGAGCCGACTTTTTCGATGAAGACCGAGCTGGCGAGCAGCTCGCGGCGTTCGAGCAGATCGAGGATCTCGTCGAGCAGCGGCTTGACCTTGAGCAGGGCCAGGGTGTCGAACTCGTCGAGCAGGTGGTCGATGACACCGACGCCGTAGGCGGCCGGGATCACCGCGAAGGTTTCGTCCTCTTCGGCGAGCGTCGTGCCGGTGCTGGCTGCAGCGGCGGCGAAGGAGGAGACGCCGGGAATGGTCTCAACCTCGACTTCGGGCGCCAGTTCACGGACAACGCGGGCGAGGTGGCCGAAGGTGGCGAAGGTCGAGGCGTCGCCTTCGACCAGGAAAACCAGGTCGCGGCCGCTGGCGAGCAGTTCGACGGTCTGCG
Organism: uncultured Dechloromonas sp.; assembly: GCA_964583695.1. GTDB lineage: Bacteria > Pseudomonadota > Gammaproteobacteria > Burkholderiales > Rhodocyclaceae > Azonexus. The sequence continues at coordinate 1,081 of CAZOWA010000116.1, forward strand.
TCGCGGCGCGCGCCCAGGCCTTGGCCAAGATTTCGGCGTCGCGCGTCATCGGGAAGACCAGTTCGACCGCGTCGGCCGGCACGGCGATGCCGCCGCGCTCGACGATGGCCAGCGCGTAGGACGATTCCTCGGCCTTCTTCACCGGGTACAGCCAGCGCGCGCCGGATTGCAGCGCCGCCCAGGCGCGGCGGGTGATCAGTTCGGGGTCGCCGGGGCCGAGCGAGGCGCCGATGAGTTTGCCG
>CAZOWA010000117.1:0-1285 GCA_964583695.1 uncultured Dechloromonas sp.
TGAGCTTCCCCCGAAATTTCGTCTGCCAAGGGTGACCTAAAATTGTGGTTACTTTTGGAAGGCAGGAAATGAAGATACCGAAACAGGCATACACGACCGAGTTCAAGGAACTGGCGGTCAAGCGGATCAAGGATGGGCAGAGCGTCGGCAAGGTGTGCAAAGAACTCGGGCTGAGCGACCAGACTGTGGGCAACTGGGTCAAAGCGGCGGCAGAGGGCAAGCTCAGTGGCGCTGGCGGCAAGGTGGTGACGCCGGAGGAAATGGAGTTGTCGCGGCTGCGCGCCGAAAATCTCCGGCTCAAGCGGGAGCTTGAAATCATAAAAAAAGCGGCGGCGTACTTCGCAAAGGATGTTCTGTGAAGTACGCCTGGATTGCCGAGCAGGGAAATGCGTTTGCGCTCGCCGAAATGTGCGATGTGCTCGAGGTCAGTATCAGTGGTTATCGGGCCTGGAAGCGAGGCGGCAAGCCGGACCGAAAGCGCCTGTCGGAGAGCCAGATGCTGGCGCTTATCCGTGCTATTCATGCCGAACTCAAAGGCGCCTACGGCAGCCCGCGAATGGTCCGCGAGTTGCGTAGCAGAGGCTTTTCGGCCAGCAAGGCACGGGTGGAACGACTGATGCGCGAGAACGAAATCTACGCCCGTCAGAAGCGGCGCTACAAGGTGACGACGGACTCGAAGCACGGGCTGCCCGTAGCGGAAAACCTGCTCGCCAGAAACTTTACCCCGACGGCGCCGAATCAAGTGTGGACGTCGGATATCTCCTATTTGTGGACCGATGAAGGCTGGCTCTACCTGGCCATCGTGCTCGACCTGTTCAACCGGGAAGTCGTCGGCTGGTCGCTCAAGCCGCGTATGACGGCGGACATCGTGACGGATGCGCTGACCATGGCCTGGTTCCGCAAGAGACCAGCGCCGGGCTTATTGCACCACTCCGACCGGGGCAGCCAGTACGCCAGCCATGCGTTTCAGGACAAGCTCAAGGAATACGGCATGACCTGCTCGATGAGCCGAAAAGTGAACTGCTGGGATAACGCGCCGACGGAGAGCTGGTTCAACAGCCTCAAAAACGAGCGGGTGCATGGGATTCGTTATGCCACTCATACCGACATGAAGGCCGCCTGCTTCGAATACATCGAGGTCTTCTACAACCGGAAGCGGCAGCATTCGACCCTCGGCTACAAGTCGCCTATGCAGTTCCTGGCCGATTGGCTCTCCAGGCAACATCAGGAAAAACTGGTAGCATGAAACCTACCCTTTGGCAGACGAAAAACCGAGGGAACCTCA
>CAZOWA010000118.1:0-1259 GCA_964583695.1 uncultured Dechloromonas sp.
TGCACGACGTCAATGACATGCTGTTCTTTGCCCATGTGGTCAAGGTCCGGAGCTTTTCCGAAGCGGCACGGCGGCTCGATGTCTCCAAGTCGCGGGTCAGCAAGGCCATTGCCCGCCTCGAGAGTTCGCTCGGTGTCCGGCTGTTGCACCGGAGCACGCGCAGCCTGAGTCTGACCGATGTCGGCGAAGCCTATTTCGAGCATTGCGACCGCATCCTTGAGGAAGTGGGCCAGGCTGACACGACCATCTCCCGCCTGCATCAGGAACCGCGCGGCAAACTGAAGATCAGCGCGCCGGTCGCCTTCAGCACCATGCATGTCGCCTCGGCGCTGCCCGATTTCATGGCGCTCTACCCCGACCTGACCGTGGACCTGACGATCAGCGACCGCCTGGTCGATCTGGCCGACGAGGGCTACGACATCGCCCTGCGCATTACCCGGGAGCCCGGCCTGAACCTTGTCGCCCGCCAGCTGGCGCCGATCCGCCGGAAAATCTGCGCCAGCCCCGCCTACCTGAGCCGGCGTGGCATTCCGCTGGTGCCGGAGGATCTCGGCGAACACAACTGCCTGGACTACACTTTTCTCGATACCCAGGGCGTCTGGCACCTCAACGGCTACAACGGCGATGTCTCGATCCCGGTATCCGGCACCCTGCGCATCAACGACGATGAGGCCCTGTCGCAGGCCGTGCTCGGCGGCCTGGGGCTGGCCTTGCTGCCCACCTTCATCGTCGGCAAGGATCTGCAGGAAGGGCGCCTGGTCGAGGTGCTGCCGGGTTATGTCCCGACCGAGCGCTTCATTTATGCCGTGCATCTGCCCAACCGGCATTTGCCGCTCAAGGTCCGCGCCTTCATCGATTTCCTGATCGACCGTTTTGGACCGACGCCGTACTGGGACCGTTGATGCTGCCGGATTGTTGCCACCCTATAATCAGAAAGTCCCCCTGCCAAACACAATGGAGCGCACCATGAAAGCCTTGATTACTGCCCTTGTCGTCAGCCTGATGCTCGCCGGATGTGCCGTGTATACCCCGGCCGGCAGCGTTGTTGTCGATCCCAATGGCCCGGGGCCGCGCCACGATGGCGGTTTCTGCCCGCCGGGCCAGGCCAAGAAGGGGAATTGCTGATCATCCGGCGCGCCGTCGGATGGGCGCGGCCAGCGTATAATTCGCCCCGGAAAGTCGGCCAGGCAATCGCTGGATACGAAAGTGTCGGGAGGAAAGTCCGGGCTCCATTGGGCAGGATGCCAGCTAACGGCTGG
>CAZOWA010000119.1:0-1237 GCA_964583695.1 uncultured Dechloromonas sp.
GCGAAGGGGTCGCCGTGGGTGGCCTGCATCAGCGCGGCGAGCTCTGCGGGCGGGATCCGGCCGCCGTCGGCCGGGCTCGCGCGCGGCGTGCCGGTGGCGTTCTTGCGGGGGCTGGGGCGCTTCTTTGCTTGGGTCACGGGGTTTGCCTCGGTTGGCATGGGGAGCACGGCTCAGGGGGCGCGCTCGAGGGCTTCGCCGGCGCCGGAGAGGGCAGCATAGGGGGCCCGGATGACATATGTGGGAATCGCCGCGAGGTAGGCCGAGAAACGGCCCTTGGCCTCGAAGCGCGCCCGAAAGCCGGAGCGGGCGAAGAAATCGCCCAGCGCCGGCACGATGCCGCCGCCGATGTACACGCCGCCGCGGGCGCCGAGCGTAAGCGCCAGGTTGCCGGCGACGCTGCCGAGCAGGGCGCAGAACAGCTCCAGCGCCTCGGTGCAGTGGGGGCAGCTGCCGGCGAGCGCCCGGGCGCTGATCTCGCGGCTATCGAGCGGGCAGGGCGGGGTGCCTTCGAGCTGGCGGATGGCATCGTGAAGCGCGGCAAGGCCAGGGCCCGACAGCGCCCGCTCGGCCGACACGTGGCCGAAGCGCGTGCCCAGCACGGCGATGATCGCCGCCTCGCGGGCGTTGCCGGCAGCGAGGCTGACATGCCCGCCCTCACCGGCCAGCGGCTGCCAGCCGCCGGTGCAGGGTATCAGGCCCGACACGCCGAGGCCGGTGCCGGCCCCCAGCAGCGCCAGGGGCGCATCCGGCTGGGGCGTCCCGCCGCCGATCTGTTCGAGGTCGGCGCCCTTAAGGCGCGGCAGGGCCAGCGCCAGGGCGGAGAAATCGTTGATGAAGACGAGCTGCGCGAAGCCCAGCGCCTGCCGCAGGACCTCGATGGAGAAGGCCCAGGGGTGGTTGGTCATGCGCACCGCGTCACCCGATAGCGGCGTAGCGATGCCGAAGGCCGCCACCGGCGGCAGCGCGAGGCCTTCGCAGGCGAGGTAATGGCGGATGGCGGCCTCGGGCCCGGGGAAATCGGAACAGGCAAAGCTGCGGATCTGCGCCGGCGCCCCACCCGCTGCGGCGATCACCGCAAACCGGATGTTGGTCCCGCCGATGTCGCCCACCAGGCGGGGGAAATGTCGTGACGCGAGCTTCTGCATGTTCGGGCGCCATGCGCGGCCGGCCGGTGAAGCCGGGGGTCGGCCTGCTGCATGGCTTGGTGTATGGTGTTGTCAAAAGACAACGGGAACAG
>CAZOWA010000120.1:0-1184 GCA_964583695.1 uncultured Dechloromonas sp.
TGGGCAGCAGCCTGATTGACGGGGTCACCGAAGTCCAGGGGCGCCCCATTCGCTTTCGCGATCTGCTGACCCAGTTCATCGCCACCCTCAAGGCGCGGGCGGAAGCGCACGGCGGTCGCTCGTTCAATCAGGCAGTTTTCGGGCGGCCGGTGCATTTTGTCGATGACGATACCGCAGCCGATCGGCTGGCCGAAGCCACCTTGGGCGAGATCGCCCGGGCGGTGGGGTTCAAGGAACTGAGTTTCCAGTATGAACCCATCGCCGCCGCCTTCCATTACGAGACCGGCCTTGCCCGGGAGGAAGTGGTCCTGGTCGCCGATATTGGCGGTGGCACTTCCGATTTCTCCATCGTTCGTCTTTCCCCGGATCGAGTACACGCAGTCGACCGATGGAGCGATGTCCTGGCCAACGACGGCATCCACATCGGTGGCACCGATTTCGACAAACAACTGAGCCTGGCCGAAGTCATGCCCCTGCTGGGCCATCGCAGCCAGTTGAAGAGCGGTCGGGAAATGCCGTCCAGCATCTATTTCAACCTGGCGACCTGGCACACCATCAACTTTGCCTACACCCGCCAGGTCTGGGCCGAACAGCAGCGACTCCAACTTGAAACCATTGCGCCGGAGCGCCTTGATCGTCTCCTGGCCTTGATCCGCGAGCGCGCCGGCCATTGGCTGGCCCACCAGGTTGAACAAGTCAAGATTGCCCTTTCCAGCCAGGAAACGACGCAACTTTCCCTGGAGCGATTCTCTCCAGGGGAGCAAATGCTGCTGACTCGCAGCCAATTTGATCTGTCAGCCCAGATTCTGATGGAAAAGATCGAGGCTGCCGTCTCTCGACTGCTGCCCGAGGCAGGGCTGGCAGCCTCCGGTATCGATACTCTCTTCTTCACCGGCGGATCGAGCGGCATTCCCCTGCTGCGTCGGCGCCTTTCAGCGCTGTTTCCCCAGGCCCGGATCGTCGAAGGCGACCTCTTCGGCAGCATTGGCGCTGGCCTGGCAGTCGATGCAGCGCGCCGTTACGGGATGGGGCGTTAGCCAACAAGCGGCCGGCTTCTTGCTGTTGCCCGGCAGAAAATCGGCACAGTGAATCGCCCCGGGAATTGAAGAAGCTCAGTATTATCAGCAACTCACCGTACAAGCCGAACGCGCCTGCAATTAAACCGCAGAGCCTCTACAAAACCC
>CAZOWA010000121.1:0-1163 GCA_964583695.1 uncultured Dechloromonas sp.
GGAATGACGCCCTGGCTCTGGCCGTTGGTGCCCTTGATGCGGCTGCCCAGCGCGCGCACCGGCGTCCAGTCGTTGCCGAGGCCACCGGCGTACTTCTGCAGTAGCGCGTTTTCCTTGATCGACTGGTAGATGCCGTCGAGGTCGTCGGCCACCGTGGTCAGGTAGCAGGAGGACAGTTGCGAATGCAGGGTGCCGCTGTTGAACAGGGTCGGCGTCGAGCACATGAAGTCGAAGCTGGAAATCAGATCGTAGAACTCGATGGCGCGCGCTTCGCGGTCGATTTCGTTCAAGGCCAGGCCCATCACCACGCGCATGAAGAAGAGCTGCGGCGTTTCGATGCGCCGGCCCTCTATATGCAGGAAGTAGCGGTCGTAGAGCGTTTGCAGGCCGAGGTAGCCGAACAACTGGTTGCGCTCGGGCTTGAGCGCGGCGGCCAGGCGCTCCAGATCGTAGTCGGCCAGGCGCGGGTCGAGCAGTTCGGCGGCGATGCCGCGGGCGATGAATTTCGGGAAATAGCCGGCGTCGACCCTAGGATTTTGCGCTGCCTCGACGCCGACCGCCTCTTCGTTCAGGCTGGCCAGCAGCAGGCGGGCGGTGGCGTAGTCGTAGCCCGGTTCGCGCTCGATCAGCGTGCGCGCGGCGAGGATCAGCGCCTGCTGGACGTCGGCCAGGGCGACGCCATCGTAGAGGTTGCGCAAGGCGTGGTCGAGGATGCTGCGCGCCGACACTTGCTCGCCCAGCCCGGCGCAGGCGGCCTCGCAGCGACGCAGCAACGCCGCCACGTCGAGCGGCCGGCGTTCGCCATCGACCGTCACATGCAGTTGCGGCACGCCCTGCACTTCCGCCAGCGTGGCGCGCTCGGCAGAACGCCGCTCGCGGTAGAGCACATAGGCGCGGGCGACGTCGTGTTCGCCGGAACGCATCAGCGCCAGCTCGACCTGGTCCTGGATGTCCTCGATATGCACCGTGCCGCCGTCCGGCAGACGGCGGGTCAGCGAGCGGACGACGGCCTCGGTGAGCTGGGCGACGACTTCGCGCACCCGCGACGAGACGGCGCTCTGGCTACCCTCGACGGCGAGGAAGGCCTTGGTCATGGCCACCGAGATCTTCTCGGCGTTGAAGCCGACGACGGCGCCGTTACGGCGGATGACCTGGAGGGCCGC
>CAZOWA010000122.1:0-1163 GCA_964583695.1 uncultured Dechloromonas sp.
CGGACTTCCCCGCCTGTTGCTCCGCGGATCAAAGGCTCGGAAGGGGCTTTCCGGAAGCACCGAGCGTTGCAGGGCGGGCGTGTGTGATCGGGGGGAGGTGAAAGGCGAAAGGTGAAAGGGGGAGATGGTGTATGGAAAATGGGTAGGCCGGGTTAGCGCAGCGTAACCCGACATTTCCACGCCATCTCGACGTGCCGGTGATCCGGGGGCCGGCGTTTGTTGGCTGTCGTGCGGGATCGCCGCGGCTTTTCTTCACCGGGCTGACCGCCCGATGGAGTTGGGGCTGGCCATCACGGCAGTGAGTGTTTCCGTCCTGCTGATGGCTTCTGCCGTCGTGCCGACGGGATGGTCTGTCCCGGTGATGGCGTGTGCTGCCATCGAAGATGGATGAAGCCATCGGCAGGACGCGCGATGCCATCCGCCGGGTGGGTGCGTCCGTGCTGGAGATGGGGGCAGCCATTTGGGAGACGGGGGAGGCCGTCGTGGTGATGGGGTGTGCTGCGGCGGAGATGGAAGAAGCCGTTGGCGGGATGGGCGGAGCCGTCTGTCGGATGGGCCTGTCCATGCCGGGGATGGGTGCAGCCATCCGGAAGACGGGCGAGGGCATCGGCGGGATGGTGCGTTCCATCCCGCCAGGGGCAGCCAGTTGTGGCGGGATGGGGGGGGGCCATCTTCAAAATGCGACGAGCCATCGCAAGGATGGCTCGGGGGCAGAACCGGGTGGGGTGGGGCAGGCTGGGGTGTTAGTTGGTGTCGTCGTCGGGGGTCGGGCTGCGCTTGCCGGCGGTGGCGAAGCGCTCGGCGCCATGTTCCCGCAGCGCGTCGGCCACCGCGCTGCCTTCGGCGGCCTTGGCGAAGCGGTAGGCCGCCAGCGCCGCGCTGTAGAGGTCGCTGCCCAGGGCCCGTTCGGTATCCGCCGCCCGGCCGCCGAGCTGGCGCAGGCGGCTGAAGATCGGCCGCAGCTCGTCGAGGGCCCGCAGGTCGCGCTGCATCTCTTCGAGGTTGAAACTGCGCGGCAGGATGTCCGGGTCCTGCTCCAGCGTCGCCAGGCTCTGGCGCACGAAGGACTCCGACGTCGGGCCCATCTTCACCAGCTCCAGCCGCTGCGCCGCCGTCAGCTCGACCATGGCCTTGAGCTTCTCCTCGAGCCCGGCCAGCATGCT
>CAZOWA010000123.1:0-1141 GCA_964583695.1 uncultured Dechloromonas sp.
CCCGGCTGGATGACCGCCTTGGCGCCGGCTTCGGCGAGGACGTCGAGGCCGTCGCGGAACGGGAAGAAAGCGTCCGAAGCGACGACCGAACCCTTCAGTTCGAGGCCGGCGTTCTGCGCCTTGATGCAGGCGATCTTGGTCGAATCGACGCGGCTCATCTGGCCGGCGCCGACGCCCAGGGTCATGCCGCCGCCGCAGAAGACGATGGCGTTGGACTTGACGAACTTGGCGACGCGCTCGGCGAAGAGCAGGTCTTCGATCTGCAGCAGGGTCGGCTGCACCTTGGTCACCACCTTCAGGTCCTTGACCTGGGCGGTGAAGTCGTCGGCGGTCTGCACCAGCAGGCCACCACCGACGCGCTTCAGTTCCAGCTTGTTGAGGTCGCGGCCCAGCGGTACTTCGAGCACGCGCAGGTTGGCCTTGGCGGCCAGGGCGGCCTTGGCTTCGGCGGTGAAGGACGGGGCGATGAGCACTTCGACGAAGTGCTTGCGCTCGTTCATGGCATTGACCACGTCGAGGCCGACTTCGCCGTTGAAGGCGATGATGCCGCCGAAGGCCGAGGTCGAATCGGTCAGGAAGGCCTTTTCGTAGGCGCGCAGCAGCTTGCTGTCGACTGCCACGCCGCAGGGGTTGGCGTGCTTGATGATGACGCAGGCCGGGGCTTCGAAGGCCTTGACGCATTCCCAGGCAGCGTCCGAGTCGGCGATGTTGTTGTAGGACAGTTCCTTGCCCTGCAGCTGGGTGTAATTGGCGATGCTGCCCGGCAGCGCGATGGTATCGCGGTAGAAGGCGGCGGACTGGTGCGAGTTTTCACCGTAACGCAGGGTTTCGACGCGGTCGAAGGCCAGTTGCAGCTTGGCCGGGAACACGGCCGGGACCGGCGCAGCGGCTTCCGGTTGGGCTTCGGCGCCTTCGTCGAGGCCGGTCAGCCAGTTGGCGATCATGCTGTCGTAGCGGGCGGTGTGCGTGAACGCCTTCTTGGCCAGGTTGAAGCGGGTGCCGAGTTGCAGGGCGCCAGCGTTGGCCTTCATTTCGTCGAGCAGCGGCTGGTAGTCGGCCGGATCGGTGACGATGGCCACGCCGGCATAGTTCTTGGCCGAGGAACGGACCATGGCCGGGCCGCCGATGTCGATGTTCTCGA
>CAZOWA010000124.1:0-1136 GCA_964583695.1 uncultured Dechloromonas sp.
ATCAAGGAGGCCGACTGGCGGGGCGTCGTCACGCAGTGCGAAGCCCTGCTGGCCACCCAGACCAAGGACCTGCGGCTCGCCGGCTGGCTCACCGAGGCCCGCGGCCAGGCCCACGGGCTGGCCGGCCTGGCCGATGGGCACGCCCTCACCGCCGCCCTGTGCGAAGCCTTCTGGGACCAAATCCACCCCCAGCCCGAGGACGGCGATTTCGAGCCGCGCATCGGCGCCCTCGACTGGCTGCTCGCCCAGACCACCCGCCTGCTGCGCACGCTGCCGCTCACCGCCTCGCCCCGGGGCCGTTATTCGCTGGCCGACCTGGAGGCCGCCCGGGCCGCCGCACGCAAGCCCGCAGCGGCGGATGAGGGCGCCGCGCCCCAGCCCAGCCTCGACACCATCGACGCCGCCCTGCGCGACACCCCGCCGCAGCATTTCAGCGACGGCCTGCGCGAGGCGGCGCGCCTCGAGGCCGCCCTGGGCCACCTGCAGTCCGTCCTCGACGCCCACCTGGGCGCTGCCGCCCCGGCCTTCGGCCCGGCCCGCGATGCGCTCGACGACCTCACCCGCAGCCTGCGCCGCCATGCCCCAAGCAACGACAGCGCGCCCCACCACGAGGCCGCGGCGAGCCCGGCGCCGGCCGCCAGCGCAGCCCCGGCGGCCGAAGGCAGCGCCAGGATGCCCGCCGGCGGCCCGCCGCAGAGCCGCGCCGAGGCGCTGCGCCAGCTCGAAGGGATCGCGGCCTTCTTCCGCCGCACCGAGCCCCACAGCCCGGTGGCCTACCTGGCCGAGAAGGCCGTCCGCTGGGGCAACATGCCGCTGCACGAATGGCTGCGCAGCGTGGTCAGGGACGATTCGGCCCTGCTGCGGGTCGAGGAGCTCCTCGGTATCGAGGCCCGCGGCGACGAGTAAGGCCACAGGCCCGTCTGCGGTGCAGGGGATCCGCCGGAAACGGCCCCTGCGCGCCCGTCACGCCAGGCTTACGCAGCAGCTTCCGCCCTCGGCAAGGGCCGAACGCCAACCCCCCCCCGCCAGCCACGCGGCCGCTCACGACGCCAGCGGCAGGCTGACCTCCACCCGCAGGCCGCCGAGGCCCGCCGAGCGCCCGAAGCGGAGCGTGCCGCCGTACTGGGCGACGATGT
>CAZOWA010000125.1:0-1107 GCA_964583695.1 uncultured Dechloromonas sp.
ACGACGAACTGGTGCGCTGCAGCGCGGCGATGGTCAACGACGAGCCGGTCGCCCTGGTTCAGGAAGCCGGCTCGCCGGACTGGTGGCCAAGCCACGCCAACGGCCGCAACGGGCCACTGCCGGCCAACGTGAGCTTGTTCGCCCGTCTCGAAGACGTCGATCCCGGGCGTTTCGCCGCCGTGCTGTGGATCAGCGAGCGGGCGATGCCGGCGGAGTACGCGGAGCGGCTGGCTGGCCGCTGCGTGGTCTATCGTCCTGGAGCGCCGTCTTGAAAATTACCCTCGGCCTCGGCTGCGACCGCAACACCCCCGCCAGCACCATCGCCCGCTGCATCGAAGAGGCGCTCGCCGCCTGCGGCGCGGCGCCGGACGATGTCCGGGCGGCGGCCAGCATCGACCTCAAGGCCGACGAACCCGGCCTGCTCGAAGTCATCGCCCACCGCGGCTGGCCGGCGCTGTTCTACCCGGCCAGCGAACTGGCCGCGGTCGACGTGCCCAACCCCTCGGAAACCGTGCGCAAGTACACCGGCACGCCGTCGGTTTCGGAAGCGGCGGCGCTGCTCGCGGCGGGCGCCGACAAAAGTCATCTACTCATCGAAAAATACCGGCTGCGCGGCCCGGACGGCCGCAATGCCACCGTCTCCATTGCCAGGATTCCCCATGAACGCACCTGAACATCCCGCCGCCCAAGGCAAGATCATGCTCGTCGGCCTCGGCCCGGGCAGCCACGACCACCTGACGGCGCGCGCCCGCGCGGCGATTGCCGAGGCCGACACAATCATCGGCTACGTCACCTACATCCGCCTGATCGCCGATCTGATCGAGGGCAAGCAAGTCATCAAGAAGTCGATGACCGAAGAGCTCGACCGCGCCGTCGAAGCGCTGGAACTGGCGCAGCAGGGACGCAAGGTGGCGCTGGTGTCGTCCGGCGATGCCGGCGTCTACGGCATGGCCGGGCCGACCTTCGAGGTGCTCTTCCAGGCCGGCTGGACGCCGGATTCGGACATCGAGGTCGAAATCGTCCCCGGCGCCTCGGCGATCAACACCTGTGCGGCGCTGGTCGGCGCGCCGCTGACCCACGATTTCTGCGCCATTTCGCTGTCCGACC
>CAZOWA010000126.1:0-1035 GCA_964583695.1 uncultured Dechloromonas sp.
GTGCAGGGCGAGCATGATGCTGTCGAACAGCGACGACGGCGTTACCGGTTTGCCGAGGATGGCGCTGACGCTGTACGGTTCGAGCAGTTCGTGCAATTCGTCCTGGTCGAAGGCGGTGATCATCACCACCGCCGGCGCCTGTGCGCCGGGGAAGTCGCGGCGCACGGCAGCGAGCAGTTCGGCGCCGTCCATGCCCGGCATCTTCCAGTCGAGCAGCAGCAACTGGTAGGGCTGGCCGGCATTGTTTGCGCTCTGCAGTTCGACCAGGGCGTCGTTGCCGCTGCCGACGGCGCGGCTTTCGATGCCGAGCCCGGCCAGCATGTGGGCGAAGATCTCGCGGGCGCCGGGGCTGTCGTCGACGACCAGGGTCCGCAGGTGTTCGGGCAGCCCCAGGCGGCGCGGCGTTTCCGCTTCGCGGCTGGCGAGCTCGAAGGGCAGTTCGAAGACAAAGCTGCTGCCGACGCCGGGCTGGCTGCTGGCGCTGATGCAGCCGCCGAGCTGGTCGACGATGCGCTTGCAGATCGACAGCCCGAGGCCGGTGCCGCCGTACTTGCGGGTGGTCGAGCTGTCGGCCTGGGTGAAGGCGGTGAACAGGCTGGCCAGTTGTTCCGGCGTCATGCCGATGCCGGTGTCGCGTACTTCGAAGCGGATGCGCGCCTTGTCGGCATCGGCTTCGAGCAGGCGGACTTCGACGCGGACTTCGCCCTGCTCGGTGAATTTGATGGCGTTGCCGACCAGGTTGAGCAGCACCTGGCCAAGGCGCAGCGGGTCGCCGAGCAGGCGGTCGGGGACGTCCGGGGCGAGGTCGAAGAGCAGTTCCAGCCCGCGTTCGCGGGCGCGCAGCGCGCTCAGGTCGCCGAGGTGCTGCAGCGTTGCGTCGAGGCTGAACGGCGTGCGCTCGAAGCGCATCATGCCGGCCTCGATCTTCGACAGGTCGAGGATGTCGTTGATGATGCCGAGCAGGCCCTTGGCGGCGGCGTCGACCTTGTTCAGGTAGTTGCGCTGGCGGACGTCGAGCGGCGTCTGCAGCGCCAG
>CAZOWA010000127.1:0-1024 GCA_964583695.1 uncultured Dechloromonas sp.
CGCAGGTGCTCGATGCCGAGCTCGCCGAGGAGCTCTTCGAGGCGCGCGGCGATCTGGGGCTTGGTGAGGCTTTGCAGCTCGAGCACGGCCTGGATGTTCTCGGCCACCGTGAGCTTGCGGAACACGCTCATCTCTTGTGGCAGGTAGGACAGGCCGAGGCGGGCGCGCTGGTGGATCGGGCGATGGGTCAGAACCTGGTCGTCGAGGGTGATCTCGCCGCCGTCGGCGGTCACCAGGCCGACGATCATGTAGAAGCAGGTGGTCTTGCCCGCGCCGTTGGGGCCGAGCAGGCCGACGACCTCGCCGCTGCCCACGTCGAAGGAAACGTCGTGGACGACCGTGCGGGCCTTGTACTTCTTTTGCAGGTTGCTGACTTTAAGCAGGCTCATCGCCGGGGTGCTCTTTCAGGACTCTACGGATTATTTCGGAGGAAAAGCCACGACCTTGAAGGAAACGGGCCTGCCGCGCCCATTCGCGGGCATCCTGGGGCGCTTCGGCGAACTTGCGCCGGTGGATGTCGCGGGCGCGTTCGAGCTCGCCGTCACCGCAGTTGTCTTCGAGGCTGGCGGCGATCAGCTCGGCGTTGACCCCCCGCCGGGCGAGCTCGAGGCGTAGCCGCGAGGCGCCGAAGCGCGCGGCCTTGGCACGCACGTAGGCGTCGGCGAAGCGCGCGTCGGAGAGCAGGCCGAGCTCGGTGAGGCGGTCGAGCTCGGCTTTCACCTCGTCGGGCTCGCCGAGGCTCCCGAGCTTTCTGGCCAGCTCAGCGCGGGAGTGCTCCCGCTGGGCGAGGCAGCGCAGGGCGCGGTCGTGGAGGCTGGCGGCCATTTGAGGGAAGGAGCCCCGGTGCTGGCTCAGGCGGCTGCCGCGGGGGCGGCCGGTGCGATCGCCGCCATCTCGGGCAGGCCCGCGGCGACGCGGATCTTGTTTTCGATCTCGCGGGCGATGTGCGGGTTGGACTTGAGGAACTCCCGGGCGTTGTCCTTGCCCTGGCCGATCTTCTCGCCGTTGTAGGCGTACCAGGCGC
>CAZOWA010000128.1:0-1003 GCA_964583695.1 uncultured Dechloromonas sp.
CCGGCGATGCGGCCGGCGTCCTTGGTGGCCTGGCGCTGGCTGTCGTTGAAGTAGGCCGGCACGGTGATGACGGCTTCGGTGACTTCCTCGCCGAGGTAGTCTTCGGCGGTCTTCTTCATCTTGCGCAGCACTTCGGCGGAAACCTGCGGCGGGGCGATCTTCTTGTCGCGCACTTCGACCCAGGCGTCGCCGTTGTCGGCCTTGACGATCTTGTAGGGCATCAGGGAGATGTCCTTTTGCACTTCCTTCTCTTCGAAGCGGCGGCCGATCAGGCGCTTGACTGCGTACAGCGTGTTCTTCGGGTTGGTGACGGCCTGACGCTTGGCCGGGGCGCCGGAGAGGATTTCGCCATCTTCGGCGTAACCGATGATGGACGGGGTGGTGCGCGCACCTTCCGAGTTTTCGATGACTTTCGGCTGGCCGCCTTCCATGATGGCGACACAGGAGTTCGTGGTGCCCAGGTCAATACCAATGATTTTGCCCATGATTTCTTTCCTTGAAGATAAATGTCGGATGTTCGTGAATTGGGGGCGGCGCTGCCGATTTCAAGCCGCAGTTTTATGTATTGCTGCGGTCAACCGGAAAAAACGCCGTATTTTGCCTTTGCCTTATTTGCCCTTGGCGACCATGACCAGTGCCGGACGCAGCACGCGGTCCGCAATCAGGTAGCCCTTTTGCAATACGGTGACGACGGTGTTGGCTTCCTGCTCGGAATCGACCATGCCGATGGCCTGGTGCTTGTGCGGATCGAACTTTTCGCCGGCCGGGTTCACCTCGCTCAGCGCATTCTTTTCAAAGGCTGAAACGAGTTGTTTCAAGGTCAGTTCGACCCCGGACTTGAAACTCTCGACCGTCTGCTCGGGCACGGCCAGCGCGGCTTCCAGGCTGTCCTTGACTGCGAGCAGTTCGCCGGCGAATTTCTCAACGGCAAACTTGTGCGCCTTGCTGATGTCTTCCTGGGCGCGGCGGCGGATGTTTTCGCCTTCGGCCTTGGCGCGCAGCC